>NZ_QOCG01000019.1 GCF_003318235.1 Loktanella sp. D2R18 | reverse complement strand
CAGAAATCGGGCGGCCTTTTGGTTGTTTAACATCAGCGTTGTCACGGCAAAAGAGTGGCTCCTAACAACATGCGTTTGTTGTTCTGTCGAGCGCCGTCTATATACATTGGGTGTATCCTTAAGGCGGAGTTCGTTCGTGTCTATACGTGCCTTGATTGCTGTGATGTCTATGCTTCCTATGCAAGCCGTGGCCTGCGTGGGGTTTGTTCCCCTAGATCTGGACAACGTTTTCACGGCTGACGCCGTAGTTGTTGGAACTATGCAAACTCAACGGGCATACGGTCAGAGCGATTCCCAGATTACTCTAAGCATAGATCGATTAGTCGCTGGTGACCTTGAACAGCACTTAACGGGAGAGTCCCTTTTAACGATAGTTGGAGGCAGGGATGCCTTTCGTGGCGACGACCTTGGGGGCACCTATCTAGTCGCACTAACTTGGTTCAACCAGCCTGCATTCGTGGGAAGCTTGGAGAATCCCTATGACCCCTCACGTAAGCACGAAGACGGTTTGATGAGAATTTTGGAGCAACAATGCTCTTTTGATTTTATATTCGATGTATGCGGCCCTACAAGCGACACACTGCTAGGTATGATCGATGATGATGAAGTGACTACGACAGGGTTTGATTGCACCAAGGCGGAGTTTACATTCTAATATTGGACCTAAGCGAATGTACCCATCAGACACAGTGGTAGCCGATGTACCAGCGTTTTCTCATTCATCGCAAAATGGGTTGAATTCTTTCTCTTGCCACACCGCCCGACTCCCCCTATAGAACCCAAATCCAATTAGGGTGCGCGCTGCGTGCCCTTTTTAAGTTGGATAAAAGACGCGATGAAGGTGCGCGATGAGCGCGCGTCTTCCTCTCCGATCTAGGCCCTAATCTAGGGGTGATGAATATGGCGAACAGCCAAAACATCCGCATCCGCCTTAAGGCGTTTGATTTCCGGGTGCTTGATGCAAGCACGCAAGAAATCGTTAGCACAGCAAAGCGCACTGGCGCATCTGTGCGTGGTCCGATCCCACTTCCAAACAAGATCGAAAAGTTCACTGTTTTGCGTGGTCCACACGTTGACAAGAAATCCCGCGATCAGTTCGAGATCCGTACGCACAAGCGTCTTCTCGATATCATCGACCCAACACCACAGACCGTAGACGCGCTGATGAAGCTCGATCTGGCCGCCGGTGTTGACGTTCAGATTTCAGTATAAGGGGTAGAACATATGCTCCGTACTGGACTTATCGCAAAGAAAGTCGGCATGACCCGGCTTTTCATGGAAGACGGCAAGCAGGTTCCTGTGACTGTTCTTTCTCTCGAAAACTTGCAAGTTGTTGCGCAGCGTACTGCTGACAGCAACGGTTACACAGCTGTTCAGCTGGGTGCCGGTGCAGCCAAAGCAAAGCGCACATCGCAAGCGATGCGCGGTCACTTTGCCGCAGCAAAAGTAGAACCAAAGCGCAAAGTTGCTGAGTTCCGCGTGACCGAAGAAAACCTGATCGCTGTTGGTGAAGAAATCACCGCTGATCACTACCTTGAAGGCCAATACGTTGACGTATGCGGTACTTCTATCGGTAAAGGTTTTGCTGGTGCGATGAAGCGCCACAACTTTGGTGGTTTGCGTGCGACACACGGTGTTTCGATCTCACACCGTTCGCACGGTTCAACTGGTCAATGTCAGGATCCCGGTAAGGTTTTCAAAGGCAAGAAAATGGCTGGTCACATGGGTGCGGCGAAAGTCACCACTCAGAACCTGCAAGTTATCAAGACAGACGCTGACCGTGGTATCATCATGGTCAAAGGCGCTGTTCCTGGCTCCAAAGGTGGTTGGGTGACTGTTAAGGATGCGGTCAAAAAAGCGGCTCCTGAAGGTGTTGTTTACCCGGCTGCTCTGCGTTCTGCTGCGAAAGCTGCTGATCAAACCGATGCTCCAGTTGAGGGAGGCGAAAACAATGAAGGCTGATGCAATCAAATTGGACGGCAAAAAAGCTGGTTCCGTCGAACTGAACGACGAGATCTTTGGTCTTGAGCCACGCAAGGACATCTTGCACCGCGTTGTGCGCTGGCAGCGTAACAAAGCAATGGCAGGTACACACGATGTGCTTGGTCGTTCTGAAGTGTCTTACTCAACCAAGAAGATCTATCGCCAAAAAGGTACTGGTGGCGCACGTCACGGGTCCCGTGGTGCACCGATCTTCCGGTCTGGTGGTGTTTACAAGGGGCCAACCCCACGTAGCCACGCACATGAGCTGACAAAGAAGTTCCGCAAGCTGGGTCTTAAGCACGCACTGTCCGCGAAAGTGGCTGCAGGCGAGCTGGTCATCATCGACGACATCAACGTCACAGACACCAAAACATCTGCGCTGGCCAAACAGGTTGGTGCGTTGGGTTGGAAACGTGCGCTGATCATCGATGGCGCCGAAGTCAGCGCTGACTTCAAAAAAGCAGCTGCGAACATTTCAACATTGAACGTTCTGCCGTCGCAAGGCGCGAACGTTTACGACATCCTGAAGTCAGACACGCTTGTCCTGACCAAAGCAGGTGTTGAAGCACTGGAGGCTCGTTTGTCATGAACGCCAAAGCAGAACACTACGACGTGATCCGCAAGCCGATCATCACGGAAAAAGCAACAATGGCTTCTGAAGCCAATGCGGTTGTTTTCGAAGTGGCGATTGAATCGAACAAACCACAGATCAAACAAGCTGTAGAAGCCCTGTTTGGTGTGAAGGTCAAAGCGGTCAACACATCGATCACCAAAGGTAAAGTGAAGCGCTTCCGCGGCTCACTTGGTGCCCGTAAAGATGTGAAAAAAGCATATGTTACCCTAGAAGAAGGTAACACAATTGACGTCTCGACTGGCCTGTAGGCCCGTCAGATAGAATAGAAAAGGCCCCTCGCAGCGATGCGGGGGGCCTTTTTGTTTATACTAGATTCGCGTGAACCAAAGTAGCAAGCGCAACCAAGGACTTGATTGCGCTTATCTTTCTTTAACTACGCTGCGAGGTGCTTAAGCAGTGTTTCTGGGGAAGACACGCCATATGGGTCTTCTGCGTGGTTGTCGCAGATGCCGGGCTCTTCGAACCACGCCTCGATAACACCATCATTTACGATGGCTGCATAGCGCCAAGACCGCGCACCAAAACCTAGGTTATCTTTGTTCACGAGCATCCCCATGCGGCGCGTAAATTCACCAGAGCCGTCCGGGATGACTTGCACATTTTCAAGATTTTGCGACTGCGCCCATTTGTTCATGACAAAGCTATCGTTCACGGACATGCAATAGATTGCGTCGATGTCGTGGGCTTTGAATTCCGCCATGCCTTTTTCAAATCCGGGAAGTTGAAATGTGGAACATGTTGGTGTGAATGCACCAGGGAGCGAGAAAAGCACAACGCGTTTCCCTGCAAAGTAGTCATCCGATGTCTTGTCTTGCCAGCGGAATGGATTGTCACCGCCAATAGATTCGTCGCGCACGCGTGTTTTGAACGTGACGTTTGGAACTTTTTGTCCAGTTTTCATAGCTATCTCTCTTAGGATTTGGGAGGAATCGGGTTGTCATTTCGTCAGGTTTGTTACCGCGTAAATACAACACGTTGCCCGACAAATTGAAGCCACTGAATGATGAAATACATCAATAAAACGACTAATTTTCGGACCTGCGAAAAATGTCAGCCGATACAACGTGACCGAAGCCTAAAGTGCCAATTCTTCGAGCATCTGCGCGGGCGTGACGTCTGCCTTATCTGCGCGGCGTTTGACCTCTCCACGTGTCATGACAACAAACCGGTCCGCGAGCCCGTAGGCGAAGTCGAAGTTTTGTTCGACCAATACGATAGCCATGTTGCCTTGTTCGCGCAGCAGATCGATTGTGCGGCCAATTTGTTGAATGATATTGGGCTGAATGCCTTCGGTCGGTTCATCCAGCAGCAAAATCTTTGGCCGTGTGATCAGGGCGCGGGCGATGGCCAACTGTTGCTGTTGCCCGCCGGATAGGTCGCCGCCGCGACGGGCTTTCATATCTAACAAGACTGGAAAAAGTTGGAAAATCTCGTCTGGGATGTGGCGGTCTTCTTTGGGGAGGCAAGCGAAGGCAGTTTCGAGGTTTTCGAGCACCGACATCAGCGGAAAAATTTCGCGGCCTTGTGGAACATAGGCAATGCCCGCACGTGCCGCTGCAAAGGCGGACGGGTGGCTTAATGTCTGATCACCCACAGCTAAGGTGCCGTTCGTATAGGGGTGGCGTCCAGAAATGGCCTTTAGCAGGCTGGTTTTGCCAACGCCATTGGTACCCATCACGGCGGTCACTTCCCCCACCGGCGCATTGAGCGTAATCCCGTTGAGAATTTGGCTTTGACCATAGTGCAGGGTTAGGTCTTGAACATTAAGCATTATGAACGCCCCAAATATACGTCGATCACTGTTTGGTCGGCGGTGACGTGGTCCAATGATCCTTCGGCCAAGACAGAGCCTTCGTGCAGCACGGTGACCTTGCAATCGAGGCGGCGCACGAATTCCATGTCATGCTCGACAACGACAACGGCGCGTGTTTCGGCCGCGCGTTTCAGCAGATCAGTTGTCAATTCGCGTTCTGCTGTGGTCATGCCCGCAGCGGGTTCATCAACGAGCAACAGTCGCGGATCTTGCGCCAGCAGCATCCCAATCTCGAGCCATTGTTTTTGCCCGTGGCTAAGTTCGCCTGACTTGCGGGTAAGACTATCGGACAGGCCGATTTCATCAGCGATTTCTTCGATCCTTGCGGCACCTTCGCGCGTCTTTTTGTAGAAAAGCACTGCAAACGGCCCGCGTGGATTGCGCAGTGCCATGGCAAGATTTTCACGCACGGTCTGGTCTTCGAATACGGTGGGTTTCTGGAACTTGCGACCGATGCCTTCCATTGCGATTTCGCTTTCCGACATGCCAAGAAGGGAAATGTTCCGATCCCCCCATGTAATGCGGCCTTCGTCGGGTTTGGTTTTGCCCGTGATGATGTCCATAAACGTGGTTTTGCCAGCCCCATTGGGGCCGATGACCGCGCGCAATTCAGGCTCGCCGATTTGAATGGATAGATTATTGATCGCGCGAAAGCCATCAAAGCTGACAGAGACGCCATCGACTTCGAGAAGGGTGCTCATGATGGTTTCCTTACCAGATAATCAAACAGCCCGCCGATGCCTTTGGGTGCGTAAAGTGTGACCGCAACGAATGAGAGGCCAAGCAAAACAAGCCACCAGTCGGTCCACTGGATGGTGTAGAACCCAAGCGGGATCGCAGGGGCGCCGCCGCCTGTGAACCAGCTAGACAGTAGCGACACAAATGCCGCCCCAATCACCGCGCCGTACAGGCGGCCGCGTCCACCGATGGCCACCCAAACCGCGAGATAAATCGACGCAATGGGCGCGATTTCTGCAGGGTTAATAATGCCCGCCTGCGGGTAATAAAGTGCGCCTGCGATGGCTGCGACAACGGCTGTAATTGTAAAGACGAACAGTTTGTAGCTTTCGACATGGTAACCCAAGAAACGCACGCGCGATTCATTATCGCGGATCGCTTTGATTACGCTGCCCATTTTGCCCGATGTGATCCACGCAAACAGCACGTAGCCCAATCCAACAGCCAGCGCCGAGGCATAAAAGAATGCGAGCGAAATTGTGGATTGCGGTGTGTCTTCAAAGCCCGGAATGTTTTGCAAGCCCGACAGCCCGTTATTGCCGCGCAGCCCGCTGTCATTTTGAAACAGATAAAGCGCAAGCGCGAGGGTCATCGCTTGGGTTAGGATCGACAAGTAAACACCTGTGACCCGGCTGCGGAACGCCAGCCAGCCAAATAGGAGCGCGAGCACGCCGGGCACCAGAACGACGAGTAACAGTTGCAAGATCAAGCTGTCGGAAAACGCCCAAATCATCGGAAATTCAGAGCTACCGACAACGCCAAAGATTTGGTTGCCAATGGCATCTGTCACTTCTTGCGGCGTTGGCGGGATCGTCTGTGACGCGAAACTATCGAGCACGATGCCTTCGGTGCGCGCATACATCAGCCACATGCCAACAGCGTAGCCGCCGATCCCGAAAAAGGCGAAATGCCCAAGGCTGAGGATGCCGCAATATCCCCAAACCACGTCCATCGCGACAGCAATCAGGCACAGACACAGTGTCTTGCCCAATGTCTTGACAAAAGAAGTCGACATTACACCGACGCCCGCATCGGACAGTGCAGTGACGACGATGGTGAACAAGCTGAGCCCGAGCAAGAACCAAAGTGTCGATGGGTTGCGCATAAGAAAACTGTTTGTCATTGGATTAATCCGCGGCCGCCCGGCCTTTGAGGGCGACAATGCCTTTGGGCCGGAACTGAATAAAGAGAATGATGAAGAGGATCATATAGGTCTGCGCCGCGAGCGTGTTCGACGGGTTTAACCATTCGATCCCTTTTTGCAGGAAACCAATCAGAGACGCGCCCGCAAGCGTGCCCCAGACATTACCAACCCCGCCCACAACCACGGTCATGAAGGATTGCACGATATAATCGGCACCCATTTCTGACGTGACCTTGGCATAAAGCCCGATCGCAACACCTGCGATCCCCGCGATCCCAGAGCCAAGCCCAAAGGTCAGCATGTTGATCCGGTCGGGGTTGATCCCCATCGATGCGGCCATACCGGGGTTTTGGGTGACCGCGCGGACCTCAAGCCCAAGCCGGGTGCGTTTGAGGACGAAGAGGATCAGGAACAAGAATATCACGGCAAGCACGAAAATCGCGATGCGGATATAGCTGATTTGCACGACATCGTTGAACACCAGCGCGCCGTCGAGCCATGCGGGTGATGTGAGCGGACGCGCTTGTGTCCCGAAAATGTTCTTGGCCAGTTGTTGCAGTGCAATCGAAATGCCGAATGTCGCCAGAAGCGTTTCAAGCGGACGATGGTAAAGGTGACGGATCACCAACCGTTCCATCGCGACCCCGGCCCCGAACGTGACAGCAAAGGCCAGCGGCAGCGCGATGATGATCGACGCGGTGTAGCTAGGGACGAACAATTGCACGACGTAGCCAGTATAGGCGCCCATCATAATGAATTCGCCATGCGCCATGTTGATCACGCCCATGACCCCAAATGTGATCGCCAGCCCAATTGCCGCCAGAAAGTAGATCGATGCAAGCGATAGCGCATCCAAGGTTAAATCGGCGGCTTGGCCCACGGCGACGCGGGTTTCAACAGATGCCAGCGCGGTTTTTGCGGCAGTTGTGATGGTGGCGTTATCTTCGTCATAGGTTTCGAAAAAAACATAACCCGCCAAGGTAGCATCGCGGTTAGTGGCGGTCACAAGCGCCGGAACGGTGCCTGCTTGGGCAAGCTGGGCATAGGCGCGGGCGCGATTATCCGTGGTGTTCAGTTGGACCACCGGCACATCCCCGACACGCCCATCAACGATATTGGCGGCAAGGGCTGATTTGATTTCTTCGGCTGTGGTGATCGGAGTCGCAAGACCATCGTCGATCAGCAGCGCATAGGCGGCATCAAGCGATATCTCAGCGCCGGGTGTCAGCACATGGGCGATATTTGCATCAGAGGGAAGCTGTGCGGCCACACCGGTGCTTGTGGTAAGGATTTGGTTAAGGACGGCGCGTGCTTCCACGCTGACGTCGGTAGACAGGCTCGTGATTGCGGAAATGCGGTCTGCAGGATCGTCCGCAAAGCTTGCAGAAAGGAAATTTGCCAGTTGAATTTTGCGGGCCTTAAGTGCGGCGTCGCTTTCGCCCTCGATTGACCCAAGCAACGGGGCAAGCTGGCTCGCCTCTGGTCGGCGGGCGATGGACGCAACGGCGGTGGTGCGGCGTGTCAGATCGGGGTCCATCAACTGAAATTGCACAAGCGCGGTGCCAATCACGCGGCGAACACCGCCATTCGGCTTAAGTTGCGTGAAACCTACGGCGGGGGCGGAAGATTGCGTGCCGTTATCGATGTCTGTCAGGGAAAGCGTGTCACCATCTTCGGTGGCGATAAAGAACAGACCTTCGGGGCCCTGCCATACATTCTTTTCCTGCCACTGTTCGAGAAATGTCGCAACTTGGGGAATACCCGAGCCTGCCAAATCATCCAGTACAACGCCGACAGTGCGGCGACCTGGGCTTGCGACCTCTTCGGCGTGTGTTTGCAGTAGGTTTTGAAGATCTTGGGCCTGCGCGGCGGGTGAAAACCCCAACAGCATGGCGAGCATAATTAAGACGCGGGTCATGGGGGGCTTTCGGATTTTAGATAAAGGTCAGGCGCGGAAACGATCCCGCGCCTGATAGATTGGTTTAGTAGTTCGAAGTCAGCTGAACGCAGCTTTCAGTTTCAACATTGTACATGCCGCAACCAAGTTCTTGCCAATCTGACTTAAGCACGGCTGATTCTGGCAGGAAGTCTGTCCATGCATCGCCCGGTACTTCGGCTGTTTGGCTGATGATGTCGAACTGACCGTCAGCTTGAATTTCGCCGATTAGCACTGGTTTTGCCAAGTGGTGGTTTGGCAACATAACCGCTGTACCGCCTGTCAGGTTCGGGAACTCTTGGCCGTACATTGCGTCACGTACCGCATCGACGTCAGTTGTGCCTGCGGCCTCAACTGCGTTCACCCACATATTGAAACCGATATAGTGGGCTTCCATTGGGTCGTTTGTCACACGCTCTTCGCCTGCGAACGCTTTCCATGCCTCGATGAAGCCAGTGTTTGCGTCGCCTTCAGCAGATTGGAAGTAGTTCCAAGCAGCCAGGTGGCCAACAAGGTTGGATGTGTCCAAGCCAGATAGCTCTTCTTCACCAACTGAGAATGCAACAACGGGGATGTCGTCAGCAGAAACGCTAGCAGCGGCTAGTTCTTTATAGAAACCGATGTTTGCGTCGCCGTTAATAGTAGAGATAACGCCGACCTGCTTGCCGTCTTCGCCCAATGCGACAACATCTGCAACGATTGTGGCCCAGTCAGAGTGACCAAAGGGTGTGTAGTTCACGAAGATATCTTCTTCGGCGATGCCGTTGTCGATCAGGTAAGCTTCTAGAATGTTGTTGGTTGTCCGTGGGTAGACATAGTCAGTGCCCAACAGCGCGAATTTTTCGACGCCAAGCTCTTCGAGGAAGTAGTCTGTCGCTGGGATCGCTTGTTGGTTCGGAGCCGCACCAGTGTAGAACACGTTGCGTGATGATTCTTCGCCTTCGTATTGTACTGGGTAGAACAGCAAGCCGTTCAGCTCTTCGATCACAGGAAGTACGGATTTACGTGAAACTGATGTCCAGTTACCAAAGATAACGTCAACCTCTGATACTGTCAGCAGTTCGCGTGCTTTTTCTGCAAATAGTGGCCAATCAGATGCTGGGTCAACGACGACAGCTTCGATTTCACAGCCAAGTAGGCCGCCGGCGGCGTTTTGCTGTTCGATCAGCATCAGCATCGCATCTTTAAGCGTGGTTTCAGAAATGGCCATAGAGCCGGACAGTGAGTGTAGAACGCCAACTTTGATTGGCTCGTCGCAATCTGCGGCGGCAATGGATGTGCTGGCCAGCAATGCGGCCAGAGCAGATGCACCAAGTGTCTTTTTATATGTCATCGAAACAAATTCCCCGTTTCGTTATTGTGGTCTGCCGTTCACATAGCCAAGGCCAAATGCTACACGGCATCCACAACAATGTTGTTGTAGTCGCGCGGTGGGGGATTTCTGCCAGGAAGACCCACAGTGCGACGATTAATGTCTTATTACCGACGTCATGTGAGTATGATGTGATGACGCTAGAGTCCCCGTGACAGTAGGTACACGTGCTGCTTTTTTAGGTGACTGCCATATTATTCATCATAATTCCTGCACCAGCCTGAAAATTGAGCAACTTCTGTATTGCCTATGTGGCATCACAGACTAGTCAAAAGCGCCCATCCATATGGGGGACGTTAAACGGGATTTTCTATAGGTTGAGTGGCTGAAATTTAATCAGCCCAGAGATGCGGTCCATGCGGACACAAGCCGGGGCATTTGGCTGCGTTTGTAGCTAAACAGCCCAACATCATTGCCGTCAATGGCGATCGCAACTGTGCTGCCTTCACCCATCGGTTCATCGAGACAGGTCAGACGTGGTCCATCTTGCTTAGGAAGAAGGGCGCGGTGACGTTTGCGAAATTCGGTGACCTGCGTGCTCCAGAGCGCGTCAAGCGTGGCGACATCGCCAACGGTCTTAACCACGTCGCCATTTGATACATAGATATATGCGCTTAAATCTGCAGCGTTTGCAGACAGGTAACGTTCAATGAATGCAGCAGGTTTATCGTCAAGGTTAATGTGCCATAGGGTCGCAAGCCCGCTGGCGGACAATCCTGCATCTGCACCGGTCCCAAATGGGGTTGCTGGCAGGCTGCGTACCGTCACGCGGTTTGCAGAGGCGCAAAGTAACAGCATCAGGTCGCCAGCTGCTTGCAGTGTTTCTGCATCATCGCGTGACAACACTTTGCCGATCACGTTCGCCGCTTCGGGGAGGTTCCCAGAAACATCTGTAAATCCGCGCAAACGGCGACCCGCGACGATCATACTAACATTCACATCATCGATGCTGAACACCAATGTGCGCTCCAAAACGGTCGCGTCAATTTCGGTCAGTACGGCAGCCAAAGGCGCGGGGGATCCACCCTGCACGATGACACGGGCGCCTGCTACGTAGACATCATCGTCGGACAAAAGCGCGGCCAACTTGTTGGTGATTATCGATGTGTCACTCACGGTTGCGGCCTTTGTTCGTTAGGAGGTTTTGCATAATCATCCGCCAGTGCTCAGCTTTTCAAGAAGCGGCTGGGCTTCGGCTAGAAATGCGTTGATATCCAGTTCGTCTGCGCTGACGCAGCACAAGATATCATTGGGTTCAGCTTTGGCGCGCAAGAATAGGCGCACTTGTCCGCGACTTGCGACAACAGCGCTAGAGCTGGGTTCTGTACCCAAAAACTGCCGCCGCTTAGTCCCCATCGTCAGCGCCGCTTCAGCGCAAAGGTTATCTAACCCTTCGCGCGGCAATGACGTCGCTGAGTTTGTCACAAGAATCATCTGAGTCGACAAATCGGCAAATGCGATTGTGTCACAGACCGCGAATTTTTCTTGCAGTGCGTCTAGATCGTCGACAACCATGAATGCTGGTCCGTTGAATTTATGTTTCTATCAAGCTGACTACGACATCTGCACGCCGTGTGAAAGCCTATCCTAAACACGTTAACCTATTAAGAAGTCGCAGCGCCCGGTACTGCCGGGCCCGTCCCTGCGGGCGCAGCTTTGGGGCGTTCACGTTTGGGCGCGTCCTTATTCAACGGGCGATCGACGCGGCGCGGTATCACGGCCGCTACCTTTAGTTCCGGGACTGCCGTTCCATCAGGAATGTTATAAAGCGGCTGTTCGGACCGGGCAGCAAGCTTGCTAAGCGTATCGATAGTTTGAATAAGATGCTCTACGAATGGACCGGCGCCGCTGGCATCCCAAAGATCAAAATCCTCACCCGCCTGCAGCGCTTGCAAAAGCGAGATTGGGAATGTTGCGGCAAATTGTCCGGCGGTTTCACGGCGGACACGTTTAAACACGCGCAGGCGGTCTTTTTCTGTCGTCAACTTGTCAAAACGTGTGATCAGCAGAATCGAGTTCGCGCGTACAGCTTCCGGCATCGCATCCCAAACAGAGGCTTCAGATTGCCGCCATGCCTGGGTGGCATGCGTGAGCCAAATGACAGCGTCCACTTCGGGCAACATGCGTTCCCACACGT
This sequence comes from Loktanella sp. D2R18, assembly GCF_003318235.1. Lineage (GTDB taxonomy): Bacteria > Pseudomonadota > Alphaproteobacteria > Rhodobacterales > Rhodobacteraceae > Yoonia. The sequence goes on along the minus strand of NZ_QOCG01000019.1, from coordinate 160,910 downwards.
CAGACGACATGTTCGGATCGGAAATGCCGGGAAAGTCGATCAAATCACAGGCGTCTAAAATATCACATTCCAGTTCCAGCCGAATGCACATGGTTTCCTCGACAGGGATCCCTTCGAGATGATCAAGCGACACAGGCTCAGTGCTGCCATCCACATCAACGCGGTAGGGAGCGCCATCACCATAGGTCATCCAAACTGGCGATAGCCGGGTCGCGGTGACCTTTTCAGGCAGGGGGCGCGCGCCCATCAAGAGGTTCGACAAGGTGCTTTTACCCGCCGAAAATTCGCCCATCAGGGCGATGCGCGGTTTGCGTTTTGGCGTTTGCTCGGTCATCAGGCGTCCCCCCCGGTTGGTTCAGCCGTGCTATCGCTCAATTCTTCAAAAATGTAATCAAAGATTTCTTCGCGTTCTTGCTGCGCCGTAATACCAAAGATATCTTTAAGATCATCTTGGTTCAGGTTCGATTTCTCGCTGATATCTGTGAGGAAGCCACGCTGTTCCGAAAGAAAATCACGAAGCTCGGCCTCTGCCAAATCACGGATTTCTTCGGCTTGACGGACCTTGAGTTCATCAACAATTGGGGCTGTTTCTGCTTCGATCAGGTCGTAGAACCCACTGGCAAATGCGCGATACCCTTTGCGACGGCTCCACCAGCCTTTCCACCATGACGTTTGCAGATCTAGTGCGATGGTCTGGCCTAGCTGCACAGGGGCCGGAATTTCAGGCGCGGCTGGCGGTGTGATCGAAAAGTTATCGACCGCAACACCAAAGGCATTGCGATAAGTTTCAGCCAAATCAGCTGAGGCGGCCGCAAAGACCTGATCGCAGGTGGACGACACGTTGCGGCGCATAACTTGATAGCTGGTGCGCAAAAGCATCCGCAGCCCATCAGGGCTATACTGCCAAACCTCTTGTTCACCTTTTTTTTCTAGATGCTGAAGCAGCGATTCAAGCGCACGGTCCAAGAACCGTTTGTGCGATTGGTCGATCCGGGATGAAAATTGCTGGAACACAATATCCATCCGGTCGTTGAGAAATTTTTGATTGTCGGCTTCAAGCTTGTCCAAATGCGCGACGAGCTGATCGTGTGGCATGACATCAAAGGAATCGCCATCAAGACGCATTGAAACCATGGCAGAGGAAGCGCGCACACCGCCAACAAGGTTCAGTGCCCGTTTGCGCGAGGCTGCAAGGATTTCGGCACCGGGCCCTTCGGCAATACGGTCGGACAGGGCGCGATATAGCTGGGGCACACCCGACAGATGCCAGACCAGTTCGTTGATCTCCATGCCAGCAGTTTCCGCGCTAAGCGAAGCCTCGGCCCAGTTGAACATGGCTTCGGCACTTTCGGCGACGATGTCATCAAGCGTTTCGCCCAAGGCAATGTTCGCCCAATAAGCACTGCCGAAAATCAGTTCTGGGTTTTCGGGGCCATTATTGTCTTTGAGTGTTTGCAAAATGCTGTCGCGAATTTCGGGAACCTGTTCGGCGGGATTCGACAATTCGTCAATCCGGTTCACGAAAATGATCACTTCGCGGGATTTTACGTTTGCGATGAGGCGGATCAGCCCCATGTCCATTGAACTTAGCGCTTGGTGCGCAGACAGCACGACAACACAAATCCGGCTTTCACGTAGCGCGTTGATGGTGATTTGTTCACGCATCATAAATGTATCGTTCACGCCGGGGGTGTCGCGGACACACAGCGGCATTGGAATCGATTTCGCTTCAAGATACAGATCAGCGGATTTCGTGATGTCCGCGAACCGACCTTGCTGGTCTTCTTCGTCCATATCTTCGAAATCGTCGCCCATGCAGACATAGCGCTGGACAAGGTCATCGGTCAGATCGGCATAGCTGTGCTTTTGACCAAGCAGCAATTCGAACTTCCGCCCAAGGCGGGCTTTGGTCTTGTCGCGCATCTCAGTGATTTGTTCGCGGACCTTTTCAAGCTCTTCATCCGCGCCGGCGCGGCTTGATAGCTCACCGATTCGGCCGCCGTTTTCGACCAAATGATCCCATTCGCCTTGGCTAAAAAACTGGAATGACGCAGTTGGTGCATCATTGGCGAGCGGAGTATTCAGGTGCAAAGAGGTGACAACGGACGTCCACGGGTTCACATCAGCGGGTAGCAAATTAGGGCGGCCAACCATGGCGTTCACCAGTGATGTTTTACCGGATTTGATCTGACCAATCATCGTGATGCTTGGCTCAAACGCGCGTAACTGCTTGATAAGCCGTGTTGATTTCTTTTCAGCGTCAGGTCCGCCCAGTTTGACAACGTCTGCCAGCGTCGCCTCTAGGTCAACAATTTCGTCATGAAACTCTTCGAGTTTTTCTAGCCCAAGTCGCATGAAAGGGTGGTGCGCTGCCGGGACTTTGTAACCATCCCCTTTTGTCAGCTCTTCCATCTTCATTCTCGTTTGTCCTCAATAGTCGTCTTGGCCACCACCCATATCAGTTGATACCCTCTTCGCCAAATCACGAGGTTATCACTGGTTTATTGCGATAATGGAAACAGAGTAGTGCAGGCTGGATAAGGCACTTATATTAACACTTTGACAAGTGTTGCGCGACGTTACGCTGCTAAATCGGCCTGTAACTCGTGCTTGATTTGCAACAATAGGCTTAGCGCTTCGACCGCGGCACCGTCATTTTTTTCCATCTGCATGAGCTGCACGAGGTCCGCAGCGTCAAACGCCGTATCCCGTGCGCGTATAAGTGCTTGGTCAGAATCGTCACCATTCTCATTCAGGTAATCGCAAATCCACTGCACGTTCTCAGAAGCGCGCGCGATGATTTCGGCGGGTGTGCCATCGTCTGCATTTGCCATGACCTGAGAAATTGCTTGGCTTTGTTCAGCGATATAGGCAAGCGCAGTTCCATAGGCGCTACGCGTTTCTGGCTGAAGTCTTACAACTGCGGCTGATTCTTTTGTTTCCCCTAGTGAAACAGTTGCGCTATGCACGACTGAGAGCTCAACAGTGTGGCTTGTGCCCAAGTCTGTTGGTGAGCCGTATTCATCTTGTTGATTTAGAACAACTTTTTCATTTCCTGCTAGAGCATCGGCGTTTTGATGCAACAAAATGTCGCCCAGATCGACAAAAGCCTGCCGCCCTTGATCGACCTGTTTAAGTACTGCACCAATAAGCGCCGTTCCGCCGCTACTGCGCATTTTTTCTTTGTCGACGGTTCCATCGACCCCGCGAGAGGCAAGCGCGTCAAGCGTTGCAATGGGCAATACGTGGTTAAACTCATCGCTAGCGGCTTTGCGCACGGCCGCGATTGCAATGTCCAACTTGCCTGCTGCGGCAATTTGATCCGCATGGGTGAGCATCAAAAATGCGTGATCTTTGATCAGATCAGGCATTTGCGCCCAAATCGCCTGTTCCGCGGGGACGTACCCTTTTGTGCACCACATTGCGACGTCACAACGCTTGGCGGCCCATTGGCAAGCCGCACTGAGCGCTTCAGGTTCATTGGTCGATGCGACATCCAGCACCGAAATCTTCTTCAACGCGGGTAGAGGGATTCGCAGCTCAACGAAAGTTGGCTTAGTCGCGATAATTTTCAAAATATCGACCGTTTCAAACGTCGTTTTTTCGCCAAAATGGTCGAGCGTCTTCTTGGTGCCGTCGTCTAGCGTGCAGATGGCTTGGGTCGTGTCGCCATGCGTCAACTGAACAGTTGGCAAATTGACGCTTTCGGGAATGACCTTGCTGCCGACAAGCAGGTTAAGTATCCGCGATTTTCCGGCGCCCTCCATTCCCAAGAGCGCAATGCGCACGGGTTGATCAAGGCGGCCAGCAAGCTGCATTGCGCGCTTATGGGCGGCGTCAGGTAGCAGGCCGCTAGTGACGGCCTGCTTTAATTCTTCGTGTACGCGTATCGCGAGAGATTGATTCGACATTATTTGCCTCCGGCGGCTAGTTTAGCCTGAGGCGCAGCCTCTTCAACCTCCTGTGTGCTTGTATCATCAAGTTTCGCGATTGGCTTCACCTCTTTGATGACCGGTTTTGAGTCTTTGGGTTCCTTCGCCGCCTCTACAGGGGCAGGGTCCGTGAGGCTCTCTGGCGCTGAATCCTCTACCTCAGGTTCCGCATTTTCCGGATCTGCCTTAGGCGCTTCGGTAACGACGCGGGTAATAGAGGACGCGTGGGTTTCAATGTGACCAACCGGTTTCGCACGGATCGCGCGGATGACCGGCTTGTTGTGGTTCAGCTTGATAACCGCGAATGACACGTTGTCTTGATCTGGGTCAGCCAGGGTTTCGATGGCTTCCAAAAGGTAGCCCGCAATCTCGGCGCTTTTTCGGCGGCGATAGCGGTGCAAAATCTTCTGAATATGCGCCTCTTCAAGATATTGGAGTCCATCGCTTGAGACGACAACAATATCCCCAACCTGAAGTTCGAACGGCTTCTTGGGGCAATCAGACTTTGCCACACGGTCGCCAAGGATGACCGAGGTCAAGCAATTGCGATCCGGGTGGTTTTTGCCAGCTTCCGCATCCAAAAGACCCGATTGCACCATAAAATCGATCTGTGGTGCCATCGAATGGTCTTCGTTGAGCTGCTTAATCTTGCCCGCGCGCATGTGATAAAGCGGCGAATCCCCGATCGACATCCAGAACATCCGGTTTTCGATCAGAACCAAAGAGACGAGCGTCGCACCCATGCCGCGTGTGTCAGGGTTCGCTTTTACGTGATTACGCACAACGTTGTTTGCGTTCACGGCAGCAGATGTCAAATACTGCGGGATTTCACTTTCAAAATCGGTGAAATTGGCGCTTTGAAACTTAAGCTCACTAAAAACTTCGGTCACTACGATTTTACTGGCGACGTCGCCAGCAGCATGGCCGCCCATACCATCAGCCAGAACGACAACGCCAGTGTCCGCCCCAAATGGGAAATCACTAACAATTGCGTCCTCTTGGTAATCACGGCCGCCTTGGACGATCGCAGATGCGACGTCAAAGCGTGGTTCAGGCGATCGCCACATCTTCATCCTCCCCAGATGCGCCGTCAGTCCAGTTGAATGTCTTGTCACACAGGCTAACAAAGCGAAGCACAGTTTCACCCAGGCGAATAACATCGCCGGAATTAAGCGTTTCGTTACTAATAAGTGGTTTATCGTTCAAGCGAACAATGTTTGATTTTCCGCCATGCCCAAGAATGAACTCGCTGGTTTCTTCATCAAACACGATTGCGGCATGGTTGCTACGCGAAATGGAGTTATCTCCAAAATCAAGTTTCACAGCTTGGTCGTCGCCACGCCCAATTTGGGACATGCCAGGCGATAGCGAAAAACACTCGCCGCGACCAGGACCGGAAGCGATCACAACCCAACCCACTGGAAATTTCGCGCGCAACGCTGGGACTGCCTTTGGCGCCTCAGGTGTTGGTGCGTCATCAAAAATGCCAACAACATCACCATCTGATTTTTCAAAGCCAATCAGGCGTGTTTTGGTCCGGCGGGCACGCGCTGGTGAGCGCGATGCGGCTGCGGATGCTTCGACCGGTGCTGGCGTAGGCAAATCGGGTGCCGTTTCGGGCAGGGCATTTGACGCGCTGTCGTCTTCAACATCCCAAATATTTGTTGCTTCGGCCTTAGGTGCTGCAACCTTGGTATTTACCGAAGACAGGATGTCTGTCACTGCTGGTTCAACAGCTTCCCCCGCGCCGATGGATCCTACGGTGTCTTGGTATGATTGCTCAAGCGGATCGACGCCAGCAGGGCGGCGGGAGGTGTCATCGCGCCGCTTTTTGCCAATGAGATTACGAAGAAATTTCATTTCATCTACCTTCCAATATTAGTCTTCAGGGCCAGTATAGATAAGCGAGGCAACCCACATGCTGCCATCGCGTTGGACTGCAAACATGAATTGTTCGACGTCGCTTTCTAGCTCTCGGTTAAAGATATTTGTGAGTGTTTCACGTTCAGTAAGGGTCTCAGCAGTTGGGATATAAGAGACCACAACATCGCCAGCTTGTAAGCCGCCAGCAAGGTCGGTTGGCATGTCTGCTACCGTAGTGCGCCACGCATCATCAGCGAAGACAGACTTAAAACTTACCCCGTTGGACAAGACCAACTCTTGCGATACGGGAAGGTTCCAATCATGTTCTGCGGCGACACCATCGGCATTGATGGTTCCAAAGGTTGCGCTGATCGTGCCAGGAACCTCTTGACCGTCCATCGAGGCGCGCAGCGCAGCTGGAATGCCCGCGATGGCATCTACTTCAACGCCATTGACGCTGGTGATTTCTAAACCTGGTTCGACCCAGAGAGGAGAAATAAGGCCGACTTGGGAGATTACGTTTGATGTATCGTCTGTAGCGCCAAACGGCAGACCAACTGTCCATTCGGAACTCACATAGCTCGGCTGCAATTCGTTGCCAGGTACAACAGCGTCAATTGCACCATCCAAACCGGCACCAATAGTGTCGACTGCTTCGGGTGTATCTGGAAGCGCGACATCTGCGATCTCGCTTTCGCCAACAGGGCGTGTGCCCGTTTGCTCTGCGAATTCGGTGCTGGCTTCGGGGTCTGTCGCCGTTGGTTGCGGTGTTGCAACTGGCTCTGGAAGCGGCTCTGGTTGTGCGGCAAGTTCAACGCTTTCTGGACGTGCTGCCGGGCGCAGAACAGGTGTATCAACGATAACGGGACCGTCGACGATAACAGGCGCGACAACTGCGGGCTCATCTTCGACGACAACGGGTGCCGGTTCTGGCACAGTCTCTGTAACTGGCGGTGTGACCTCTGGGGGCGCATCAACAACTTCAGGCGCAGGCGTTTCGACTTCAGGCGCTGCTTCGACCACGGGGGCGGGGGTTTCCACGACAGGGTCTGGTGTTGCAACGGCGGTTTCTTGTTCTGGCACAGGGGCGTCATCGCCACCTGTCATGGTCATAACACCAACCCCTGCGAGGATCGCGACAACAGCCGCAGAACCAAGCAAAATAGGCAGCTTGGATTTTGCTGCAGGTGCGGCTTCAGCAACGGGTGCTGCGGTTGCGGCTGCGTTAAGCGGTGTCACATTGCCTTGTTTGCCGTCGATGATCTGCAGCCAGTCTTCAGCGGACTGAATGCGGTCTTTCGGCAAAACGGCCAGCGCTTGGTCCAGTGCTCCAAGGAAACTGTCTTCGTAGTCGGGGAACCGACCGGCCAGCTTCACATATGGATCGGTGTCACCAGAAGCGATTGCGGCAAGCCGCGCTTGGCTATTTGGTGGGACATCGTTGTTGATCAGGTGATAGAAAGTCGCGGCCAAAGCATAAAGGTCACTGCTTGGGCTCTGCTCGGATCCCGCGATATAGAATTCTTGTGGCGAGTAGCCGTCTTTGACCACGCGCAATGCAGATAAAACGCGGCTTTGCTTTGTGGCTTCTTCGCGCGCCGCACCAAAGTCGATCAAGACAGGGTGGAATGTCTGGTTGATCAAGATATTGTCTGGCGAGATATCGCGGTGCAAAATGCCTTGCTCGTGGATAAAGCCCACAGCGCTCAGCACTTCTTTCAAGATCACCTTGATTTGTGCTGGTGTAAGATTGCTATTGGAATCCTCAATCGTATCCAGCAGGTCGCGGCCCTCAACGAAGTCAAGCGCCATATAGGCGGTGTCGTTGTCTTCAAAGACTTGGTGCACACCGACGATATTCGGGTGGTCCAGCTTTGCTAGGCTACGGGCCTCTTGGACGAAAAGGCGAACGATAGATTTCAATTCGTTTTGGTGGGCGCGCGAACGGGCCTGCACAACATAACGGCTCCGGCGGCAGAACGCGCCAGGGAAACATTCTTTAATCACGATCTTACGATCAAGACTATCCTTTGCGAGATACGTGATCCCAAAGCCACCAGCGTTTAGGAAGCTTTCGATCGTGTATTGGCCGTGCATCAGCTTTGTGCCCGGCTTTAGCTCGTCCACAAAGCTGTCTTTTTCGTCCATGGTTTCTGTCTCTTGCGCCTTCGCCATCTTACTTCCAGCTCTTAAACTTCACTGCCCAAACGGAAATCCCGTTGGCTCATCTCGTCTTTCTCATTCAAATTAGGCCAAAAAGTGACGCTAACCTGTCGTTTATCGATTCTTAATCCTCGGAAATTCCTCAGATTGTCGCCAAATGCAGTTCTAGTCTCAGCGGGTTTCCGCCTAATACTATCTGCTTTCACTGATGATTAGTGCTTTTCGTCTAGAAATATGCCGAACGCTAGGGCGTGGCCAAATAATTAATCTATTTCTTTCGAGGTGTGATGAATTTCTATCAATGTGATGCCGCGAAACGTCACTTTGCCGCATGTCTTTGCTGTATTTACGAGAATCACCCACTGAATCTTGGTTAACAAGGACTTGGGTGCCAAGCGACTTCAATTAAGAATCTCTCTTGCCGCCAAATTCGCGACGGTGCACGATCACACCACCATTCCGGGGGCAGTTAGATGGCACGTATTTTTATCAATGGATTTGGACGAATTGGCCGCACGTTGTTGCGTGCTTGGGCCACTGAAAAATGGTCTGACCTTGAGATCGTTGGCATCAATGATATCGCGGCGGGAGATCTTTGCGCGCATTTGTTTGCGTATGACAGTGTCTTTGGCCCCTATCCGGGTCAAGCCGAATTTGTGAGTGGCGCCTTGGTGCTGGACGGTCGGTCGATTCCCCTGCATCGCACGGATGACGTCAGCAACTTGGATCTTTTTGATGTGGATATTCTGCTAGAGTGCACTGGCAAAGCAGACAGTCCAGAGAATGCGAACCGCGGTCTGCAAGCGGGCGCGGGCCGTGTTTTGATCTCAGGGCCGTCAGGTGCGGCGGAATTGACCATGGTGCTGGGCGCAAACGACTATCTGCTGGCGGATCAGAAAATCGTGTCAAACGCATCTTGCACGACCAATGCGCTTGCGCCTTTGGTGCGGCTATTGGATGATACTTGGGGCCTGCAAACGGGTTGGATGACGACGATCCATTGCTACACTGGCAGCCAGCCAACCATTGATGCCCCACGCGGAGACATGTTGCGCAGCCGGGCGGCCGGGTTATCGATGGTGCCCACAACGACGTCGGCGCAGCGATTGCTGAACGAAGTGCTGCCTGACATTGCTGGCCGGATTGAGGCGGCTGCCGTCCGCGTGCCTGTGGCATCGGTGTCCGCGGTGGATTTGACCGTGACGCTGGATAAACAAGTGTCGCTTGAAGATGTGCATGATCGCCTGCGGTCCCAGACGGGGGTAATTGGGCACACCGACAAACCGCTGGTGTCATCTGATTTACGCGCGCGCCCTGAAAGTCTGATCGTGTCACTGCCCGAAACCCGCGTGACAGCAGGTGGGTTGGTCCGCGTATTTGGCTGGTATGACAATGAATGGGGTTTTTCATGTCGGATGCTTGATGTCGCGAAGATCATGACTACCTAGCGACAACACCTTGCTGAGCGCCAAACCCTGCTCGGCCTTTCTCTTTGCACGCGTTCACGTTAAGTTCCATGAATCCAATAAAGGGCGCTTCATGTCTTCCATCATTTCCATCCAAAATTTGCGCAAAGCCTATCCGGGCGGGTTCACGGCGCTAAAAGGCGTGAACCTTGAAATTGAACAGGGTGAAATCCTTGCACTTCTTGGCCCGAATGGGGCGGGCAAAACCACGCTGATCTCGACAGTATGTGGTATTACTGTCCCGACGGCGGGTACGGTCACCGTCGGTGGGTTCGATACGATGACCGATTACCGTGCGACCCGCGATTTGATCGGACTTGTCCCACAAGAGATCAACCTAGAACCCTTTGAAACAGTTTTCAATTCGGTCAGCTTTTCGCGTGGGCTTTTTGGGAAGCCGCGCAATGACGCCTATATCAACCGCATTCTGGAACAGCTGTCACTTGGCGACAAAAAGGACAGCAAGATTATGGCGCTTTCGGGTGGCATGAAACGCCGGGTTCTGATCGCCAAGGCGCTGTCCCATGAACCACGTGTGCTATTTTTGGATGAACCCACCGCTGGTGTTGATGTCGAACTGCGCAAAGATATGTGGGATATCGTAGCAGGCCTAAAGGCTGACGGCGTCACGATCATTCTGACCACACATTATATAGAAGAGGCCGAAGCCATCGCCGACCGTGTCGGTGTTATCAATGGCGGTGAAATTCTATTGGTGCAAGATAAGTCTGATCTCATGGCCCAGATGGGACAAAAGCAGCTGCAAATCGCGATCAAGGACCCGGTGGCTGAAATCCCTGACGCACTGTCAGCCTATGCGCTGGAACGATCCGAAGATGGGATCAGCCTGACATATACTTATGACACCACAGGCGAACGCACCGGGATCACCACGTTGCTCAATGATCTGGCCGCCGCTGGGCTGGTTATGACCGACCTTCAAACCAAGCAAAGCAGTCTCGAAGATATCTTTGTCGGGCTCGTAAAGGAAACGACATGAACATTTACGCAGTCCAGACGATTTACCGCGCAGAGATGAAGCGATTCTTTCGCACGATCATGCAAAGTTTGATTTCGCCTGTCATTTCGACTTCATTATATTTCATCGTATTCGGCGCCGCCATTGGTAGCCGGATCGACCAGGTCGAAGGGATTAGTTATGGCGCGTTCATCGTGCCGGGGTTGATCATGTTGTCAGTGATGACACAGGCCACCGCGAACGCGAGCTTTGGGATATATTTCCCCAAATTCACAGGCACGATTTATGAACTTTTATCAGCACCGGTGAATTTCTTTGAAATTGTGCTGGGCTACGTTGGGGCCGCTGCAACCAAGGCGATGTTCATCGGGGTGATCATCTTGATCACGGCGTTTTTCTTTGTTGACCTACACATCGCCCATCCTATGGCGATGATCGCATTTCTGGTCATGACCTGTCTAAGCTTTGCACTGTTGGGGTTTATCATCGGAATTTGGGCTGGAAACTTTGAACAGCTGCAATTGATCCCGCTGCTGGTCATCACGCCGCTCGTGTTTCTGGGGGGATCGTTCTATTCGATCTCGATGTTGCCGGGTATTTGGCAGACTATCGCGATGTTCAATCCGGTTGTCTATCTGATCTCTGGTTTCCGCTGGGCGTTCTTTGGCACAGCCGATGTCAGTATCGGTATTTCGCTCGCAGCGATTGCTTTGTTCACCAGTGGGTGTCTTGCCGTGATTGGTTGGATTTTCCGCACGGGTTGGCGCATTCGTCAATAAGCTTTGTGAAAATCCCCAATCAGCCTAAGGTCATACAATGAAACGCTATATCCCTTTTATAAAATCCCCGCCCTTTGTTGCCGTGGTCCGGCTACAAGGCGCCATCAGTAATAGTGGTCGCGGGCTGGATAACCCAAGCTTGGCCCCGGTGATCGAAAAAGCCTTTCGCAAAGGCAAACCTGCTGCCGTCGCGCTTGAGATTAACTGCCCCGGTGGGTCGCCAGTGCAATCGTCGCTGATCGCAGCGCGTATCAGGCGGCTGGCGGATGAAAAGAAAACCCCGGTATTCGCATTTGTCGAAGACGTCGCGGCATCCGGTGGCTATTGGCTGGCTTGTGCGGCGGATGAGGTTTTCGTTGATACATGTTCGATGACAGGCTCAATCGGGGTGATCAGCGCAGGTTTTGGCGCGCATGAGGCGATTGCGAATTACGGGGTGGAACGCCGGGTGCACACGGCCGGGAAATCCAAGTCAATGATGGACCCGTTTAAGCCTGAAAAACCCGCTGACGTGAAGAAACTAAAAAGTTGGCTGGATGATCTGCACGCGACATTCATCGCCTATGTAAAGGCGCGTCGAGGGTCGAAACTGTCGGACAACCCCGATTTGTTCACGGGCGAGGTCTATATCGGCCAAAGGGGGGTTGATGAAGGCCTTGTCGATGGGATCGGGCATCTTGCGCCAGTGATGAAGCAGCGGTTTGGCGATAAGGTGCGGTTCCGGCACTATGGTCAACGCAAATCGATGTTGTCGCGCTTTGGTGCGCAAATGGCTGGTGACGCGGTTGGCAGTATCGAAGAACGCGCCGCATTCGCGAGGTTTGGCCTGTGATCATCAAAGGCATCTTCTTATTTCTGGCCTTTATGGGCGTGCTTGGCATCTTTGGGAAATGGCGGTTTCCGGGGCAACAAAAACTGTCTGACGCCAAATGCCCCAACTGCCAGCGTTATCGGATCGGTAAAGGCCCATGCCAATGTCAAAAAGGCCACCCATGAAGGCGTTAGTAACAGGCGCGGGTGCGCGGCTCGGTCAGGCGATGGCGCTTTACTTGGGGAAGCGCGGTTATGACGTTGCGGTGCATTATGCAGGGTCAGAAACTGGGGCTGCGGATACCGTGGCCCAGTTGCAGGCAATGGGGCGCAACGCTGTCGCCTTGCAGGCGGATTTGCTGGATGAGGATGCGGCCCAAGCCTTGGTCGGGCGTGCAGTGGATGCGCTGGGCGGGACGTTGACCTGTTTGGTCAACAATGCGTCGGTATTCGAATATGATAATGTGGTCTCTGCCACCCGTGAAAGCTGGGATCGACATTTGGGATCAAACCTGCGCGCACCATTTGTTTTGACACAGTGTTTTGCGGCGCAAGCGCCGCAAGCGATACCTGATGAAAATGGCGAACCGATTGCACAAGCCTTGGTCGTGAATATGCTTGATCAGCGGGTGCACAAGCTGACGCCGGAATTCATGACTTATACAATTGCCAAAATGGGTCTTTGGGCGATGACCCAAACCACGGCACAGGCGCTTGCACCTGATATCCGGGTGAACGGGATTGGTCCGGGCCCCACGCTGCGTGGACACCGCCAGAGCGAAGATCACTTTAGCGCGCAACGTGCGGCCACAATATTGGGCCGTGGGGCGCATCCTGCCGACATCACGGCGGCGCTTGGATATTTCTTGGATGCACCTGCTGTGACGGGGCAAATGATCGCTGTTGATGGTGGCCAACACCTTGGCTGGCAGACACCAGATGTGCTTGGGGTTGAGTAGGCGTCGGACAAGTTGTGCACCGTGTTGGGCCATTCGTCACGGAAATGTCATAAAGGGCCTGTTTTTCAGGGGGTTAATAACCTGTAAATATAAATGTACAATAAATTCAAGGGCTTGTATATCTGCCTAAAATTTGGGCAAATAGACGAAGTCTGCTAAAACCAAGGGAAAATTCCAACTCTCACGGAACTACCCACCGAGTTATCCACAGAAACGGTGGATGCCTTTCCTCTTGTCCCTCCTGCGCTCTCATTGCAGCCGGGACAGAATCACAGAAGCAGGCCGATGACCGATCAAACCTTGCCACAACAGACCACTGGATACGACTTGATCTACGGGTATTTGCGTACGCTTGATTCGTCGCCCGGCGTGTACCGGATGCTCGATTCCGAAAGCCGAGTGCTTTACGTGGGAAAGGCGCGCAATCTTCGCAACCGTGTGAGCAACTATGCGCGTCCGGGCAATCATTCCCCGCGGATTGCGCGGATGATCAGTGAAACATCATCGATGATGTTTCTGACAACCCGCACCGAAACCGAAGCTTTGCTGCTTGAACAAAATCTCATCAAGCAGCTTAAACCGCGTTACAATGTGTTGCTGCGTGACGATAAGTCGTTCCCAAATATCTTGGTCACGAATAAACACGCCTATCCGCAGATCAAAAAACATCGGGGCGCAAAGAAAGAAAAGGGAAGCTATTTCGGCCCTTTCGCCAGCGCGGGTGCCGTGAACCGCACGGTGAACCAATTGCAGCGCGTATTCATGTTGCGGACCTGTTCGGACACGGAATTTGAAAACCGCACCCGGCCTTGCCTGCAATATCAGATCAAGCGCTGTAGCGGCCCGTGTTGTGGTAAAGTGTCTGACGAAGATTATGCACAAACCGTGCGCGACGCCCAAGAATTTCTACAAGGTCGCACCAAACGGATTCAGGAAACGCTCGCGAGCCAAATGCAAGAGGCGTCCGATGCGCTCGAATTTGAGCGTGCCGCCGCCCTGCGTGACCGCATTCAAGCGTTAACCCAAGTGCAATCCGCCCAAGGGATCAATCCGCAATCCACGCCAGAGGCTGACGTCATCGCGCTTCATACCGATGGCGGGCAAGCTTGCGTGCAGGTGTTTTTCTATCGGGCCAATCAGAACTGGGGCAACCACGATTACTATCCCCGCATTAGCGGTGACGAAGACCTGTCAGAGGTGATGGAAGCATTCGTTGGGCAGTTCTACGCGAACCGCGAACCAGCGAAATTGGTGATCCTGTCGCATGGGCTTGATAATGATGAATTGATGGCTGATGCGCTTGCCGAAAAGGCGGGGCGCAAGGTTGAGGTGATCATCCCACAGCGTGGTGAAAAGGCCGAATTGGTCCATAATGCCCTGCGCAATGCCCGCGAAAGCCTTGCGCGTAAAATGTCAGAAACCGCAACGCAGGCCCGCCTGCTGAAAGGGCTGGCAGAGGCGTTTGAACTGAACAAAATACCCCAACGCATTGAAGTCTATGACAACTCGCATATCCAAGGCGCCCATGCTGTTGGGGCCATGGTGGTCGCCGGGCCGGATGGGTTTGAAAAAAACCAATATCGTAAGTTCAATATTCGCGGGGATGACCTGACACCAGGCGATGATTTCGGCATGATGAAAGAGGTGATGACGCGCCGCTTTCAACGTTTGCTCAAAGAGGATCCTGATCGCACATCAGGCGCTTGGCCTGATCTGTTGCTGATCGATGGCGGTGCAGGTCAGGTCAGTGCTGTGCGTGAAATTATGACTGCGCTGGGGGTTGGTGATATCGCGATGGTTGGGGTCGCCAAGGGCGAAGATCGCGATGCTGGTAAAGAGGAATTCTACCGTACGGGGAAACGCGTTATGGCGCTGCGTCACAATGACCCGGTGCTCTATTTCATTCAACGCATGCGCGATGAGGTGCACCGTTTTGCGATTGGCACGCATCGTGCAAAACGCAGCAAAGCAATCGGGGCCACGCCACTCGATGAGGTCCCCGGCGTCGGCGCGACACGTAAACGTGCGCTTTTGGCGCATTTCGGCTCGGCAAAGGCCGTTTCGCGGGCGAATCTGGCCGATCTCAAGGCCGTGGTTGGTGTTTCCGATGCGCTGGCACAGACAATCTACGATTACTTTCACGAAAAAGGGTGATCGCATCTGGGATATGGCCAGCGGCGGTTTTGCGGGTTAGATAGAGACATGACATTGAATATTCCCAATATCCTTACCATCTTGCGACTGGCCGCTGCGCCGGGCGTTGCAATCATGTTTTTGTATTTCAACCGCCCTTGGGCCGATTGGTTCGCGCTCGTGCTTTTTGTTGGCGCGGCATTGACCGATTTTTTGGACGGATATCTTGCGCGCCTTTGGAAACAAGAAAGCAAATTGGGCGCGATGCTTGACCCAATTGCTGATAAGGTGATGGTGATTATCGCGCTTGTTGTGATCACCGGATTTTCGGGGATGAACCCTTATATCCTGTTACCCGCGATCCTGATCATTTTCCGCGAAGTGTTTGTTTCGGGCTTGCGTGAATTTTTGGGGGATACGGCGGGCACGTTAAAGGTCACAAAACTTGCCAAGTGGAAAACCACGGCGCAAATGGTTGGGATCGCGCTGTTGTTCGCTGCTGGCGCGTTTGAACATTATTTTGGGATGCAATCGCTGGCGATGACGTCTGAAATGGTCACCGATGCGATATCTGGCAATGGCCCTGATGAACTGGGGCTGTGGTGGAAATATAAAGGTATGGTTGTCAGTAGCTGGGCGGGAATTATCGTGCTGTGGATTGCGGCCGCGCTGACCGTGATTACTGGCTGGGACTATTTCAATAAATCAATGCCTTACCTACGGGATGATCTGCAATGAATGTGATGTATTTCGCATGGGTGCGCGAACGCATTGGGGTCCCCCAAGAACAGATTGAGACCCAAGCCGCAACGGTCGCTGAATTGGTGCAAGAACTGATCGCCCGCGAAGAAAGATACGCCGCAGCCTTTGCTGATGTGTCGGCGCTACGCGTGGCCTTGGATCAGGAATTGTCAGAGTTTGATGCGCCGCTCGCCGGGGTGCGCGAGGTCGCCTTTTTCCCACCGATGACTGGGGGCTAAATGATCATCCGCGTGCAGTCTGACCTGTTCGATGTCGGGGCCGAATTGAACGCATTCGCCCAAGGGCGGCAGGATGTTGGTGCCGTGGTCAGCTTTACGGGCGTCGTGCGCGACACGCGGGGCGATTTGCAAGAGATGCAGATCGAACACTATCCCGGGATGACCGAAGCGGCGATTGCCGCAATTGCCCAAGATGCCGTGACACGCTGGGATTTGGCGGACGCCTTGGTGATCCATCGTTATGGCGCGTTGAAACCGGGCGCGCCGATTATGATGGTTGCGACCGCTGCCGCGCACCGTGTTGCCGCGTTTGAAGCAGCGGATTTCTTGATGGACTATTTGAAATCGCGGGCACCGTTCTGGAAGAAAGAGATTACAGCAGGTAACGCCACTTGGGTTGCCGCAAAAGATGCGGACGAAGACGCATTAAAACGGTGGTAAGCCGCGCATCTTAATCGGATGTTAGGGCGGTTGGGGGCATTCTGCAGCCGTCCCTACGGAAACGCACCATGCAAACTGCCAACATTGATATGGATGATTACGCGCTACGTGATCCGCTGAATTACGCCATCGCTAGTCGTGATGGGGATGTTATGGATTTGGTGCGTGACGCACTTGCAACTGGGCGGGCGCGGCTCGCATTTCAACCGATTGTGACATGCGACGACACCCCAAAAATCGCGTTTTATGAAGGGTTGGTGCGATTGCTTGATGATGCGGAACGCATCATTCCCGCCGCACATTTCATGCCACTGATTGAAGAAACGGTGATGGGGCGTCAGATTGACTGTGTGACGCTTGATCTTGCAATAAAGATGTTGATCGCGAATCCCAATTTACGTCTGTCGGTCAATCTATCCGCGCGGTCCATAGGTGATGGGGAATGGCGGCGTATATTGGATCGGGGATTATCGCATCAGGCGGCCCCGGGAGATAGGTTGATTTTTGAAATCAGCGAAACCTCGGCGATGTTGCTGCCCGAAAACGTGATCCGCTTTATGACCGAAATGCAGCCTAAGGGGGTTGCCTTTGCGCTGGATGGGTTTGGCGCGGGGTTCACGGCCTTTCGACATCTAAAGGACTTCTTTTTTGATCTCGTCAAAATTGACAAAAGCTTCATCCGCGGCATCGATAAAAACGTCGACAATCAAGTTTTGGCTGAGGCTCTGATCACCGTCGCCCGCCAGTTTGAGATGTTTACTATCGCTGACGGCGTCGAAACCGCGCAAGAGGCCGCTTTCTTAGAAGGGCTTGGTGTCGATTGCTTGCAGGGCTACTATTACGGCGTTCCAAAATTTGATCTGTGACCCCAAGTCACCTTGCGCCTCTTGCGTGTAAGTGGCACCGTCGACGTGAAGACGAAATCTAAGGGAGAAATTCATGACCAATGTTGTAATCGCATCCGCCGCACGTACTGCCGTGGGGAGCTTTGGCGGCGCATTCGCCACTACACCAGCGCATGATCTGGGGGCAGCGGTTTTATCAGAGGTTGTCGCGCGCGCAGGCATCGACAAAGCTGAAGTGAGCGAAACAATTCTTGGTCAAGTTTTGACCGCAGCACAGGGGCAAAACCCGGCTCGTCAGGCGCATATCAATGCCGGGCTTCCCATTGAATCTGCTGCCTGGGGGATTAACCAAGTTTGTGGTTCGGGTCTACGCGCGGTCGCACTTGGTGCGCAGCACATTCAGCTTGGCGATGCGGCGATTGTTGCGGCAGGTGGTCAGGAAAACATGACGCTTAGTACCCATGCTGCAAACCTGCGCGCAGGACAAAAGATGGGCGACATGAAATTCATCGACACGATGATCCGCGACGGGCTGTGGGATGCGTTCAACAATTACCACATGGGGCAAACGGCTGAAAATGTTGCTGACCAGTGGGGAATCACGCGCGACATGCAGGATGAATTTGCCGTTGCTTCCCAAAACAAAGCGGAAGCTGCGCAGAAGGCTGGCAAATTCGCGGATGAAATCGCCGCATTTATCGTGAAAACGCGCAAGGGCGAGATCACCGTGGACCAAGACGAATACATCCGTCACGGTGCGACGATGGCAGTGATGCAGAAATTGCGCCCTGCTTTTACAAAAGAAGGCTCTGTAACTGCGGCAAATGCTTCTGGCCTAAACGACGGTGCCGCCGCGACATTGCTGATGTCAGCTGACGATGCTGAAAAACGCGGGATTGAGCCGCTCGCGCGGATCGCATCTTACGCAACTGCCGGGCTCGACCCGTCGATCATGGGTGTGGGGCCTGTCATGGCCAGTCGCAAAGCGCTCGAAAAAGCGGGCTGGGCTGTGGGTGACCTCGATCTAGTTGAGGCGAACGAAGCTTTTGCCGCGCAGGCCTGTGCTGTAAACAAAGACATGGGCTGGGATCCTTCAATCGTGAACGTCAACGGTGGGGCAATCGCGATTGGGCACCCAATTGGCGCTTCTGGCTGCCGTGTGTTGAATACCTTGTTGTTCGAAATGAAACGACGCGGCGCGAAAAAAGGTCTTGCGACTTTGTGTATCGGTGGCGGTATGGGTGTTGCAATGTGCGTGGAGCGCCCGTAATAATGTGTCTATAATTATCTAATTTTGGCAACAAAATTGCTTTGCAAATTATCGGGAGGAGAACACATGACACGAGTAGCACTTGTTACCGGTGGGTCGCGCGGCATCGGCGCAGCAATTTCATCGGCTTTGAAAGACGCGGGTTGCACCGTTGCGGCGACATATGCGGGGAACGATGAAAAGGCGGCGGCCTTTACTGCTGAGACCGGGATCAAGACCTACAAATGGGACGTTGGTAACTACGAAGCATGCGCCGAAGGTATTGCGCAGGTTGAAGCCGACCTCGGCCCTATTGATATCTTGGTTAACAACGCCGGGATCACCCGTGATGCGCCATTCCACAAAATGACGCCTGACCAGTGGAACCAAGTGCTCGACACGAACTTGTCGGGTGTGTTTAACATGACCCACCCGGTTTGGCCGGGTATGCGCGCCCGCAAATTTGGCCGGATCATTACGATCAGTTCAATCAACGGGCAAAAAGGGCAGTTCGCGCAGGCGAACTATGCTGCCGCAAAGGCTGGCGATATTGGTTTCACCAAAGCACTGGCTCAAGAAGGTGCGCGTGCCGGGATCACCGTGAACGTTGTGGCACCGGGCTACATCAACACCGAGATGATGAGCACAATCCCTGAAAAAGTGATGAACGAAGTGATCTTGCCACAGATCCCTGTGGGGCGCTTGGGCGAAGCCTCCGAAATCGCGCGCGCGGTTGTATTCCTGGCCTCTGATGACGCGGGTTTTGTGACCGGGTCAACGATTTCCGCAAATGGCGGCCAATACATGATCTAAGGCTAACAGTAGTCTATAAAAAAGGGCCACGTCGTTTCGGCGTGGCCTTTTGCTATGTCGGGTGCCTAGTTTTGTCTACGCATTCGCGGGTATGACATCTTGTGTCTTTTGTCCCGGACCTGGGGCGCGTCAAACGCGAGGCAATCGCCGACTTTGGCGAAATTATTTCGCCTGCAAAAAAGTTAATGCGTGCTAAGTTTTGTGATTTCTTCTTTCAGAAGAAGTTTTTGTTTCTTGAGGTTAGCGATCTCAAGATCGTCTGTCGCCGGACTTCGCTGCATGACTACGACGTGTTCAGAGAGGGTTTGGTGTTTTTTCTTCAGTTCCTGCAGGTGTGAACTCAAGCTCATGGTCGTCCTCCTTTGGGTTAGAAAGTAAGTATATTGCAACACATTTATGACGGTTTGTCACGCGTCATGCGCGCAATATACTGTGACAAGAGGCTGGTTGAAAAACCTTGCCAGAAGGTTAAGGGCTGACACTCAACTCTGCGCCATCGCGTAAAATCGCGCGCACATGTGGCGTATAGGTTTCTTTGTCGCCCGTATGTGCTTGCCCCATATGCATAATAAGTGTCGGTGCCATCCGAAATGCTGCACGCCCTTCTTGGCGGGCCTGCAGCAAGAACAGTTCGGGTGCCCGATCTTCGCGTCCCGCAATGGGCATCACAATAATTGCGCCAAGCCGCCCCTGCAACGCTGCGATCACCTCGGGGAGACGCTCCATGCGTTGAATAATTGTCAGATAACCTCGTGGTCCCACGCGCCGCGCACCAATATCGAGCCAGTCACCTAACGGCGTGTCCCCGGCAAGCGCAACATCGCGTCCGGCATCATGGGCTGCGACACCATGCGCGCGTTCAAAATAGGGGGGGTTCATGATCACATGATCAAACCGCTTTTGGCGCAGGTCAGCAGGCATTTTCCGCAGGTCCGCGTTAACCACTGTGAAGTTCGCTTTGTTCTCGACTGCATTTTGTCGCGCAAGGGCCGCGTAATCATCCTGCAGTTCAACCCCGGTGATGCTGATCCCCGGAACCCGCGCGCATAGACACAAGGACGCAACTCCAACGCCGCATCCCAGTTCAAGAACTGATTGACCCGGTTTCGCAGCGATGCTTGCCGCCAAGAGAACCGGATCAACCCCTGCGCGGTACCCTTTGCGTGGTTGGAAAACCCGTAGTTTACCGCCGAGAAAATCGTCTTGCGTCAGGTCCTTATCCACGGCCCAAATCCACCTCTGCATCGCGCATGATGGCTTCTGCCATGAACAAATCGCGGTCCAAAACCATTAGCCTGCGCGGCATTATGCCCAAGCTCCCTTCGAGGACGCTCATATTTACGTCGAAGGTGAAGCAGTCTATACCCTCGCTGTCCAATAGGGCGGTTGCAAAGGCGATGACAGTGATGTCGTTGGTGCGCAAAAGCTCTTTCATATCTATGACCTAAGACGGGGCGCGGCCTTTGTCTATCACATCACGGAAATGCGCATGAGCCTTGATCAAGCAGCCACGAAACCCCACGAACAGCTGGCCGCCGCATTGGCGGATGATATGGCAGCGGTTAACGATATGATCCGCGCGCGGATGGCGTCAGAACACGCGCCGCGTATCCCCGAAGTCACCGCCCATTTGGTCGAAGCAGGCGGCAAGCGTTTGCGCCCAATGCTGACCTTGGCTGCGGCCCGCATGTGTGGCTATGACGGCCCCTATCATATCCATTTGGCCGCGACGGTTGAATTCATTCATACCGCGACTTTGCTGCATGATGATGTTGTCGATGAAAGCAGCCAGCGGCGCGGGCGCCCGACTGCCAACTTGCTTTGGGACAATACGTCAAGTGTGCTGGTCGGCGATTACCTGTTCGCCCGTTCGTTCCAGCTGATGGTCGAAACCGGGTCGTTGCGGGTACTGGATATTTTAGCAAACGCATCGGCGACCATTGCCGAGGGCGAAGTTTTACAACTGACCGCAGCCAGTGATTTGGCCACGACCGAAGAAATTTATATCCAAGTTGTGCGCGGCAAAACCGCTGCGCTGTTTTCAGCGGCGATGGAAGTTGGTGGCGAAATTGCGGGGCAGGATGCTGCGACCAAGCAGGCGCTTTATGACTATGGTGATGCGCTGGGCGTGTCCTTCCAAATCGTGGATGACCTTCTGGACTACGGTGGAACTAAAGCGACGGGTAAAAACGTTGGCGATGATTTCCGCGAACGTAAACTGACCTTGCCAGTGATCCGCGCGATTGCTGCCGCTGATGCCGAAGAACGCGCGTTTTGGGAGCGGACGATCCAGAAGGGCCGCCAAGAAGATGGTGATCTCGACCATGCGATCAGTCTTTTGGCGAAACACGGCACGATGGAAGCTACGCGCGTTGATGCGATTGCGTGGGCGGACAAAGCGAAATCCGCGCTATCCGTGATTCCCGAGCATCCGTTGAAAGTGATGCTGGTCGACTTGGCGGATTACGTGGTCGCGCGGATTACTTAGCGACGAAATGCGCGTTTGATATCCTCAATCGCGGAAACTTGGCTGGTGGACAAATCGTTTTCGACCAAACCGCCTAAGATGTCGTGCAATAAATCCCAAGATGCTTCGCCGTCGATTTTGCGCAAACGGCGGGCCAGACGGGTGATCGCGGATTGTGCGTCTTGGCATTGGCCCTGCAACCAGCGCCCGAGGACTTCCATTTCTTCGGCTTCTTCTTCCGAACAGCGCAGTTTCGTTCGCAAGAGAAGGTGCAGTTTGTCGCGCTGATCTTTGGTCGGGAGGTCGTCTAATTCGATAAAGGCTTGGCCAATCGCACAGATAGCGATGCGTGCGTCGTCGATTCCTTCGACAGGGTGCGCGTTCATTTGCTTACGAAAGGCGAGTTTGCGCGGCGCATTGCGGACCGTCGCTGCGACATCAACCGCTGTGTCAATTGCGTCGCGGGGGTTGTGTCTGACCCAGAACCAAAGGGCTGCGCCAAGTGACGAGAGAATAAGAATAATGAGGGGCATATTTGAATATCTACCGTTTGAAATAAACCTGTCGTTGTACGGGCAGTTAATACGAGGCGGTTTAAAAGGTAAACGTAGAAGTGATGCGCGCAGGGCAATGATCACATCGCCCTGCAGGGGAGCGTTAATCGATTAGGTTGTCCGTAACGGCGGCCTGTGCTGCGGCGACCAGTGCTGCGCCATCAAAGCCTTTGTCGTCCATCTCGGCGATCCACCGGGTGGTGACTTCGGTGCCTAAATCCATAATCCGCGCGGTCTCTGCCTCTGACAGGGTTGCGATCTCATTGCCGGAAGCGGCCATCAGGTCGCGCCCAACGGCATCTCCGGTATCATGCGCGCGCCCAGCCCACATGCTGGCCATCATGCCAGAATTGGCATCAATGATCGCCTGTAGGTCTGCAGGCATGCCGTCGTAGACATCTTTATTCATCGCCCAGATGAAGTAGAGATTATACAGCGCCTGATCGCCCGCGACGTCCGTATGGCTATCCGTCAACTCGTCCAGCTTAAGCGATGGGGACATTTCCCAAGTGATCACACCGCCGTCGACCACGCCTTTGGATAGGGCTTCGGGGAATTGCGGAACGGGCATGCCGATGGGGGTTGCCCCAAGCGCGTCGAGCAGCATTGTCGCTGGGCGAGATGGGCCACGTAGTTTCAGTCCGTCAAAGTCTTCGAGCGTTTCAATCGCATCGCCGCGTTTATGGACGATACCTGGCCCGTGCATGTGCGCTGCTATCACGTGAACATCTGCAAAGTCGTCCATCAGATAGGTTTCAGTATATTCCCACGCCGCAGCACTTGCTTCTTCGCCTGATTTTGAGGTCATGAAAGGCAGTTCAAGCGCTTCAGCCTCAGGGAAGCGGTTCGGTTGGTACGCGGGGATTACCCAGCCGCCATCAATCGCGCCATCGCGGATCAGGTCGAATTGGTTCGGGGCGGACCCACCGAGTTGCATGAACGGGTAAAGCTCGACTTTGATGCGCCCATCAGATTGTTCTTCGATCGCATCGGCCCATGGCTGCATGAAATAGGTCGGGTTCGCGCTTGCCGGGGACACAAAGTGCTGGAACCGCAACGTGACCTCTTGGGCCAGACCAGAATTTGCGGACATCGAAATTGCGGCCGCACAAGCGGCATGTTTCATCAGGTGCATGGTGCATCCTTTCGTTGGTGATTATGGGGGATGCCACCGCTAGCGACACCACTCATATAGGGGTGGTGTGCGCTAGTTGCAAGTCGTTCGCAAATAAATGCTTAGTAGTCAGAGGTCGGATGGAACCGCCCTGCAGGGGATTTTGTGAAAATCTCACAACCGTCTTCGGTCACACCAACCGAATGTTCGAACTGCGCAGACAGGGATTTATCGGCAGTAACCGCGGTCCAATCATCGCGCAACACTTCGACATAGGGACGCCCAAGGTTGATCATCGGTTCAATTGTAAAGAACATCCCGGCTTCAAGTTTTGGGCCCACGCCGGGGCGGCCAAAATGCACGACGTTAGGCGGCGCGTGAAACACGCGGCCCAGCCCATGCCCACAAAAATCGCGGACAACAGACATGCCCTGGGCTTCGGCGTAGGTTTGAATTGCGTGGCCGATATCGCCAAATGTGTTGCCGGGTTTCACTGCCGCAATCCCCAGCATCAGCGCGTCATGGGTCACGTCAATCAGCTTGCGGGCGATGGGTTTGGGTTTGCCTGCCACATACATCCGGCTGCAATCACCGAACCAGCCATCAACAATTACCGTGACGTCGATGTTCAGGATATCGCCAGATTTCAGCGCATCATCGCTACGCCGCTTTTCAAGATTTTTTGACACGCTTTCAGACGCGCCTTTTGGAATAGGCGCACCGGGTATACCGTGACAGACCACATGGTTCACCGAAATACAGCTGGCGTGTTTGTAGCCCTTATAGCCAATCGTCGCGGAAATTGCGCCCGCATCATCGACCCAACTTGTGATCAGGCGGTCAAGTTCACCTGTCGTTTGCCCGACGCTCACGTGCTCGGCAATGTCATCCAAGATTTGGGCGGCCAAAGCGCCAGCCTTGGCCATACCCGCGAAATCGCTGGGATCATAAATCCGGATGCCATCTTTGGTGATGCGGCCTTTGTTCGTGTCCACGCCTATATTCCTTTATCGCTTACCCGCGATATAGGCGAAACAGGATCAAAGTTCTAGGCTAACCATCCCAGTTATACCCGCGCTAAAATGACGTCAAAGTCGACAGACAAGAATGTCTCGGTGACACTGCCCGATAGCTCTAACCCCTCGGGGAAATCGCTGGCTGGTTTTTCGACATAGGTCATCACCAAATCATCACGCACGCCGAACACGGTATCTTGGTCAAGATAGGGGTCATCGTCGGGGAAGATCTCTGTCACCAAGGTCTTAAATCCCGGCGCTTTGATGATGTAGTGCAGGTGTGAAGGCCGCCAAGGGTGACGCCCACAGGCCCGCAGGATATCCCCAACCGGGCCGTCAGACGGGACCGTATATTCAACGGGTTTCACAGTGGTAAATGCGTACTTTCCGTCCTCGCCGACCGTCATCAAACCGTGGAACGAAAACGTATCTTGTTCTTCGTCTTGGCTTGCGTACATGCCGTTTGGCGCGGTTTGCCAAATATCAAGTTCGGCATTGGGAATGGGGTTGCCATCCGTGTCGCGAATAGTGCCTTGGGCAAGCAGGACCGGACCGCCGTAATGGCGTTTCATGTCGCCGCCAACGGCAAGCGGCGGGGCGCCTGACACGTGGAACGGGCCAAGCACCGATGAAGATGTAGCATCAGGGCGCGAGTGCAGCATATCAACCAATGACGACAGGCCGAGCACATCTGAGGCCAACACAAATTCATGGTGATCTTCGGTTTCAATCGCGGCGCAGCCTTCGAGAAACGCGATCCCTGTGCGCCATTCATCATGTGTCAGGTTCACTTCGCGCGCGAAATCATGCATGTGCTGAACCAGTGCGTTCATAACTTCACGTGTCCGCGCATCAGTACTGGCGGCCATATAGGCCTTAAACACATCGGTGATATTGTCTTTGGTGACGTTACGCATGGGAACGACCTCCTAGTTTAGAGTAGAGCGAGGCTCAGGATTGGGAATTGGATCAGGATCATCAGTGCGATCAACATGACAAAGGCGAACGGTAGCGCCCCCATGAAGACATCCATCAAGGAAATGCGATCATCATTGATTGTCGATTTGATCACGAAACACGAGATGCCAAGCGGCGGGGTCAGCAACCCGATTTCTGCGCCAACAACTGTGATGATCCCAAACCAGATCAGCGACATGTCCATCGCTTCGATCATGGGCAGGAACAGCGGGACAACGATCAAGATGATCGATGCCGTGTCCAACAACGTGCCAAGAAACAGCATCAGCAGCACATAGAGCAGCATAACCGTCCAAAACGAGGCTGCGTTCCCAGCGAGTAGATCTTGCAATTGGTTTGGAAGGCCCGCCATGCCCAGCATCCGGCTGTAGATGGACGCTGCGGTAATCAAAAACAAGATCGCGGCTGTGATGTGACCGGTTTCTAAAAGTGCGTCCCAAAATGTTTTGAGCGACATGGAGCGGCGCGCCGCCGCGATGCATAGCGCGACCAACCCACCAGCGGCCCCAGCTTCAACCGCAGTAAGCCAGCCGGTATAGATGCCGCCCAAAACAACAGTGATTAGGCCCAATGTCGGCAGGGTTTTTGATGCGATTTCGCCGCGGGTCATCCATTCGGTGTCTTCAACAACGCGCCCGCCGACAAAATCGGGGGTGTAGCGCCCCATGAACCAAATTGCACCAACATAGGCGACGGCGAGCATAACACCGGGGATAACGCCAGCAAGGAACATATCTCCAACCGATTGCTCTGCGACAAACGAATAGATGATCAGCATCGCGGATGGCGGGATGATCATACCCAACACAGACGACCCGGCCACAACGCCAACCGCAAAGCGCGGGTTGTAGTCTTGGGCCATCATTTGTGGCACCGATACTTTGGTGAACACGGATGCTGAGGCAATAGAAGACCCCGTTACCGCAGCAAACACTGCGTTTGCACCAACTGTGGCCATGCCAATGCCGCCTTTGACCTTACGAAACCGCATGGTCATGACCTCGTAAATGTCCTTACCTAACCCGGCCTTGGACACAATTAGCCCCATAAAGGTAAACAATGGGATGGTGGCAAAACTGTATTCCATCGCACTGTCGCCGACTGCCACCTTGAGCAGGTTCAGTGACAGCGTAAAGTTGTCACGCATCAGCCAGATGGACACCAGCGACACAGTGCCAAGCGCAATTGGGATATAAACACCTGAATAAATCAGGAAGATGATTGCAATGACCGAAATCAGGCCAATTTCAATAGGGCTCATGTGGTGGGCTCATTATGTTCAGGGGCACGGACCAATTGCGGGCGGTCTTGGGCGGTGATGACTTTCAGCACGAAGATGATGCATGACAACGCACAGCCGCAGGCAATCACGAGCTTAATGGGCCACCACGGGGCGGTGAATACGCCGGGCACGCCGAAAAAGTCTTGGGTTTCCCACATGTGCATGAATTCAGGGAACATGATGTACGCTACAAGCCCCATAAAGATTGCAGATACGGCATTGATGATCCGGCGCAGATTCGCGGTCAGATTAGGGCGACGCTTGTGGAGCACATTGAGGAACCCGTCAGAGCGGGTGAGGCGGTCAACGCGCACAACATCAGCAAGCTGTAGAAAGACAATGAAAACGACCGATAGCTGGACGATTTCATAGGTGCCCTTGAGCGGGGCATTAAACACGCCCCGCGCAATGACATCGACATTGAGGATCACCACCAAGCCAAGAACGCAAACCGTTCCAGCGGCATTGGCGATGATCGCCACTTTATTTGCGACCCCTGAGAGGCCCGTAAGTACAGATTTCAACATAATCTAGGCCCCTTCAGGGATCGATCGGGATTAAGGCTGTGTCCAGTCGCGGACGCCGACAAAGCCAGCGGTTTCAAGCTTGGCGAGGTATGCGGCGAGCATCTCTGTCCCAGCTTCACCATTCGCGTTAAGCGTTTCTGTCAGCTCAAGTGCGATGTTTGGCATCGCGTTCGCCCATGCTGTGCGGTCTTCTTCTGACACTTCGATGATCGTTCCGCCTGCTTCCACATAGGCAGCTTCGGCGGCGGCTGCGCGGTCCATCGCAAGACCCGCAAGGTGATCGCGGTAGTCAATCGACACCGCTTGCAGCACCTCTTTGACTTCGTCAGGAAGCGCGTTCCAATAGTCTTGGTTCACAGTCACAGTTTTAGAGTTCACCGCACCAAAATCTGTCCGCAGCATGTATGGTGCGACTTCTGAGATTTTGAATGTTGCCGCGGCTTCTGGCCATAGCTGTGCCGCGTCAACAAGACCGGTTTGCAGCATGTTGTAGAAGTCGGTCAAACCACCACGCACACCAGCAGCGCCTTCGATACCTTCAAGGTAACGCAAGTTCATGCCAGCACCCGCAACTTTCAGGCCTTCAAGACCCGAGATGTCAGCCAATTCATTTGTCGCGAAAACCTGATAACTGTCGAGCACAACACCGGTCGCGAGATAGACTTGGTTTTGATCGGCAAATTCGTTCTGCATAGCAGGGAATTCGCGCGCAATTTCGTCAATCGCCTGTGCAACCGCGCGGGCGTCAGATGAAACAAACGGTGTAACCGCAGCGAGTCCCTGGCTTGGCAGTTTGGAGGAGTGGAAAATCGTCGTGACGATCCCAATGTCGCCAAGACCAAGCTGCACGCCTTCAAGCACACCACGGGGTTTCACAATAGAACCACCATAGTTTTCTTGCCAATCCATCACATAGTTGCCGGTCTCAGCAAGGCGGCGGTCAACTTCGGGAATAAAGAAGTCGGTGAATTCTTGCACCCAAAGTGCGCGCGCTGGATAGCCATCAATGACGACAGCCGAAATTCTTTCCTGCGCCGCGACAGGCATCGCTGTCATCGTCGCAAGGGCCGCACCCATAAGGCTGCGCCGTGTCCAATTAATCATGTGTTTTCCTCCCAGAAAATTTGGGCGTCTAGCCCGGTTTAGTGTCTAGTTCCTCTTCACCCAATTGACCGTTAGATCGGTGCCTGCCGCCTCAAATAGTTTGGCAATGGCGCAGAATTTTGCGGTCTCAAGGCCCACTGTAGTCAGCTCCTCCTGACTGGCAGTGGTATTGCAGTTCACCGTGAGCGTAATGGCCGGGAACGGCACGTCGATCTCATCCTCCATGAGAACGCCGCGCCGATCGAACTGGCAATTTGCGTCGATCGTCACGTCGCCAAGGTCCACACCCAGGCGACGTGCATTTTTATGGCCGATCACATTTGTGCATGCGATCAATGCAGACATGGCCATTTCGGTTGGGGTGGGGCCTAGATTGGTCCCACCCCGTTCCAATGGCTCATCAATGACGACATTCAGATCCCTAACCGGTATTTCGGTACGCGCGTGGGTCGGACATTGCGCCGTCGCCCGGTAGGTTACGATTGTCTTCAATTTGATGGCCATGTGAATATCCCCCTAGGCGAAACTACAGGCCTGCTCGAAAGCAAGACGCGGTAGCTTTTGGAACAGCGCGGTTTCATCAGCGTATCCAATATTGCACAGAAAGTTGGATTTGACCGTGGTGCCAGTAAAAAATTCCTCGTCGACAATCGCGTTTGAGAACCCTGACATTGCCCCGACATCTAGCCCAAGCGCACGCGCAGCGATCATGAAATAGGCGCCCTGCATCGTGCCATTGCGAAATGCGGTGTCTTCGCAATATTCGGGCTTCCCGTCGAACAGGTGTCGCCGGTCTTCGTGTGGGAACAGGTTTGGAAGCTCTTTCCAGAAATCCATGTCGTGCGAAATAATCACTGTGACGGGCGCACCCATCATTTTAGCCACGTTTTGGGGCTTGAGCGACTTTGCCAGTTTTGCCTTACCTTCGGGTGTCCTCACAAAAGTAAAACGCGCCGGCAGGGTGTTCATGCTGGTCGGGCCGTTGATCGTAATGTCGTACAGATCTTCGAGCATCCCATCCGGGATCGGTTTGTCAGTCCACGCATAATGCGACCGCGCATCGCGCAAGATGAGGTCAATGGCATCGTCCGACAACCGGTCGATGCGCCCGCGCAAAGCGCGATGATCTTCTTGTGCCTTGGCACGGGCATCCGCGAGTGCTTGACCTGTTGGGGCGGCCATTACGCTGCCCCTTTAATGTGATCAACCTCGTCGATGATGGGGTTAGAGCAAATGCCAATACCTTCGATTTCGACGTCAACTGTTTCGCCCGGGACAAGCCAACGTGGGTTTGGCTTTTTGGCGTGACCAACACCGGGTGGTGTGCCCATTGCGATCAAATCGCCGGGTTCAAGCGTGGTGTATTGTGAAATCGTGGCGATGGTTTGGGCAACCGACCAGATCATGTTGCCAGTGTTGGAGGATTGCAAAATCTCATCGCCGACACGGCTTTCTATTTTCAGACCTGCGGCGCCTTCTGGCACTTCGTCAGGTGTCACAACGAATGGGCCAATCGCGCCAGTATCGTCAAAGTTTTTGCCCGGTGTCCACTGGTGCGTCTTGCGCTGGTAATCGCGGACAGAGCCGTCGTTAAAAACGGTATAGCCAAACACATGGTCCAGTGCATCGGCCTCTGCAATGTGACGGCCGCCTTTGCCGACAATGAACATTAGCTCGGCTTCGTAATCAAGTTTTTCAGAACATGTCGGGCGCACAAGCGGCGCGCCAGCGGCCATGATTGAATTTTTGCCACGCATAAACAGGGCAGGGTAGTCGGGAATGTCGTATCCGCCCTCTTTGATGTGGTCTGTATAGTTCAGGCCAAGGCAGATGATGGTGCCGGGTTCTGCAACGGGCAGGGCAGGTGTAATCGCGGCGATTGCAACGCGTGGGGCGTCGGCCATCTGACCTGCAACTGATTCGATCAGCGCGGGATTCTGGATGAGCCCCATCAGATCACCGCCAATTTCAGCGTTTAACGCCGTTAAATTAACGGCATTTTCACCATCGACAGCGAACACTGTAGTGCCATTCGTTGTCTTGCCCACCAGATATTTCATGCATCTCTTCCTTGTCAGTTCATAAGATTTCTGCCTACAATCGCATCAGATGTCAATAAATATCGATATTTTGGGAGGGATGACGATGGTAGCTTGGGCAGATTATAAATCGGAAGCGAAGGCGCGCGGGGCGCTCGCACTAGAACTTTACGCGGCGCAAAGCACGCCGGCAAAGGCACCCGAAGACGTAAAGGCCGCGTTGCCTGATCATCTTGCCTATCAGGCAAAGTTGGAAGCGGCAGGGCAATTGGCACTAGCGGGTCCGATGTCCGACGAGTCGGGTGACCATATGCAAGGGGTCGGTCTAATTATCTACCGTGCGCCGAATCTGGAAGCAGCCCGCGCATTGGCCGAAGCTGATCCGATGCACAAAAGCGGCGCGCGGAGTTTTACCTTGCGGCGTTGGATGATAAACGAAGGATCGTTGAACCTCTCGGTAGGGCTTTCAACAAAGACTGTGAACCTGACATAACCCTAGCGAAAGTCCCGATATGACCATGATTGACGAAACACAGGTCAAGGAAACTTCAGCCACACACGGTGCCTATCTGACCCTGCGCGACATGATCCTAACAGGTGAATTGCCCGCAGGCCAAAAGTTGAAAATTGAACAGCTACGCGGCTTGCTGAATACCGGCGCTTCACCTGTACGCGAGGCGCTGAGCCTTTTGACATCGGATATGTTGGTTGAACGTATCGACCAACGCGGGTTTCGCGCGGCCCCTGCCAGCAAGGCGAATTTTGCTGAAATTCTGGCGTTACGCTGCACGCTTGAAGATTTGGCCCTGCGCCAGTCAATCGCCAATGCGACGCCAGACTGGGAAGAGCAATTGGTGTTAACCCATCACCACATGAAAAGGGCCAGCGGTCAGGGAACGAAACTGTTCGAGGAGGCGCATAAGACATTTCATATGGCGCTTTTGGCCAACAGCGAATCCCCTATGTTGGA
The DNA here is from genome assembly GCF_003318235.1 of Loktanella sp. D2R18. Taxonomy (GTDB): domain Bacteria; phylum Pseudomonadota; class Alphaproteobacteria; order Rhodobacterales; family Rhodobacteraceae; genus Yoonia. The sequence goes on along the minus strand of NZ_QOCG01000019.1, from coordinate 129,447 downwards.
ACGCTTTTGTGCTCAGCTCTATGATTTAAACATTCGGTATCGCTATCTTGCAGCCAAAAGCGCAACCTATCAAAAACGCGACGTATCCGCCGAGCATGAAGAGATTTTGGACGCGGCAATTCAGCGTGATCAAGACCGCGCATCGGCAAGTTTGTTAAGCCATTATCGGTTGACGGGTGATTATTTGTCCCGTGCATTAGATATCTGATCGCATTTTTTGCCGATTTAAATGGACGACGTGCTAAAATATCGATATTAATGCTGCGACTCTTTGATGGAGACTATCATGCAGCGAAATCGCTTTCTCGGGGATATTCTATCGCAACTCTTTGACCGTCGGGGTGCCTTGCACGGAAAAGATGACACGCGCGACATCTACGCACTTTGCCAAGCATTGCTATCAGCGGAAGGTGAAGTGTCCGGTTTTCGGCTCGCTGCGACGGTGTTAGAACGCTATGCGGCGCTCACGGCTGACGACAAAACGGCGTTCTTTTACTACTTGAATTCCGATCTCGATATTGATGCGGCGAAGATTGCAGAAATTGCTGCGCAATACGCAAATGAACCGACCCCGGAATTGTTCAAAACGCTGAGCCAAGCAGCGGAACCCAAACGCCAAGAATTGTTGCGGCGGTTGAACCAACCCGTTGGGGCGACTGCGGCGCTCGTTTCGATGCGCGTCGATCTTTTGAAGCTGTTGCGCGATCACCCTGATCTGAAACGCACGAACCATGATTTTGCGCATTTGTTGCGTAGTTGGTTCAATCGCGGCTTCTTGGTTTTGCAGCAGATTAGCTGGGACACTCCGGCGCGTATTCTGGATAAAATCGTCGCCTATGAGGCCGTGCATGAAATCGATGATTGGGATGACTTGCGCCGGCGCTTGTATCCCCCGGATCGGCGTTGCTTTGCGTTTTTTCACCCGGCGATGCCCGACGAGCCGCTGATCTTTGTAGAGGTCGCGTTAACAAAAGATATTCCCGGCTCGATCGACCAGCTTTTGTCCGAAGGGCGTACCCCGCTTGATGCCGATCAGGCAAAATCTGCTGTATTCTACTCTATTTCAAACTGTCAAAAAGGGCTGACCGGGATCAGCTTTGGCAACCTGTTGATCAAACAAGTGGTGGCTGAGCTATCGCTTGAATGTCCGCAGCTTGAGACATTTGTGACCCTGTCGCCGATCCCAGGGCTGAACAAGTGGCTTGCGACCCAAGTAGATGATCCTGACCACGGTGCCGCCGCCCAAGCAATTCTAGCGGGCGATGGCCCCGAAGATGATATTCGCGCGATGGCGGCCCGCTATTTGCTTGTTGCCAAGCGCGGTGACGGCATGCCGCTTGATCCGGTTACGCGTTTTCACCTTGGCAATGGCGCAGAGGTACACGACATTCACGCGGGCGCCGATAGCTCTGCCAATGGTATGGCGCAATCGAGCGGTGCAATGGTGAATTATCTTTACAATTTGACGCAAACCGAACGAAATCACGAAGATTTCGCTATGGCGTCAACCCTCGTCGCCGCGCGCAGTGTGCAAAACCTGTCAACGGCGTCGCTACAGACAAAACCGAAGGAGCCTACCGCGTGACAAATACACTTTACGATGCGCTGATCGCGCCACACGCAAACAACACGCAGCCGTTCATGGATTGCGATGATGGTGGGACGGTCAGCTATGCCGGATTTGTCCAGCGGGTGGCCCAATTGGCGCATGTTCTACGCGATGCTGGCGTGCAACCCGGTGACCGGATTTTGGTCCAAGCCCCGAAAACCGCTGACACGATCGCGCTATACGGGGCCGCGATCCAAGCCGGCGCTGTCTATTTACCGCTAAACACCGCCTACACGCAGTCAGAGCTCAGCTATTTCGCGGAAGATGCGACGCCCCGTCTGATCATCTGCGATACGAAGGACTTCGCGCGTATTGATGCTGCTTTTGATGTTCCCGTTTTGACGATGGCAGCCGATGGATCCGGGACTCTGGCAGATGCAGGGGATGCGGCAAACTCATCATTTGAAACCGTCTCACGTGCGCCGGATGATCTTGCCGCGCTTTTGTATACTTCTGGCACGACCGGGCGCTCAAAGGGGGCGATGTTATCGCATAAAAACCTACTCTCGAATGCGCGCTCGCTGACAGACCTGTGGGAAATCACGGATAAAGATCGGTTGATCCACGCGTTGCCGATTTTCCATACGCATGGGCTTTTTGTGGCGATGAATACCTCGCTTTTGGCTGGGGCACAGGTGCGGTTTATGCAAGCGTTCAACCAAGACGCGGTGATCGCAGAGCTACCCAAATCTACCATGTTGATGGGTGTGCCGACATTTTACACGCGCCTGTTGGATGATGCGCGCCTGACCCGCGAACTTTGCGCGAACATGCGTTTGTTCGTTTCAGGTTCGGCCCCGCTATTAGCGGAAACCCACACCGCGTTTGAACAACGGACCGGTCAGCGTATTTTGGAACGCTACGGAATGACCGAAACGAATATGATTACGTCAAACCCGTTTGCTGGCGACCGGCTTGCAGGCACGGTTGGCTATCCTTTACCGGGTACCGAAGTGATCATCACTGATCCGGATACTGGTGCACCCGTGCCCGCAGGCGACATTGGCATGATCGAAGTGCGCGGTGACAACGTGTTTCAGGGCTATCTCAATATGCCCGAAAAAACCCGCGAAGAGCTGCGCGAGACCGGGTTCTTTATCACGGGCGATCTCGGTGTTGCAGCTGAAGACGGGCGGATAAGCATTGTTGGGCGTCAAAAGGATTTGATTATTTCTGGCGGCTACAACATCTACCCCAAAGAGATCGAAGATGTGATCAACGATGTCGATGGCGTTTTGGAAAGCGCCGTCTTTGGCGTGCCGCATCCCGATTTTGGTGAATCGGTTCTGGCTGCGGTTATTCTTGAACCCGAGGCGGCGGTGACCAGCGATGAAATCGCGGCCCATGTGACGGCAGAGTTGGCCCGGTTTAAGCACCCGCGCCGCTATATCATGCGCGACGCGCTGCCGCGCAATACAATGGGTAAGGTTCAAAAGAACCTTTTGCGCGATGAATATGGGGTATAGCTTAGGGGTTATGTGCGTGTGATAGCTGCGCGCATCTGAACGCCACCCTTAGGAGACCGCCAATGCCCAACCCAACCGCCGCAATGCTTGTGATCGGCGACGAAATTCTGTCTGGGCGCACGCGCGATGCGAATATGCATCACCTTGCGGGGGAGTTAACTGCTGTCGGTGTCGACCTACGTGAAGTCCGCGTGGTCAGCGATGATCGCCCGGCGATTATCGCGGCTGTGCGCGCATTGTCGGACGGGCATGACCATGTTTTCACAAGCGGGGGCATCGGCCCTACCCATGATGATATTACCGCTGACTGTATCGCGGCCGCATTTGAGCGCCCTATTGACGTGCGCGACGATGCAAGGGCCTTGCTGCAGGCGCATTATGATGCGTCCGGCAAGGAGCTGAACGCCGCGCGGTTGCGCATGGCCCGCATTCCAGATGGGGCCGTGCTCATCGATAACCCTGTCAGCGTTGCCCCCGGATTTACGTTGGGCAACGTACATGTCATGGCAGGGGTGCCGTCGGTGTTTCAGGCCATGGTCGCAAGCATTCTGCCGGCTATGACAGGTGGCGCGCCATTGCAGTCACGCACCTTGCCATTGATGCAAGGCGAAGGGGATGTTGCCGCGCGCTTGACCGCCTTTGCAGAACAGCACAGCGATCTTTCTGTCGGGTCCTACCCGTTTCAAAAAGATGGCCAATATGGTACCAATCTTGTGCTGCGTGGAAGCGATATTGTGCAGCTTGATTCGGCGTTTATAGCGCTAAAGAAGGTGTTTTCTGCATGAGTTTTCCAGATGCACGAAAGCTATATGCGGTAATCGAGGGGACCTGGCCCGCCGCCGTGAAACAGGCTCTGGGCCCTTGGACCGTCCGGCTTGACGATAGCAATAGCAGTCGGGTCAATGCCGCAACCGCAGAGCAATCTTTTCAAGAAACCGACATCGCAATCGCCCAAGCGGCGATGATTGACGGCGGGCAGCGCCCGCTTTTTATGATCCGTGCGGGCGAGGAACGGCTTGATGCTATGTTGGCTGAACGCGGATATGTGATCAAAGACCCAGTGCATATGTACGCCGCTGCGGTAGCGGATATCGCGCACCCACGCGACCCGGAGCGCAGTTTTGCGGCTTGGCCGCCGCTGGCGGTGCAGGTTGAGATTTGGGCGCAAGGTGGGATCGGGCCGGGGCGGATCGCGATTATGGACCGCGCCCGCGATCCCAAGGTGACGCTTCTTGGCCGAGTCGGTGATGCGCCCGCAGGCAGTGTTTATGTCGCAATTGCGGGGGATTGTGCGATGATCCACGCACTTGAGGTTTCAGCTGCGCACCGCCGCAAAGGGCTTGCGCGGGATTTGACGATTGCGGCGGCACATTGGGCGCAGGCGCAGGGCGCGGCCTATCTCACGCTCGTGACAACCCAAGAAAACGTGGCCGCAAATGCGCTTTATACGTCCCTTGGCATGACCCCTGTGGGACAGTACCACTATCGGATGTTGCCGGAGTAACCTGTTGAATTGTATCCTACGCCCCATCGCGACCTTAGTTCCCAGCTGGTGTACAGCGGGTACTTGTTTGCTGTGGGCCTTGGGGACGGCGGGCGGTGCTGAAACACTACAATTCCCCAGCAATGCGACGCTACAAACGCAGAGTATTTCTGCCTTAGATAGCTATGCAATGCCCGTCGATATCTGGGCGAACGGCGTTTTGCCCGTCGAAACGGTCGAAGGTACCGTGACCAAACAGGCATGGCGGATCGACACGCAGGGGCTTACGACTTTGCAACTGCTGCGCCCCTTGCGTGATCAGGTGCGTGATGACCGCTATCAGATTGTGTTCGAATGTCAGACAGAGGCCTGTGGTGGCTTTGATTTTCGTTTTGGCACGATGACACTGCCGCCACCAGAAATGCGGATCAACATCGGTGATTTCCGATTCTTGTCGGCGGTGCGGATTGGGGCGGATGGCCCCGAACAACTGACCTTGTTGGTCACCCGAACCGCGCAAGCAGGATTTGTGCAAGTCGTGCATGTCGGACCTGAAACCCAGACAGCGAAGCTGGCCACGGTCGCCGTGGGACCGGCACTGGGTGCAATCGAGCAAGTTAACACTGGCAGTCTCGCGGATCAGCTTGGGGAGAGCGGTCACGCGATCTTGGCAGATTTAACCTTTGAAACCGGGTCGTCACAATTGGCGGCTGGCAATATGGGTTCGCTACAGGCGCTGGCAGACTATCTCGCGGACCATCCGGATCGCGAAGTCGCGCTTGTCGGGCATACCGATGCGTCCGGATCGCTTGATGCAAATATTGCGCTTTCTAAACGGCGTGCGGGATCTGTGATGGAGCGACTGGTTTCTGACTATGGGGTTGCGCGCGCGCAACTCGCGGCGGAAGGCATGGGGTATTTGGCCCCGATTGCTTCCAACTTGACGGAAGCTGGGCGTCAAGAAAATCGCCGGGTTGAAGTGATCGTTACGTCAACGACTGACTAAATCAGTGCATAGGTAGCAGCTCTGTCCACACGACAAGCCGTGCGCGCCCGTCCGCTTTTGCCTTGTATAAGGCTTGATCGGCGCGGGCGAACAATGTTTCCAACGGTTGATCCGCAAAATTCATCGCCGCACCGACCGAAAGTGTGACCCGTAGATCGCGCGCGCTACTCCTATTAGCGGGGCGAAATATGATGGGTTTTGTCAGGCGTTCACCAACGGCGCGTGCTTGTTCAAGCGATGTGTTGCGCAAGAATAAAGCAAATTCCTCACCGCCAACCCGGCCAATGATATCATCGTGGCGCACATTTTTACGAAGCGTTTCGGCGATGCGTTTCAGGCAAAGATCGCCTGTTTGATGCCCATATGTATCGTTGATGCGCTTGAAATTGTCGGCGTCAATAAGCAAGAGCACCCCATGTTTGCAATCTTTACGTCGGCTGTCAGTCTGTTCCAAAAAAGTGCGCCGGTTATTGAGCCCCGTTAGCCCATCTTTGCGTGACAAGAACGATAGTTTGCGCTGCAATTGGATCTGAAAAACGATGACGGCGAGGGCAAATAAAACAAAAGGCCCGCCCACAAATACCGCATGTAATATATAATAAAGCGGCGTCACGAGGTGCGACAGCCCATACGCCTGCATAAAGCCTAGGTTCACGAGGGCGATAAGGCACACAACCATTGCAAACCGCCCGACAACGGCTGTTCCGCTGCGAGGTTCCAAGATGCGCATAAGCTTGTCAAACCAGGTATCTATCATAGGGCGCGAAAATAGCGCCGCTTCATTAATTCAGGTTTAATCGCGCAAAGAAAACCGATCGCGGGCTTACCAAGTGTTGGGGTTTTTATCGGCGAATGCGTGCGCAAGAAAATCAATGAATGCCCGCACCTTGGGTTGTGTAAACCGTCCCGGCGGGTAGACGGCATAGATGCCTTGGGTTTCAACGGGAAGGTCAGGGATGGCTTCTTCGACCAGACCTTGCCGCAGCGCATCCGCGTATAAGAACGATGGCAAATAGGCGATTCCCAAACCGCTTACGCATGCGTTCAGAAGCGATTGACCATCATTCACCGTCAACCACCCAGCCGTGCGCACTTGGCGCTTTTCGCCAGAAGGTGCGGTTAATTTCCACACGGCAGAGTTTGCCTGATTGGAATAGTGCAATAGCTTGTGATCGTTCAGATCGTCGATCTTTTCTGGTCGCCCGTATTGTTCAAAATAGGCGGGGCTTGCGATCATGCGGCGGGTGGTTTCTGACAACTTGCGCGCGCGCAGTGTGCTGTCTTCCAGTTCACCAATACGCACGGCCATGTCGAAGCCTTCGGAAATTAGTTCGACGTAACGATTGTTCAACACCATGTTGACCGTGATGTCTGGAAATTCGCGCAAGAAATCACCCAGCACAGGCGACAGGTGGTTTACCCCAAAATCGGTGGCGACACTGATCCGCAATAGGCCAGAGGGCGCGGATTGCATTGAGGTCACAAGCGCATCCGCTTCGCCGGCGTCGTTCAAAACACGGCAAGCACGATCGTAATAGGCAAGTCCGATTTCGGTTGGGCTGACCCGGCGCGTCGTTCGGTTGAGCAGGCGCGCGCCAAGGCGTGCTTCAAGCGAGGAAACATGTTTGGAAACGGCGGATTTTGAAATCCCCATCTTTTTAGCCGCATCCGTGAAACCGCCTTGGTCAACAACCGTAGCAAAGGCTTCCATTTCTGTCAGGCGATCCATACACATTCCTAAAATCTAACTTCACCCGTATTTCTTGACGGTGAAATCAGGCAGGAATGGGACATATGCCTGACAAATCCGGGGTATCAGCCACGTTTCTGACAGATAATCGCTTGTTTCAAGGCGATTTTCACGTTTGAGTTATAGCATTGCAGATATGCGCACGCCCTGATTGATCGCGCGCTTAGCATCCAGCTCCGCAGCGACGTCCGCCCCGCCGATCACATGGACGGTTTTGCCAACTGCGATCAGCTGATCCGCAAGGCTGCGATCGGGCACCTGTCCGGCGCATAGAACGATGGTATCCACGGCAATCAGTTCCGGGTTTTCATGGGCTTCGCCACGTGAAACATGCAGTCCCGCGGCATCAATCTTTTCATAGTTCACGCCGCCAACCATCGAGACATTTTTCATCTGCAATGTGGCGCGGTGAATCCAGCCGGTCGTTTTGCCTAACCCTTTGCCAAGTTTCGCGGATTTGCGTTGTAGCAGCGTGACTTCACGTGTTGGGGCCTCGGGTTGTGGCCCGTCAGCACTCAGCCCACCACGAGTGATTTCAGGGTCGCCAACGCCCCATTCCACGAGCCATTCCTCAAGGTTTTCAGTGGGGCTTTCACCGGTAACCAGAAACTCGGCAACGTCAAACCCGATGCCACCCGCACCGATAATTGCGACGCGTTTGCCGACCTCTGCTTTGCCGCGTAGCACATCGATGTATGACAGCACATTTGGCCCGTCTTGGCCGGGAATTTCAGGATCACGGGGGGTAACACCAGTCGCGACGATCACTTCGTCAAAATTCGCCAGCAATTTAGGGGTCGCTGAGGTGTTTAAAACCACTTCGACACCAGCCGTTTCAATCATCGTGCGGAAGTAATCGACGAGCCCCCAAAACTCTTCTTTGCCGGGGACCTGTTTCGCCATATTCAATTGGCCGCCCAGTTCTGACGCCCTGTCAAAAAGAGTGACCCGATGTCCACGTTCAGCGCTGGCTATTGCCGCAGACAGCCCAGCGGGCCCTGCGCCAACAACGGCGATTGTCTTTGGGTTATCCGTTGGTTGGATGTTCAGTTCAGTTTCATGACAGGCGCGCGGGTTGACCAAACACGACGTCAGCTTGCCGCTGAACGTATGGTCAAGGCAGGCTTGGTTGCAGGCAATGCAGGGCGCGATTTGCGCCGATTGGCCGGCGGCAGCCTTGGCGACAAAATCGGCATCAGCCAAGAATGGGCGGGCCATGCTGATCATATTGGCACAGCCGTCCGCGAGTACGGCCTCGCCGATCTCTGGCGTATTGATGCGGTTAGAGGTGATAATCGGAATATCAACGCTGCCCATCAGTTTCTTAGTCACCCAAGTAAAGGCGGCGCGGGGGACCGATGTCGCAATCGTCGGGATACGGGCTTCGTGCCAACCGATCCCCGTATTGAGAATCGTGGCACCTGCGGCCTCAATCGCTTTGGCCAGCTGCACAACCTCTTGCCAAGTTGATCCGTTTGGAATGAGATCAATCATCGAGAGCCGGTAAATCACGATGAAATCGGGACCGATAGCTTTGCGGACCCTGCGGACGACTTCAACGGGAAGACGCATCCGGTTTTCATAAGAGCCGCCCCATGCATCGGTGCGCTTGTTGGTATGGGTGACCAGGAACTGGTTCAGGAAATAGCCTTCGGAGCCCATCACCTCGACCCCATCATACCCTGCCTCTTGGGCGCGGGAGGCGGCGGTGACCATATCGCTGATTTGCTTTTCGATCCCGTCAGCGTCCAATTCAATGGGCGCGAACGGCGAGATGGGCGATTTCACGGCGGAAGGCGCGACGCATTTAGGGCTATAAGCATAGCGCCCAGCATGTAGGATCTGCATGGCGATTTTACCGCCCGCCGCATGGACCCGGTCAGTCACAACACGGTGGTTGGTGATATCTTCATCCGAAAATAGCCCCGCAGCACCGGGAAAAACGCCGCCTTCGGGGTTGGGGGCCATGCCACCTGTGACGATCAATCCGACCTGCCCGCGTGCCCGCGCAGCATAGAATTCTGCAACACGGTTCCAGTCTTTTGTTTCCTCAAGCCCAGTATGCATCGACCCCATCAACACGCGGTTTTTCAAGGTCGTGAACCCCAGATCAAGCGGGGCAAGTAGATGTGGATATGTGGTCATGCGGGCCTCCCAATTTTGCGAACCATGCCCGAAGTTGACGTGAGCGTCACCTAATACGTGGCGTAATGATGCAGTCCGTGCTTTCATGGTTTCTTATACTGGGGGTAATTATGCGGAAAAAAGCTGCCGGTGGCTATAGTTGCGTAGGGCGACAAACCACTTTGAAAAGGTAATGAAAGATTGAAGAAGCTAACTCGTCACATAACTATGATCGCCGCTGCTATTTGTGTCCCGCTTATTTCCTACGGGATACGTGAACAAATTGCAGCCTCGAAATATACGCTGTCCGAACAGGGGCTGGAATACGTAATAGCCTGTCAGGGTGTTTTTGCGACCTCATGGCGTAAAGATGACGGCCCCATAAGCTATCTAAGATTTATGCATAATTCAATTTCACTGCGTGGATGCAGTTGTGCGGCCGCTAATTTAGAGGGCTCTCATCCAGATGAATTGGACGCGGCACGGATTATCTTCGTGGGCGTTATGCAATCAGGGAAAAATGACGGCCTGTCTGACGTAAGAGCTCTTGGGCAAAATCTCGGCATTTCTGAGGAAAAATTGGTAGAACTGGTAGATGCAAATAACGATGCGGTTAAGGCATGTACCTAAGATTAAAGGCAAGACTGGGGCTTTTCGATTGGTAGTCTGTCTTGTCATATGAATTGGCGGAATTTGACTTTCAACTATTGTTGCAATGTGCCCGGAACGCGGATTTGAGCAGGTCCAACTCAGCGCGTAAAAGGTCAACTTCGGCGCGAATATCATCTTCCAGAGGGCCCCCCGCAACCAACGAAAAGCTGGCGAGCTTTGTACCGTTTTCATCGCTAATCAGAACGGTTTGTATTCCTTCGGTGATCGCCGCTGCTGGCACCGTAACTGCGACCATCCAGTAGTTTTGGGTGGTGTCATGCTCTAGTGCAACCTCGGACAGTTTTACGCCTTGATGGGTCGCGGTGAGTTGCGGTTGTGTGTTGCCGCCGCCGGTCAGCACACCATGCCAAATACCGTTCTCGATCCGGGTTTTTGTGAGTGTATATTTGGTCATCCTATATCCTTCGCCCTAGATTTCCGCGCGTGGATAGCGGCAAACGGTAACATCGCGGATCGTAATTTTGTTCATTTGCGGGGTTTCGAACAAGAGGTCGATCCAGATTTTTTCTGCGCGGGCTTCATTGACTTGCATATACGCGAGATCAAATGCGACCGAGGATTCACGATGCTCTGCTGGCAACGTCAAAAGGGATTGCTCTGTATTGGGGCCATGTTTCAGGTTCAGCCGCGCATAAATGTTGATCGGTACCTCGCGGTCGATGACAGCGGCAATTTCAAGAACATGCCGTTTTTTTAACCCATCACAGGCCGATGTAGGCAGATCAAGCACAAGTGACAAGAAGCTCCCGTCGAAATGAAATACCTCAAGTGCGACACCATATGCCGCCAGATCATCGGAGTCAGAATTGCGGTATTGCGACAACGTGATTTCGGGCTGTTTGCAGTCGTGGAAAATTCCAATCTCGTGGCCTAGCCTGTCTTTGTTTTTTGCAGGGGCCAGCCCGCGTTTGGGTAGGGCAGCCCGCCAAACCATTGGCCGCCAGGACCAGTCGGTGCCAACAGGGCGGGCAAATGTGGTGGACCCGATACGCGGGCGTGCTAGACGGGTTTCCGCGATTTGGTTAAGCTCTTGCAGTGGCGCCAATAACTGCCGTGCATTTTGGCGCAGCGCGCGCAGTTTGGTCAGTTCGGTGCTATTTGCAGCGCGCGCAGCCTTTGCCCACCGCGCGAGCGATACCCTTTGCGCGAGCCGTCCAAGAACTGAATTTGGGTTCATCACGATGCGTCGCCCTTTGTTGCACACCTAGTCTAGCATGAATGCTCTTAAGGTTCAGATGTCTGCGCAGCCGATTCAAACACAACGGGTTTCACGGCAGTGGTCATCGCGTTGAGCAACCAAATACCTGTGCTGTCATCAAGCGGTACACTTGCCAACCCGCGCAGTGCGACCGTCACGAGCCGCCCGTTGACGTCTTTGAACGCGCGCCATTCCTGTGTCTGCAGGCCCTGTAGCCTGTGGGGTGCGCTGTCGTTGAAATGGACGATAACGCGGCCATCGGCGGCTTGGGCTTCAACCGCGCTGATCGTGCTGCTATCGCCGCTACTACTAAGGAGTGTTGCACCCGCATCGCTTTCCAAGAAATCTCGCAGCGTGGCTTCAGAACCGTCCACTGCGCCAGATTCTGCCGCGCCGATTTGAATTGTTGCGACAGCCGCTGCGCTGGGCATCGCCTGTGTGCCGCCCAATGAGGCGCAAGGCGCAATCACGGCAAACCCGGAACTGGGTATGCTGGCTGGGCCGTCAATGCAATACCCGGTTGGGGCTTGGACAATGACACTGCTTTCATTGAAAATCACAGATTTTTGCGCGGCATCCGGGGTGCAAGCGGCGAACGCCAACACCCCAGCCAGACACGCGAGAGCGCGAAACATGGGTCTAGAGGTCCATGTAAATGTGTTTTTCGTCTTTCGCGCCGGGGTGTGTGACCGCCCCAAGACGTGTGGACCCAACCAGCTGCGCGTATTTCCACAGCGCGCCAGATGCATAGATCGTATCCTTCGCACCTGTCCAATTGGCTTTGCGTGCCGCCAGCACATCATCCGTCAAATCAACGGACAATTCGCCAGTGATCGCGTTGATGGTGATCACATCCCCATCTTCGAGCAAGGCAATCGGACCACCATGTGCGGCCTCCGGTCCAACGTGGCCCACACAGAACCCGCGTGTCGCCCCAGAGAAGCGACCGTCCGTGATCAGCGCGACCTTTTTACCCATGCCTTGGCCAGACAAAGCAGCGGTTGTGGCGAGCATTTCACGCATGCCGGGGCCGCCTGATGGGCCTTCGTTGCGGATGACCAATACTTCGCCTTCTTTGTATTCGCGGGCTTTGACCGCTTCAAAGGCTTCCTCTTCACATTCAAATACGCGGGCTGGGCCGGTAAAGACTTGCTGGTCTTCGCTCATGCCAGCGACTTTCACAATTGCGCCTTCTGGGGCCACATTACCCTTAAGCCCAACAACACCACCTGTTTTGGTGATTGGGTTTTCGACAGAGTAGATAACCTTGCCGTCAGCTTCGCCTTTGATCATGTCGAGCTCTTCGCCCATGGTTCGGCCCGTTGCGGTCATGCAGTCTTCGTGCATCAAGCCTGCTTTGCGCAGTTCTTTCATCACAACAGGAACGCCGCCAGCCTCATAAAGATCTTTGGCCACATATTGGCCGCCCGGCTTCAGATCGACAAAGTAAGGTGTGTCGCGGAAGATGTCGCAAACATCGCCAAGGTCAAAATCAATTCCAGCTTCATGCGCAATAGCAGGTAGGTGCAGACCCGCATTTGTAGAGCCACCGGTACAGGCCACCACACGTGCCGCGTTTTCCAGCGACTTGCGTGTAACGATGTCACGCGCGCGGATGTTCTTTTCGATCAGGTTCATGACAGCCTGACCAGATGCCTCGCCATATTGATCGCGGCTCTCATATGGGGCAGGGGCACCGGATGAGTTCATCAGGGCAAGGCCGATCGCCTCGGAGACACAGGCCATTGTGTTGGCGGTAAACTGACCACCACATGCGCCCGCAGAGGGGCATGCGACGCGTTCAAGCACTTCAAGCTCTGCGTCAGACATATTGCCAGCTTGGTGTTGGCCAACGGCCTCGAACACGTCTTGGACAGTCACGTCTTTGCCATTCAACCGCCCCGGAAGGATTGAGCCACCGTAGATAAATACTGACGGCGTGTTCAAACGCACCATCGCCATCATCATGCCGGGCAAGGATTTGTCACAACCCGCAAGACCCACAATCGCGTCATAGCAGTGGCCGCGCATGGTCAATTCAACGGTGTCGGCAATGGCTTCACGTGAAGCGAGCGACGAACGCATGCCTTCGTGGCCCATCGCGATGCCGTCGGTGACTGTGATGGTCGTGAATTCGCGCGGGGTGCCGTTGGCCGCCTTGACGCCAAGCTTAACAGCCTGCGCCTGACGATTCAGCGAAATGTTACAAGGGGCTGCTTCGTTCCAGCAGGTGGCAACGCCAACAAATGGCTGTGCAATATCGTCTTCGTCCAGACCCATCGCGTAGAAATACGACCGGTGTGGCGCGCGGCTTGGGCCTTCTGTGACGTGACGGCTTGGTAGGTTGGTTTTATCGGCTTTGCCTTTAAGCATTAGCTTGTCTCCCGGGAACATTTGGGCAAGGTCTAAAAGTTGGGCGCAGGTGACGCAAGTTAGAACTGTGCTTGCAGCTGCGTTGATGCGCGGCCTAATGTCCCGCATGTCTGACCCATATGCGCCCCATCAGTCGTTTATCGCCGCCGCCGCACGGCGGGCACAGCTGTGGCGGATTGTGTTTGTGGTTGTCGGATTCGAGCTGATTTTTGCGCTTTCCAGCAGTATCGTAGCCGAATTTTTAGCGCCGATCGGGGCGCAAAACGCATATGTAGAAGGTGTTTCAACCTTTGGGACACTGATGCAGTTTCTAACATTTGGCATTGGCGGGGCCGGATTGGTGATGTTGGTGAACCTACTGCATGGGCGGGGGTTTTGGACGATGATCGGGCCTGTGGATGCCGCGTGGCGTGATCTTGTTGCTGTGACCTTGGCCGTCGCAGCGGTTCTTTGCGCACAAGAGCTGTTGCCCCCATGGTACGATTTTAGCGGCGCAAAAATGCGCCCATTGATGGGCTGGGTGGCGCTGATTCCAATCACGCTATTTGTATTATTGGTCCAAGTCGGCACCGAAGAGCTGATGTTTCGCGGCTATCTGCAACAACAACTGGCCAATCTTTCTTCGCGGCGGTGGGTTTGGATGGGCATCCCGTCAGTTTTGTTTGGTGGGCTCCATTATTGGAACGGTCACGGGGCTGCCGAAGGGGCGCTTTGGGCGTTTTGGGCCGCGATGCTGGGGGCCGCTTGTGCTGATCTGACCGCGCGAAGTGGCAATTTGGGTCCTGCAATCGGGCTGCACCTTGCGAACAATGCTTTTGCGATTTTACTTTATGCGATCGCCGGTTGGCCGGGGAGCGGTGTCGCGCTGTTTCTATTCCCCTACGAAGACCCAGCGTCTTATAGCGACGGTATCGAGGCGCTGATGACACCTTGGGTGATTTTACAGATGGCGGCGCAGTTCCTCTCGGTGCTGGTCATGTGGCTCGCCGCAAGGATCGCGATCCGGCGATAACGTAATTTAGCCAGACGTTGGCCCACAGTGAAAAACATCGCGCACCGCGATGTTCCGTTTAATTGGTCCTACCTCGATTTCTTTTTCCCAGACATCATACATGATCGTGCATTTTTGTCTGGAGTGTTCAACTGCGTGGTTAAAGCGGCCCAAGTCGATCGTATATTTTCCGGGCACATCGCCATCGACTTTGTGCTGAGAAATGTATTGTTGGAGTGCGGCGCTTGAAGTGATGCCGTACAGTGTGCCCCATCCATCCTCATAATGTGCGGTTAGGCGGCCGGTCGTGTCCCGAAACTTCCAGCGGTGTTGATCCGCTTGTTGTTGCCAAGCCGCTTCCTCGGCGATCTCTCTCATTGCTCTTGCCGCGTCGTCGGCTTCCTGCGCCAATTGTTCTGTCTCGTATAGCTTGCCGCCCGTTTCCGATGACAGCCACTTGTCTTTGTCCAGGCCCCACGGGACCGAATTTTTTTTAACTACCCGCTGAAGCGGTCCCCTAGTCAGGGCGTTTGCGTCGCGCTGAAGTTGACGCAGATTGGTGAGCGCCGGGCTGTGTTCTGCTGCGTCACGCAATTGCGCTAATGCGGGGTTGTGTTGCTGCGAGGCTCCTGCCGGCTGAGCGCGCCGCGTCGCCTGAGGCAAAACTTTTTGAGGGGCTTTTGTTTGCGTTCCCATAACTCTCCGTTTCGGTCTTTTCGTCGCTGATTTTTTCTCAGGGTAGAGTCTATGATATAAAATGCAGTTAATGATCGGTTTTATATCGCGGCGCAGTTGATGGCGCGCCGCAGTCACTCGCTGAATGAACGCCATTGATTGCATTTCGTGACGCCCCGTCATATTTGAGAGGCAATACTGCAAAAGGCGCGCCAATGAACTGGATCACCAACTACGTCCGTCCGACGATCAATTCACTGTTTTCGCGCCGCGAGGTGCCTGAGAACCTTTGGACGAAATGTCCCGAGTGCGGAACGATGCTGTTTCACCGTGAATTGGCGGACAATCTGAATGTTTGTACAAATTGCGATCATCACATGGCGATTTCCGCGCGTGATCGCCTGATTTCGGTGTTCGATGGCGGCGTTTTTGTCGATGTCCCCGTGCCAGAACCTGTCGCTGATCCGTTGCACTTTCGGGACCAAAAGAAATACACCGACCGGATCAAAGATGCGCGTAAAAAGACTGGCGAAAAAGATGCAATGCTGGTCGCCGAAGGCGACATGGGTCGCACCGGTGTTGTTGTCGCCGTGCAAGACTTTTCCTTCATGGGCGGGTCGATGTCGATGTATGTCGGCAATGCGATTGTGGCCGCTGCCGAACGCGCGATTGCGTTGGGCCGCCCGCTGATTTTGTTTTCCGCAGCCGGTGGCGCACGTATGCAAGAGGGTATTCTTGGCCTCATGCAAATGCCGCGCACAACGATTGCCGTGCAGATGCTAAAAGAGGCGGGGCTGCCCTATATTGTGGTCTTGACCCATCCGACCACGGGCGGGGTTACTGCGTCCTATGCGATGCTAGGTGATGTGCAAATCGCCGAACCCAATGCGCTGATCGGTTTTGCTGGTGCCCGCGTGATCGAACAAACCATTGGTGAAAAACTGCCAGAAGGCTTCCAGCGTGCTGAGTATTTGCTGGATCACGGAATGTTGGACCGGGTGACAAAGCGCCCCGATCTTAAGGATGAATTGGTTACGATCGTGCGGATGTTGATGGGGCTTGATGCCCCAATCAAGGGTGATTTGCCTGCGCCCGAAGAAACCGTTGTGGCAGAACACATTGAAACTCCGGCGGAACCAGAAAAGTGACCGCCGGGTCTGATGTGATCCTTGATCGGATGATGGCCTTACACCCTAAGGTCATTGATCTGACGTTGGACCGTGTCTGGACGTTGCTCGAAAAGCTGGGCAACCCGCAAAAGAACCTGCCCCCTGTCATCCATTTGGCGGGCACCAATGGCAAAGGGTCAACGCAAGCGATGATCCGCGCCGGGCTTGAAGCGGCTGGATCATCCGTACATGCTTATACCTCACCCCATTTAGCGCGGTATCACGAACGCATTCGGCTTGCGGGCGATTTGATTTCTGAGGATGCGCTTTGTGCCGTCTTAGATCATTGCTACGAGGCTAACGGGTCTGATCCAATAACCTATTTCGAAATTACGACTGTCGCCGGATTGTTCGCCCTTGCGCAAACGCCTGCTGATTACACGTTGTTAGAGGTTGGGCTTGGCGGTCGTTTGGATGCGACAAATGTCGTGGCACAGCCTGCGATAACTGTGATTACGCCCGTCGATTTAGATCATCAACAGTTTTTGGGTGATACACTTGCGCAGATCGCAGGTGAAAAGGCGGGGATTATCAAACGCGGCGTGCCTTGTGTGGTTGGCGCACAGCATGACGAAGCGATGGATGTCATCGAAGCGGCTGCCGCCCGTCTGGGCGCACCGATATATGCTTATGGTCAACAATGGCATGTGGGAACAGAGCGCGATCGTCTGATCTATCAAGATGACCATGGCCTGTTGGATTTGCCGCTGCCGAACTTGCCCGGCCCGCACCAAATTATGAACGCAGGGGCCGCAATTGCGACACTGCGTCTTCTTGGTAAAGATGAAGCCGCATGTGAAGCGGCTGTCGTATCGGCTTATTGGCCTGCCCGTATGGAGCGCCTGACGAAGGGGAAGCTTGTCGATTTGGCAGACCCCGCAGAATTGTGGTTGGACGGTGGGCATAACCCCGCAGCGGGACGCGCGATTGCGGCGACGTTACAGCAGCAACCTGCCCGGCCTGTGCATTTGATCTGCGGTATGTTGAACACCAAAGATATCGGCGGCTATTTGGCACCGCTTGCGGATGTATCGGCATCCTTGACAGCCGTGTCGATCCCGGACGAAAAAAACACAATCCCGGCGGCGGATACCGCCCGCGCTGCGTTGGCCGTTGGGATGAAAGCAACAACTGCCGACAGCATCGCGGAGGCAATAAAATTGATAACCGCCAAGACGCCGGGCGCCCGGATATTGATCTGCGGGTCGCTTTACCTTGCGGGTCACGTCATGCGCGAGAATGGCGCATGATCCGTATTGGGGCGACCGTCCTTGCGCTATTCGCACATCAAGCGCAGGCCGCAGAGTTCTACTTCTGTTGGACTGGCGCAAATGGTTACACGATGACCGGGCAGATGACGATTCCTGATAGCGCGCTTGGCCAGCCGATGATCGACGAGACGGATGTGACGCGTTTCAAGATCGCAGGCTACCAAGAAGGCACGCTGCTCGGGAAATGGGACATGGCGCGGCGCACGGCCAGCACCAGTTGGATGCTGCGCTATGACCCGCAGCGCGAAATCTTTGTGACTCCGAGCGATCTTGGGCTTGGAGTGACACAGGCATGGAACGCTGGGGGCGACGCGAATGACTGTGGCAATCCGGGGTTTGGCTTTAACCTTGGCAACTATGCTCAGGATTTTTGCCTTAACGGAGTCTGGCTCGAAGAAAGCGGTATGCCCCCCGATACTCCGTTCTTGGTCAGCCCGGTGCCAATTGATCCCTATTGCCGGACGTATGCCCCGGTAAGTTAATGCCGATTCGCGAATCACTCTATTGACTGCGAATCACTTCGTCGCGTAGTGTCGCTCTAAACGTAAAACGTCACACGCAATAGGCGTTGCGGAGCAGTCTTGGCAGGGCAAGCGGGCGGGCCATTATGGCCTGTCTTCTTGTGCCAGCGTCAGTGTTTTGAACCTTCAATTTAGCTTGATCCGCTGTGTTCACGAGGACGTGTTTGCAAGCTTCGCCAGCTGTGCGTAGGCTGCAGTTGAAACTTCCATAAGGCTTATTTGTATTTTGCTCAAACGTTCCTTTATTCCCGCTCTCGTTGTGTCTTGCTTTTTGACCTCTGGTGGGGCAGCACATGCCGATCCGGATGCAGGCGCATATTTGGCCAGCCGTCAGGCCGTCTTTGACAGCAATTTTGAAACCAGCGTGCGGTATTTAGCCGAAGGTTTGCTTGCTGATCCGACGAACGCTGATCTTTTGGACCTGAACTTGACCGCCTACGTTGCGCTGGCTGATTTTGATAAAGCGGTGGTTATCGCAGAGGCGCTTGCCGATCTTGATATCCGCAATCAGGTGGCACATTTGGTCTTGCAAGCGGATGCTGCCGACGCTGGAAACTGGGACGATATCTTTCGCGGGCTTGAAAACGGCCGCACGGTAAGCCCGTTGATTGATGGCGTGGCGCAGGCTTGGGCGCATTTGGGTAACGGCGATATGCGCAAGGCGAGCGCGGCGTTTGACCGGGTCATTGAAGCAGACGGGCTCGCTGTCTACGGAATGACCCACAAGGCCTATGCGCTGGCTTCCGTCGGTGATTTCGAAGGTGCGGAAGCCGTGTTTACGACCTCAATCGCAGGCGGGATGCGCTATAACCGCAATAGTGGTATCGCCCATGTTCAAATCCTTAGTCAGCTGGGCCGCAATGACGATGCGCTGACGGTTTTCGATTTGATTTTTGGAGCAAATTTGGACCCTGAACTGGTCATGCTGCGCGCGCAGGTAGCAGCAGGTGAAGCTGTGGCCTATGATGCAGTCGCGACCCCCCAGCAAGGCATTGCCGAGCTCTACCATATCACCGCTAGCGCCGTGATGGATGATGCGCATAGCGCTTACACATTGATGTTTGCCCGTTCGGCGAATTTTTTGTGGCCGGACAATTCGGGCGTAGTTTTGATGACCGCAGGCTTGCTGGAAAAGCTTGAACAATATGATCTGTCCAACGCGGCCTACACCAGTGTCGCGCGCGATGACCCCGCGTTTTATGCCGCTGAACTGGGCCGGGCTGATGTTCTAGAGGCAGGCGGGCGCGTTGATGCTGCCATCGAGGTGCTGGATGCCCTATCGCGGAGCCATTCTGATATGCCGCAGGTTTTTGCAAACCTCGGAGATGCGCTGCGCCATGATGGACAGTTTGATGCGGCAAAAGCCGCCTACACAAGTGCGCTCGAACTTTATTCAGATGACAACCCTGCCAAATGGTTTGTCTATTACACACGTGGTATCTGTGATCACCAAACGGATGATTGGTCCAGTGCAGAATCAGACTTTCGAGCGGCGCTTGCGCTCCAGCCTGATCATCCGATGGTGTTGAACTATTTGGGGTATTCGCTAGTCGAACGCGGTGAAAAGCTTGATGAGGCTTTGGGCATGCTTGAAACTGCGGCAGACGCGCGCCCGGATAGTGGTGCGATCATCGATAGTCTTGGCTGGGTGTTGTTCCAACTTGGGCGCTATGACGAAGCCGTTGGATTGCTTGAAAGTGCTGCCGCGCTCGTCCCTGTCGACGCTGTGGTGAACGATCATTTAGGGGATGTGTATTGGGCCGTTGGCCGCACCATCGAAGCCCGGTTCCAGTGGCACCGCGCGCTGTCATTTGATCCGCTTGAAAAGGACGCCGCACGTATCCGTGACAAACTAGAGCGCGGGCTGGATCTTGTACTGGTTGACGAAGGCCTTGCGCCGATCCGGGTGGCCAGTGGCGACAATTAAGGCGATCGCCCCGGCCAAGGTGAACCTCACCTTGCATGTGACGGGGCAGCGTGACGATGGGTATCATTTGCTTGATAGTCTGGTGGTGTTCGCAGGGGTCTGCGACCAGTTGAGCGCGACAATCACGCCTGACCTAAAGATCAGCGTACACGGCCCGTTTTCGGGCGGGGTGCCAACTGACGAAAGCAATCTGATGATCCGTGCAGCGCAGACGCTTCGCCGGGTACGTGGGGTGATCAATGGTGCCTCATTGACGTTAGAAAAACATCTGCCACATGCGGCGGGCATTGGCAGTGGTTCGTCGGATGCTGCGATTACCTTGGCGATGCTGGCCGAACTTTGGGGTGTTGCACCGCTTGAGGCCGAGCATCCCGCCGTCGCGGCGCTTGGCGCGGATGTGCCAGTTTGCTTGGCAGCGCCCAATCCGATGCGTATGTCCGGCATTGGTGAAGAACTGACACCGGTGCCGCAACTGCCCACCTGCGCGATTGTCCTGGTGCGCCCCAAGGTCGTGGTGCCAACAGCGCAAGTTTTTGCCAAAATGACCGATAAAAACGGCGCGCCTATGAAGCCAATGCCAGATGGCACGGATTACGATGTCTTCGTGGCATGGCTGCGCGAACAACGTAACGATATGCAGGCTGCGGCACAGGCGATTGCCCCTGAAATCAGCGCGGTTCTTGCCAAGCTCAATTCACTGCCCGGTGTCAGCGTTGCAGGCATGTCGGGGTCGGGCGCGACATGTTTTGGGTTGGTCAAAGACATGGCCACCGCGCGCCATGTCGCGCGGATTGTTCAGGTTTCGCAAATGGATTGGTGGGTTGCCCCCGCCGAAGTGCTAGGCACCAATCAGGTATTTTGACCCAGCCCCAACGCCTGTGTGATTTGGTCCATATGGGTAATTGGTGTAGCACCTGTATCGCCGATGCGGGCGGGGTCGCCATCTGCGACATAGCCAAAGCAGGGCATACCTGCAGCTTTGGCGGCTAAGAAACCAGCAGGCATGTCGTCGATCATCACCGTTTCACCCGGGCCGACGCCGTGATCTGACATGATTTTGCGCAGCATGTCGGGGCTTGGCTTGGGGCCGTGATCATGACCTGAATAAATCCGCCCGGCGAACAGATCAAATAGCCCAGAAGGCGCGAGGCTGATTTCCATCTTGGGCACAGGGCCGTTTGATGCAATCGCGCGTTTAACCCCAGCGCGGTCAAGCGCGTGGATCAGGTCAATCACCCCCGCGATGACGGGCACGCCTTTGCGCAAGGCCGCAAAAATTTCGACATAGATATCCGCCTCCCAAGTATCGGGAAGCTGCGCGCCACGGCGCGTGGCCTCAACGCCGACCCCTTCAATCGTGCCTCCTGCGAACATGTGATGGACGTCGTTGGGGCTGATAGTCAGGCCGAAACGCGCGAGATTGGCCGAAATGATCTGATCTGTCATGGGTTCAGTGTCGACCAGCACGCCGTCGCAATCAAAAATTACCAGTTTGGGGGTCATGAATTTGCCTCTAAGAATGTGACCCAGCTGTCGCCATAGCGGCGCTGATCACGTGTTGAAAATCCGGGTGGGGCGATTTGTGCGGTGCTTTCTTCCCAAACGATCAACGCGCCGGGCGCGATCCATCCGGCGGCGTTTGCCGAAGACAAGGCCTTTGCACCAAGCGCTTGCCCGTAAGGCGGGTCCAAAAACACCAATCGACAGGCTGTACCCGCTGCCAGCTGCGTCGCATCTGCGCTGATCAGCTTAGTGTCTGCTTGGCGTCGCAGCTTTGCAATGTTTTCACGGATTAGTTTTTGTGCCACCCGCCCGTTCTCAATGAATGTCACATGGGATGCCCCGCGTGAAAGTGCCTCAAGCCCGAGCGCACCCGTGCCAGCAAAAAGGTCCAATACTGTAACCCCGTTAATCGGATCACCAAAGCGACCGCCTTGCAGCACGTTAAACAGGCTTTCACGCACGCGGTCTGTTGTTGGGCGCAAATGTGCGGCCGTATCACCCGCGCCGACATCAGCCAACACAGTGCCGCGATGGGTGCCAGCAACGATCCTCATGGTTTCAGAAGGGCCTTCATATCTGTTGCGGGGTCGGTGATTTGTGCAGGTGTTGGGCTGCACCCTGCCTCGATCAGGCGTTTGCCGATCATGTAATTGCGTGGATCATTCATCGCATCAACCGCCAGCAATGTGTCGCCTTGAAAATACCAATGCGATTGCACGCCCGGCGCATCACCTTTGCGGATATAAACATCTGTGTAGCCAGTGTTCAGCCCGGCAATTTGCAATTTGCAATCATATTGATCCGACCAGAACCACGGCTTGGGCACATAGGGTTCTCCGTTGCCCATGATATTACGCGCGATGGTTTCGGCCTGGTCGATCGCATTGCCCACACTTTCAAGCCGAATACGCGTGCCCTTGAACAGACAAGATGCGCAATCGCCTGCAGCCCAGATATGCGGGTCAGACGTGCGTCCGTTTTCGTCAGTGGTGATCCCGCTATCGACTGTGATCCCGGCACTTTCGGCAAGAATCGTCGCGGGGGTGATTCCCACCCCGACAACGGCAAAATCGATGGCGATTTCGGTGCCATCGGTTAGGCGCGCGCCAGTGACATGATCGTCTCCAAGCAGGCGAACAAGCCCTACGCCTTCGCGGATATCGACGCCGTGTGACTTGTGTAGCGCACGGAAATAATCCGACGTTTGCGGCGCGGCGACTCGTTGCAAAATGCGATCTGCCATTTCGACCAACGTGACTTTTAGCCCGCGTTTCGCAGCCACCGCCGCTGCTTCTAACCCGATATAACCGCCGCCGATAATCAACACGTGCCGGCTTTCAACGAGCGCTGGTGCCATTGCACCTGCGTCGTCAAGATCGCGCATTCCGTAGACCCCATCGAGCATGCCACCGACGGATGCGGGCAACATGCGCGGATGTGCGCCGACTGTGAGTGCCAGTTCGTCGTAGCTCACAACACTGTTATCGGACAGGGTGACGGTCTTGTCTTGGCGGTCAATTGCGACCACCCGGGTGCTCAAACGCAGTGAAATTTGCTGATCTTCGTAGAATTCGGTGGGGCGCAAATACAGCCGTTCTTTAGGCATTTCCCCAAGTAAATAAGCCTTTGAAAGCGGTGGACGCTGGTACGGGGGCACAGATTCGGCCCCAATCATCGTGATGTCACCCGCAAAGCCGTCTTTGCGCAGTTTCGCGGCCAATGCGGCGCCAGCTTGGCCTGCGCCGACGATGACGACATGTGTCATGCTGATCTCCTTGGGGGTCGCCCACTTGTTTCACGCCCATCTATATGTGAGTCACCAAAAGAAACAAACACGAAGGGGCAAATAATAATGACAATAAAAACAGGCGACACACTACCAGACGCAACACTGCTGGTGCTAGGCGACAATGGACCAGAGGAAGTCGCGCTTGCCGATAAATTGGCGAACCGCAAAGTAATCATCTTTGGTCTGCCGGGTGCCTATACCGGCACATGTTCGACAGCGCATGTTCCCAGCTTTATGGTGACGTCTGATGATTTTATGGCCAAAGGCGTGGATGAGATTATCTGCGTTGCGGTTAATGATCCATTCGTGATGAAAGCATGGGGCGAGGCGACCCGCGCCACCGATGAAGGGATTACGATGCTTGCGGATGCGCGCAGCGAATTCACTACCGCAATCGGTATGGAATTTAGTGCGCCGCCTGCTGGGTTCATCAACCGTTCAAAACGCTATGCAATGCTGGTTGATAACGGTGTGGTCAGCATTTTGAATGCGGAAACTAATCCGGGCGAATGCGACATTTCTGCGGGTGAGACGCTTCTCGAAGCGATGGAATAGAAAAAGTCTGGGCGGCGCGTTTTACGCCGCCCAATCGGCCTAGCCGTTGGCTTGTACAATTGTCTGGGTCGGGAACGGAATATCGATCCCGGCTTCATCAAGCGCCTCTTTGACCTGACGTTTCATATCGGCTTGGAATTGGAATAGATCGCCACGATCACACCAAACACGCACCAGAAAATCAACAGAGCTATCACCAAGGTTATTGACCTGTATAAACGGTTCGGGATCGATTTTGGCACGTGGGTCGGCAAGGATTGTATCGCGGATCACCTGTTCAGCAGCTTTCAGGTTTGCACCGTAGCCGACGCCAAACACCCATTCTGCACGCCGTGTTTCATAGATAGAATAGTTGACGATCGTATTGCCCCAAACCTGCGCGTTTGGGATGATGATTTGTAGATTTTCGGGCGACGCGAGTTCGATAAAGTTCAGCGTGACATTTTGCACCGTGCCCATTTGACCGGATACTTCGACAAAATCACCGATTTTGACAGGGCGGAAGAATACGATCATCACACCAGCAGCGACGTTCGACAAAGTGCCTTGCAAGGCTAGGCCAATGGCCAAACCCGCCGCACCGATGACCGCGACAAATGATGTGGTTTGAACGCCAAATGTGTTCAGCACAAACAGGGAGGCAAAGCCAATCACCACATAGCGGGTGATGTTGCCAAGGAAATTAAACAGCGTGATATCAAGATGCGGGTTGGCTTGACCAAGTTTGACCAAACGCCGCCGTAGCCAGCCTCCAATGAAAAATCCGGCAACTAAAATAAAAATCGCGGCTGCGACATTTCCAAAGATAGAGACGAGAAACTGTACCGTCAGTACATCTCCGATGGTGTTTCCATTCCAAATGGCGGTATTTAACAGCTTATCCAAGACGGCCTCCTGCAAGTTCATCCAATTTTTCGCCAAGCTTGACGTCTCGCGCCGATAGACCACCTGCATCATGCGTGGTCAACGTGACCGCGACGGTTTTATAAATATTTGTCCATTCGGGGTGATGATCCCATTTTTCTGCCCAAAATGCAGCACGTGTCATGAACCCAAAGGCGTCAATGAAATTGGCAAAGCGGTAAGTCTTGCTAATTGCGTCGCGCCCGTCGGCCATGGCCCAGCCATTTGCCAATAGCGGGGAAATCAGATCTTCGCGTTCTGCCGGTGTCATTGCTGTTCCTCTTGGTCGGATTTCTTGAACGGGCCATAGCTGGTGAGGATTTCGATTTCATTGTCAACAGCAGCGCGTTCGGCCTCAAGATACTGCCCAACAGCGTCACGAAACCCGGGATCGCCGAACCAATGCAAAGAATGTGTGGCGACAGGTAGGTATCCGCGCGCAAGCTTATGTTCACCTTGGGCCCCGGCCTCGACTCGACGCATTCCGTTTTTGATCGCAAAATCGATGGCCTGATAATAGCAAAGTTCAAAATGCAGGCAGGGGTGGTGTTCTGTGCAGCCCCAATACCGTCCATAAAGCGTATCACGGCCGATGAAATTCAGCGCCCCGGCAACTGCCCGCCCGTCGCGCATAGCGAACACCAACAGCATGTCGTCGCGCAAGCAGTCTTGTGCCCGGTCGAAAAATTCTCGGGTGAGATAGGGGGTCCCCCATTTGCGACTGCCAGTATCTTGGTAGAACGTCCAAAATGCATCCCAATGGGTGGGTTGGATTTGATCGCCCGTCAGGGTGATGATTTCACCACCAAAGGCGTGCGCTTGGGCGCGTTCTTTGCGGATGTTTTTGCGTTTACGGCTGGACAGCGTCGCCAGAAATGCGTCGAAGTCTGCGTAGTCATCGTTGATCCAATGGTATTGTTGGCCAATGCGAGATTGCAGCCCCATTTCAGCGCCTGCGATGGCCTCGGCCTCGGTGCAGAATGTGGCGTGCAATGAAGACAGTTCATTGTCAGCGGCAATTTGGATGGCCCCTTGGATCAGGGCCGACATACCGACGGTTTCAAACCCCGGACGGGTTAAAAAGCGGCGACCTGTGGCTGGTGTGAACGGCACCGCGATCTGCAGTTTCGGGTAATATCGCCCGCCCGCGTTTTCATAGGCCTGCGCCCAATTGTGATCAAAGATATATTCGCCCTGACTATGCCCTTTGGCATAAAGCGGGGCGGCGGCGATCATCTGCCCGTCTTGATGCGCGGTCAGATAGCGGGGCTGCCAACCGCTGCCCGCGCCCACTGATCCGCTGTCTTCAAGCGCGCGTAAGAACCGATAGGTCGTGAACGGGTCAACGGGCCGCCCGGCTGCGTCTTCGGGGCAGGCGCAGGCATCCCATTCTGCGGCGTCAATGCTGGCAAGGCTGGGGTGCGCTGCGATCTCTATCGGGGTGTTGGTCATACCCACAGATTTGGGGTTGCGCGGCCTCGCGTCAAGCGCGGTACCCTTCAAAGGTCACATTTTCCGCGACTTCGCGCGCCTTTGCTTCTGCCTCGGGCGATCTGATGGTCCAACACAGCACGCGCGCGCCCTGCGATTTTAGAGTGGCCACGCGTGGGCGGTCTAGGTCATCGGCCTCGTGACTGATAAAGCACGCCCCGGTGCGGGCGTAATCTGGAATTTCGCGCAATTCATCACGTCTATCGCTGGGAACCTCGGGCCAAAATTCAGGCAGGTAGCTAGAGGTCGTGATCCCGCGCGGGATTTGCGGGGCAAGATGTGCCATCGCCGCAACGCTATGTGGGTTAAACGACATCACGGCGACGTCACCACTGTAGTTGGCAAGCGCGTCGGCGGTGGCCTTTTCAAGCTGGCCGACGTTCGGGCCCATCGCGCCGTCTTGATCTTTAATCTCGATCAGCAGCGGGACTTGTCCGCTCACCGCGGTCAGAACCTCTGGCAATGTCGGAATTGTGCCCGCGTCGTCCGTCAGAGGAATTTGCACCAATTCCGCAAGATCGCGCGCTTTCACGAGACCGGTTTGCGCGGTCAGCCGATCAAGCTGATCGTCGTGAAACACAATGGCGTGCCCGTCGCGCGATAGCTGCACGTCAATTTCAATGCCATAGCCTGCATCAATCGCGGCCTGTATCGAGGCAAGGCTGTTTTCAACGCAGCCCTTTGCACGGGTATGCAAGGCGCGGTGGGTGATTGGGCGGGCAAAGAAGGATGCGGGCAACGTCATTTGATTTGAAAGATCGCTTCGATTTCGACGGTGACGCCTAGCGGCAGGCTGGCCGCGCTGACAGCAGACCGGGCATGGCGGCCCGCATCGCCAAGGGCCGCAACCATAAAGTCAGATGCACCGTTGATGACCTTAGGCTGGTCCGTGAAATCAGCAGTGGAATTGACAAAACCAACCAGTTTTACAACGCGCACAAGCCGGTCGATGTCGCCATCACAAGCGGCCTTGAGTTGGGCGAGTAGGCTAATTGCACAGGCTTTGGCAGCGTCGGCACCTGCTTCTACACTTATATCAGCGCCCAACTTACCTGTAATCAAACCCTCTGCTGTGGCCGAAATCTGACCTGAAACGTAAACTATATCGCCAACAATAACATAGGGCACATAGTTGGCGGCGGGTGCGGGTGCGTCAGGCAGGGTCACACCCAATTCGGCCAGTTTTGTTTCAATCGCGCTCATGGGAATCTCCTGTCATTTTGTCGGACGCTAGCGGGCAATCAGGCTGCGTGCAATCACGTCTCGCGGAATGCTTTGGCAAAATAATCTGCGAGCGGCTTAAGCAGGTATCCCATCGGGCTCCGGTCCGCAGTCCGGATGAATGCCTCGACGGGCATGCCGGGGATCAGCGTCATATCTGCGGGCAGCCGGGCGATTTCACCATCGTTTAATTGTACCTCTGCGCGGTAGAATGACAGCCCCGAGTTTTCGTTCTGAAATGCATCGGCTGAAACTTGGGTGACGGTACCAAAAAGTTCAGGCGTGCGGCTGCGATCAAACGCAGAAAAGCGCAGCGTGACTTCTTGGCCCACGTAAATCTGATCGACATCTTGCACGTTTACTTGGGTCGCAATTACCAATGGGCGGTCTTGCGGGATCAAGAAAAGCACCGGATCGGCGGCACGGATGACAGATTGTTCGGCGAATACCTGCATGCCGTAGACGATACCAGACACGGGCGCGCGGATATCCAGGCGATCCAGTTGCCGGATCAATGTGCGGTGCCGTTCGGCCAGTTCTAGCTGGTTGTATTGCAGGTCGCGCAGGCGGGTGATTGCTTCTTCGCGCCGCGTAGTTGAGAGCGCTAGAATTTGCAGGTCTATTTCGGTGGCGCGTTCAGCGGCTTGCGCGGCTTGTGCCGAAAGATCCCCCATCGTGCCAAGCAGGCTGGCCTCTTCGCGCTGCAGTGACAAAACCCGGCTGGCCTGCGCAAGTCCGCGGTCAAGCAGCGTTTGCTGATCTGCCAGTTCTTGCGCGATCAAGGCGCGCTGGGTGGACAGGGCGGTTTGCTGTGCGGTGATGCCGTCGATTTGGCTCGCGATTTGGGCGCTTTGCTGGTGTAGCTGCTCAACCGCGCTTTGATTCGATTCACGGCGCGCCGCAAAAAGCCGGTTTTGCCCAGCAATCAGCTCGGCCGCTTCAGCCGTGCCTGCGTCGGTCAGGGTTGCGTCAAACGTCAGCCTATCTGCACCGTCGCGTTCTGCCTCGAGCCGCGCACGTCGCGCGAGAATTTCAAATAACTGCCCTTCAACAACAGCACGTTCTGATTGCAGTACTGCTGCATCAAGCCGGACAAGTAAATCGCCTGCTTCAACAGTGTCGCCTTCAACCACCAAAATTTCAGACACGACCCCGCCGTCAGGGTGCTGCACAACTTGGCGGTTGCGGTCCACTTCGATCTGGCCGCTGGTGACGACCGCGCCGGTGATTTGCGCAACGACGGCCCATGTTCCGAAGCCGCCAACAAGAACGACCAAGGTTAATATACCTGCCCAAAGCAGCCGTTGTGCAGACCAGTTATGTTGGGTTTGATCGGTCATGTGACGCCCCCGGCTTTGCCGCTTGCGCGTTGAATGTCGCCATGATTTTTGACCATGTCGGCCATCACGGCATCTTTGGGGCCAAAGGCACGGCGTGCGCCGTTTTCAATCACCAAAATCGTGTCGCATTCTTGGATCGCGGCGGGCCGGTGCGCCATGATAAAGACAATCGCTTTTTCGGATTTAAGCGTTTTGATTGCTTGATTGAGCGCAATCGACCCCTCGTTATCAAGGTTCGAATTGGGCTCATCGAGCACCAACATGACGGGGTCGCCATAAAGCGCGCGCGCCAAGCCGATCCGCTGAATTTGCCCGCCCGACAGTCGGCTTCCATTGGCGGTCACACGGGTGTCATACCCATCGGGTAAGCGCAAAATCATATCATGCGCTGCGGATTTTTGCGCTGCTTTGACCACGGCTGCGTCATCCGGTTGCAACGCCATCCGGGCGATGTTTTCTTTGATTGTGCCGTCGAACAACTGCACGCGCTGCGGCAAGTAACCGATATATTGCCCCAAAGTGTCGGGATCATATTGCTCAAGCGCGGCGCCATCTAGTCGGACTTTACCCGCCGCTGGCTGCCACACCCCGGTCAGCACCCGTGCAAGCGAAGATTTCCCCGCACCAGAGGTGCCAATTACCCCAACGGCCTGACCCGGTATTACGTTGAAGCTGACGGAACGCAGTGCGGGACTGGTCTCTCCGGGGGGGATGACTGTGGCTTGCTCTACATGTAAAAACGCGTTGGGTTTTGGTAACTTTGTGCGTGTGGTGTCGTCTGGGATTTGACTGAGCAGGACTGATAGGTTGTTCCAGCCTTCGCGTCCGCTCTGAAATACCGCCCACTGACCTACGATCGCTTCAATAGGCGCGAGGCCGCGGCCCAATAGGATTGATCCAGCAATCATCGCGCCGGGCGATAGTTTATTGTTGAGCACTAAGTAAGCCCCAAGACCCAGCATTGCCGATTGCAAGATAAGCCGGAACGTTTTGGTCAGGGTCGTGAATGTGCCCGAGGTGTCAGCGGCTGATATGGCGGCGTCTAGCGACTTTCCGCGCGCTTGCTGCCAACGGCCAAATGCGGCGTCGCGCATCCCCAAAGAATGTACCATCTCGCTTTCATGGCGAATTTGGTTGCCGAGCTGATCGGCCGTAAACCGGGCTGTGTTCGCCGTAGCCAGTGGCTTGCGACTGCTGAATTGGTTCATCAGTGCCACAGCGACCAGGATGATCGCCCCAAGCAAAGCAAGCATCCCCATCAGCGGATGGAATATGAAAATGCCCATGAAAAACAGAGGTGCCCAAGGCAGATCAAATGCCGCCATCAACGCCGGAGACGTGATCATGCGCTGGATGGATTCGAGGTCGCGCAACCCGGTCGCTGCTTCGCGCGGGGCGCGTGCGAGCGTTGTGGCCTGCATAACGGCGGCAAAGACCGGACGATCTAGCTGCGTTTGAAACTGTGCGCCAACACGGGCCATGACCCGTCCACGGACATAATCCAAAATGCCCATCATCCCGTATAGAAACCCAACGAGAGCCGATAGTGCGATCAAGGTCTCAAACGACCGCGAACTCAGCACGCGGTCATAGACGTTCAACATATAAAGCGGCCCGGTCAGCATCAACAGGTTCACAAAGAAGCTGAAAATTGCGACGGCCCAATAAAGCGCGCGGCTAGACTGTCTGGCAGCGCGCAGTTGAGACAGACCTTTGGCGTTGTCGGGCATGAGTGAGAATATCCTTACTGCGCAGATTTTGCGCAACGTATAGCAAAACACAAGAGTGTTAACCTTCAATCGACACCTATGAATTTACAGGCAAACATTCATTTAAAAGATTGATCATCTTGCCGCATTCCCGCTAGCCTTGTTGCTATGACATATTTGCCCAAAATTGCCTTTGCTCTGCTTGTCCCCAATCTCGCTTTTGCCGACCCGTTTGACGGTGTTTATAAACAGACGGCCCATTCGGAATGCGCGTTGGTTGGTGTTGATGGCGGATCACTTGAAATCAAAGACGGGATTTTTCATGGCGTTGAAATGCAATGCCGCATGACCAACCCTATTGATATCAACGAAATGGACGCAACCATTTTTCAGATGGAATGCTCGGGCGAGGGGCAA
Organism: Loktanella sp. D2R18; assembly: GCF_003318235.1. GTDB lineage: Bacteria > Pseudomonadota > Alphaproteobacteria > Rhodobacterales > Rhodobacteraceae > Yoonia. The sequence continues at coordinate 98,284 of NZ_QOCG01000019.1, read as the reverse complement.
ACCTGGTCGGAACGTGCCATCTTTATGAATGACGCCGAACAAACCGGCATCATTATGGTGTGGAACGGCTATGCGTTTCGCTATTCGCGCTGCGAAGATGGCGAATATTAGTCGCCGATAATCGAATCCAGCAGATTCAGGATATCCTGATCGAGCACCTCACCGCCTTCGCTGTGCAAGAGACCTGAATCGACAGGGCGTTCCGGTACAACCAGCGGCAGCGGCGTCGGTGTTTTATCGGCCAGCACACGGGTCATGGTTTCGCGCCAAATCGTTGCGGGCAGTCCGCCGCCCGTGACACCTGTCAGTGGACGGTTGTCATCGTTGCCCATCCAAACCCCGGTGACATAATCGCCAGTAAATCCGATAAACCACGCGTCGCGCGCGCCTTGGGTTGTACCGGTTTTTCCGGCGATGTCCCACCCATCAATCCGTGCACGGCCTCCGGTGCCTTCTTCGACAACTTTGGTCATCATCCACGTCAATTGACGTGCTGCGTTTTGGCTGATGATGCGTTCACCGATGCCAGATCCTTGCGAATCCATCAGCGATTCATTGTCGCCACGAATACGCAGATCTACCAAGCCGTAGGGTGTCACTTGCGACCCACCGTTCAAGATGCCGGCATATGCGCCTGTCATATCCAATAACGTGCTTTCCGAAACGCCCAACGCCAACGCGGGTCCCGTCGCGAGATCACCGTTGACCCCAAAGCCATTGGCGACGTTCCGCACCAATTCGCGGCCGACATCTTCGGATAGGACAATCGCTGGAATATTGCGGCTTGTCGCAAGGGCCTCGATCATTGTGATTGGCCCTACGAATTCGTGGTCGTAGTTTTTAGGGCAATAATCGGCAGCACCGCGCACTTTCCAACAGATTGGGGAATCATCGATCATCGTGTAGGGCGACATGCCCAGATCAAGTGCTGCGGCATATATAAATGGCTTGAACGCCGAACCCGGTTGCCGGTTGGCTTGGGTCGCGCGGTTGAACGCGCCGGTTTCACCTATGTTGCGCCCCCCGACCATCGCACGTACCGCGCCGTCTGCGGACATTACGATAATCGCAGCCTGGGCCGTGGAATCGGCGCTGACCCTTTCCACGAACACGCTGATCATTGCTTCTTCGGCTGCGGCTTGGATTTCCGGGTCTAATGTGGTGCGGATATGCACATCTTCGGTGGTGTTGCGTGTGAATGATTCCGGCCCGCTGCGCATGATCCAATCGGCAAAGAATGTAGCGGCATTTGCGCGCGCGGTTTCCGATAGGGTCGCAGGGTTGGTTCGGGCCTCATTAGCTTCGGCGGTCGTTAAATAGCCTTGGTCCTCCATCAAGCCGACGACGACAGCAGCCCGGTTCTGGGAACGCTGCAAATTGGCGGTAGGCGCTAAGGTTGACGGCGCGGTGAGCAATCCGGCCAACATCGCTGACTGTGCGGGGTCTAACGCCCTTGCGGGAATGCCAAAGTAGCGTTGCGATGCGGCCTCAAAACCGCGTGCACCTGCGCCTAGGTAGGCGCGGTTCAGGTAGATGGCGAGAATTTCGTCTTTGGTATAGGCGATTTCCATACCGACAGAATACACAGCCTCGCGGGCCTTGCGCCAAAGCGAGCCTTGGCGACAGTCGTTTTCGTAGTCGGATTCCGATTCCCAGCGGGTGGGGTCAAATGGTACACCCAGACAAAGTAACTTTGCGGTTTGCTGCGTAATTGTGGACCCGCCGTGCCCAGACAGCGGCCCGCGCCCTTCGCGCAGGTTGATGCGTACAGCGGATGCGATCCCGCGCGGGGAAATACCAAAGTGGCGGTAGAAACGTTTGTCCTCTGTTGCGACGACGGCATTGGTAAGGTGGTCTGATACAGTACCAACCGTGACCATGCCGCCAAATTGGTCGCCGCGCCAGGCAAAGACTTCGCCGCGGAAGTCGGTCATTGTGACCGATCCACGCGTCCGCCCGTCAATCAGTTCTTCAACGGGGGGCATCTGAGCCGCGAAATAGAATGAAAATCCGGCGATGATCAGCCCAACGACAAGGCCAAGACGCCAGCTAACGGCCCAAATGATGCGGATGGCCCAACGGAGCGGCAGCAGAATCCAGCCCAATAGCCCGCGCGGCTTGCGCTGTTTTGGCGTGGCCTTGCGGCGGGCCGCAGGTTTCGCGACGGGTTTTTTCTTCGGCGCGGGCTTCTTTTTTGGCGTTGTTTTCGCCGGGTAGCGCTTATCGGCCACCAAAGGTGTCCGTTTATTGCCGTTTCCAGTCATTGTCTGCTCAATTGATTGTTTATCATATTTTTCACAACCATAACGCCGGTTTTCACAAATGTAGAGCGCGATGAGTCGCGGATACCATGTTTTTATATCGCTCAAAATGTAGGCGGTTGTGGCAATTTGTGCAAAAATTGTGCAACTGTGGCCGCTTTGTGGGCAGTTTAACACCTCGGAAACCTTGCTCGGACGGGGCGCACGCGGTTTTTGTCCCCTTGCAAGCCGTCGCTGCAAAAGCGGCGTGCATTTAAATATTGCAAGGGGACGAACGTGAAACTCATCATTGCAACAATCAAGCCGTTTAAACTCGAGGAGGTCCGCGAGGCGCTGACCACCGTGGGTGTACGTGGCATGATGGTGTCAGAAATCAAGGGCTTCGGCTCACAATCCGGCCACACTGAAATTTACCGCGGCGCAGAATACGCCGTGAATTTCGTGCCGAAGGTCAAGCTTGAAGTCGTCGTACCTGCGTCGATGGCCGAGCAGGTGGTTTCCACCATCGCATCCACCGCTAAAACCGAAAAAATCGGCGACGGCAAGATTTTCGTTCTCGACGTTGAAAGCGCCGTTCGCGTGCGGACAGGCGAGACAAACGACGACGCGCTGTAAGCGCGCCCCCAAAAAACAAGGGACAGACACTAATGAAACTCTCAAATCTTATTCCAGCCTCAGCGCTCGCGACTGCGATGCCGTTGGTGGCCTTTGCGCAGGACGCCGAAGTGGCGGTCGCTGTGCCAACGGATTCCGTCTTTATCTTTAACACGCTGCTGTTCTTGATCGGTGGCTTTCTTGTGTTCTTTATGGCTGCAGGCTTTTCCATGTTGGAAGCCGGTCTTGTGCGTTCAAAGAACGTGACCACACAGCTGACCAAAAACGTCGCGCTGTTTGGGTTGGCGTCAATCTTTTACTACCTCATCGGTTACAACCTGATGTACCCGCTCGGCGATTGGGCGATTTCCACTACGAAAATCGTAGAGGGTGAAGAAGTCGTAATCGGCTACCTATCTGGCCTCTTCGGTCCAGGTGTTCTGGAAGCTGTTGGTGTGACTGCTGAAGGCGCTGACGACTATGGCTATGCGTCGACCGGTTCAGACTTCTTCTTCCAGCTGATGTTCTGTGCGGCAACCGCATCGATCGTTTCTGGTACTGTTGCTGAGCGTATCAAACTGTGGCCATTCTTGATCTTCACGATCATCTTGACTGCAATTATCTACCCTATCACAGCCTCTTGGACTTGGGGTGGCGGTTTTGTTGATGATGCTGGCTTCTCTGACTTTGCTGGTTCGACCATCGTTCACTCTGTTGGTGGCTGGGCTGCGTTGACTGGTGCGATCATCCTTGGGCCACGTTTGGGCAAATACAAAGACGGTAAGGTAACACCTTTCCCCGGTTCAAACTTGCCATTGGCCACATTGGGTACATTCATCCTGTGGATGGGCTGGTTCGGCTTTAACGGTGGTTCACAGCTTGCTATGGGTTCCGTTGGCGATGTTGCTGATGTATCACGCATCTTCTCGAACACCAACGCGGCTGCTGCTGGTGGTGCCGTTGCTGCGCTGCTGCTCACACAGCTTTTGTACAAAAAAGTCGACCTGACAATGGTTCTGAACGGCGCACTTGCTGGTCTGGTGTCTATCACCGCTGAGCCTTTGGCGCCGTCTTTGGGCCTGTCTACGATCATTGGTATGATTGGCGGCGTCTTGGTTGTCGTTAGCGTACCACTTCTTGACAAGTTCAAGATCGATGACGTTGTTGGCGCGATTCCAGTTCACCTCGTCTGCGGTATCTGGGGTACGCTGGCTGTTGTGTTGACTGGTGGCGCAAGTGTTGGTCAGCAACTATTCGGTATCGTTGTGATTGGTCTTGCGACCATCGTTGCATCGGCTGTTGTCTGGTTCATCCTGAAAGCAACCGTCGGTATCCGGGTTTCTGAAGAAGCTGAAATCAACGGTTTGGATGTATCTGAACTGGGCATGGAAGCCTACCCTGAGTTCTCAAAAGGTTAAACTTAACCTTTGTGAAGTGAGCATGACCCGGGCGTTTGCGCCCGGGTTTTTTTTGTGTGCTGGTGGATCGAGATCCACCCTACGGGCTGTACGCAAAATTATTCGAACTATTGCAATTTGGCGCGATATTTTTGCGTCTTATAGCTGGCAATAGGCTAAGGTAACAAAGAATTCCCGCGATTGGCGCTGTAATCGTCAAGAAAGAGTTTTCCCTGCATTCGGAGTAGTCCCATGATCCAGACCCCATATCTTTTGTTTCTTGGCGATGCGCCTGATCAGCTTGCCGCGAAGGTGGCGCAGGGGATCAAAGATTGGCGCCCCGATAACGCCGTCGGCCAATTTCGCATGCCAGGTTGTGGTGCAGACGTCGGCGTTGCCGATATGACTCTCGCCCAAGCGAAAGAGGCAGGTGCCAAGACCCTTGTTATCGGGGTCGCCAATCGCGGTGGTGTGATTTCGGATGCGTGGAAAGAAGTCTTGGTCGAAGCCCTGCAAATGGGCTTTGATATTGCTTCGGGTCTGCACAATTTGCTGCGCGATGAAAACGACTTGATGGCAGCTGCACGTGTGAACGGGCGCACCTTGTTTGATGTGCGTATTCCGTCTGTGGCCTATCCAATTGCCAACGGCAAAAAACGTACAGGCAAACGTTGTTTGGCTGTAGGGACCGATTGCTCCGTTGGGAAAATGTACACGGGTCTTGCGATGGATGCGGAAATGCAAAAGCGCGGCTTGAAGTCGACCTTCCGCCCAACCGGGCAGACGGGCATTTTGATTACCGGGGGCGGTGTGCCGCTGGACGCTGTGATCGCCGATTTCATGGCGGGTGCGGTCGAATACCTAACCCCGGACAATGATGATGATCACTGGGATCACATTGAGGGGCAGGGCAGCCTGTTCCACGTGTCTTATTCGGGCGTGACGATGGCGTTGATCCATGGCGGCCAGCCCGACGCGCTTGTGTTGGCGCATGAACCGACCCGCGCCCATATGCGCGGTCTGCCGGGTTATGCGTTGCAAAGCCTTGAAAAGTTGCGCGATACCGCGCTTCCGTTGGCGCGTATCGCGAATCCAGATTGCCAAGTGATTGGTGTTTCCGTGAACACCCAGCATTTGTCTGAAGCGGAAGCCGAGGCATATCTGGCCGAAGTCGAAGCCCGCATGGGGCTGCCTGCGGTGGATACATACCGTCAAGGTGCTGAACGGCTGGTCGATGCGCTTGTGGCGCTGTAAATCAAACTTAACTAAATTTGATTGGGCCTCGTAGGGCAACGAGCGAAAAGGGTATCGTGATGAAGTTCGACGTAACGCGCGACGTGTTCCAGCTGGCGCAGGTGTTTACGATCAGTCGCGGATCGCGCACGCAGGCCGAAGTCTTGACCGTCACCGCGCAGGGTGAGGGCGTCACTGGTTGTGGTGAATGCGTGCCCTACGCCCGGTACGGCGAAACGCTGGATAGCGTGACCGCGCAGATCGCACAATTCGAAGGGACGTGGGACGATCTGCCCGATGCGCTGCCTGCGAGTGCCGCACGCAACGCGTTAGATTGCGCACTTTGGGATCATGCGGCGAAACGTGCGGGCAAACGCGTGTGGGATTTGTTGGATTTACCCGCGCCCAAACCCGAGATCACGGCCTTCACCCTGTCACTTGATACGCCAGAAGCGATGCAAGCGCAGGCCGCCAAAAATGCGTTTCGTCCGCTGCTAAAAATCAAACTGGGCACCCCAGATGATATGGCCCGGCTAGAGGCCGTGCGCCGTGGTGCGCCAGCGTCGCAGATTATCGTGGATGCCAACGAAGGCTGGACCGCTGACGTCTATGCTGACCTTGCGCCGCATTTGATCCGCCTTGGTGTGCAGATGGTTGAACAGCCGCTGCCCGCAGGCGCCGATGACATGCTTTCTGAGATCGCGCGCCCCTTGCCCGTTTGTGCCGATGAAAGTTGTCATGATCGCGCGAGCCTGCCGGGGCTCAAGGGTAAATACGATATGGTGAATATCAAGCTGGATAAGACAGGCGGGCTGACTGAGGCTCTTGCTTTGAAAGAGCAAGCGATCAAAGAGGGTTACGGCGTGATGGTCGGCTGCATGGTCGGATCGTCGCTTGCGATGGCGCCAGCGACCATTTTGGCGCAGGGCGTGGCGTTTACGGACCTTGACGGGCCGCTCTTATTGGCCGAAGACCGTGACCAACCACTGCAATTTGATGACAATGGCGTGCATGCACCTGCCGCCGCATTATGGGGATGACCATGCGCACAGTATACGTCAACGGCGACTACCTACCTGAAAACGAAGCCAAGATTTCGATCTTTGATCGTGGGTTCTTGATGGCCGACGGCGTTTACGAGGTCACGTCGGTGCTGGACGGTAAGTTGATTGATTTTGATGGTCACGCCAAGCGTCTTGCACGTTCTTTGGATGAGCTTGACATGCCACACCCGGCTGTGTTGCCCGATCTGCTTGAGGTGCACCGCGAACTGGTGCGTTTGAACGGTATCAAAGAGGGCATGATTTATCTGCAAATCACACGTGGTGCACCTGACGACCGTGACTTTGCGTTTCCCGACCCTGAAACGACGACCCCGACAGTTGTTCTGTTCACACAAAACAAACCCGGTCTTGCCGATAATCCGGCCGCGCAAAAAGGCATCAAGGTCATCTCTATCGAAGATCAACGCTGGGCGCGTCGTGATATTAAGACCGTGCAATTGCTCTACCCATCAATGGGCAAAATGATGGCCAAGGCCGCGGGCGCTGATGACGCTTGGATGGTCGAAGACGGAGCCGTGACCGAAGGCACGTCAAACAACGCCTATATTGTCATAGGCAACACGATCATCACCCGCAACCTCGGCAATGAAATATTGCACGGGATTACCCGCGCTGCCGTTTTGCGTTTTGCACGCGAGGCCCAAATGCAGGTCGAAGAGCGCAGCTTTACCATTGCTGAGGCGCAAGAAGCCGACGAAGCCTTCATCACCTCCGCCAGTACATTCGTGATGCCCGTGGTCGATATCGACGGCGCAACCATCGGCACAGGCACACCCGGCCCAATCGCCGCGCGTCTGCGCGAGATATATTTGGACGAAAGCCGTAAGGTCGCGATTTAAAGCACCATCTCAAAAGACATAGCCGCTGGGTGCATTGGGCCCCAGCGGCTTTTTAACTTTTGGCATTGCAGGGGCGCGGACATGTGGCCTTATAATCAACTATGCGATGTCTTGAACGCTTCTTGTGCTTCGGCGCTCGCTTCGGTTTGGTGTTTTGCTTTCCATTCCGCAAACGGCATTCCATAGAACGCTTCACGCCCCGCATCTTTGTCCATTTCGATGCCGCGTTCATTTGCGGCCTCTTGGTACCAGCGTGACAGGCAGTTGCGGCAGAATCCGGCCAGATTCATCATGTCGATGTTTTGCGCGTCGGGGCGGTCTTGCATCAAGTGCCGTTGCAAGCGTCGAAATGCGGCGGCTTCGATCTCGATCCGGGTTTGGTCGTCCATGGTATCCTCCGTTGTTGTCTTAACCTAGCTGCAATGGCAGCCTATAAAAAGGGCGCATGTGACATGTTTGATGTCATTCCGGTGTCACGCGTAGTAGGCTAGTTGTGATAGAGATAGAATTGCGCAATAAGGGCGCAAAGCCGGGTGTTATCGCTAACGGCATTAGACGCACGAAGGAATTATCATGAGACGTCACCGCAACGTAAAGATCGTCGCCACACTTGGCCCTGCCTCCAATGATTACGAAATGATCCGAGCGTTGCACGAAGCGGGCGCTGATGTTTTTCGTTTGAATATGTCACATGGTGATCACGCTGAAATTCGCGTCCGCCACGAAATTATTCGCCAAGTTGAAAAAGATTTGGACAGCCCGATTTCAATTCTCGCTGACTTGCAGGGACCAAAACTGCGTGTCGGTGTCTTTGCAAATGGCGAAGAGGAATTGGTCGTTGGTGCGTCATTTCGGTTAGATCTTGATGATGCCGAAGGCGACGTCAATCGCGTGAAGCTGCCGCATAAAGAAATTTTTGATGCCCTAGAGCCCGGCGCGCACCTGTTGGTGAATGACGGCAAAATCAAACTACGCGTGAAAGATTGCGGCGCGACTTTTGCGGATTGTGAAGTCATCGTCGGTGGCACAATTTCGAACCGCAAAGGCGTGAATGTGCCAGACGTGACCCTGCCATTGGCGGCGCTGTCTGAAAAGGATCTCAAAGACCTCGAATTCGTATGCGAATTGGGTGTTGACTGGTTGGCCCTTTCGTTCGTGCAACGTGCTGCCGATGTTGAACAAGCCCGTGCTTTGGCCAAGGGCCGTGCTGCGATCTTGTCCAAGATCGAGAAACCAAACGCAGTGAAATCGTTTGATGAAATTCTGAAAGTCAGTGATGGCATCATGGTTGCCCGCGGTGATCTGGGTGTAGAATTGCCTGTGCACGCGGTGCCGCCAATCCAAAAACAATTGATCCGCAAATCACGCGCGGCGGCGAAGCCGGTGATTGTTGCGACGCAGATGTTGGAATCAATGATCGATTCCCCAATGCCGACCCGCGCCGAAGTCTCCGACGTTGCGACCGCGATTTATGAAGGTGCAGATGCAATCATGCTTTCTGCTGAATCGGCGGCGGGTGATTATCCGATCGAAGCGGTAACCACGATGAACAATGTCGCAGGCGAGGTTGAAACTGACCCAACCTACACGGATATCATCGAGGCATCACGCCACACGGAGGGTAAAACAGTAGCGAACGGTATTGTGTCCGCGGCACGCGAAATCGCTGAAACGACCGATGTCAAAGCGATCTGCTGTTTCTCACAATCCGGCACGACTGCTTTGCTTGTATCACGCGAACGTCCGCGCGTGCCGATCATTGCCATGACCAGCCATATTGATACGGCGCGTCGCCTTTGCCTATCTTGGGGGACAAATTGTGTGGTCACTGGCCCGGTTGACCGTTTTAAGGATGCGGTGATCGCTGCTGTGCGTGCAGCCATTGGTCAAAACCTCGCGACCAAAGATGATATGGTGGTCATTACCGCTGGTGTGCCTTTCAACACGCCCGGTTCGACCAACATTCTGCGTGTCGCCCCGTGCGATGAACGTTTGATCTTCCCTGCCGAAGCGGATTAAGTTGTCGGGAAACGATTTGCGGGAACACTGATATGGATTTGGACCTGATTTTTGTGGTGGGCGTGCTGTGCTGCGCTTTTGCAATTCCGGCCTTGATCGCTGCGTTCTCGGATCGTCGCTTTCCGCGGGTCGCGATCGCATTTGGTGTGCTGGGCGGCGTCAGTATTGCTTATGCGATGCAAGAGAATCCGGGCGTCTATGGCATTTCGACGATTGACGAGATCTTTGTCGATGTGATCGGGCGCTATCTGCTCTAATCCACTTGCCAATTGTTCGGATGCGTCCTATACGGCGCGTCTGAACCCGCGCGTCCGGCCGATATGGCATGCCGAGTCGCGTTTTCTACCGACCCAAAGAGGAGACGGAAATGCCGAAGATGAAGACAAAATCGAGCTGCAAAAAGCGGTTCAAAACGACGGCTTCTGGCCGTGTCGTGGCTGCCCAAGCGGGCAAGCAACACGGCATGATCAAACGCTCGAACAAATTCCTTCGTAACGCACGTGGCACAACCACATTGTGCAAAGCTGATGAAGGTATCGTTAAATCAATGATGCCTTACGCACGTTAATTAGAGGGATTTAGGATATGCGCGTTAAAGGTGGTACAGTCACTCATCGTCGTCACAAAAAAGTTCTCGACGCTGCCAAAGGTTATTATGATCGCCGGTCAAAGACTTTTAAAGTCGCCAAACAGGCCGTCGACAAAGCCAATCAATATGCAACACGCGACCGTCACAATCGCAAGCGCAACTTCCGCGCTTTGTGGATTCAACGGATCAACGCAGGTGTGCGTTCAGTTGACGAAACACTGAACTATTCAAAGTTCATCAACGGCCTGACATTGGCTGGCATCGAAGTCGACCGTAAGGTTCTGGCCGATCTGGCCGTGAACGAACCTGACGCATTTGCGACAATCGTTGGCAAGGCTAAGGACGCACTGGCTGCCTAAGCTGCCAAGTGTACTGAATTAGAAAAGGCCGTGTCAGGAAACTGATGCGGCCTTTTTTGCATTCGTGGCTTTTTAGAAACGAAAACGCAACGAATCTACTAGATACTCTGCGCTATGATGATCTTGCGTTTTGTAATCTGTTGCACGTTGGTAGTTTATCCGGTGATCTGTCGGGCGGAAACAGGTTCGCTTGTCGGGGACGGTGCGTTTGGGTCAGCGCGCGGGTTGTTGGCGCAATCTATTGATGCAGCTGAACCTGCGTCAACAGGTGCGAGCCTATTTGCAGGCAGCGCGGGTGCAAGCTTTTTTGCACCATTTCCTGTGGTTGCACGGCATACGGCACCGCTTGGGATCGATGCCAGCGCGGTCCAGCGCGTGCGCTACATCATTGGGCAGGCTGAATCCCCGTTCGCAGGGTATGACGCGGTGCAGCACGGGGCCGTGATTAAGCCACCCAGACCGCCAACCCAGATGACCATTGGCGAAATATTTGTTTGGATTGCGGAAACACCGGGACAGCCGCATGCGATTGGTCGCTATCAATTTATCCCTGATACATTGACGCGCGTGGTTGAACAAACAGGTGCGCGCAGGACAGACCGATTTACACCGCAAATGCAGGACCGGCTTGCTGATGTGCTGCTGTTGGACGCGGGTTTGCCCGCATTTCTGGCCGGGGACCTTAGCCAGCAAAGGTTCATGAATAACCTCGCGGGTATTTGGGCTGGACTGCCGACATCGTCCGGGCGTTCAAAATATCATGGCGTCGCGGGGAACAGAGCGACCGTAACATTGGCGTATTTTCGATCTGAGATCGCTAAAATCGCACCAGGATGATGGCGACGGGTCGGGCGGGAGCCGTCAGATGGTGCTTGTCGAACGATCAATGGCTTTTAGAATACGGTCTTTCCCACTCATTGCAATTTTGCGGAATGCGCGTTTGCTAAATTGCGTAAAAGGCATGAGGGCTGGGTTGCCCAAACCGTCAATAACCATGAGGCGCGGATTCGTGTCGCCGCTAACGACGATGTTGCGCTGATGTATATCGTGAAAGTGGACCTGATCACGATTAAGCGTGTCAAAAAGTTCTTCAACATCATTTCGGAGTTTGGCCAGCGTGGTTGCGCTGTGTTGCATTTTATTTAGATAACTTGAAAATGTGGGGGCAAGATAACCATTCGGGTCTGATATTTTCTCTACGACAATGCCGGGGCCGTATGATGTATCACAAAACCCATAGTAGCGTGTCAGTCGATCGCAATGAGTTCCAGTGCGGGACAGCGTCGCAATATATTCGCTCAATTCGCGTTGCCAGCCACGTAGTCGATTGTAACGCCACACCGAATATCGTTTGAGAATGCGTTTCTTTTCATTTGGCTTTACGACCTTAATCAACCGGTTTTTCTTTTTGGGATGTTGAAAAATCAATTGACCACGCCCCTCCGCAAGGTGGCTTTGACGGGATAAATCATAGTAGGAATTTGACATGCGGTGACTTTGCAAGGTGCTTGGTTGGGGTGTTGACGCTGCGATTTGATTTATGACAGTTTCATGACTGATATGGAATACGTGGCATGTCGGGCGCTTGTGTCGCCTGTGGGTATAGCGTCTGTACCACATTGCATTCAGGCCCCGCTATGATAGCAGGGGGCGATAGGAAACCTGACAGTGTGTGGGCTGATGCAAGAACTTAAAAATAGATACCTTTCCCTAATTGCTGACGCTGCTGATGAGGCCGCGATCGAAGACCTGCGTGTTCAAGCGGTTGGCAAAAAGGGCGAAATCAGCCTGAAAATGCGCGAACTAGGCAAGATGTCCCCAGAAGAGCGCCAAACAGCTGGTCCTGCGCTGAATGCGTTGAAGGACGAAATTAACAGCGCCTTGGCAGGTAAAAAGGCCGCGCTTGCAGATGCGGCGCTGGATGAACGACTGCGGAGCGAATGGCTGGATGTGACATTGCCATCACGTGACCGCCGCGTGGGGTCAATCCACCCGATCAGTCAGGTCACCGAAGAGGTCAGCGCGATCTTTGCCGATATGGGTTTTTCGGTTGCCGAAGGGCCACAGATCGAATCCGATTGGTATAATTTTGACGCGCTCAACATTCCCGGCCACCACCCTGCGCGGGCTGAGATGGATACGTTTTATACGCATCGCGGCGCGGATGATGACCGCCCGCCGCACGTGTTGCGCACCCACACCAGCCCAGTGCAAATCCGCAGCATGGAGGCGAATGGCGCCCCTATACGCATCATCTGCCCCGGTCGTGTGTACCGTGCGGATTATGACCAAACGCATACGCCGATGTTTAATCAGGTTGAGGGCCTCGCCATCGATAAAGACATCAGCATGGCGAACCTGAAATGGGTGCTTGAGGAATTCTTTAGCGCCTATTTTGGTGCCCGCGTGAAAACCCGTTTCCGCGCGTCCCACTTCCCGTTCACCGAACCATCGGCCGAGGTGGATATTCAGTGTTCATGGGTTGATGGGCAGTTGAAGGTCGGCGAAGGCGACGGTTGGCTCGAGGTTCTTGGCTCTGGCATGGTCCACCCCAAGGTACTGCAAGCCGCGAAGATTGATCCCGATCTCTGGCAGGGCTTTGCCTTTGGCGTTGGCATCGACCGGATCGCGATGCTGAAATACGGCATCCCTGACCTGCGTGCGTTCTTTGATTCAGACCTGCGCTGGCTGCGCCACTATGGGTTTGGCGCGCTTCAAGTGCCGACGCTGCATGGTGGGCTGTAGGGAGTAAATGTGCAGTTAGTCGGAGTTTTGGTAGCAGCATACTATGATCGTTGCTTTGTTCTCGTATCACGTGTGTCGCGGTTGCAAGGTAGCCTATTGTGGTTTGGTCCTGTCCTGATGCTGATCTTACTTTTGGGGATGCTTGAATTACCTGCATGGGCGTTTGTGATGCTTCTCCTGATAGTGCACGTATTCTGCGTTCCAATGATGTTTGCGCACTATAATTATTGGAAGAACAAGTGAGCAGAAAGACGTGAAGTGGAGGCCACTTTTAATCTTGCCCGGCATCGCCGGGCAGCGCCCGGACCTCCCCCATGGGGAGGGCGCTTCGCACCCACCCTGAGGTCCGCACGCTGCCCTCTGTTTTGAATGAATGGAAACCAAATGGCCGATGAAATTGAAGACCTGCAAGACACATACCCCGGCGCGGGGACGTTTCGGTTTGGTGATGGGCCAGAGCTGTGCCAGCATTTGATTGCGCTGGTCCGCAAGGGCAAGAAACGCGCGACCTGCGCGCCGCTGTCAGAGTTTGACGATGACCCGGATGCGCTGCCCGTCGTGGGCCGCTGCGATATTGCCGCCAATTGGGATGGTACCCCCGCGTTGGTGATCCGCACAACGGGCGTCGAAGAGGTCCGCTATTGTGATGTCACCGAAGAGATGGCGCTGTCTGAAGGCGAAGACGACACGTTGCTTGCATGGCGCAAATCACACAAAGCTTATTTTAAGCGGAACGGCGAGTTTCACCCCGAAATGATGCTCGTATTTGAAACCTTTGAACTGGTCGAAGACCTTGCTGGTCGTGAACTTTGACGGGGCGGTGGGGTAAACCCCACCCTACAGCCTTTCCCATTTGTGCGTAATCCGTTAAGCCCAATCCAACCAATGCAAACCGCAGGACCGGACCTATGAAATTCACCCTCTCCTGGCTGAAACACCATCTTGAGACAGACGCGACCCTTGATCAGATCGCTGACGCGCTGACTGACCTTGGGCTTGAGGTCGAAGGCATCGAAGACCCAGCGGCAAAGCTGCGCGATTTTACCATCGCTAAGGTGACCCACGCCGAAAAGCATCCTGATGCGGACAAGCTGAAGGTCTGTAAGGTACAGTCGGATGAAGGCGAAACCCAGATTGTCTGCGGCGCGCCCAATGCGCGTGCGGGGATCACTGTAGTCTTGGCAAAACCGGGTACTTATATCCCCGGCCTCGATATCACTATCAAGGTCGGCAATATCCGTGGTGTCGATAGCTTTGGCATGATGGCGTCTGAAAAAGAGCTGGAACTGTCCGACGAACATAACGGCATCATTGAATTGCCATCGGGTGAGGTTGGTGAAAACTTTGCCGATTGGCTGGCTGCAAACGATCCGGCAAAGGTCGATCCGGTGATCGAGATCGCGATTACGCCGAACCGGCCTGATGCGTTGGGTGTGCGTGGGATTGCGCGTGATTTGGCCGCCCGCGGTTTGGGCACGCTGAAACCATGCGAAGTTGATCCGGTTGCGGCCTCTTTCAAGGCAGACCTGAATGTATCCATTGATGAGGATACGCTTGATGGGTGTCCAGTTTTCTATGGCCGCTTGATTAAGGGTGTGAAGAATGGCCCGAGCCCTGAGTGGCTTCAGCAGCAATTGCGCGCGATTGGACTGCGCCCGATTAGTTTCTTGGTCGATGTGACCAATTGGTTCACCTATGATTTGAACCGCCCCCTGCACGTATTCGATGCGGATAAGGTTGCTGGCAACCTGCGCGTACACCGCGCCGCAGGTGGTGAAGTGATCACTGCGCTTGATGACAAAGACTATACTTTGCAGCCGGGCCAGATGGTGATTTCGGATGATACTGGTGTTGAAAGCATTGCCGGGATCATGGGCGGTGCGGCGACCGGTTGCACCGAAGAGACCGTGAATGTGTTCGTCGAAAGCGCCTATTGGGACCCGGTGCAGATTGCATATGCGGGGCGCGCGCTCAAGATCAATTCAGATGCGCGCTACCGGTTTGAACGCGGTGTTGACCCGGCGTTCACGCCCGAAGGTTTGGAACATGCCGTACGCATGATCGTTGATATCGCGGGTGGCGAAGTGTCCGAAGTTATTCACGCGGGTCGCGTGCCTGACACGGCGCGCGCGTATAAGCTGGACGCAAAACGTGTGATCAGCCTAGTTGGGATGGATATCCCTGAAAGCACGCAGCGCCAGACGCTGACTGCGCTTGGATTCAAGCTTGAGGGCAATATGGCAAGCGTGCCCTCCTGGCGTCCGGATGTGCAGGGTGAGGCCGATTTGGTCGAGGAAGTCGCGCGCATTGCGTCCCTGACGAAATTGCAGGGCGTGCCATTGCCGCGGATGACCTCTGGCGTGCCAAAGCCGATTTTGACCGATGGGCAATTGCGCCAGCAAGCGGCGCGCCGGACGGCGGCGACGCTTGGGTACAATGAATGTGTGACCTATACGTTCATCGACCGCGAGGCCGCGACGCTGTTTGGCGGCGGTGATGACGCCACGATGCTTGAAAACCCGATCAGTTCGGAAATGTCACATATGCGTCCTGCGCTTTTGCCCGGTCTGTTGCGCGCAGCCGCCCGCAATCAGGCGCGCGGTTTCATGGATATGGCTTTGTTCGAGGTTGGGGCTGCTTTTCATGGCGGTGAGCCGGGGCAGCAACACAATCTGATCAGTGGCGTTTTGATCGGGCAGACCGCGCCCAAAGACGTGCATGGCGCGGCACGCCCTGTCGATCTATTTGATGCTAAGGCTGATGCCGAGGCGATCCTGAGAGCGATCGGCGCACCTGCCAAAGTTCAGATTATGCGCGGCGCATCCGAATGGTGGCACCCCGGACGGCACGGCAAAATTTGTCTTGGCCCGAAAAAGGTCATGGCTGTCTTTGGTGAATTGCACCCCAAAGTGCTCAGCACCATGGGCATCAAAGGGCCGGCAGTTGGCTTTACAATTTGGGTTGATGAAATTCCAACCCCGAAAAACAAATCCGCGACCCGGCCCGCGTTGGCCGCGACCGATTTGCAAGCCGTTGACCGCGATTTCGCCTTTGTCGTAGACGCCGATGTTGCGGCACTGACATTGGTGAACGCAGCGGCCGGTGCTGACAAGGCGTTGATCGCTGATGTGCGTATTTTTGATGAATTCATCGGCGGGGCGCTGGGCGAAGGTAAGAAATCGCTTGCCGTGACCGTGCGTTTGCAGCCCAAAGATAAGACGCTCAAAGACGCGGAGATCGAAGCGGTGTCAGCGAAAATCGTTGAAAAAGTCACCAAAGCGACCGGTGGCGTGCTGCGCGGATAAGGGAGAAAACCATGCTGAATGTCTATTTATCGGGTGAAATTCATACAGATTGGCGCGATCAGATCACCGCAGCGGCGGCGGATTTGGCCGTTACATTTTCTGCCCCGGTGACGGATCACGCGGCATCAGATGATTGCGGCGTTGCGATTATGGGGGCTGAGTCTGACAAGTTTTGGCACGACAACAAAGGCGCGAAACTAAACGCGATCCGCACCCGGCACGCTATTGAAAACGCGGATGTCGTCGTTGTGCGGTTTGGAGACAAATACAAACAGTGGAACGCGGCGTTTGACGCGGGCTATGCGGCGGCCTTGGGTAAATCATTGATCGTGATGCATGGGGCAGATCACCAACATGCGCTGAAAGAGATCGACGCGGCGGCCCTTGCGGTGGTGCAAGAGCCGGCACAAGTCGTTGAGATTTTGCGCTATGTCATCAGCGGGCAGTTGCCCTAACTACCCGTTTGGGTTCGGGATGAATTTGGCCTTTTGAACGGCTGGGCGGGCAAAAAACCGCTCAACATAGGCCGGCACGTTTTTCAGGTCGTGATAGCCGACTACGTCTTTGGTGCCATAAAATTCAAGCGCGTTGATCCAGGGCGCAATCGCGATGTCGGCAATGGAAAAGCCGCCCGCGATCCAGTCTTTTCCTTCAAGTTGGCCGTCTAAAACAGCCAAAAGGCGGATTGCTTCGTTCAGATACCGTTCACGCGGGCGGGGGTCTTCGATATCGGCACCGGCAAATTTGTAGAAAAACCCCATCTGCCCCAGCATCGGGCCAAGCCCACCCATTTGGAACATGAGCCATTGCGTGATCGTCGCCTTTTCGGCCGCTGTGTTTCCTAAAAACTTCCCTGATTTTTCAGCAAGATACAATAGTATCGCGCCGCTTTCGAATAGCCCGATAGGGCCATCTGGCCCGTTGGGATCAATGATGGCGGGGATCTTGTTGTTGGGGTTTAACGAGAGGAACGCGGGGCTTTTGACGTCTGCATCGCTGAGCGTCACAAGGTGCGGCTCGTAGGGCAAACCCATTTCTTCGAGCGCGATTGAAATCTTTACCCCGTTTGGTGTGGGGTACGAATAAAGTTGGATAACCGATGGGTCATTGGCAGGCCAACGCGCCGTAATCGGAAAAGCAGTTCTATCAATCATGATTGGTGGTCCTATTGTCGGTGTCTGGCCCCGTTGACTTATGTCCGCCGCACGAGATTAAAACCTATGGAAACCTTCCCAAAAATAGAGGATGATGTGCGCCAATGCGCAACAGAAAGAGTGAGACAAATTATGATCAACGAATTCAAAAGCTTTATCGCCAAGGGCAACGTCATGGATATGGCTGTCGGTATCATCATTGGTGCCGCCTTTACGGCGATTGTGACATCGCTTGTGGGCGATTTGATTAACCCAATCATCGGGCTGGTGTCCGGCGGTATGGACTTTACTAACAAATACGCGGTTCTTGCGGGCGAAGTTCCTGCAGGTGCGTCGCTCGAAGCTGCGCGCGAAGCTGGCGCATCGATCTTTGCTTACGGGTCGTTCATTATGGCTATCATCAACTTTCTAATTATCGCGTTTGTGGTGTTCATGTTGGTAAAGACAGTGAACCGGGCCAAAGACGCTGCTGCCAAAGAAGAAGAGGCAGCACCAGAGGCGCCAAAAGGCCCAACGCAAGAAGAGCTACTTGCGGATATCTTGGCAGCTTTGAAGAAGTAAGCTTCGCGCTATAGAGAAAGGTAAAAAGGCCCGCAGATTTAGCGGGCCTTTTTGTGTTTATGACTTAAGCGCGGCACTTGGCGATAACACGTCAATTTTAAGCGCTGTTCCAACGGCAGCATAGGTCAGTTTGCCTGCATGCACATTCAGCCCGCGCAGCAGATGCGCGTCATCTTCGCAGGATTGACGCCAGCCTTTGTCAGCCAATGCGATCATAAAGGGCATCGTCGCATTCCCAAGCGCGATTGTGGATGTGCGCGCGACCGCACCCGGCATGTTGGCCACGCAGTAATGCATGATTCCATCGACCTCGTAGACTGGGTCTTGGTGGGTTGTTGCGCGCGATGTCTCAAAGCAGCCACCTTGGTCAATGGCCACGTCCACAAGCGCTGCACCGGGTTTCAATTCGGCCAATTGCGCGCGCGAGATTAGCTTGGGGGCAGCCGCACCAGGGATCAATACTGCGCCGATGATCATGTCTGCTTCACGGGCAAGCTCTATAGTGTTGCCTGCGCTGGCGTAGCTGGTGTTGAACTGCCCACCAAATACGTCGTCAAGATAGCGCAACCGCGCAAGCGACCGGTCAAGCACAGTGACATCCGCGCCCATGCCCGCCGCGATTTTCGCGGCTTGTGTGCCAACAACGCCGCCGCCGATCACGACAACGCGGGCAGGGCCGACGCCGGGCACACCGCCCATTAAAACACCACGTCCTCCGTTAGCCTTTTGCAGGGTCCACGCCCCAACCTGCGGGGCCAAGCGCCCGGCGACTTCTGACATTGGCGCAAGCAGTGGCAGGCCGCCACGATCATCAGTGACCGTTTCATAGGCAATACATGTCGCACCTGATTCCATCAGATCACGGGTTTGATCCATATCGGCAGCAAGGTGCAGATAGGTGAATAGAATTTGCCCTTCACTCAGCATTTTGCGCTCAACGGCTTGGGGTTCTTTGACCTTAACGATCATATCTGCGGCCGCGAAAATCTCAGCGGCAGTGCCTGCGATAGCAGCGCCAGCAGCGATATAGTCGGCGTCGCTAAAGCCTGCGCCGATCCCAGCACCTGTTTCGATGGTCACGCTATGGCCGTGATTGACAGCCTCTTGTGTCGCGTTTGGGGTCATACCAACGCGGAATTCTTGGGGTTTGATCTCTTTTGGGCAACCGATGTGCATTGTTTCTCCTCCTGTGTTGGGAAACCTTCGGCCTGATCAGGCACAATTTCTTTGGGAATAGCATTGGTTGTTTGCGCTAACTGTGGCAAGATCGTGCGTAAATATTTTAAATTTCAAAAGGATTGTGCGTCACATGGAGCTGGACAGTATCGATCGCCGAATCTTGCAGGTGCTGCAAAAAACTGGACGCATGTCGAATGCGGAACTATCCGAGGTTGCGAACCTGTCACCATCGGCTTGCCACCGTCGGGTACAAAGGTTGGAAAAAGACGGCTATATCCGCGATTATGTTGCGCTGCTCGACCCGCGCAAAGTGGGCCTGCCGACAACCGTGTTTGTTGAAATCACGCTCAGCGCGCAAGCGGATGAGGTGCTGGACGCGTTTGAACGGGCGGTGGCACTGGTGCCAGATGTGCTGGAATGCCACTTGATGGCGGGTACAGCTGACTACCTGCTCAAGGTCGTGGCGGACGACACTGATGATTTCGCGCGCATCCATCGCCGTTATTTGGCGCGTCTGCCCGGTGTGGCGCAGATGCAATCTTCGTTTTCTTTACGGACGGTGCGGCATACCACGGCTTTGCCTGTATGATGCACCCATCTTACTGATCTGCGCCCGGAGGTGGGCCGCTCGGTCTGCCGCCACGTGGCGACGGGTCACAGCCGCCGTCTTCGTTGAGTTGGGTGCAGGCGGTTTGCCCGGTCAGGCAGGGCAGGATTTGGTTCGTCGCTGTATCTGATACGTGGTAGTGATAGCCCAACCCCGCTACGCTATGTCCACGGCAGGCGTCTAAATCAGCGGGTTCTGTGCCGTCTTGATCAAGCTGTTCGTACAGATCAAACCCATCCAGCGCGACACCCAATTGTGCCGCATGCCCATCGATCGCGGCTGCAACACGCGCGCCGCAGCCGTCCATGATCCCATGATAGTGATAGCCTTCGGAAGGGTTAATATGCCCCCCGCAATCATCGAACGGCCCAAGTGTATGCCCGCCAAGGATCAATTCAAGCGGCGCTGGCCCTTCGACCTTAACGCCGTTGAACGCTAGACCGACGCCTTGACGGATGTCGCTTTCGCTGGTTTCACGCGGGACCGGGCTAAGCGGGATTTGATAGGTGTTGGTGACGGTCTCACCGATAAAGCCGAGGCTACAATCAACGCAGATATTGTTGGGCTGCCCGGTTGCGTTGGTCGGATCACCGGCCACGATACAGCCGATCTCATTGTTACGCAGGAAAACATCACCAGTTTCTGGATCAAACATTTGCCAGATGTCATCTTGGTAAATTTCTGAGAGATTGGCGATGAATTCCCCATCGACATCCATGACTTTGCCGTCGACGAACCATTTGCCGCCAGCCTCGGCGGTGTCGGAAATGTTAAGCGGGCAATAAGGGCCAGTAATGTGGTCCGCTGGGGCCGCAACCACCGTAATATTCAGGCAATAACCTGCGGCGTTTTCGGACAATGTGCAGGGCGAAAGGCTTGGCTCTCCAACGATTGTGGCGGATTGATAGTGTGCCACAAGCGCATCATAGCGGTCTTGTTCTGCTTGGCTTTGGGCCAGCGCCGAGCTTGCAAAAACGGCGGTGGTAGCAAGTGAAAGGAGGGCGCGTTTCATGGGGCGGTTCTTTTCGGTTGTTGTTCGCGGTCAGCATATCGGGCTGTACGTACAATTCCAAATCACGTTTTGAACGAAAGGGTCTTATGTAAGCCTATACATCTAAACCCCAAAATCCGCTTTCGACGTATTTTTTGATGATCCGGGCGCATTGATAGATGCATGGCATTTTGTATGCCTCTTTTCCTTATTTCACGAAGGGTGTAACAGGCAGCAACCGCCAAAAAGGAATTGATGACATGGGCTATAAAATTGCCGTCGTAGGGGCCACTGGTAACGTGGGCCGTGAAATGCTGAACATCCTCGCCGAACGGGAATTTCCTGTGGACGAGATCGTCGCTCTTGCCAGCCGCAAATCGCAGGGTAGCGAAGTCAGCTTTGGTGAGAAGACCCTGAAGACAAAGGACCTTGATACCTTTGATTTCACGGGCTGGGACATGGCCCTATTCGCTGTTGGCTCTGATGCGACAAAAATCTACGCCCCTAAAGCCGCCGCTGCTGGCTGTGTGGTGATCGATAACTCTTCGCTTTACCGCTATGATCCCGATGTGCCGTTGATCGTTCCCGAAGTGAACGCAGATGCAATTCACGGTTACACAAAGAAAAACATCATTGCGAACCCGAACTGTTCGACCGCGCAAATGGTAGTGGCTTTGAAGCCACTGCACGACCGCGCGACAATCAAACGTGTCGTGGTCAGCACCTATCAATCTGTGTCCGGTGCGGGCAAAGGTGGGATCGACGAATTGTGGGATCAAACCAAATCGATCTACAATCCGACCGATGATAAGCCTGCCAAGCAGTTCACCAAGCAGATCGCGTTCAACGTGATTCCGCATATCGACGTGTTCATGGAAGATGGATCGACCAAAGAAGAATGGAAAATGGTCGCCGAGACCAAAAAGATCATCGACAAGGCTATCAAAGTCACGGCGACCTGTGTCCGCGTGCCTGTGTTCGTCGGCCATTCTGAGGCGATCAACATTGAATTCGAAGAGCACCTTGATGAGGACGAAGCCCGCGACATTCTGCGCGAAGCCCCCGGCATCATGGTGATCGACAAGCGTGAAGACGGAGGCTACGTCACCCCAATTGAATGCGTTGGCGATTTTGCAACCTTCATCAGCCGTATCCGCCAAGATAGCACAATCGACAACGGCCTGAACCTGTGGTGTGTCTCTGACAACCTGCGCAAAGGTGCGGCGCTGAACGCTGTGCAAATCGCCGAAGTACTGGGCCGTGAGTGTTTGAAAAAAGGCTAGTCGGTTCGTTCCGAACTGCTGGAAAAGGGGCGCTTACGGCGTCCCTTTTTGCGTTCTTGTGCGCCAAACGATCACCAGCCCTGAGGTCACAATCAAGGCGCTGCCGATCAACATAGCGGGTGTCACAGTTTCGCCAAAAAACAAAACACCGCAGCCGATCCCAAACAACAGCCGTACATAGCGAAACGGCGTGATGGCAGAGACTTCGCCCGTGCGCATTGCTTTCATCAACCCGCCATATGCAACTGCCCCGACCAATGCGAGCCCGATCAAATAGGGGGCATTTGCGGATGTGATTGCCGTAAACGGCTGGCCTTCATGGGCTGCATAAAGTGCGCCAGCAGCAAAGAGGGACATGAACCCGTAAAACCCCAATGCGGCGGTGCCCAGTGTTTTAGGGGCCGCGCGGCTGGCAAGGTCGCGCCCCGCGAAACCAAACATCCCAATCAGGGCAAGAATGGACGTCGCCGTAAAACTATCACCGCCGGGTTGGATGATGATGACAACACCCAACAGCCCAATAAAAATCGCAACCCAGCGACGTGGACCAACCGTTTCGCCGAACACCAACGCAGCCCCCGCAACAACGACAAGCGGGGTTGCTTGCAAGATGACCGTAGTCGCAGAAAGCGGTGTCAGCGCAAGGGAAAGCGCAAAGAATAAGCGTCCAAGAACCTCAAAAACTACCCGAACGCGCATTGCGGGCGATACAACATCACGGCTGATTAACCGGGTTTTGGTGACCATCGCCATAGCCCAAAACGCCAGCGCGCCACCCGCGCCAAAAAGCATCAAAAGTTGCCCCACGGCCATGCTTTGGGACGCCGCTTTGAACAAGACGTCTTCGATCGCAAAACAGGCCATCGCCCCGATCATCCACAGGCTGCCGATCAGGTTGGCGTGTCTATTTACTGCGTGCATATTGGCCCTCCACGGGCATGTGTGGGCGGCTTTACGGGGGCGGTCAATTGCTTGCAAACCGCCGCATGAATTTAATTTCCAAGCCACCCAAGGATTGCGTAGTGGCGCGCGTCCTACCATCATACAATTATTCAAAGTCCCAATGAGGAGACCACATATGTTGCGCCCACTTTTGACAACCAGCTTGATCGCGCTTTGCGCGCCCGCCTTGGCGGATAGTTTCACGGGCGAAGCCCATGTTGATACCGTCACAATCTACCCCGGCCTTGCGACGGTCACGCGGCAGGTCACGCTTGATTTACCCGCAGGGCAACATGAAATCACGGTGCCCGGATTACCCCAAGGGCTCATGACCGAAGGGTTGCGGTTGGCCGCACCGCAAGGCGTGCAAATTGGTGCCGTGAACCTTGCGCATGATCGTTTGCCCGTCACGCCTGACCAAACCTCGCCGGAAATTCAGGCCGCCAAAGATGAGGTCGAGCGGCTTGAGGACGTGCTGCGCATGCGTGATACGGCGATCGCGGAAATCCGGTTACGGATACAGGCCGCTGATGAGCAAATCGCATTCCTTCAAAGCCTCTCACAAGCCAGCGCGGGTGATGCATTGTCGGCCAATGGTATTGATGATATCCGCGCACTTTCCCAAATGGTCGGCGCCGAAACTTTGGCTACGCGTCAGGCGGGGTTTGCTGCTGAACAAGAGGCCCGCACCGCCGAGCGCGCGCGCGAAGACGACGTGAAGGCCTTGAATGATGCGCTGCGCGCGCTCGACGCCTTGATGGCTCCTGAAAAAGACGGATCAGTTTTGACGTTTTCTGTTTTGATGGCTGAGGCGGGCGAAGTCGCGATTGATGTTAGCACCCAAGAAGGCTTTGCCAATTGGGCACCCGTTTACGATATGCGGCTGACGACTGGAGATGCGCCTGTGTTTGATCTGGATCGGTCGGTGGTGATCAGCCAAAGCAGCGGTCAAGATTGGATGGATGTAAAGCTGGTGCTATCTACCGCACGTCCAGGTGAACAAATCGCCCCCAGCGGCGTTTGGGCGCCGTTGCGCCAGATTGTATCCGAAGAAGATCTAGAGAAAGAACGCAATGTGCGTGCGGTATCTGACCGAATGTCCGGGTCTGTTGCCTTGATGGACGCGCCGGCGCCTATGGCGATGGTCGCCGAGATGGCACCTGCCGTGGTCGCGACCGCAGATTTCAGCGGGGCTGCTGTGACCTATACCTATCCGGGCCGCGTAAATATTCGCAATGGTGTCGAAGATTTGCGCCTACCGCTTGATACCCTGTCGTTGGACGCTGATGTCTGGGCCGAAGCGGTGCCAAGCCGTGACAACATTGCTTACCGCGTCGCCGAATTTACGAATACGACGGATGAATTACTGCTGCCCGGCACGGCCTTGATGTTTGCGGATGGCACGATGATTGGCTTTAGTGAATTGCCGTTGATTGCGTCGGGTACGGACACGCAGATGGGCTTTGGTCCATTAGACGGGATTATCTTGAACCGCATGACCCCAAACCGGTCAGAAGGCGACCGCGGCGTGTTCAGCAGTACAAATGAGCTGAAAGAAGAGGCGGTGATCACTGTCGAAAACCTGACGGGTCAAGACTGGGATGTCTTGCTGCGTGACGCGGTGCCTTATTCGGAACAGGATGACCTCGAAGTGACCGTTTCGGCCAGCCCATCCGCTGACCGCACGAACCCCGAAGGGCGGCGTGGCATCCTCGAATGGGATCTGAATGTGCCAGCGGGTGAGAGCGCAGAGATCGCGCTTGATTACACGCTGACATGGCCGGGTGGATATGTTTTGCGGTAAGGTGGATTAAAATCCACCCTACGGATGCCGCGTAAAAAAGGGGCCTTTTCGGCCCCTTTTTTACTTACATATTTGGGTAATTCGGCCCGTCACCGCCTTGTGGGACCGTCCAGGTGATATTCTGGCTTGGGTCTTTGATGTCGCAGGTTTTGCAGTGCACACAGTTTTGGAAGTTTATCACAAACTGTGTGTCTTTGCCTTCTTCGTGAATGAATTCGTAGACGCCAGCCGGGCAGTACCGCGCGGATGGGCCAGCGTATTTGGCGAGGTTCACATCAACCGGCACGGATGGGTCGGTCAGCTGCAAATGTGCGGGCTGGCTTTCTTCGTGGTTGGTAAAGCTGAACGACACGTTGGTCAGACGATCAAACGACAGCTTTCCGTCTGGTTTCGGATAGTCGATGACCTTGTGCTTGCTGGCGTCCTCTGTCGCCTCTGCATCAGATTTTCCGTGCTTGAGCGTGCCAAGTAGCGAGAACCCAAATGTGTTGGTCCACATGTCCATCGCGCCGACCGTCAATGAAGCGAGTAGTCCAAATCGTGACCAAAGCGGTTTCACGTTCCGTACTTTTTTCAGGTCTGCGCCGATGTCCCCTTCGCGCACTGCTGTTTCATAATCGGTCAGCTCATCGCTTTGGCGATCTTCTTTGATCGCGGCGACCGCAGCTTCGGCGGCGGCGATGCCTGACAGCATGGCGTTATGGTTGCCTTTGATCCGCGGTACGTTGACCATACCCGCTGAACAGCCCAGCAGTGCGCCGCCGGGGAAGGTCAGTTTTGGCATAGACTGATAGCCGCCTTCGGTGATTGCACGCGCGCCGTATGCGACGCGTTTGCCGCCTTCGAGCAAATCCGCGACCATCGGGTGATGCTTGAACCGTTGGAATTCCATATAGGGGAACATATGTGGGTTTTTATAGTTCAGGTGGACCACGAACCCGATATATACTTGATTGTTCTCAAGGTGGTAGATGAATGACCCGCCGCCCGCGTTGCCGCCCAAAGGCCAGCCCATTGTGTGGGTCACGGTGCCTTGCTTGTGCTTGGCAGGGTCGATTTCCCAAATTTCTTTCATGCCGAGACCGTATTTTTGGACATCATGCCCATCGGTCAGATTGTATTTGGCGATGACTTGCTTGGACAGCGATCCGCGCACGCCCTCAGATAGGAACACGTATTTGCCGTGCAGTTCCATGCCAGGTTCATAGCCAGGGCCTTCTGACCCGTCTGCTGCTTTGCCGAATTCGCCCGCGACCACACCTTTGACTTCGCCGTTTTCGCCAAAGACCAGTTCGGAACAGGCCATGCCGGGAAAAATCTCAACCCCAAGCTCTTCGGCTTGTTCAGCCATCCAGCGGCACACGTTGCCCATAGACACAATATAATTGCCATGGTTGTTCATCAGCGGTGGCATGGCCATATTAGGCAGGCGAATTTGGCCTGCTTCACCCATCATATAGAAATTGTCTTTTTCAACGGGCACGTTCAACGGCGCGCCTTTTTCTTTCCAATCGGGAATCAACGCGTCCAAGCCAGATGGGTCAAGCACCGCGCCTGAGAGAATATGCGCGCCAACTTCGGACCCTTTTTCAAGCACGACGACCTCAAGATCAGCATCAAGCTGTTTCAGGCGGATCGCCGCTGACAGCCCGGCTGGTCCTGCGCCAACGATTACTACGTCATATTCCATCGTTTCGCGTGTCGTCTCGGCCATCTGGGTATCCTTCGTCTATCGGGGCGGTGCCCCCTTTAAATTGCTTGCCCTAAGCGTTACCTGATGCAGGATTGTGGGGCAATCAATACACGACGTCAAAGCGTTTGACCGCGACACGGTAGCGCGCCAAGACCCTTGACTTTGCTTACCCCACTTAGGCTATGAACGTCCGATTGACACTTTTTTACCCCGGAGCAAAGGCATTATGGACAAGATCCCACTTACACGCGCAGGTTTTGACAAGCTGGATGCCGAATTGAAGCATCTAAAGACTGTTGAACGCCCAGCCATCATTCGCGCCATTGCCGAAGCACGCGAACATGGTGATCTGTCCGAGAACGCCGAATATCATTCCGCGAAGGAAAAGCAGTCCTTTATCGAAGGGCGCGTCAAGGAATTGGAAGGCGTAATTTCACTGGCCGATGTAATTGACGTGGCCAAGCTGACCGGCACGATTAAATTCGGCGCGAGCGTCGCATTGGTTGATGAAGAGACCGATGAAGAAAAAACCTATCAGATTGTTGGCGAATACGAAGCCGATATCGAAAACGGCAAGCTGAACATGCAGTCGCCCCTGTCACGTGCCTTGATCGGCAAAGAAGAAGGCGACAGCGTCGAAGTGCGTACCCCCGGTGGCGTGCGCAGCTACGAAATCCTGTCGATCACGTTCAAATAGAGGGCAATCGTCGTATGGCGCGCCCTTTGATCACCGATCCAGACCCAGTTTCACGCGTTGCCGTGGGGTTCGCGGTTGGGTGGCTTGTCTTGCTCGGGGTGCTTTTTTTGCTGGTACCGCCGCTAATTGTAACGGACGCGGGGTTTGATAGCCTGCGGTTTGTGGCATTGATTGTTGTTACATGTTTGCCTGTTGCAGTCGCCTTATTGGTTGCAGCGGGACTTCGCGCGCACCGTAAGTTGCGTGACGACGCGTTTCGCATGCAGTCCGCACTTGATGCGCTGCGGCAAACCCGCGCGAGCCAGCCTGCGCCCCAACGGCCCGTTGATACAAAACCTGTACAAAAACCCCAGGCCGCGCCAGAATCCAAACCAGCCGCCGTATCTGTGGCCCCGGCGTCTGCCAGTGCTTTGGACCCAATCGATCTGATCCGTGCCTTGAACTTTCCCAATACCGAAGACGATGCCGAAGGTTTCGCGGCCCTGCGTGCGGCGCTGCGTGATCCGCAAGCCCGGCAATTGGTGCAAGCAAGCCAAGATGTGCTGACGCTTTTGTCGCAAGACGGCATCTATATGGATGATCTCAAGGTCACGACAGCCAGCGCAGAGTTATGGCGTAAATTTGCGGCGGGCACGCGCGGGGCCGCGATTGCGGGCTTGGGCGGTGTCGCCGATCCCGCAGCACTTGCTGCCGTGATGCACCGCAAGAAAGACGACACGATTTTTCGCGATTCGATGCTGCATTTCTTGCGCTACTTCGACAAAATGCTCGCACAATTTTTGCCTGAAATCAGCGATGACGCCTTGCTTATCCTTGCCGAAACACGCAGCGCGCGTGCGTTTATGCTGTTGGGCCGTGCGGTGGGCACGTTTGAATAATCGCAGATGATAGATATTTTTCTGCAGACCTCGCCGTTTTTCATGTTGATTGCTGTTGGCTATGGGGCGGCCCGAACTGGGTTCTTTCCGGCTGAGGCCAATGCCTATCTGTCGAAATTTGTGTTCTATTTCGCCCTATCGGCGATGCTGTTCCGGTTTTCCGCGAACTTGGCGCTGGATGATGTGTTGGACTGGCCTTTCGTCCTTGCTTATCTTTGCGCGACAATGGTGGTCTATCTGATTGCCACATTTGCCGCGTTACGCCGGGGCGTCCCGATGACTGAAGCCGCAGTTGAGGCCCAATGCGCGGCTGTTGGCAATGTCGGCTATCTGGGTGTTCCAATGCTGGTTTTGCTGCTTGGAGATGCCGCAATTGGGCCGGTGATGATGGTGTTGATCGTCGATTTGATCGTATTTGGTAGCTTGATTGTCATCTTGATCACCGGTGCGCGGGATGGGCGGATGTCACCGCGTGTCTTGGGGACCGTGGGGCGGGGTTTGCTGAAAAACCCAATGATCGTGTCAATTTCATTCGGGGTTCTTACGTCGGCAACTCACCTCTCGGTTCCGGGGCCGATCAACGATTTCCTGAGTTTACTTGGCGCCGCGGCGACACCTGGGGCATTGTTTGTGATTGGCGCGTCACTTGCCTCAAAATCGGCAGAGCGTGTTGCTGTCGCGGGGTGGTTAAGCTTTTGCAAGCTGATCTTGCACCCGCTGGCCGTCGCCATTGCTGCACTATTTGTTTTCGATATCGCCCCCTATGCGGCGGGGGTCATGATCGCGGCGGCGTCTTTGCCGGTCGCAGGGAATGTGTATATTCTCGCCCAGCACTACGGCGTCGCCCCGGCCCGCGTGTCGGCAACAATCTTGATTTCTACGGTTGCCAGCGTGGTCACTGTTTCGCTGGTGATTGCGTGGGTGACAAGCATTTGATCCTGCGCTAGCCGTTGTGCAACTGACAGGAGGCCACGATGAAAACAATTTCTGAAAATCGCTGCTATGGCGGGACCCAAGGGGTCTATTCACACGCATCGACAAGCTGCAATTGCGATATGACCTTTGGGGTGTTTTTGCCCGAAGAAGCCGCGCATGGCCCCGTGCCTGTTTTGTGGTTTTTGTCGGGCCTGACCTGCACCCATGAGAATGCGATGACCAAGGCTGGTGCGCAGGCATGGGCGGCTGAACAAGGGATTGCACTGATTTTTCCGGATACATCCCCGCGTGGTGCGGATGTCCCGGATGATGAAGCCTATGATCTAGGGCAGGGAGCTGGGTTTTATATTGATGCGACCGAGCACCCTTGGGACAAGCATTTCAAAATGTGGACTTATGTTGCCGAGGAACTGCCCGCGCTGGTGGCAGAACGCTTTGCGTTGGATATGGATCGCCAATCCATTTGTGGTCATTCGATGGGTGGGCATGGTGCATTGACCATGGCGATGGCATTGCCGGGACGGTTTCGGTCGGTGTCGGCTTTTGCGCCGATCTGCAACCCGTTGGCCAGCGAATGGGGCCGCAAACAGTTCACGGCTTATTGGGGCGCAGATGAGGCCAAGTGGGGCCCGCATGACGCCAGCGTTTTGATGCAGGCCGATGGCTTTGACGGTCCGGTTCTGATCGATACGGGCACGGATGATCAGTTCACGCATTTGCTTGGCACGCCAGCGCTCGCGCAAGCGATGGCTGCGAAATCGCAAGAAGGCACGATCCGCCTGCAAAAGGGCTATGATCATTCCTATTTCTTTATCGCAACCTTCATGGAAGATCATGTCGCATTCCATGCAGAGGCGCTTTACGCATGATCTATGTTGACGCGGATGCATGCCCGGTCAAGGCAGAGGTCGAAAGGGTGGGCACCCGTCATAAACTGAAGATGTTTGTCGTCTCAAACGGGGGGATTAGACCATCGGCGAATCCGTTTGTTGAGACCGTTGTCGTACCGGATGGGCCTGATATCGCGGATATGTGGATCGCGGATCGCGCCACCAAGGGCGATGTGGTGATCACAGGGGATATTCCGTTGGCCGCGCGTTGTATCGAAAACGGGGCGCTTGTGCTGAAACACAATGGCGAACCGCTGACGACGGCCAATATCGGTAATGTGCTCGCGACCCGTGATCTAATGGCAGATATGCGCGCCGCTGACCCGTTTCGGCAGGGTGGCGGAAAACCCTTTGGCAAAGCGGATCGCGCCCGTTTTTTAGACGCATTGGAACGGATGGTACGCCAAGCAGCGCGATAGCATTTACACCCATCCTCCGGCTGCTAGACTATCCGCAACAAGAAATTTTGGGGGCCGGTATGGCAAAAATTCAGGCCGTCATTTTTGACATTGGAAACGTGCTGATTGAATGGCAGCCAGAGCGGTTTTATGACCGTATCATCGGCGCTGAACGCCGCAAGGCGATGTTTGCAGAGATTGATTTGCACGGGATCAATGATCTGGTCGACCGTGGTCATAATTTTCGTGACACAATCTATGCCGCGGCGGACGACAACCCCGGTTGGGCCGCAGAAGTGCGGATGTGGCACGATAATTGGGCCGAAATGGCCACACCCGCGATTGATCATTCTGTGCGTTTGCTGCGGGCATTGCGTGCAGCAGGGGTGCCGGTGTTTGCCCTGTCTAACTTTGGTATTCAGCCTTTTGACATTGCAGAACCCGTCTATCCGTTCCTGAAAGAATTCGACCGCCGCTATATTTCGGGCCACATGCAAGAGGTGAAGCCGGGCCACCGGATTTATGAAATGGTCGAACAGGATTGCGGTATCGCGCCTGAGGCTTTGTTGTTTGTTGATGATCGTGCCGAAAACATCGACACGGCAGCAGCACGCGGATGGCAAACGCATTTGTTTTCCGGCGCGCAGGGCTGGGCGGACCGTTTGGTTGCTGAGACACTTTTGACCGCGGGGGCCGCACAATGACCGTTATGATCCCATTTACTGAGGGCGAGGCGCAGCTAGACTGGATCGCGCTTACCGACGCATTGGCCGCCGGGCATGATTTAGCCAAAGCGGATGTCGCGGATGTGTTTCTTTACGAGGGTGATAATACGCTGTTGAACAGGTCTGCTTGGATTGCGGGCATGGGGCTTGCGGTGAAATGCGCCACGATTTTTCCGGGCAACCGTACGGTGGGCAAACCGATGGTTGGCGGTGCTGTGAACCTGTTTTCGGGGGATGACGGATCGTTAGAAGCCATTGTCGATTTCCATCTTGTGACCAAATGGAAAACTGCGGGCGATAGCTTGCTTGCGGCACGGCGTTTGGCGCGACCCGATAGTAAGAATATCCTCATTGTGGGTGCGGGCACGGTCGGGCACAGCTTGTTTTCTGCTTACTCTGCTGCCTTTCCGGATGCTTCATTCACAGTGTGGAACAGATCGCCTGCGGGGGCTGAATCGTTTCAAAAGACACATCCAGAGGTTAAAGTTGCGCAAAATCTCGCCGAGGCGGTGAACGCCGCTGACATTGTGACTTCTGCCACGATGTCGACCGATCCTCTGATCAAGGGCGAATGGCTACGACCAGGGCAACATATTGATCTTATTGGGGCATATCGGCCTGATATGCGCGAGGCCGATGATCTCGCGCTCCAACGATCACGGATCTTTGTGGATAGTTTTGACACCACATTGGGCCACATCGGAGAACTCAAGATTCCGCTGGAAACAGGGGCAATTGCGCAAAAGGATGTTGTGGCCGACTATTATGCGCTAAGCCAGTTTAAACGCGTCGATGACGCTGAGATTACGCTGTTCAAAAACGGTGGTGGGGCGCATCTTGATCTTATGACAAGCCGCTACATACTGGCTGCATGGCAGACGCGGGGCTCGGTCCCTGCTAAATAACGGGACGAAAGATCATGTGGTATTACTGGATTCTTGGGGCATTTGTGGTTTTGGCTGCCTTGCCATTGCTGTTTGAGCGCATGCGTAAACCAGTCAGCGAATGGGATCGCGGACAGACGACCGGTGATCTCGCACCTTTGTCACAAGGTTCAACGCATTACCGCTGGGTGGGTCCCGTGCGCGGTCCGGTAGCGGTGATTGTGCATGGGATATCAACATCTTCGGCGTCTATTGATGGGCTTGCAGATGGCTTGGGCGAAATGGGGTACCGGGTCTTAGTATATGATCTTTACGGGCGCGGGCTGTCTGACACAGTATCTGGGCGACAAAATCGGGCGTTTTTCTTGCGGCAGCTGACCGAATTGCTTGCTTATCACCGTCTCTCGGAAGATATCACGCTTGTCGGCTATTCGATGGGTGGCGCGATTGCGACGGCGTTTTCGGCCGATAACCCGCACTTCATAAAGCAACTAATTCTTGTCGCTACAGCAGGCGTCGTGACCGAAGAAAGCAAATTTTCTGAATTTTGTCGCAAGACGCCAGTGCTGGGCGATTGGGTGCATGGAGTGTTTGCGCGCCGCCGTGCAGCAAAGGCGATTCCAAAGGTCGGACCAAGTTCAATGGCAGGCAAGGTCTATGCCGCACAGCGCCTTGAATTGCGGCGCCGTGGATATTTACCTGCTGTTCTTTCAAGCCGTCGCGGTATGTTGTCCGAGGCGCAGGAAAAGGATCATCGTCGCCTTGGACGTGTTGATGTGCCTACAATCGCCATTTGGGCAGAACATGACCAAGTGATCCCAATTCAGGCGCTGGGCGTGTTGGCGCAATGGCACCGCGCCGTCCACCAAGAGGTTGTCGCGGGCGCTGACCACGCGATGCCTTATACACATTGCCCGCAGCTTTTGCAGGCGATTGTGAAAGCCATGAAAATCTAAGCTGGGGCCGGTGCGGGGCAATTTTCTTTGATCGGTAAATGCACGATCGCGCTGAATGCGCCAATCGCCACCCCGACCCACCAGACATGTGTGTATGTCCCATAGATATCGTACAGCTTACCGCCGAGCCATACCCCCAAAAACGATCCAAGCTGATGAGAAAAGAACACAATGCCGTAGAGCGTGCCCATGTAGCGAATCCCATAAAGGTGCGCGACGAGCCCCGAAGTGAGCGGCACAGTCGCGAGCCACAGGCTCCCCATTCCGACAGAAAACAACACCACCGATAGCGGTGTAATTGGTAACAGAATAAACAAAGCGGCGATAATAGTCCGCCCTGTATAAATACCTGCAAGCAAATATTTCTTAGAATATCGATTGCCAGCCCATCCGGCCAATAAGGTGCCCCCGATATTGGCCAGCCCAATCAATGAAATCGCGACCGCGCCAAGCCGACTGGTTGTCGTAATCCCAAGCCCGGCAAGCAGCCCACCTTGGTCTAATGGCCCGCACATTTCTGTCACAAGCGCCGGGAAATGCGCCGTCACAAATGCGAGCTGATAGCCGCATGAAAAGAACCCCAAAAAGATCAGCGTATAGGACGGGTCCTTGAACGCGCGGATCAGGATCGTGCCCATGCTTTCTTCAAGCTCTGCCTTTGAAGCCCGTGCAGG
The DNA here is from genome assembly GCF_003318235.1 of Loktanella sp. D2R18. Classification (GTDB taxonomy): domain Bacteria; phylum Pseudomonadota; class Alphaproteobacteria; order Rhodobacterales; family Rhodobacteraceae; genus Yoonia. The sequence continues at coordinate 64,627 of NZ_QOCG01000019.1, read as the reverse complement.
GCTGCGCATCATAGGTAGGACCAAGAGGGTCGCCATAATCATGCCTGCAAAGGCCACAAACGTGGATTGCCAGGTCATGAAGCCCAACAGATATTCGGCCAGTGGCGCGCCAAAGACCTGACCCGCAGACCCAGCCGCCGTTGCAATGGCCAGCGCCATCGATCTGTTCTCAGCCGATGCCGCGCGCCCGACAACGGCAAGGATCACCCCAAACCCGGTGCCCGCAATTCCAAAACCGACCAAGATTTCATAAAACTGATGTGCCTCTGGCGTGGTCGCGCCCGCCGATAGCAGTAGCCCGGCGGCATAGAACAAGGCCCCCATAATGATCGCTTTGCGGTCGCCGATCTTTTCTGCGACTGCCCCAAATATCGGTTGCCCAATCCCCCAAGCCAAGTTTTGGATCGCAATGGCGAGACTGAAATCGGCGCGGACCCAGCCAAATTCATCCGCGATTGGGATTTGGAAGACCCCAAATGATGCACGGATCGCGAATCCGGTCATGATGATAAGGCAGCCGGCAATCAAGACCGGGGTGATAAGGGGGGATTTATGTTCCATTGGTGCAGTTCGCGTGCTTGTCGCGGTTTTGTCAAATATTCAATTGTATCGACACGCTTTCCATCGCCGCAGTCGCGGGGTATCTGACCGATATGACAATTCAAGATGTATATCATGCCGCCGTTGCTGCGGGGACCTTAACGTCTGACGATGCGCAGCTAACCGTTCTACCCGGGTTAGAGCGCGTACGCCTAGCGCTTGCGACCCCGCCAGCAAAGCGTGGGTTGTTTCGCAAAGCCCCGCCACCTGTGTCGGGGTTGTATATGTGGGGCGGTGTAGGACGCGGGAAATCCATGTTGATGGATTTGCTATATGATCAGGTTGATGCCCCCAAACGGCGCGATCATTTCCACGCCTTTATGCAATGGGTGCATGCCGAAATGACCGAAGCCCGCAAACGCGGCGTGGATGATGCAATTGCGCCCGTTGCCGCGAAACTGGTGGATGATGTGCGGTTTTTGGCCTTCGACGAAATGCAAATCACCGACATCACCGACGCGATGATTGTTGGGCGCTTGTTCGAAGCGCTTTTCGCAGCAGGGGTTGTGGTTGTGACCACATCCAACCGCCCACCAGATGACCTCTATAAGAACGGTTTGAACCGCCAGCTTTTCACACCCTTCATCGCTTTGATCAAGGACCGCATGGTGGTGCATGAGCTGATCAGCGACACAGACTATCGGCAGGATCGCTTGGCTGGAAAGCAAAGCTATTTTTCTCCCAATGATGCCGCTGCGCAGGCCGCGATTGCCGAAATTTGGGATCATCTGAGCAATGGCAAATCAGAACCATTGGTGCTGCACGTCAAAGGTCGCGAAGTCGACTTGCCGGGTTATCACAACGGTGTGGCACGCGCTAAATTCTATGATCTCTGCGGGCGCTTTTTGGGCGCCGCAGATTACCTTGCGCTGGCAGAGGCCGTGCGCGTACTGATCCTTGAAGATATTCCAGCATTGTCGCGCAGCAATTTCAATGAGGCGAAACGCTTTGTCACCCTAATTGACGCGCTTTACGAGGCGAAGGTGCAGTTGATTTGTTCAGCCGCCGCCGCGCCTGAATTGCTGTATCTCGAAGGCGAAGGGACGTTCGAATTTGAACGCACCGCCAGCCGTTTGCGCGAAATGCAATCGGCTGACTGGGGGGCTTAGATCGTCACGAACCCGTCCACGTCTGGATCATAAGATTCGAGGGTGCCTTCGCCGATGTCATTCCAAAGACCGTGCAGTGACAATGTGCCTTCTTCGACGGCTTTTTGTACAAATGGAAACGTCATGAGGTTGTTCAGCGATACCGTGACAGAAATTTTTTCCAGCGCACTTTTGCGGGATTCGTCGTCCCCTTCGGGCAACGCGTCAAAGCCGGGGCGCAGAATTTCCATCCAGCGCCCGACGAAGCTAGTCTTTTCTTCGAGCTCAGGCGCGTTGCCCGAACACATGTCATAGCAGCCCGCGACACCGCCGCAGCTAGAATGACCCAAAACCACCAAATGCGAGACTTTCAACGCGTTGACCGCATATTCTACCGCTGCTGACGTCCCGTGGTTTTCGCCGTCGGGGTTATAGGGCGGCACCAGATTTGCGATGTTGCGGTGAATGAAAAATTCGCCTTGGTCCGCGCCAAAAATAGACGTGACATGCACCCGGCTGTCGCAACATGAAATGATCATTGCCCGTGGGCGCTGACCTTCGTCGGCAAGACGACGATACCAGCTTTTGTTTTCGGCATGGGTCGTTGCTTTCCAACCATGGTAGCGGGTGACCATATAAGAGGGCAGAGGGCGGGCGTATTTCATTTTGGGCTCCGTCATGATTTTAGCCAAACTAAATCGAATTGAGCAGAAATTCGAGCGCTTTTTCTGCCGTGCGTAAACATTCCGAAAACTTTCAGCGCGCATAATGCGCCTATGAAAAATATACATCAAACGCTGGTACCAACTGTAGATGCTGATATTGACGTGATCACGCTTCGCTGTCCTGATCTGCCGCAACTCAATGCGGTCCCGTTGCAACGTCTTTTTGCCACCAAAAGCGAAAGTGAAGCAGAGGCAATCGTGTGTCGTGTGCTTGAAGATCTCGCGCTGCGTTTGGATGTGCTGCAAAAAGGGTTGGCATCGCAAAATCTTGCGATGATGCTAAAACCCTGCCGTAAGATTCGCTTGATCGCGGAACAAATTGGTCTGACAGAAATCGCAATCACGGCGGATCATGTGCAAACCTGTCTACGTCAAGCTGACCTCACCGCGCTTGCGGCGACATTGGCGCGGCTGGAACGCAGCTTTGATGCGGCAGGCAACGAGCTGTGGAATTTTCGTCAAACCTAAGCGGTGCCACTTGCGGTGCCGTCGTGGCGGGGTAATCTAGTGTTTCAATTGACCCTATTGGATGCACCCCATGCTGTTGACCTTCGCCCCCGAAACCGCCCGAGCAATTCCTATTACGGTGGTCGATAAGCCGGGGTTTGATTGTGCATTGGCGGCGCTTGACGATGCGGGCCGCGCGTGGGCGGCAGCGCAAGGGTTTACTGCCGGATTGGGACAGGTCCTGACCCTGCCAGCGACGGATGGCAGCATTGCGCAGGTCTTGGTAGGTTATGGCACCGTCGAAAGCCGCGCGCGCGGCCGGTTTCATATGGGCGCAGCGGCAGCTAAATTGCCTGCTGGCGTCTATGAGATTACCAATGGTCTCGAAGGGCCTGCACTGGAAGAGGCGGCTCTCGGATGGCTTTTGTCACAGTATAAGTTTGATCGCTACGCGACCGCCAACGCGACGACCGCGCAGCTGGTCGCACCCGCTGGGATCGATGCTGAAAAAGTTGCAATCACTGCCAATGGCGAGGCACTCACCCGTGATCTTATCAACACGCCCGCATCCGATATGGGTCCGCAAGAACTCGAGGATGCCGCGCGTGCATTGGCGGGCGAGTATGGCGCAAAGATCGCCGTCTCTACTGGCGATGATTTGCACGCGGACGGGTTCCCAATGATCCACACGGTTGGTCGCGCATCATCGCGCGCGCCGCGTCTGCTGGACATGCGTTGGGGGGATGCCGGCCCGCAGCTGACGCTTGTGGGCAAAGGTGTTTGCTTTGACACTGGCGGGCTGAATATCAAACCCGGTGGCTCGATGGGGCTGATGAAAAAGGATATGGGCGGCGCTGCCACTGTCTTGGGCCTTGCGCATATGATTATGGGGTTGGGCCTGCCGATCCGTTTGCGTGTGCTCATCCCAGCGGTGGAAAACAGCATTGATGGTGACGCATTCCGCCCGCAAGATATCCTGACATCCCGTAAAGGGCTGACCGTCGAGGTCAATAATACTGATGCCGAAGGGCGGTTGGTACTGGCGGATGCCCTGACCTATGCCGACGAAGATCGGCCTGCGCTGGTGATTTCGATGGCGACATTGACAGGCGCTGCGCGCGTGGCTGTCGGCCCGGATATTTCACCGTTCTATACCGATAACGATAGCTATGCCGCGGCCCTAGCGGATGCGGCGATGAATGTTGCTGACCCGGTATGGCGCATGCCATTTCATAGCCCCTATGAGCCGATGATCGAGCCGGGGGTCGCTGATCTTGATAACGCGCCCAAAGGTGGGATGGCCGGCAGCATCACAGCCGCATTGTTTTTGCGCCGCTTCACAACAAGCCCTTACATCCATTTTGATATCTACGGGTGGCAACCCTCTGCGTCACCTGCACGGCCAAAAGGCGGCGTCGGGATGGGCGCGCGCGCCGTGCTTGCCGCATTGCCAGCGCTGCTAGACTTATGACCGACCGCAGGCTTTTGGCCGCCAATGGCCGGGTCGCGGCGTTGGATTTGGCGGGCACGGTTAAGGCGGATAGCTATGTCGTCGGTGTGCCGATGATGGTGTGTCGCCCGGTGACGGACTTGCGCCGGGCACCCGGTGGGCCCCGGGATCGGCAGGTTCTGCTTGGCGCGATTGTCACTGTATTAGAAGACCGCGAGGGGTGGTCGTTTGTACAACTTGCCAATGGGTATGTTGGATATGTGCTTTCGACGCATCTTGCGCGTCATCAAGATACCACACATTTTGTTAGCACAATGGCGACCCACACATATACAGCGGATGATTTTCGATCAGAACCGCTGCTGTCATTGCCCTTTGGGGCGCGTGTAACTGTCGTGGATGAACGGCGCGAATTTTATGAGACGACCGTTGGGTTCGTATCAAAGAAACATCTGCGCAATGTGGATCGCCCCTTTCAGGATCCGATCAATGTCGCGCAGCTTCATTTTGGCGTGCCTTATCTTTGGGGCGGGGATTCAACACGCGGCATCGATTGTTCAGGGTTGATTTCTGCCAGCCTGACAGCTTGCGGCATCGCTTGCCCCGGCGATAGCGATTTGCAGCGCGATGTGATCGGGACGGATGTGCAGGGAGACCTGATGCGCGGAGATATCGTGTTTTGGAAAGGTCATGTGGGTATGATGGTTGATGCGGATACTATGCTGCATGCGAGCGCCACGCCCATGGTTACAGTCTATGAACCGCTGACCAAGGTGATTGCCCGCGTGGAATTTCAAGGTCACGGGCAACCGTTGGCGCGGCGACGGGTTTAGTGGAGCGTTGCGGTGATTGGTTCGCAGTGATGAAGCGGCGGTCGGTGTCGTTTCATCATGCGTGTTAACGCACATCCCAAATCTGCCGCGATTGGGGTGATGATAGGGGCGACATCGGTGCGTACCAAAAGCGTTGCGATCAACATCGCGTCTTGACGGTCGCCCTCGGTCGCTGTTGTCACAAAATGCGCAAAACAGGCTTCATCCGCACCAAGACAGCGGCAATCCACGGCGTGGCGCATCAGTGGGCGTCGGCGGTGGCGCGCACAAAAGTCGAACAGGCTTTCGAGAATTTCCAAGGTTGACCGCGCTTGTGCCTCGCCTAAACCAGAGGCAAGATCCTTCCAGACGGCGGTTTGCCCTTCGGGGCCATCACACCACATCCGGAAATATAGAACGACATAGCGCGCAAGCGGCGATTGGTCAGCCAATTGGCCGACAGCCGCGCCGCCGGGATTGCGAAATGCCGCGGTCATTTTGTGAGAATCAGTTTTCCGGCGCGCGTGATGCGAAGCGTATAGGTCTGATCGCGCAGGACGATATTGGCGAGATCGCCATCTTGGGTCAGTACTTCGGCATCATATGTGGGCAATTTCGGTGCGGTGCTCGGCTGTGGGCGCGGGACGCTGTGGAAAGACATTTTTAGTTCCTTACGGTGACGGAGGCATGAAGGTGCCTGCGCACTTTCATCCTTGGAAATTGGCGGATTGGCTGACTGTCACGCGAACAGGTGGCTTGATATCGCGCAATTTAGCCGGATATGGGGGCATGAGTCAATCCGACATTTTTAGTCAGGTATTAAATCACTCAACTGCTCGGATCAGCTTGCGTTCTAGCACGCGCAAGACCTGCCGTAGATCGTGACCGCGTTTCAGAACCTGCCCATCCATGCCAATCACCGCATATTGACCTTGGCGCTGGCGCAGCTTTGGACGTTTCTCTATCCGGTAAAGCGGGTGTTCCGCCGCGCGCCGGAAGATCGAAAATACGGCCACTTCGCGCAGGCATGAAATACCGTAGTCCCGCCATTCACCCGCTGCGACCATTCGGCCGTAAAGGCCCAAGATTACGCCTAACTCAGTTCGATGGAATGCGATTTGGGGTGGGTGCGAAAACGGATCAGTCGGGTGTACACTCATAGCAAACCGTCGCGTTAATCCGAAAGAAAATCAAGTCCGTAAGGGGCTGCGTCGCGTTCACGCCGCAATGTTACCGCATTGGCGCCACAGATATTACCCAATGGGGTCACATCTGCATGCAAGGGTTTCGTTATAGCAAATTGCTACCCCGGTGTTGCGGCTAATTGCCCCCACCTCGTTCGCGATGCCGGGGACCATTTTTCTTTAAAATAAGCTAACCGCAGGTAATCGCCGCGATCTTTTCGTTGGCGTCAATTTGAAAATTGATCCGCTCAGGTCGGAAATCCATAGTGACAATGTCGCCCGGGCGCGTGACCCGGACCATTCCCAAAATCAGAACACGTTCAAGTGTTGTGGCATCTTGCCCGATCAATTCGGCGTGATCGTTTGCGCCGCATGTGTCGTCTTGGGCCTCGGGCAGGCTGGGCATTGCAGCAGTACAGGCGGAAAGTACCAGAAACGGGATGATATATTTCATCTTTTGATCATGCGGTAATTGCCCAAGCCTGTGCAAGCCGAAACAAAACCGTCGTTGCAGTTTCCGTATTTTTCGCAGATCGTTGCAGCAAACAAACGGAGACGAAAATGCGGACACGTGCAGCAGTGGCAATGGCAGCGGGACAACCGCTTGAAGTGATGGAAGTGAACCTTGAAGGGCCGCGCGCAGGCGAGGTTTTGGTCGAAATCAAAGCAACCGGCCTGTGCCATACAGATGAATTCACGCGATCTGGCGACGATCCCGAGGGTATTTTCCCTGCGATTCTTGGCCATGAGGGCGCGGGCGTCGTGATCGAAGTTGGCGAAGGCGTCACGACGCTTGAGGTCGGCGATCACGTGATCCCGCTTTACACGCCAGAGTGCCGCGAATGCGAATATTGCCTGAACCCCAAGACAAACCTTTGTCAGAAAATTCGTTCAACCCAAGGGGCGGGGCTCTTGCCTGACGGTTCAACGCGGTTTTCGATGCTCGATGGGACTCCAATCCATCATTACATGGGCTGTTCTACCTTCGCGAATCATACGGTCGTGCCGGAAATTGCGCTGGCGAAAGTCCGCAAAGACGCACCGTTTGATAAGATCTGCTATATCGGCTGTGGCGTGACCACCGGGATCGGTGCTGTCATCAACACGGCCAAAGTTGAAATCGGTAGCCGCGCGATCGTATTCGGTCTTGGTGGAATCGGTTTGAACGTCTTGCAAGGGCTGCGTCTTGCGGGGGCTGACCAGATTGTCGGCGTCGATATGAACGACGCCAAAGAAGAAATGGGCCGCCACTTTGGCATGACCGATTTCGTGAACCCTGCCAACGTTGAAGGCGATTTGGTTGCCCATCTTGTCGAACTGACTGGCGGAGGTGCCGATTATACGTTCGATGCCACGGGCAACGTTGGCGTGATGCGCACCGCACTTGAGGCCGCACATAAAGGCTGGGGCGAAAGCATCATCATCGGCGTGGCCCCTGCGGGCGCTGAAATCTCTACCCGACCATTCCAATTGGTCACAGGGCGCAGCTGGCGCGGGACCGCATTTGGCGGCGCAAAAGGACGCACTGATGTGCCAAAAATCGTGGATTGGTACATGAATGGCAAAATCGAAATCGATCCTATGATCACGCATAAGCTGAAGCTTGAAGATATCAACGAGGGTTTTGAATTAATGCACGCCGGGAAGTCGATCCGGGCCGTTGTGGAATATTAATGCACTATGGGCCCGGCGTATCGTCGGACCACATCTATGATTTTAAAAGGTCTTACTATGTCAAATGAGCGAAAACTTTTCGCAGTATTGATTGATGCGGACAATATTTCAGCAAAATATGCGGAGGCAATCTTGCGCGAGGTTAAGGCATATGGGGAGCCGGCCTTGCGCAGGGTTTATGGCGATTGGTCTAGTCCGTCGCTTTCCAGTTGGAAGACACAAGTCGTGGACTTGGGTTTGGTGGCGAACCAAGAAACGGCGAATACAAAAGGAAAGAATGCCAGCGATATTGGGCTAGTTATTGATGCAATGGATATATTGCATGCTGGTAGATTTGACGGATTTGTACTTGTAAGCTCCGACAGTGACTTTACTGCGCTGGCTAGCCGTTTACGTGAAGATGGCGTCGAAGTGATCGGTATCGGTGAGAATAAAGCCCCGGCTAGTCTCCGAAACGTGTGCAATCGCTTTATTTTGATCGAGAATTTGGTTGACCAAGCTATGGAGCCCGATCAGGCGGGGGCGGCAGATGGTAAGCCCAAACCGATCACTCAACCGAGAAAGCTGATCGAACTAATCAGGGCCGCGATGCGCGCAATCGAACAGGAAGACGACTGGTATCGGCTCGGTACAATTGGTAGCTATATTGTGAGGGCCAATCCAGATTTTGATCCACGTACTCATGGGCGTTCTAAGCTAAGTGAACTGGTCGCAATGCTTGACCCGTTCGAGACAAGAAAAGTTGACGGCAATCATCTGGAAATACGACACCTTTAGCGAGCTAAACTCCGTACTTCGCCAAAAACACCTCTACCGCACCTTTAGCGATCCTATGCTTCTCTTCATCTGAAAAACTGTCGGCGATGTTGAAAAGCATACGCGGAAAGATATCGGCGCGGCAGAGTTCGTTGAACTGGTCAGCGGCCAATGTGCGGTCTTCAATCACCAAATCGCCTTTGGAAATTGCACATTCAAAGTAATCTTCTAGCCGGCTGCGGACCAACATTGGGCCGCTTTCGTAGAACTGCTGCCCTAATTCAGGAAACCGCCCGCCTTCACCGACGCAGACCCGAAAAATGCGCATCCCAAATTCAGAGGTGATGAATTCCCCAATCTCGCGGGCGGCCTGATAAAGCACGTCTTCGACTGGGGCGTCCATGTCGATTGCGTCAATCGCCCGTTCTGATTGCGCGCAGCATTCTGCCTTGGTGACTTGCAAGAACAAGAAACGTTTGTCTGGAAAGTAGCTATATAGGGTTGCCTTTGACACGCCTGCCGCCTTGGCGATGTCGTCCACAGATGCGCCTTCAAAGCCATCGCGCAAGAATACAGTTCGCGCACCTTCAAGCACCTGATCGAACTTGCGTCCTTTTTTGGGTTCTACAGCGCCATCAGGCATAGGTCCGCCTCCTCGTGGGGACCTCAACTATAAACTGCCCCGTTCAGTTCAGGCAAGTGCGACGTCGTGATGGGTTATTTTGCGACCACTGGGTAGGTGAGCAGCAACAATTTGACTAAAAACGCGTGCCCCGCAGGTGTGGCGAGAACGATCGCCGGGAATATACGGGTCATGAGTGGTTCCTTTTGATGCTGCAATGGCAGAACTAAACGGTTCAGCTTGCGGGATTGACCCAAGAATAGAACTGAGTAGATTAGAAACATTCTAAACATGAGGCCTATGATGATTCCCGGAATTGCCAGCCGTCGCCGCTTTAAGGATTTGTCAGAGCAGGAGATACTGGCGCTTGCAATTTCGTCCGAGGAAGACGACGCGCGCATTTATCGAAGCTATGCAAACCACTTGCGCGCCGATTTTCCTGCCTCTGCCGCCGTGTTTGATGGCATGGCCGCTGAAGAAGATGATCACCGCCGCCGCCTTATAGAAATGCACACATCGCGCTTTGGTGAAGTGATTCCCTTGATCCGTCGCGAACATGTGTCGGGATTTTATGCGCGCAGCCCTGTGTGGTTGATCGAAAACCTTGGGCTTGAACGTATCCGCGAGCAAGCCGCACAGATGGAACACGACGCCGAACAGTTCTATCTATTGGCGGCGTCCAAGACCGCAGATGCGGGGACCCGGCAGCTTTTGGGTGATCTTGCCGCCGCCGAGGCGGGGCATGCAGACACGGCCGAAGCTTTGGAAGCGGAACATCTGGGTGACGCGGAAAAGACCACCGAAGAAGTCGCCGCCCATCGCCAGTTTGTCTTAACGTGGGTCCAGCCAGGATTGGCTGGCTTGATGGATGGGTCTGTGTCGACACTGGCCCCGATTTTTGCCGTCGCATTCGCGACTCAAGATACATGGACCACATTTCTTGTCGGGCTTGCCGCATCGGTTGGTGCGGGAATTTCAATGGGGTTTACCGAAGCGGCGTCAGATGATGGTCAGCTTTCGGGTCGCGGATCACCAATTAAACGTGGGATTGCGGCCGGCGTGATGACAACGCTCGGCGGGCTTGGTCACGCGATGCCTTACCTCATTCCAGAATTTTGGACAGCAACGATTATCGCGCTTGTTGTGGTCTTCGTTGAACTCTGGGCAATTGCTTGGATACAAAACCGCTATATGAACACGCCGTTTTTACGGGCCGCGTTTCAGGTGGTTTTGGGGGGCGCATTAGTGTTCGCGGCAGGTGCGCTCATTGGGTCAGGTTAGACGTCGCGGATCATAATTGTCGCCGCATTAAACCCGAAAATATACCGTAAAAGCCCCATTTTGTGGGTCTCAAGTTCGCGGAACCCTTCGTGTAGATAAAGTGCGCGGGCACGTGGATTGGTATCGACCACGTCGAGCCGGACTTGACGGTAACCGCGTCGTCTGGCCTCTGCGCTGACTTCGTTCAATAATGCCGTGCCAACCCCTTTGCCGCGGGCCTCATGGGCGACGAACAACCCGTCCATTAAGAACCTCTCATTTTCAGTGTCGCTTTCAAGCGCGCCCATCAACCGGACCCGGATCGCCGCGCCAACCCAGCCGTACACTTTGCGAATATCCGTGAAGCTGCCGCCAACAAGCGCACCTTGCGAGGTTTTAAATCCCGCAACCCCGATCAATCGCCCCTGCGCGTCATGGGCGCAAATCCCGTGATCCGACCGCATCACCCGGTTGATATAGACGAGCGCGCGATATTTTGGCCCCATTGTAAAGCCAAGCTTGGTGCCGAAAGCCTCCCAATATAGGGCCGCTGCTTCGCCGCGGCTAACGTCAGGAATGCCAACTGTAATTTTCATAACGCGAAGTTTCCGAAAGGAATGAAGCGGACAAGATCGCCCGGTGCTACCTTTTGCGCGGGATCGTCCAATTCGACAAGCCCTGTCGCCCAACTTAGCCCAGAAACCCTGCCTGACCCTTCGGAAGCAAAGACCTCCACGCGGCCATCCGTGACCCGTGCACGCAGATATTCACGACGACCTGCCTTTTTGGATTTCGTGAAGGCGGCAGGTAATAGATAGCTTTCAGTCTCGGCCCAATCGCCGCCCGCCAATTGGCGCAGCGCAGGGCGCGCAAATATCAAAGTGCAGACCATCGCTGCAACCGGATTGCCGGGCAGCCCAAAGACGGGGATGTCGTTCCATAGCCCAAGCGCTAGCGGGCGGCCCGGTTTCATTGCAATCCGCCAAAGCGCAAATGACCCGGTGTCAGCGAGCAGCGCAGACATATGGTCTTCGTCCCCCGCAGAGGCCCCGCCAGAACTCAGGATCACATCACAGCGCGCGCTGGCGTCATCCAAGATCGCCCGCAGTTTGGGGCGGTCATCAGGCGCGCGGCCAAGGTCAACCACCTCGTAACCCCAGTCCGCCACAACCGCGCAAAGCATGGGGCGGTTGGCATCAAATATCTGCCCTTCATGCGCGGGCGTGCCGGGATCACGCAATTCATCCCCTGTCGATAAGATACCAACGCGCAAGCGTTTGCGCACCTTAATATGCTCAACGCCAGCGGCAGCCATTGTGCCGATGTCTGCTGGCGTGATCTTGTGCCCCGCTGAAAGAATGGCATCGCCTTTACGCATATCTTCGCCCGCATTACGCGCGTTTGAGCCTTTTTTCAGTGGCCCATGAAATGCGATTTGATCATCCGTCGCGGTGACGTCTTCTTGTAAAATAACGGTATCGACGCCTTGCGGGAGGTTTGCCCCGGTCAAAATGCGGATCGCCGTGCCGGGGGGGACCGCATGGTTGTAGGGTTGCCCAGCAGCCGAGCGCCCCGCGAGCAGCGGCAATACATGGGTGCCAGCAGGGATGGGTCCCGCAAACCCATAGCCATCAACGGCGGAATTGGGGGCGGGCGGGTGTGACCGGGCCGCAGATACGCCTTCTGCCAAAATCCGGTGCGTCGCCTGCCCGATTGGTACCTCTGCGACATCCGTCACCGCGCCAAGCTGGTCGCGTAGATGCGCGAGCGCGGTGTCAACCGGCGTCCAATAGGCCCCTTGCGGCATCGCAAAACAATCATTGCGCAGCGCAGGCGGCGCGAGACTGGCGCGCAAAATGTCCGCTGATCCCGCACCAAGCACCCAGCCTTCGGGCGACGGCGCAACATCCATCATCGCAGCCATTTCATCTGGAGTAAGCGCCGAAAATGCGCGGGCGTAAAGCGCGACTTGCGCGGCATCTTTGATCGGCTCGGGAGAAGCCGCAACAAGATCGGGAAGTTGCGAAAAATAGGTCTCGGCCATGACGATTTGCGCGTCAGGGGATTGAAACGGCCAAACGCAAATATCTGCGCCAAAATGATGGCGCAATCGCGAAAGCGTCGGCAGGCCCATAATGACTTGGCCGCCAACCGCGCCAGCCCCCGCCAATTGCCATGGTGAAAAACTCCCTTTGATCGCGAGATCGGCGGCGCGTTTTTCGGGCATCCCATGCCCATGCCGATCGTTGCCTTTGCGCTGTAGATCGGGGATGTCGCGTTGTAGCCCGTTGAACCAATAGGGTCCGGTGCCGGGAAAAAGCGCATTGATTTGCCCGGCCAGATCAAACCGATTGTTTAACTTTGGCCCGTCTTCGACGCGGGCAGCAAACCAATCCCATAGGCCCAGCGTGTCTTCAGAACCAATCACATGCGTGGCGAACCCGGTGGGGTAGGCGAAGCACAGATCGAATGCCAAAAGCACGCGTAGACCTTGGTCGCGCAAATTGGTCAGCGTGTCGATCAGCCAGCTTTCTGCCACCTGCCTATTGCGGAAATAAATGGGAGGTTCGGATACGCCATCCGCGCCAACTGCAGCCCAGATCGCGTCTTTTTTGGGGGTTGGGCCTCGGTCATTGCCGCCCGACCAATCCACCATTATGACCCGGTCAAATTTCATAGCCCGACCTCAGCGAGGATAAAATTAGCAATGGCCGCCGTGTCATCCAGATTAAAAACTGGGCGATCGGTATCGACAGCCGTGTTTGATGCGATGGCGCGGATGCTGGTGTCCTCTGGCGCGATCAGCGGATTTTTGGCCTCTGCGCGAAAGGCTTCGACTTTGGGGTGGGCGTCGCGTTTGTAGCCTTCGATCAAGATCAGATCGACAGGGGCAAGCTGCGCAAGAAGGTCAGAAAGCGGGGGTTCTGGGTGGTCGCGTAGCTCTGTCATCAAGGCCCAGCGCGACTGCGATGCCAAAAGCACCTGCTGCGCCCCCGCGGCCCGGTGGCGGTAGCTGTCTTTTTCGGGTTGATCGACGTCAAAGCTGTGATGCGCATGCTTGATGGTCGAAACGCGCAGGCCTCGGCCGCTGATTTCAGTCACGAGGCGCTCCATCAGCCCAGTTTTACCTGCGTTTTTATATCCAACGACACCGTAAATTTTCATAGCATTGCCCGCGCTTTGACCAGATCATCTGGCGTGTTCACATTGAAAAAAGCCGCGTCATCCGCGAATTCAGCGTATCCCGCCCTATGTTTCTCGGTCCAAAGTACGACCTTACGTAATCCGCCTTGCAAGGCCAGGCGGAGGTCTTCGCGCAGGGCAACTGGCCACAAGCCGAACGTTGGTTGCCGCCCGCTTGGGCTGGCTGCCAGTGCCAGATCAGCGCCTGCATTTTCGGCGGCGAGCATCAGTTGTGGCACTAGATCACAGGGAAAAAACGGAGTGTCCGCAGCAGCGGTGACGATATGGGTGGCCCCTTGTTGTGCGGCCCAATCCAACCCGGCCAAAACGCCCGATAGCGGCCCGGCAAAGCCCGCGATACTATCTGCGATCACGGGTAGGTCGAAGCCCGCAAACCGCGCGGCATCCCCATTTGCGTTCAATGCGATGCCGCCAACCTGTGGTTCAAGCCGATCAATTACATGCGACAGGATTGTGCCCGCACCCAGCGGTAAAAGCGCTTTGTCGCCGCCGCCCATACGGGTTGCTTGTCCGCCAGCAAGAATAACGCCCAAAGGTTGGATCATTTTTGCCCCCCGTCTGCGACGCGGTGCATCCGCCTTCGGCGGGAGTATTTAGGGCAAGATGATATGAGGGTCACTGTGCGCTTTGCCAACGTAGAATTTGCGCCTTAAGGTCGTGGGGCGTCATATCATCAGGCAGGCCATCTTTAGAGATTGGCAATGTCCGTTCCGGTTCCATACGAATAAGGATTCCTTTTTTCTAAATTCAGGTGACGGAAGTGCTGCCCACGAAACCCAAGTCGCGGCGGTTCGCGATTTGAAATGCACACCATTGGCGTCGAGTGTAACCCGTTGTGGCCAATATTTCATTTGAAGAGCGAAATGTGGCGCAGCTTTACGGTAAATGTAGGGCTTAATTTTTAACTCAAATATACGATGGGCAAGGTATCCAGAAGCAAATCCTAATAAGACGTGTGAATCGATGTACCCCAGAAACAATAGCGTAACTGGCAAAACAATTATCAGCGCGCGACCGAACGCGCCAAACCACGCATATCGAGGCATGTAATATCTGCTGCCACGGACGACTTTTAAGCATCGTTGTATCTGCTTCGGGTCGGAATAAACGATATCAATTTTCTTCACAGCCGCCTCTTTCGATCAGATTGTTTGGGTTCATCGGCGACCTTGTTGGGGTCAGCGTCGCGGATTAGCCGCGTTTCGCCGGAGAGGCAGACAAACCTTTGCCCTTTCATCCGGCCGATGAGCGTCAGCCCCACTTGGTTGGCGATTTCAACGCCCCAAGCGGTAAACCCAGAGCGTGACGCGAGGGTTGGGATGCCCATCAATGCCGTCTTGATCACCATCTCGGATGTCAGCCGTCCTGTGGTGTAGAGGATTTTGTCGCCAGATTTGACCTTCTCAGAGAGCATCCAGCCGGCGATTTTATCAACGGCGTTATGGCGGCCGACGTCCTCCATGTAGACCAGCGGTCGGTCGCCTTGGCAGAGCACGGTTCCGTGAATCGCGCCCGCCGTAAGATAGAGCGATGGCGTGCGATTGATCTTGGCGGCAAGTGTATAGAGGTCAGAGGTTTTTACGGGCGTGGCGGGCAGGGTCACATTCTCAAGCCCTTCCATCATGTCGCCAAAGACGGTGCCGACAGCGCAGCCGCTGGTGCGGGTCTTTTTCTTAAGCTTGTCTTCAAATATGGTTTTATTGTCGGTGCGCACGACAACCACATCAAGCTCTGCATCGTAATCGACCCCGGTGATTGTGTCTGCGTCGCGCAGCATGCCTTGGTTACGCAAAAAGCCGAGTGCGAGGTATTCTGGGTAGTCGCCAATGGTCATCGCGGTCACGATTTCTTGGGCGTTTAGGTAGATGGTCAGTGGGCGTTCTTCGATCACGTTAAGATCAATGGGTTGACCATGTTGATCGGTCCCGATGACGGCCCGCGTCAGCCCTTCGCTCTGCATGCACGGGGCGATTAGGTAATCTGTCGTATTCTCAAGTCGCGCCAATTGCCATTCCCGTTTTGCAGGTCTAAGCCTATCGTAATGGGCTCAGGCTAGGGGAAAGAGATGACAACTTCCACCGTCAAAACGGCAAGCAAATCCGCCTATTGGGCCGGGGTGCGCGATGGTGTGCCATTTATTTTTGTTGCGGGTCCTTTTGCGCTGTTGTTCGGAGTGATCGCGACGGATGCCGGACTGACAATTGGTCAGGCGATGGGTTTTTCCGTTTTGGTCATCGCGGGGGCATCACAGTTTGCGGCCGTGCAGATGATCACAGAGAATGCGGGCATTGCGTTTGTGCTTTTGGCCGCATTGGCGGTGAACCTGCGCATGGCGATGTATTCGGCGTCGCTCGTGCCGTATCTTGGTCCTGCGCGGATGTGGCAGCGCGCGTTGATTTCTTATCTGAACTTTGACCAGACCTACATCACATCAATTGCCCGCTATGAGGCCCGCCCTGAAATGACGGTGCCGGATCGGGTGATGTATTTTCTTGGCGTGGCGAGCCCAATTACCCCCTTATGGATGATTATGACATTGGTTGGCATCTTGGCCGGAACCGCGATCCCAGAGGCCTGGGCGTTGGATTTCATCATGCCGATTATGTTTCTTGCGATGGTTGCGCCGATGCTCAAGTCAGTTGCGCATATTGCGGCAGCGATGGCGTCGATTATCGTGGCCCTGGTGCTTGTGGATATGCCGTCGGGAACGGGCCTGTTGGTTGCGGCAGGTGTTGCGATGCTAACGGGTGCGACTGTTGAAACTTGGATGGAGAAACGTGCCGGATGACGTATAGCGCTGCTGAAATTTGGATTGTGATTGCCCTTTTGGGTGTCGGGACGTTTTTGATCCGGTTCTCGTTTTTAGGCCTGATCGGTGACCGTCCGATGCCGCCATTTGTGTTGCGCCTACTGCGGTTCACACCCGTTGCGGTGCTACCTGGGATGGTTGCGCCATTGGTGCTTTGGCCTGCAGCGACGGGCGGGCAGCCTGACATCGTCCGCATTTTAGCCGCGCTTGCCACTGTGGGCGTCGGGCTATGGACGCGCAATGTGCTGTGGGCCGTCTTTGCAGGTGTTATCACGCTTTACGCGGGTTTGGCGGCTACTGGTCTGCTGTAAGCGCTGCGTTTATTTGCGCTGCGGCGATTGATTTGTCGTCTGCATCTGTTTCGCGGTATTCGTGCGTGGTCACACCGGGAAGGTGCGCGAAATCCTCGGATACCCGGTTCGGGTCCCATGTCTGGCGGAAGTTACCGAATCCGGGCAGTTGGCGCAGGATGCGTGACGTTGACCGGGCGCAATGTGCTTGTGGCTCAGGGCCGTTGGCCAGTGCCAGTTGCAACGCTTGCTCTGCGACTTCTGGACGAACCTCAACGGTCTGTCCAACCACGTAATAGGTCACGCGGGCATGGTAGCTGACGTAATAGGACTCAAGTTCGGGGGTCACCCCAAAAAGAACGTCATTGCGTTCGGGCATCCGGGTTTGTTCGAATGATCCAGCCGGGTCAAATATCACGCGCTGGCTTGCATTGATCAAAAGCGCAGTATGGGCCCCGTTGTCAGAACCCGTGTTTTTCATCGTGTATAATGTCAGGTAGGCTGGATCTGGATCGCGGTAAACGGCGCGCGATACGATGTCGTCAGGTGCCCAGCTTTCTGTTGCTGAGCACGCGGAAAGGGCAAGCGGAAGCCCAACGATAAACTGACGGCGATTCATGGCGCAGTTAGCCGTTTACGAGGCCGATAAAGATCAAGACGCAAATGCAGATGATCGCGCCCTTGGTCACCATGCTCATAAAACCGTTAAAGGTTTTTTCTTGGACAGAAATATCCATTTCACCGTGTTTGTGGTCTGACATGTGTGTATTCCTTTTCGGTCGTTTGTTCACCGCATAGCCGATAATTTGGGGTCTGTCACCCGGTCACATCCGCGTCGCGATCCAATGCCGTGGCAAGCTGGAACCCGATCCGATTTGGTTCGGGTTGGTCGATGTTCTTTGGGCTGGCAATCAACGTGACATTCAGTTGGCTGACATGTTGAATCAGCTGGGTTTTGGCGCCTTCATCATTGACCCCGTAATAGGTGACAATATCGGGGTCGTAATAGCCTAACCCTTCAATCTTGATAACGCCGGTCAACCCGCCCGCAAGGCTCACGCCGATTTCGTGATCATTATCCAGCTGTTTCTCAAAATTCTGGATATACATGATGATACGCTCATAGGCCCATTGCGCGGGGCTTTTCTTGGCGGTTGATTCGTTCAAGGCCTTGGGCAAATCTGCCGCAGAGGGAGAGGGGACATTGGGGTCCGTGTGCACCTCTTGGGTTTTGGGTAAGATATCATTCTCTAACAGCTCGGCAGAGGTGTCGATTGTCATATGCAGAGGCGTGTCAGAGGTCATAGGGGTACCGCAGTTGTGTCTTTGATTTCTTCCATAACAAAACTTGCCGAAATATCCGATACAGAAATGCGTGAAGTCAGCCGTTTATAAAAGGCATCATAGGCCGGGACATCGGCCACGCGCACACGCAGCACGTAATCGAGATCCCCGGTCATCCGGTACGCGCCGACAACTTCGGGGAAAGCTTGTAGGGCTGACTGAAACGCGGTCATCCATTTGGCATCATGCGCGTTCGTCCGGATCAAGACCATTGCTGATAAAGGGGCGCCAACTTTGGCTGGATCCACAAGCGTTACGCGTCCGGTGATCACTCCGACTTGTTCCATCGCTTTGATCCGCCGCCAGCAGGCATTGCGCGAAAGATTAACCTGCGCGCTGATGTCATCAACGGATTGCGAGGCATCATTTTGTAAGCTTCGCAGGATATTGCGATCAATTTCGTCTAAATTGTGTGTCATAAGTGAGATTTTATCTCAAAATATATTCAAATACTAGGAGGGTTTGGGATCGATATGATGCAACGCTGGGATACGCTGTCGGAAACTCAATCTGAAAGACGCTCTATGTCCGATACTTCCCCAACCCCCGCCCGCCGCAATCTCATTGCAACTCTGTTTCTGGATCATCCGGGTTCTGTAAACGAAACCTATTTCACACACATGCGGTTTGCGCTGAGTTTCGGGTTTTGGTTGGCCGTCGCCGCAATCGCCGCATTGCTGCATGCGTTTATCCCTGCAGTTTGCGAAACGACTGCCAGCCGCATTTTGAAACGGCTGCAAGAGCGGATCGATAATCGTCACGCGGGATAGGTGTGATTTTGGCGCGCCCTATTTGGCCTGAAACACATAGGCCCCGTCGTCGCGCAGCTGCCGCGTCACTTGGCCTGTGTGATACAGATGGTTCACATGGGCGATAGCTTCGACCAGTGCTAGCCCGTATTCTGCTGGACCTATTTTGCGCTTGAACAGCGGGGCAAAACATTCGCCCGCCGCGCGGGGTTCCGACAGATGCTTAAGCAGGCGGGGCAGGGCGTTGTGGTGGTTGTCGATCATCTGCCTAAGCCGCAGAGGAAGACCCTGAAACGGCAGCTTATGCCCACCTAAGACCAATTGTTCATCGCGCGCATAAGGCATCAGCCGTTCGCAAGACGCGAGCCAATCGGCGACCGGATCGGCCTCTGGCTCTGTTGGGTAGACTCCGAGATTGGCGCTGATCGAGGGCAGCAATTGATCGCCCCCAATGACCAGATTGTCATCCCGGCTCCAGAATGTGGCGTGTTCGGGCGCGTGCCCGTCGCCCATCCGAATATCCCAACTACGCCCACCCATATGGATCGTGCCACCATCGATCAGGCGGGTATAGCCCAGCGGCAGCGGCGTCACGCAATCGGCGAAATTGAACGGGCGATCTGCACTACGTCGTGCAAATTCGGCGGGGTCCATGCCTGCGCGTCTATAGAATGCGAGCGTTTCTTGCGGGGCTGTTTCTTGCACATCCAGCGTCAACATGCGCGCCATGAGCCAGCCTGTGCGTGGCATCGCGAGACTGGCGCCATTGGCCACGAACCAACCAGCAAGCCCGACATGATCAGGATGATGATGGGTCACGATTACGCGGCCTACAGGTTTGTCTGCCATCGGCCCATCAAGCAGCCCCTGCCAAATTTCGCGGGTCAGCTTGCTTGCAAACCCGGTATCAATCACCGTCCAGCTATCGCCATCGTCAAGCGCGTAGACATTCACATGATCGAGTGCCATTGGCAGTGGAAGACGCATCCACAATACGCCCGCAGCGACTTCGATAGCCTGACCAGAGGTCGGCGGTGTATCCCAAGGGTAATGTATCATGCTGAATGCCTATGGTGCGGGCGCGGGCAGAGCAAGCCCCGCATCTTTACGAAACCTCGCAGCCCATAGGCGGTTCCGTTTCGAAGAGAGCACGGCGGTTTGCGCCGTTGCGTTGTTCGCTTTGTCCGGCTCAACGCCAACAAATGATAGAATGCGCCGCAATTGGGGCGCGGGCTGTGCAGCAAGTGCTTCATAGCTAACACGTAGCGGCGTGATGCTTTGTTGCGTGAACCAAGCGTTCCAAGCGCGCTGGCCATCGGTGACTTCGTCATAGGCAGCTTGGATGCGGGCGGTGTCATATATAGGTTCGGCGGCCTCTGCCGTCCGTTCGCGTTCGGTGCCGTCGGCATTGCGGTGCCACAGGCCCGATTGTTCGGCGATATCGAGTGACACCGCTTCGGCAACTTTGTCGGCACGCGCGAGATGAATGAACTTTAACGGCCCAAATGCGGCTTGTAGAAGCGCGTGATCATCTGCCGTAGACCGAAAAAGCTGTGAAAGCCGTGCGGTCAATAGCGGCATGTTGGCCCACATGATTCGCATGCCAAAACACCCGGTCTCCGCGGCCCCGCGGTTCCGTACGGTGTCGATGTAAGATTGGTCAAACCCGTCGATCGTTTGTGGCGGGATCCCCCAATCGTTGGCAAAATCACCCATTGATTGGGGACGAAAGAATGAATTTGGCCGCCCCGCGATCCCTGTTTGTGTCAGCAGATCGCAGAGCAAAGTGCTGCCGCTGCGCGGCATCGTGCACAGAAAATATGCGTGATCAGGCAACGAGATCGTCAACGGTGATGGCCAGCAAATCGTCAGCCCCTTCGCGGACGTGGGCCAGCAGCCCAACATGCTCTGGCAGCAACCGTTTGATGTAGAAGCTTGCCATTTTGACCCGCGCTGCATCGCCTGCCATTGCGGACGCAAGGTGAACATGCCCGCCCAATACGCGCGCAAATGCGCGTAGATAGGGGACAGCACCTGCAAAACGTTGGTTCAGATCGGATTGCGCAACGAGCCATTCGGTCGCTTCGCGTAACGATTCGGCAGATTGCCAGACCGCTTCGGCCAGATCGGGATATGTCGCTTTGGCAGCTTCAGCGCCTTGTTCGATTTCTTCGAGCAGACGGAACGCGGCATCGCCACCATCCATGAGTTTGCGAGCAACAAGGTCCATCGCTTGGATTCCGTTGGTGCCCTCATAGATTGCCGTGACGCGCACGTCGCGGCCGAATTGGGCAGCGCCGGTTTCTTCGATAAAGCCCATGCCGCCATGTACTTGGATGCCTGTGTTGGCGGTTTCAATCCCAATATCGGTGCCAAAGGCCTTGGTGATTGGGGTCAAAAACGCGGCACGCGCTTTCCAGCCAGTGTCATCTGTGGCTGACGCCATATCAATCGCCACCGCATTCATCAGTGCAATCGCACGTGCGGTGTAAGTTTCTGCCTTCATCGTGGCCAGCATTCTGCGGACATCAGCGTGTTCAATGATCGTGCCTGACCCGCCTGCTTTGCCTTGCGTCCGTTCTTGGGTATAATCCAGCGCATGTTGATAGGCGGCTTCGGCAATGCCGATCCCTTGGACCCCAACGCCCAAACGCGCGTTATTCATCATCGTGAACATCGCAGCCATGCCACCATGTTCGGGCCCAACGAGCCAGCCTGTCGCACCGTCATATTCCATCACGGCCGTTGGCGACCCATGCAGACCAAGCTTATGCTCAAGGCTTACAACCTTCAGGCTATTGCGTTTGCCGGGGTTGCCATCTGCATCTGGAATGAACTTGGGTACCATGAACAGGCTAATGCCTTTTGTTCCGGGCACGCCGTCAGGCAGGCGGGCCAATACGAGGTGGCAGACGTTTTGGGTGAAATCATTGTCGCCCCATGTGATATAGATTTTCTGCCCGGAAATCGCGAACGACCCATCGCCGTTTGGCTCGGCCTTGCTACGCAGCGCGCCGACGTCAGACCCGGCTTGGGGTTCGGTCAGGTTCATCGTGCCGCACCATTCGCCAGATATCATCTTTGGGATATACAGGTCTTTGATCGCGTCTGAGGCGTGGTGTTCCAAGGCTTCGATCTGGCCTTGCGACATCAGCGGGTTGAGCTGCAAGGACAGGCAAGAGGACGACATCATATCGTTGACTGCAGTTGTCAAAGTCATCGGTAGCCCCATCCCGCCCACGTCAGGGGATGCCGACATGCCGACCCATCCACCTTCGGTAATCGCGCGGTAGCCATCGGCGAAGCCCGGCGATGTGCGTACCACACCGTTTTCAAGCGTGGCGGGATGCAAATCGCCCGCGCGGTTCAACGGAGCAATGACTTCTTCACACATCTTTGCAGCTTCGGTCAGAATTGCATCAACCATATCTGGGGTGCTTTCGGAAAATCGGTCGGTTTTGGCCACTTCGTCAAAGCCGATGATGTGATCCATCAAGAATTGAAAATCGCTGACAGGGGCGCGATATGGCATTGGTATTCTCCAGTATATGCGGCCGCTTGGCAAATTTGGGTGCTGCGGCTATGCATCAATAAATCTTGTTCACACTAACTGCACCGCCACCCTCATCAACTGAAACGCCACGTCATGACCAACACGCCGATGCAAATACTTGCGCCAGATACCGCTGGTTTGACAACAGCCGCCGAGATTTTGCGTGCGGGTGGACTTGTCGCATTTGGGACTGAAACTGTCTATGGGTTGGGGGCGGATGCGCGCAATGACACGGCGGTTGCGCGGATTTACGCGGCCAAAGGGCGTCCAAGTTTCAACCCGTTGATTGTGCATCTGCCCGACCTTGCCACGGCTGAACAATACTGTGTATTTAACGACGATGCGCGCGCTTTGGCGGCTGCGTTTTGGCCGGGTGCGATGACCTTAGTGCTGCCTTTGCGACAGGGGGCGGGTATCTCTAAACTGGTCACTGCGGGCCTTGATACATTGGCGGTCCGCTTGCCGGACCATAAGGTGGCGCGGGACTTTCTCGAAAAATTCGATGGCCCAGTAGCTGCCCCGTCCGCGAATCCGTCAGGCCGGGTTAGCCCGACAAATGCAGATCATGTGATCGCCGGTTTGGGCGGTAAAATAGATGCGATAATCGACGGCGGGCCATGTGGGGTTGGCGTTGAATCTACGATTGTGAGCTGCGTCGGGACGCCTGCAATCTTGCGCGCGGGCGGCATTCCCACCGAGGCGATCAGTGCTTGCCTTGGCCACCCGATCGCCATGCCAGACGATCCCGATACGCCACAATCGCCCGGACAACTTGCATCACATTACGCCCCCAAAGGGCAGGTGCGGCTGGATGCGCAGCAGATCGACCCAGACGAGACGCTTTTGGGATTTGGGGCAGTTGATGCTGCGCTAAACCTGTCGCCAAGCGGCGATTTAACCGAGGCCGCGGCGCATCTGTTTGATTACTTGCACCAACTAGACGCAATGGGCGCTATGCGGATTGCGGTGTCGCCAGTTCCGGATCGTGGGCTTGGGCGTGCGATCAATGACCGTCTAAAACGGGCTGCGGCCCCGCGCGATTAGGCCTCGCCGCTGTTTTGGCGTTCAACATAGGCGCGTAGTTCCTCGGCTTCGCGCCGGGCCTCGCGCAAGCCATCCATCGCCGCACGCAATTCAGCTTCGGTTTGCGCAAGCTGATTGGTCATCTCTGCCTCGCGCTGCTGCAAATAGGTAATAGCTTGGTCGCGGGTTTCTTCGGCCTCGTGCAAGGCTTGGGCCATTTTGTCCAATTCGCCAACTTCGGATTTTGTCACGCGGGTAAACCGATTGACCAGCCAACTTGCAAACCAGCCAAGACAAAAGGCGACAAACAAGATGCCTGCAGTGGCGATGATGAATTCAGATCTATTCATTTGGGGTGCCTTCTGTTTCTTCTGCGGGCGCTTCCTCGGTTGGGGTTTCCTCGGCCTCGGGTGCGTCTTCTTCGGTTTGTGGCAGAATGTTTTCTTCTGCAATCGCTTCAAGCGTCGTTTCTTCTTCGGGAATCGGTTCGGGGACGATCAAGCTAAATTCGATCCGGCGGTTTGCCTCGCGGCCTTCTTCGGTTTCATTGTCGGCGATTGGGTTCTCTTCGCCAAAGCCGATTGATTCGAACGTGGACACAGGCACGCGGCGCGCGCGCAGCGCCGTTAGAACGGCATCAGCGCGGCGTTGCGAGAGCTGCTGGTTCATTTCTTCGCGGCCTTGGCTGTCGGTGTAGCCGGCCACTTGGATACGTAGATCACCGCATTTCTTAAGGATATCGGCGATGTCGTCGATCAGCGGCACCGCCGCTGCAGAAATATCCGCTGAACTTGGATCAAAGGTAATCTTGCGATCTTCTGTTACCGACAGAATTTGGGCGATGCACTCTTCGGGGCTTGGTAGGCTTGCAATTGGATCAAGCTGCTTGACGTAGGTGACATTGATATCAAAATCTGCGGTTTGCCCCAGCTTTTCGATTAACAGCCGTGAAATATCGGCGCTAGCGACCTCGTTACCCGTGTTGCCGCGGATTTCCATTGTGTTGGGTTCAACGACCACAACGCCGTTTGACAGCTCTGAAAGCGCTTCGATCCCGGCAAGAACGCGCACCGACCATCCGTTGGGCAACCCGTCAACCACACGTGTGCCCATTGTGATATTGTCTTGGCCAAACTTGGCGATGGCAAAGTTTTTGGCGACGGTGTTGGTCAGCTCATCTGGGATGCGGCCACGCAGTTGGACTTGCCCCTCTGGGCTGCGGGTTGCGGTGAATCGCGGCGGGCCTTCGGGGCTTGCCTCTGGGGCCACAGGCAGTTCGGCGGTGACGGCGAAACCATCAGGTAGATTGTTTTCAAGCGTGCCAACGACATCGTCGAACAGACGTGGATCGGTGCCCATAGGGGCCAGCAAGGTCACATCGGTGTCGGCAATTGTCACCGTGCCCCCGCCCAAATCACCGACCGCTGTGATCGCAAGCGCAACGGCGCCCCCCCAGCTTCGTGACGGTGCGCCAAGCGCCAAAGTGCAGTTAACCTGCCCTGTATAACCAACCTCGGTTGCGGCGGCGATAATTTTGCCAACGGCTTCGCTTGTATCGGCGGCGCAGGCATCGAACATTGGCCCATCGTGATCAATCCCAAAGCGTACCGTAAACGGTGAAATAACCGGGCGTGGGGCGCTGATGTCGATAATCAAATCGATGTCGGGCGGCGTGTTGCGCCCTAACGCGATTTCAAGCCGGTGCTTTTCTTCGGGGCTATCAGAAATGGCATTCACAATAACCCGATCCGCATCGATTGATATCTTGGACCTTGGCAGCATTTGCAATGCGCGCAGACTGTAGTTCAGCGCTGGGCGCCACGTATCAGGGGTTGGATAGTCGGCTGCTTCAAGCAGATCTACGACAGGTAATCCGTCGGCGATATTGCGGATACGTGCGTTCAGTGTTTCGCGATCTGTCGTGGCCGGGATCAACCCTATCAGCGAAACACCGCTGTCGTTGCGTAGGATTTCGATTGCAAAGGTCGGGGCGACGATCTGTTTGGATGCGGTAACGGACATATTGTCGATAACACGCGACGCATCGACAATCGCGCCAGATGCAGAAATTGCGCGGAACCGTTCGGCTTCGGTTGGGGCCTCGCCTTCAAGAATGACCTGAAGCCCATCCCCCAGCACGGTGGCCCATCCGTAACCGCGGTCTTCAAGCGTGACTTGCACACCCTCGACCGAACGCTCCTCGACGGTGGCAACCGTGAAGTCCGCCGCGACATAGGCAACGTAGCCAGCGATGGCAAAAACGATCAAACGTATGAAAATGGCTGAAAGGCGCATAGGGGTCCGCTTTGTTGAGTGATGCCCTCCATAGGGCTAGCCGCGTCGGTGATCAATCACACGAGCATCGCTAAGGCGAAAAATGGCAGAACAATGAGGCCAGCGTTTCGATTTGAGCGGAAAAGCTGCACCAAGAAATGATTGTCGTTTGGATCGAAACGGCTAAGCTGCCACGTTAGGTGCCACCCCAGTGCCCAAGGACCGCCAAGCGCGATCACGAGCGATAAAATGCTGCGATTGATGCATGCAAAGATAACTGCGCCACCAAGAAGTAAGATAGTCAGCGTTAAGAATAACCGCAACCATTTGCGTGACTGATCTGCAAACAGGCGTGCTGTGGATTTCACGCCGATCAATGCGTCGTCTTCTATGTCTTGATGCGCATAGATGGTATCGTAAAACAGGGTCCATGCGATGCCTGCCAGATACAATAAAATCGGTACGGGGCCAATGCTTCCGGTATGTGCGGCCCATGCCAATAGCGCGCCCCAGTTTATCGCAATTCCGAGGAATGCTTGCGGCCACCACGTGAATTTTTTTGCAAATGGGTAGATCGCTACAGGGATGAGCGACAACACGCCAATAATAATCGCTGCCCCGTTAAAGCTCAACAAAATTGCGCAGGCGACAACCGCTTGAGCAGTCATCCAAATCAGCGCACCACGCACGCTCACTTGACCTGACGGCAGAGGGCGGGATTTTGTGCGCGCGACCTGCGCATCAATATGGCGGTCGGTGATGTCGTTCCACGTGCAACCAGCGCCACGCATCAAAAACGCGCCAATTCCACAGCTCACCGCGATCCACAGGTCGTGCCAGGTTACGGAATGTGTCGCGATCATCGCAAGCCCTAGCGCCCAAAGGCAGGGCAAATAAAGCAACCAAGTTCCAATGGGGCGGTCTGCACGCGACAGCCGGAAGTAGGGGCGCGTCAGGGCAGGCGCGAATCTATCCACCCAGTTTCCCGACACAGCGTCGGAAACTGCGCCTGTTGGCTCTGGTGTTGCTGCGTCGTCAGTCATATGGTCCGCCTATGGCTTCCAAGGTTCGACTTTATGTAGATCACCCGTTGGGTGAAGGGCAATCAGTTCCGCTGACCCGCGACCAAGCGCATTACCTGTTTGGAGTGATGCGGCTGGGCGAGGGCACGGTTTTATCGTTGATAAACAATCGTGATGGTGAATGGGATGCCGAGATCGTGAAGGCTGGTAAAAAAGGCGGCATATTGTTGTGTTCGTCTCAGACACGCCCGCTCCAGGCTCCGCCTGACCTATGGTTGATCTTCGCGCCGATCCGCAAAGAGCGCACGGCCTTTATCGTCGAAAAAGCGGTCGAGATGGGCGCGGCCCGGATTACCCCGGCGCAAACTGATTTTACTCAAGGGGCCAACCGTATCCGGCAAGATAAATTGCAAGCCCACGCGGTCGAAGCGGCAGAACAATGCGGCGGGACGTTTGTGCCTCCGGTTGATGATTTGCAAAAGCTGGACCGGCTATTGGCGAATTGGCCAGCGGACAGGCAGTTGATGTTTTGCGATGAGGCCAAGATCGGCGAACCAACCGGGCTCCCTGATATCTCGGGCCCTTGGGCTATACTTATTGGCCCCGAAGGTGGGTTTTCCCCTGCCGAGCGCGAAAAATTGCATGCGCTGCCCTATAGCCATCCTGTGAGCCTTGGCCCGCGAATTTTGCGTGCAGATACGGCTGCGGTTGCTGCGTTGACGATCTGGCAGAAGGCTTTGGGGGACTGGGTGTGATCCGCGCGCGCCACGAGGATCGCGCAGCTATCGAATCGTTTCTGACCGACCACATCGCGACGTCTATGTTTCCACTGTCGAACCTGCGTGACCACGGTATGGCAGGTGGCCATCCGCGTGCGGTGACATTTTGGGTGCGGTGGAAGGCGGGGAAAATCACCGATGTTGTGACCGTAACGGACGAAGGTTTCGCGTTTCCGCAATGTCCGACATGGCCGTGGGGCGAGGTGCGGGTTGTTTTGGCAGGGCAAGCGTTGACCGGCATTTTGGGTGATGCGGGGCAGGTCGTGGCATTACGCGATGCGCTAGGGTGGACAGCATCCGCGGATATTGATGAAATTGAGCCGCTTTACCAATTGAAGCTGACGGACCTGCGGCTGCCAGATTGCACGGGCTACGCATTGCGGCCTTTGGCAGAAGCGCCGCGCGATACTTTGCAGGCGTGGCGCGTGTCCTATCTGAATGAAACAGGGGTCTATCCGGGCGAAAGCCCCGAAGTGACTGCAACGAAACAAATCGCGGAGTATATCCAACGTGACAGCCACCGAGCGCTGTACCGTGGCAACCAGCCGATTGGCATGACCGGGTTTAACGCGCAATTGCCGCAAGTTGTGCAAATTGGCGGTGTCTTCACACCAGATGAATTTCGCGGCCAAGGGGTTGCGCGGCGGGCTGTTGGGCTCCACCTAAAAGAAGCGCGTGAAAACGGTGTGAAGGACGCAATTCTTTTTGCGGCAAGCGACATTGCTGCACGCGCGTATGAGGCGATTGGTTTTGAAAATATCGGCGCCTTTGCAATGATGATTTATAGGGACCCACAGGTGATCCATGTCTGACTTTTTCCGCCCCGAAGTGCGCGCTTTACTCTGGCGCTGGCGCGATGCGCTTGCTGGGCTTGCGCTGATTGCGCTGGGCCTATGGTGGGGCTTGCGGGCATTTGGGGCTGTGCAGTGGTTGGGGTATGTCGTGATCGTCGGCGGGATCATCTTGACCGCCGCAGGCGTACAGCGCGCCCGGTTCCGCCAAGATGGCATTGGGTCGGGCGTTGTGCAGATCAACGAACGGCGCTTGTCGTATTTCGGGCCGTTGGATGGCGGCGTGATTGACGTGGCTGATCTGACCAAACTAGAACTGGATCCAAGCGCGCACCCTGATCCCAATTGGGTTCTGACAGGCGTTGGCGGGCAAACCCTGTCGATTCCGATCAATGCGACTGGGGCAGAGGCATTGTTTGATGTCTTTGCCGCTTTGCCTGAAATTAAAACAGGAGATGTTTTAGATGTGCTTTCACGCACACCTGATGCGCGCGTGACGATTTGGGCGCGTGTGCGTCCTCTCTTGCATTGACAGCGGGCTTGCAGCAAGTCACCGATAGTAATTCTGATAGATCGCAAGCACGGAGCGCGCCTATGTCCATTCCTCAGTCCGGTGGTGGCCCAATCGAAGATCATGCGCAGCTCGCGCAGATGTTGTCCGACGGCTGTAAGCCCAAAGATCAATGGCGCATTGGCACAGAGCATGAGAAGTTCGGCTATTGCCAAGATACGCTGCGCCCGCTGCCTTATGATGGGGAACGCTCTATCAAGGCAGTGCTGGAAGGGCTAGAAGCCCGGTTTGGCTGGAACCGTGTTGAGGAAGAAGGCCATATCATTGGCCTCACCAAAGACGGTGCAAACGTCAGCCTAGAACCGGGTGGCGCGTTGGAACTGTCAGGTGCCCCGCTTGAGACGATTCACCAAACCTGTGACGAGGTGAACACCCATCTGGCCGAGGTGAAATCAGTCTCGGATGAAATCGGCGTGAAATTCATCGGTCTGGGCGCGGCGCCAGAATGGTCACACGACGAAATGCCCTTGATGCCCAAAGGCCGCTACAAGCTGATGGACGCCTACATGAACAAGGTTGGCACGATGGGCACCGCGATGATGCGCCGGACCTGCACGGTGCAAGTGAACCTTGATTTTGGGTCCGAAGCGGACATGGTCAAGAAAATGCGTGTGGCTGTTGCATTGCAGCCCGTTGCTGCCGCACTTTTTGCAAGTTCGCCGTTTTTTGAGGGCAAGGTTAACGGCCACAAATCATGGCGTTCACGGATTTGGCGCGATTTGGACGCGTCGCGGACGGGCATGATTCCGTTCGTCTTTGACGAAGGGTTCGGGTTTGAGGCTTGGGTGCAATGGGTGCTCGATGTGCCGATGTATTTTGTCTACCGCGATGGAAAATATATCGACGCGCTGGGCATGTCATTCCGCGATTTCTTAAAGGGCGAATTGCCCGCGTTGCCCGGCGAAAAGCCGCAATTGTCGGATTGGGCGGACCACCTAACAACCGTCTTCCCCGAGGCGCGGATGAAGCAGTTCATTGAAATGCGCGGTGCGGATGGCGGCCCGTGGCGGCGGCTATGCGCGTTGCCTGCTTTCTGGACCGGGCTGACCTATGATCAAACGGCGCTCGATGCGGCGTGGGATCTTTGCAAAGACTGGACGGCGGAACAACGCGAAGCCTTGCGGGTGGCAGCATCTGTGGATGGGCTGCAAGCGCAGGTCGACGGCATAAACATGCATGACCTCGCCCGCGAAGTCGTTGCGATATCAGATGCCGGGCTGCAAGCGCGTGCGCGCCCCGGTGCCGGCGGCTTGGTTCCCGATGAAACACATTTTCTAAATGCGCTTCATGAAAGCATCGAATCCGGCAAAACCTTGGCTGATGAATTGCTGGACCACTACAATGGCGATTGGAACGGCGATCTGAAACGGATTTATGGCGAATATAGCTATTAATCACACCGCAGGCGGCCAGACCGGGCAACCGATCTGGCCAAAGTGTTATTCTGCCGGTTGTTCACCAAATTGGTTTGCGCCTTCGGTGCCTTCGAAATAGCATGTGTAAAGCAGCCACAGTGCGCCCAGCAGTGGGATTAGGCCAACAAGTGCAAGCCAACCTGTCATGTCACGATCGTGCAAACGGCGCACGGTGACGGCCACCGATGGTACTACGAGTGCAAGCGAGACAACCGTTGCGACGATGCCAAGGCCTATCATCCCAAAGATGACCGATGCCAATACATTGACGACAATGCTGAAGACGATGAATGTCCAAAATTCCGTGCGACCGGCACGGCCCGCGAAATCAGCATATTTTGTTGTGAGGGTTTTTTTGACGAGCTCGAGCGATGCGTTAAAGTCCATAATCTTCTCCGTGTTTCATTGATTGCCCGCAATTGTCGTATTTTTGAATCATGTTCAAGCGGCAACACGGCCTTGTGATGCCCTCATGAACGGTAGGCGGAATACCGCTTGTCCGCGGGGCGTGTTCTCTTGCGAAGCGTATACGTTAAGCGCTTTTTGCGCCGATCTTTGTTTCGGAGCCCGCGCGTAGCCGTTTGATGTTTTCAGCGTGTCGTAGGTACATCAGCAAGCATAAAATAATCGCCAAAATAAAGCAGGTTCCATAGCCGGTGAAGGCCATGACAACAGGCATCCAGCCCGCCGCGACAAGCGCCGCCAATGATGAATACCGGCTGATCAGCGCGACGACCAACCAAATTCCGCAGGCAGCCAGCCCCATAGGCCAAGCCAGTGCCAGCAAAATACCGATATAAGTCGCGACGCCCTTGCCACCCTTGAACCCTAGCCAAACCGGGAAACAGTGCCCCATAAATGCGGCCAAAGCGCCGATTTGCGCGGCGTCTTCGCCTGCAAATGCGCGTGCAATCAGCACGACAATCGCGCCCTTGGCGGCGTCAAACACCAGCGTGAGCGCAGCGGCCGTTTTATTACCCGTGCGCAGGACGTTGGTCGCGCCAATATTACCTGATCCGATGTCGCGCAGGTTTCCAAGGTTCATCACGCGGGCCATGATCATCCCGCCTGAGACTGATCCAAAAAGGTAGCCAATGACAGCCCAAAGACCCAAGATCAGATAAGAACTTTCGATTGAAGGCATTATGCTTTCTCCCAGATGCGGTCGCCATCGACCCAAGTTCCCAGCACTTTGCCTTGCATCCGCGCGCCGTCAAAGGGGGTATTTTTCGATTTCGACAAAAGCTGTGACCGATCCAGTTGAAACGGTGCATCCGGATCAAACAGGATCAAATCAGCGGGCGCACCTGCTTGCAGTCGTCCAGCTTCCAAGCCCAAAACCCGCGCCGGGTTCAGGGTGAGCGCCCGGAACAGCCGGGGTAGGTCGATCATTTCTGCATGGTACAGACGTAGCGCAGCAGGAAGCAATGTTTCAAGCCCGACAGCGCCGCTTGCGGCTTCTTCAAAGGGCAGGCGTTTGCTTTCTTCATCTTGTGGCGTGTGCATGGAACTGATCACGTCGATCAACCCATCGGCCACGGCTTGGACAACGGCGATCCGATCGTCTTCGCTACGCAATGGTGGCTTGACCTTAAAGAATGTCCGGTAGTCCGCGACATCCATTTCATTTAGCGTCAGGTGGTGCACGCCAACGCCTGCGGTGATATTCAGCCCGTTGCGTTTAGCGCGTTCTAACGCGGGCAGCGCACGCGCGGTGGTGATCTGGCTTGCGTGATAGCGCGCGCCGGTCATTTCCAGCAGTGCAATATCACGGTCGAGCGCCATGCGCTCAGCCATTGGCGTCACGCCGGGCAAGCCGCGCAAAGATGCAAATTTTCCCGAAGTAACGGCGGCGCCCTTGGACAGACCCGGGTCTTGGGTATGGCCGATAACAAGCGCATCAAGGCTGCGCGCATAGGTCAGCGCGCGGCTGAATACTTTGCTATCTGTCACGACACGGTCCGCATCGGAAAACGCGACGGCCCCAGCGTCTTGCAAGAATCCGATCTCTGTCATCTCGCGACCTTCGCGGCCCTTTGTCAGCGCGGCCATCGGTAGGACATGCACGGGCGCGTCTGCCTGCGCGCGGCGTTCCACGAATTCAAGCGTTTCGGGCGTGTCAATCGCGGGCAATGTGTCGGGGCGGGTCACAATTGTGGTTACCCCGCCTGCCGCAGCCGCACGCCCCGCAGAACGAAACGATTCCTTGTGGCGTTCGCCGGGTTCAGACACCTTTACCCCAATGTCGATGATCCCAGGGGCCAGACATTTGCCGCTGCAATCAATAACCTGCGCGTCGCCTGCATCTGGATTGGTGTCAAATACCTCGGCGATCCTGCCGCCGCGCACCAGTAACGCGCCCAGCGTATCAGTCAGCGCAACAGGGTCTATAAGACGGGCATTGATAAATAGGGTATCGGTCATTTCTGGTCCTTTTGGACGGATCGCAGCAAGGTCAGAACCTCGCGCGCATCGTGGATAAGTTCAAAGCCGATTGGTACGGTGTAGGTGCTGTTCTTGCCGCGTTTGGTTTCACTTGCAAACATAACGGAAGGGATCGGATCATCGCGTAGTTCAATGGGGGTATCTGCGGTGATCGGGTATGATTTCAGCTTTTTACCAACCACCGGCAATTCAGTGGCGATAAATGCGCGGCGGTTGGTCAGTGTGTACCATGTGCGGCGACGCTGAAATGATGGGAAAAAAATTGGGCCGACGATGATAATCACGCCAACCGTAAAATGAATCAATCCAAACGTCCAAAATAACCCACCCGCCGAAGCGGCCATAACCATCCAAAACAGTGCGAAGCCCGCAAAGACCAATCCAAACAGTGTGGAAAAGATCATGGAAGGTCTGAATGCAAAGCCGGGACTAGGACGCCCTTGCCAAACGATTTCTTCGTCGGTGTCTAGAATGCCGTCCCATGCGCTACCGTGTTGTGTCATCCGGCGATCCATATCATCATGGCGACAATCAAGAACATGACGACCAAGGCCGCCGTTGCGACCATGCCGCTCATTCTTGCGTCTGATTTGGGGGGCTGGGGTTGGGGTAAGACCCCTTTTGCGGCCTCGGTTTCTATCTTTTGCACCGGATGGATTGATGGAGACGCGCTATACCGCCCGACGAACCGCAATGGGGCTTTGGGCGCCAATGTCTGGTCTTTCAGCGCGTCTGAAAATACCAATAAAACATGACCAGTGATCGCTGCGAGCATTGCTGTTTCAGGGTTCACCTGCGCCGGGTTCATGCCGTTGGCGTCGGTCAGGTATTTTGCGAACCCGTAGTCGCGGATTGTTTCGGTGTCGAAGACTTCGATGAAATCGGTGTCGATATGCGCAAGCCCCAGTGCAGCAACCAGTGGTGAAATCGGGGCATCATCATCGCTATATTTTTCTTCTTTGAAATTCGCGATTTCTTCGGCGGGCAGATCAATCGCAAAGACCCAGACGACCTTTTCATGGGCACGGGCCGGGGCGAATGCGTCTAGGGCAATCATACCATGACACCTTGGGTGTCTGCGCGGGCCGCACGCAGGTTTTGCGCCAAAAGGTCCATCGCGGCCATGCGCACGGCGACGCCCATTTCGACCTGTTCTTGGATCACGGATCGGTTGATATCGTCTGCAATCGTGCCGTCAATTTCAACACCGCGATTCATCGGGCCGGGGTGCATGACAATGGCGTCGGGCTTGGCGTGCGCCAGCTTGGCCGCATCCAGCCCGTAACGGTGGAAATATTCGCGCTCTGACGGGATAAAGCCACCGTCCATACGCTCTTTTTGTAGTCTGAGCATCATCACAACATCGACGTCTTTCAGCCCTTCTTCCATGTCCTCAAACACTTCGCAGCCGAACTCATTCATGCCCGATGGCATAAGTGTGGGCGGGGCGATGAGACGGATACGGTTTTCCATTTTCCCGAGCAGCATGATGTTCGAGCGGGCGACCCGGCTATGCGCAACATCACCGCAAATCGCGATAGACAGGCGGTGCAATCGTCCCTTGGCGCGGCGAATGGTCAGCGCATCCAATAGCGCCTGTGTCGGGTGTTCATGTTTGCCGTCGCCGGCGTTCAGCACCGCGCAATTCACCTTTTGCGCCAGCAAATCGACAGCACCCGAATGTGGATGCCGGACCACCAGTAAATCAGGATGCATCGCGTTCAGCGTCAGCGCCGTATCAATCAAGGTTTCACCTTTTTTGATCGAAGAGGCCTGCATCTCCATATTCATCACATCCGCGCCCAAGCGTTTGCCCGCGATTTCGAAACTGGCTTGCGTGCGGGTCGAATTTTCAAAGAACATGTTGATCTGCGTCAGCCCAGCCAAGACATCGCGGTGCGCTACGCCACGACGGTTATGATCCGCATAGCTGTCAGCCAAATCAAGCAGCGTCGTGATTTCCGTGGGGTGCAGATGTTCGATGCCCAAAAGATGTTTTGCGCGAAATGTCATGAACGGTCCCCTATCACGGTTTGCACCGCTTATAGCAGGCCGGGTTGGCGCATCAATGGTCAGTCGGGCATTGGAGATGTGTTGGGAGTTCGCCAAGATACCAAGGAACCATGAATTGGTTTTGGTAATAGGACCAATTGCCATACCGGGTAGCATCACCTGATCCAATGACAAGGACAGCATGAGCGGACCAATCGCCTTTATCCAACGTAAAAAACGTGAGGTCTTGCGGGCTCTCAGCGAAACGCTTGCTTTGGTTTAGATAGATACAGAACGGTGCGTCACCAGCGGCCGCGTGAGCTGAGGAGTAAACTTGTTTTGGGTAGGTCGCATTGAAAAACGCCAGCGCCGCGCAACCCGTCGCCATGCCGCAGAAATAGAATTTGGATAGGCCGCGCAAGCGAAGAAACGCCAGTGGCAAAGCGGACAGCAAAATAAGAACTGCATGAATAATATAGGCGTTGGTGCCTGCGGTGATCGACGCGCCGATGAAGCCTGCGATGCAACCGATCACAACCCCGTTTGCGATATGTAGGATGTAGGTTGCTGGGTGATCAAGCCGCAACGTCATGTTGCGTTGACGATGCGCGTGAAAAAAGAACCTCCCTAAGAAGACGGCACCAAGCATGACGGCAGCAGACAAAAGTAAAAATGCGACGACAATGTCGGCAAAGTTGCTGTTTCGCCCGAGAAGAGGCGGCGTTGCTATGATGAATGCGCCGTACCCAAGGGTGATAAAGTTAAGCCATGCCCATACCCAGCGCCAAGGAAGCAGAAGAACTGGGGCGATTAACATAGCGTAAAAGAATAAGATTTTGTCCATAGGTGCCGTTTGATGTCCTGTTTACGCAATCGATGAGCGGGCTTTGCGCAGATTTCACACAAGCCCCTGCACATCCTCTGCATTCACGCGTAGTCTAGGGCTCATGGATTCGGGTAATACATATTGGGATGACCGCGCGCTGCTGGAATGGCAGGTGGAGCTGGGGGCGGATGATGCCATTCAGGACAATCCTGTGGATCGATATGCGCTTGAAGCGGCCAAGCCGAAGCCCAAAGTTGAGACAGCTAAATCACCGCCTCCGCCGCCAGAACCTGTTAAGGTCGATGCTGTCGCCGAGGCCCGTATCGCCGCAAAAGGTGCCGTCGATCTGCCCGCGCTTGCAGCCGCCCTGCAAGCGTTCGAACATTGCGAAATCAAACGCGGCGCGCGGTCTTGCGTGTTCAGCGACGGCAATCCCGCCGCGCGGGTGATGATCGTGGGCGAGGCGCCGGGTCGCGAAGAGGACCGCGCAGGCAAGCCATTTGTCGGACCTGCGGGGCAATTGCTGGACAAGATGCTTGCCGCAATTGATCTGGGCCGCGCGCACGAAGACCCTGCACGAACTGTCTATATTGCCAATGTCATGCCATGGCGCCCGCCGTCGAACCGCGCGCCAGACCCCGCTGAAATCGCGATGATGCTGCCCTTTCTTGAACGGCACATCACCTTGGCCAATCCCGATTTTGTGGTGCTGATGGGAAATACGCCCTGTCAAGCGCTGTTAGGGCGCACAGGTATCACGCGAATGCGCGGGACATGGACCGAAATCTTGGGCAAACCCTGCCTGCCCATGTTCCACCCCGCCTATCTGTTGCGCAACACGTCTGCCAAACGCGAAGCGTGGGCGGATTTGTTAGATTTGAATGCGAGGCTTAAGTCATGAGCGATACCGCTGAATTTATCCCCGTTCGTATCGCTGTGCTGACGGTTAGTGACACGCGACGGTTGGCGGATGATAAATCAGGTCAAACCCTTGTGGGCCGGATCTCGGACGCTGGGCATCAGGTGGTGGATCGCAAGATTATCGCGGATGAGCGGGCGCAGATCGCGGATCAGCTGCGGGCATGGTGTGCGGATGATGGCGTGGATGCGGTGATTTCGACCGGGGGGACGGGCTTGACCGGGCGTGATGTCACCGTCGAGGCGCACCGCGATGTTTATGAAAAAGAAATCGACGCCTTTGGCACGGTCTTCACGATCGTCAGTATGCAGAAAATTGGGACAAGCGCTGTGCAAAGCCGGGCGACTGCGGGTGTGGCCGAAGGCACGTATCTGTTCGCTTTGCCGGGCAGTCCGGGTGCTTGTAAGGACGCTTGGGATGAAATTTTGTGCAAACAGCTCGACTATCGGCACCGTCCTTGTAACTTTGTCGAGATAATGCCGCGATTAGACGAACATTTGCGACGCAAGTAGATATGCTTGCCGTATAAGTAGGAATGCGTTTGCGCCGTTTCGGGTGGCGCTGGTCAAGGATATATATATGCGGTTTTTGCGTCGAAGCCTCACCGGGGTCTTTTTGCTGTCAGTCACGCTGGCGGTTTTGGCTTGGGCGGGTAGCTTGGTCAACGGGGCTGTGCAAGTTCGCATGGGGCAAGAGCCGCGTAGTTTCCCGCAGCGAGAGCGCGTTTTGGCAGTCAATGTTGCGACGTTGACGCCGCAAACGATCACCCCTGAAATGACTGCGTTTGGCGAACTTCTTAGCCAGCGCCACCTAGACTTGCGTAGCGCGACGGGCGGTATCGTGCAGGAAGTTTCAGACGCGCTGATTGATGGCGGAACAGTATCCGAAGGCCAGCTTTTGCTGCGCATTGATCCCACCGATGCAGAGGCCGCTTTGAACCGCGTGCGTGCCGATTTACAAGATGCCGAGGCAGAGTTGCGCGACGCTGACCGCGCGTTGATCTTGGCCGAAGATGAATTGACCGCCGCAGAAGAGCAATCGGCGCTGCGCGATCAGGCGCTGACACGCGCGCAAGATTTGGCAGGGCGCGGTGTTGGGACCGCCGCAGCGGTGGAAACGGCCGAATTTACCGCGTCGTCTGCGCAGGCCGCTGTTTTGACCCGACGGCAAGCG
Organism: Loktanella sp. D2R18; assembly: GCF_003318235.1. Lineage (GTDB taxonomy): Bacteria > Pseudomonadota > Alphaproteobacteria > Rhodobacterales > Rhodobacteraceae > Yoonia. The sequence continues at coordinate 26,830 of NZ_QOCG01000019.1, read as the reverse complement.
GTGGCATCGGCGCAGGCACGTATTGATCAGGCGACCACCAGTTTGGCCCGTCAACAAATTAACCTGTCAGAGGCAGAGCGCGATCTGGCCGATACAGAAATATATGCGCCTTTTGACGGGCAATTGTCGAATGTGACCGTCAGCCTTGGCGGTCGTGTGACGGCGAACGAGCTTTTTGCGCAATTGGTTGATCCAACGCAGCTAGAGGTGTCATTCCGTGTTTCGACCTCGCAATATGCGCGGTTGCTTGATGCACGCGGCCAGTTGGCGCAAGCGCCCTTGCGGGTTGCACTGGATGTTGCTGGGCTTGATCTCACGGCTGCGGGCCAAATCACCCGAGAAAGCGCCGCAGTGGCGAGCGGTCAAACGGGTCGTCTTCTGTTCGCGACACTGGACACCGCCGTCGGGTTTCGGGCCGGCGATTTTGTGACCGTTCGCATCGACGAACCAGCGCTTGAAAACGTCGCTCTCGTGCCCGCAACCGCAGTGGCCGCCGATGAAACGGTGTTGTTGATCGGCGATGAAAACCGTTTAAGCGTTGGGCAAGTTGAATTGCTACGCCGTCAAGGGGACGACGTGATTGTCAGCTTGGGCGACTTCGCTGGGCGTCAAATCGTTGCGGAGCGCTCTCCGCTTCTTGGGGCGGGGATCAAAGTGGACCCAATTGCGCCGCCCGGTACCGAAACGGTGGCTGCAGCCCCTGAAATGATTGTGCTTGATCCCGAACGCCGCGCCCGGCTTGTCACCTTTGTTACCGAAGGACGGATGCCCGACGAGGTCAAAACCCGGATATTGGGGCAGCTCGAACAAGATAAAATTCTGTCTGAAACTGTTGAGCGGCTTGAAAGCCGGATGGGCAGCTGATGGTAACCGGGGGCGAAGACATGACAAATCGTGCGAGCGGCATTCTGTCGTATTTCACGCGCCACCGCACGGCGGCGAACCTTTTGTTGGTATTGATGCTGACCGCCGGGCTTTTGGCGCTCCCCAAAATGCGGGCGCAATATTTCCCAGATGTTGTGGTTGATGACTTGAACGTTTCGGTGACGTGGTCAGGCGCGGGCGCAGAAGATGTCGACACGGCAATTGTTCAGGTATTGGAACCGGCACTTTTATCTGTTGAAGGGGTCACCTCATCGACATCAACCTCTGTCGAAGGGCGCGCGACGATCCAGCTTGAATTTGAACCGGGGTACGACATCGATCGCGCGGCAGAAGATGTCCAGCTTGCGGTTGATAGCACCAGTAACCTGCCTGCCGACGCCGATGATCCAACCGTGCGCCGCGGTGGCTGGTCGGATACGGTTACGGATGTTGTTGTCTCTGGCCCCGTCGGGGTCGATCAATTGGCCCGGTTCTCGGATGAATTAGCGATACGTTTGTTCGCACAAGGCGTCACCCAAGTATCCGTGCAAGGCGTCGCAGCCCCTTCGACAATCGTCGAAGTTCCGTCACTATCGTTGATCGAACATGATATAGGGCTTGCCGATATTGCCGCGCGGATCGCCGAGGAAGCAGAAGCCGATCCCGCGGGCGATGTATCCAGCAATGCGCGGGTGCGCACAGGCGTTGCAAAACGCAGCGCCGATGACATCGCAGCGATTGTTTTGCGCTCTAACGCTGACGGATCACAGCTGACGATTGCAGATGTTGCAACGGTCCGGGTCGAAGGGACTGATCGCGAGCGGGCTTATTTCGTTGGCGATGACCCGGCGATCAAGCTCAAGGTTACGCGGTCGGCACAGGGTGACGCGATTGAGCTACAAGCCACGGTGCAAAAAGTCGCCCAAGAGTTTATGGCATCTTTGCCCGCAGGCGTGAAAATTGACCTCACCAACGGGCGTGCCGAACTGATCAGCGCGCGGCTGGAAATCTTGATGAAGAACGCAGCCAGCGGACTTCTTTTGGTCGTCGCATTGCTATTCTTATTCTTGAACGCGCGCACCGCACTTTGGGTTGCGGCTGGTATCCCCGTGGCGATGCTGGCAGCGGTCGCGCTGATGTATGTATTCGGTATTACGTTTAATATGATTTCGATCTTCGCGCTTATTATCACACTTGGGATTGTCGTCGATGATGCGATTGTTGTGGGCGAACACGCGGATTTTCGGGTGCGCCAACTGGGCGAAACGCCTGTCGTCGCGGCCGAGAATGCGGCGCGGCGGATGTTTACCCCCGTGCTTTCGGCCACTGTTACGACGATTATCGCGTTTTACGGGCTGACCATGATCGGTGGGCGCTTTGGCCAGTTTATCATGGATATTCCGTTCACGGTGGTCATGGTATTGGCCGCAAGCCTTGCGGAATGTTTTCTTATTCTGCCAAACCACCTGTCACATAGCATCGGCCATTCGGCGAAAGATCATTGGTATGATATCCCTTCGCGCATTGTGAACCGCGGGTTTGTTTGGTTCCGCGAAGTGCTGTTTCGTCCCTTTATGGGGTTTGTGGTTTGGGCGCGTTATCCGGTGTTTGCTTTGGCGCTCTTGACGCTTGCCTCACAGATGGCGCTCTTCATTCGTGGTGACGTCAGCTGGCGGTTCTTTAACGCCCCAGAGCAAAGCCAAGTCACTGGGAACTTTGCGATGCTGCCGGGGGCGACACGCGAAGACACCATGGCGATGATGCGTGAAATGCAGCGCGCGACGGAGGCTCTTGGTGCGCAGTATGAAGCTGAACATGGCACAAACCCGCTAAAGTTTGTCGCGGCTGAAATTGGCGGCAACGCCGGGCGCGGGTTGTCGGGGTCCGACACCAAAGACGCCGATCAGCTTGGGGCGATTACGATTGAATTGATTGACCGCGATAGCCGCCCCTATTCCAGCGCTAGTTTTGTAAGTGCCCTACAAGAGAGCATCCAACAGCATCCAATGGCCGAAACCGTGAGTTTCCGCAGGTTCCGTGGTGGTCCGGGCGCCGATGGTCTGTCCATTCAAATGTTCGGATCAGACAGTGAAACACTCAAAGCAGCCTCCGAAGCGCTCAAGACAGAGCTGGCTCAGTTTGGTGAGATCTCCGGGCTTGAAGACACGCTGTCTTACGACAAAGAAGAAATGATCCTAGAACTGACCCCGCAAGGGGAACGGCTCGGGTTGAGCATTGATGGGCTTGGCACGATTTTGCGCAACCGGCTCGCAGGGATTGAGGCGGCGACTTATCCCGATGGCACGCGCTCTGCCACCATTCAGGTCGCTTTACCTGATGATGAGCTTTCCGCAGATTTTCTAGACCGGATGCAAATCAGAACGGCCGAAGGTGCCTATGTGCCGCTGGCGGACGTTGTGACCGTGCAAACGCGCACCGGGTTTTCAACGGTCCGTCGTGAAAATGGGATCCAGCTGATCGCGGTGACAGGTGATCTGGATAGCGACGATGCGGCGCGTGCGACTGAAATTCAGACGCTGATTAACGAAGATATCCTACCGCGCGTCGAAAGTAATTTTGGAATTGAGACCGAACTGTCCGGGCAAAGCGAACAGGAACGTGCGTTTTTATCCGATGCGAGAACGGGGCTGATTCTCGCGCTTTTGGGGATTTACCTGACGCTAGCATGGATATTTAGCAGCTGGACCCGCCCATTGGTGGTGATGTCGATCATTCCTTTTGCGCTTGTCGGCACGATTTACGGACATAATGCATGGGGTATTCCCATGAGCATGTTCACTGTGATCGGTTTGATTGGGATGGTGGGGATCATCATCAACGACAGCATCGTATTGGTGACGACAATTGACGAATACGCCGAAAACCGTGGTTTGATTCCGGCCATTGTGGATGGCACAGTTGACCGTTTGCGCCCTGTGATGTTGACAACGCTTACAACCGTCTTGGGGCTTATGCCGTTGCTTTACGAACAATCCACCCAAGCCGAATTTTTGAAACCGACGGTGATTACCTTGGTCTTTGGCCTCGCGTTCGGGTTTGTTCTGGTATTGCTGGTGGTGCCCTCTGTGATGGCAATGCAAGCGGATTTCCAGCGCCAGATTGCTGCGGCCAAACGGGCGTTGCGCGGGCGACGTATGGCGATGTTTGTGCCCGCGGGGCTTGGGGCATTGGGCGCTGTCGGGTTGTTCGCGGCGTTGGTTGCACCGGTTTTGGTCACCGGGGTTGCCTGGCCACCCGTAACTGTGGCCCTGCCAATGCTGGCGGATGCAGGATTCGGTTTGGCGTTTGGGGTCTATGTGCTGGCAGTGGTTGTTTTGCTGGTCGGAATTTATGCGATCGGTATGATCGTCGCTGGGTTCCAGAGCGGGCGGGCCGTGGCGCGCCGCTCATGATTTGTACGATGCGACAGGTTACCTGAAGCGGCCTAATGGCTAGCAGCCAAGGGTTGACGCCGACGGAGTGTTTTCCAAAGCCAATACAGCATCAGAAGCATAATTGTCAGTTCAGGGAGCGATAACACACCGGAACGTTGCACCGCCTCAGGAAACGCCGTAGCACCCGGTCCGGTGAATGCTGATCCGGCCGCGATGAAAAAGCCGATACACATCCGCAATAGATGCTGCGCGATCCGCTGTTTATAGGAAATTTGCGCCCCAAACACCATGCGTACATCACCACCCAAGGCAATGGCGGACATACCAAATAAAAAGAAGTAATCAGACGCAGCGAAGCCAAACAAGCGCGCGTCTGGTAGTGTCGTGGCATACCAGCCAGCGGTGACAAGACTTGCCGCGTTCACGAAATTTATCCCAGCGATGATGAAGAAAAATTGTTTGGCGCGGCGCACATGAATGCGCACAGCGAGCACGCCGCTTGTCACCAAGGTCGCCCCAAGAACACCGGCATGGAAGGTGATCCAGAAGGTTTCATATTTCAATGCGCCCAGCACCGCACCAAGCACGGATGCCAGCCCCATGCTTATGACAAAAATGCGGCCTGCGCTTACGTGGGTCTTGCGCCCTTTGCGCGATCCAAGGGCGATGGCGCCGGTAACAACAGCTAGAATACCAAGTGCGACATGTGCAATCAGTGTGACGAAATCGAAGGTGGGCATAGCGTAGACTTTCAAAATGGGTTGATTTCGCCCAGTTGTGCGCAGTCTTATGATGTCCTGTCGTCCGCGCATGACGGCGAGGACATTTCTCTTCAATTTATTTGACCACTGGGTCGCGTTGATAAGGGTGTTGAAACCAGCATAATGAGCGGAATGGAAAACGCAGCTGTTCTGACCCTCGCCGGGCTTTGTCTTGGCACCGCCTTGACCGGGCTTATTGCCGTCTTGTTGGGGCAGGGCAGTCGGCGCGAACGGCGCAGCATCGGGGCGGTCTACATCGCATTTATTGGGATGACCGCCCTGCCGCTGGTCCAAACTTTTGCCGCAGGTGCGGTGACCAATTACATGCCGCTGTTGTTATTCATGCTACTGATACTCCCACCTGCTTTTTATCACTACGTCGCAGCCAAGACGGCCAAAGTGTCACCTCCGGGGCTCCTCTGGCGTGATAAAGCGCTGCCAGTCACTGGCGGCGTTGTGTGTGTTGGGTTTTGGATTCTACCGGCACCAGCCAAAACAACATTGTTTATTTCAGGTGAGCTGCCTCCGGGGATGTTGCCGGCTGTTCTAACCGTAGCAACGTTTGCGCTGATCATGATCTGGTTGATTGCCTCTTTCGCCTACCTGGTCGCAATCTTGCATAGGCTTGCGGCCTACCGGGCCCATATCCGGCAACTTTATTCAGACGTCGAAAAACGAGACTTGCGCTGGGTCGATGTGGTGATGGTTTTGCTCGTTTTGATCTGGGCCACGGGGGCGGCTTCGCTCGCAGATGACAACCTCGCCGGGGGCAATTTGTTCATCGAAGAGCTGTTTCTTGCGCTCATTGCTGGAGGCTTGTTGTCTTTGAACGTCTTTGTGCCAATCACACCACCAGCCCCGCGCTCTGTCGTTGAAGAGGACACGCCGGAGGTCAAATATGCCCGCTCAGCGTTAACTGATGCGCACAAGGCGACCCTTGCCGCCCGGCTTGAGGCAGCGATGCGCACAGATACACTTTATCTCGACCCTAGTTTGTCGCTGCAAAAACTGGCACGGCACGTGGGTGCGCTTCCAAACCAAGTGTCACAAACATTGAACCAAGAAATCGGTGCATCCTTCTTTGACTATGTTGCGCGTTGGCGGATCGAGGCTTCGAAACCACTGATAATGGCAGGTGACGCATCGGTGCTGACCATCGCGCTCGCGGTTGGCTTTAACTCGCGCTCGGCATTTTACAAGGCGTTCAAGCGTGAAACTGGCATGACACCAAAAGGCTATCAGAATGCTATTCCGGGTGAGTTAATGACGTAAAGGTCAAAGTGACCTTATGTGAAATCCGCGTCTAGGTGCCTGTGCAGCCCCGAATTTCAACGGCTTGATGTCCGTTTAGTACGGTGATTGTCATCTGTGACCGGTCCAATCCAAAGGCGTTGCCCGCATTATGTACCATGTCAACACTGGCGCGTAGCTGGTTGCCTTGGCGGTCGACTTGCGCTTGCGAGACCCAGATATTGGCGTCAGCGGTTTCCACCACAACGACTTCTTCCCCGCCAAGAGGCGCAAGGTCAAAGGCTGTCGTGACCCGCAAACCGTCGCTGATCGGGTCAATGGCGCAGGTTACGTGATCAATACCTGCCTCGGCTTGGGTGAGCGGGCGATCAACCAATGCGGCGGTAATGGCGCTATCGCGGCTGCCGCTTGCGGGAAGCGAAGCATCGAATTCAAGACTGACCGGAATGCAAATTTCTTCGCAAACGCCAATATCTATGTGACCGCTGATCTGCATGGGTTGGTCCGGGGCGTCGCTGTGCACTGTGAGCGGAAAGACCACGCTGTCGTGGTACCCGATGGTTTGCATCCCGGCACTGTCAAAGATTTCTGGCGTCGGCCAGTGGGGGGCGATTGCAGTGATGTTTTGCGATCCGTTAAAGGAAAACATCGGTGGGATGCCCGCATCACCGGGGGCCCGCCAATAGGTTTTCCAACCCGGTGCAAGCGTGATCCGCAGTCCTGCGACATGATCGCCATTGGCCTTGCGCCAACCGGGCAGAACCTCGATTTGGGCAAGATCATCATATGGTCCGGCTGTGGCCGCACCAGTCAACGCCACAAGGGCAAGGGGGATCAGTGTTTTCATTCGCATGGCACGTTCATTATGCATTTGCGCTGCAATAGGAAGTCACATTCAAGCGATCCGATGCAATGTGGGGCTTGCATTGAGTCCGTATGTTGAACAATTTGTCCGACATGAAAGAATTAGATACAAATATGACGGGTAAGCTGCTGATCGCGATGCCCGGAATGGATGACCCGCGGTTTGCGAAAAGTGTTATCTATATGTGCTCTCATTCGGATGATGGCGGCATGGGGTTGATCGTGAATAAGCCGCAGGCAGATTTGCATTTTTCGGACCTGCTGGATCAAATGGGAATCAATAAAGCGGCAGGGGTGCGCGACATTCGGGTGCATTTTGGGGGACCAGTGGACCAAACACGCGGGTTTGTTTTGCATTCGAACGAATACGCAGCGGCCACGGGGACACTTAACGTTGCCGATGAAATCTCGATGAGCGCGACACTGGATGTGATCGAAGATATTGCCAGTGGCACGGGGCCAGACACGTCAATGCTGGCGTTGGGCTATGCTGGCTGGGCGCCGGGGCAGCTTGAAGCCGAAATTGCCCACAATGGCTGGCTGACCTGTGATGCGCGCAGCGATATCGTGTTTGGCCGCGCGAATGAGCACAAATGGGTAGGCGCGCTGAAGCACATGGGGATTGATCCGCTGTTACTGTCGGATACTGCCGGGCGGGCCTAGGTCCCGCCTGCGATCAGCGCCTGCATCACGGCGACCGCGCTATCACTGGACCAATCTGCCTCACCTTGCATGCGTGCGATTTCATTGCCTTCGCGGTCCAGTACGATGGTTGCAGGCAGCCCCAACACCCCCATGCTGCGCGATAGCGATTGGCGTGGGTCAACGTGTTTGGGCAGGTTATCAACGCCGATTTCGCCAAAGAACTGGTTGATCGCAGGGGCGGGGTTGCGCCCGGTCGCGACGGTGACCACTTGCATATCATCGCCGCCCATTTGCGCCTGAAGCGCGGCCAGTTGCGGCATTTCTTGACGGCAAGGTGCGCACCACGTCGCCCAGAAATTCAGGACAACAAACTGTCCTTCATAGGCTGCGAGGGTCATTTCTGCACCGGTTTCGGTCAAAAAAGGCGCGTCAGAACCTACGACGGTGGTTTCATGGAACATCAGCTTGCGCATATTACCTTCGCGCAGGGCCTCAATCGCGGACATATCGGCGTGGGCCGTGTTTGCAACAACGGCAAGGGCCGTATAAAGCAGGGCTGACTTTAACTTTCGCATAGGCTTTTTCCTCATGACCAAGACCGCAAATACGATGTGGGGCGGACGTTTCGCCGCCGGACCAGACGCGATTATGGAGGCGATTAATGCCTCAATCGGGTATGATCAGCGCCTTGCGCCGCAAGACATCGCGGGATCGCTTGCCCATGCCACCATGTTGGCTGCCACAGGCATCATCACAGATACCGATGCCGCGGCGATTAAGGAAGGCTTGGTCACCGTATTGTCAGAGATTGAAACAGGAAATTTCACATTTTCTGCCGCGCTTGAAGACATCCATATGAACGTCGAATCGCGGCTGAAGGAAATTGTTGGCGAACCTGCGGGCCGTTTGCATACGGCGCGGTCACGCAATGATCAGGTTGCCGTCGACTTTCGGCTTTGGGTACGTGATCAATGTGATCTGGCGGATGCGGCACTTGCCGGTCTGCAAAAAGCGCTTTTGGGACAGGCCGAAGCCGGGGCCGATTGGGTCATGCCCGGTTTTACACATCTGCAAACCGCGCAGCCCGTCACTTGGGGTCATCACATGTTGGCGTATGTTGAAATGTTTGACCGTGACAGGTCGCGCTTTGCGGATGCGCGCAAACGGATGAATACATCGCCATTGGGTGCTGCAGCGCTTGCGGGTACGTCTTTCCCGATTGATCGTGAAATGACAGCTAAAGAGCTTGGTTTTGATCGCCCGATGACGAATTCATTGGACGCCGTGTCTGACCGCGATTTCGCGCTCGAATTTCTGGCGGCAAGCAGCATTTGTGCGATGCACCTTTCACGCATGGCCGAAGAACTGGTGATCTGGTCATCAGCGCAGTTTCGGTTCGTGAAGATGTCAGACAAATGGTCCACGGGATCATCGATCATGCCGCAAAAGCGCAACCCCGACGCCGCCGAGCTGATTCGCGCCAAGATTGGCCGGATTTTCGGCGCCAATGTTGCATTGATGACCGTAATGAAGGGTCTGCCGCTGACCTACTCTAAGGATATGCAGGAAGACAAAGAACAAACCTTTGATGCGGCTGACAATCTGATGCTCGCGCTGGCGGCAATGTCGGGCATGGTTGCCGACATGACGGCCAATCGCGAAAGCCTAAAACAGGCGGCTTCTAGCGGGTTTTCAACGGCTACGGATCTTGCCGATTGGCTCGTGCGCGAACTTGGGCTACCTTTCCGGGATGCGCACCATGTGACCGGGTCGCTTGTCGCGATGGCCGAAGGCAAGGAATGTGATCTTCCTGATCTGACGCTAGAAGATATGCAAACGGTTCACGCGGATATTCGCGCAGATGTATTCGACGTATTGGGCGTCGAAAATTCGGTCGACTCGCGGATGAGTTTGGGCGGCACTGCCCCTGCACAAGTCCGCGCCCAAGCCGCCTATTGGAGAGAGAAATTAAAATGAAGAATATTGCATTGATTTTGGCCATTGCTGCCCTTGCCGGTTGTGGCGCTGACGGCGCGCCGTGGACACCGTCTGCCAACGTTGGCATTAACGCGGGTACCGGTGGCGTAAGCACATCAACATCATTAGGCGCGACAAACGGTACAGTCTCTATAGGCGCGAACCTTTAATGCGTTTCGTCTTCCTGATCCTTGCGATTTGGGGTGCCGTGCATCCGATGTATTTCTTTGTGCAATGGTTTCTGGCCGAAGGTTGGAGCCTCTTTGCGCTGGTGGATGCTTGGCGCGCCAATTTGGCATCGACAGGTTTGACGTGGGACCTTGTGATCAGCGCCGTGGTGCTGATCATATGGATATTGTCCGAAGTCGCGAAAACACGTAATTTGCGCAGCCTGTGGGCAGTTGCTGCAACGATCTGCATTGGGGTGAGTTGTGGTTTGCCGCTCTATCTTTATCTACGCAACCGTGTGGTTTATGCACGCGACGGTTCCATAAATCGCAACCTTTAGGCTGTAAATCAGGGTTGGTCTTTGGGGCTGATCTGCTATGTCCAAGACTGATTTTGGACAAGGAAGACCGGTTTGGACCATTTTTTGTATCGTGACGGCGCGCTTTACGCCGAAGATGTGCCCATCGCTGACATTGCCGCTGCAGTAGGCACCCCGTTTTATGTGTATTCGACCGCAACACTGAAACGTCACTTTACCTTGTTTGATGATGCTCTGTCTTGGGGTGATCATCTGGTCTGTTTTGCGATGAAGTCGCTCTCTAATCAGGCTGTCCTGAAAATTCTTGCCGATCAAGGCGCGGGGATGGATGTTGTGTCCATCGGTGAATATCTGCGCGCCAAGGCCGCTGGCGTCCCCGGCGACCGGATTGTGTTTTCGGGCGTTGGCAAAACCGCTGACGAAATGCGTCAGGCGTTGGAAGGTGGTATTCGCCAGTTCAATGTCGAAAGCGAGCCTGAGATGATCATGCTTGATAAGGTCGCGCAATCACTGGGCACAGTTGCGCCAATCACCGTGCGGGTGAACCCTGATGTAGATGCCAAAACCCATGCCAAAATCGCAACGGGTAAGTCTGAAAACAAATTTGGCATCCCAATTTCGCGCGCGCGCGACGTTTATGCGATGGCCGCAAACTTGCCGGGCCTCAAGGTGATCGGGATCGATGTGCATATCGGATCGCAACTAACCGAACTTGCCCCATTTGAAGCCGCTTATGCCAAGGTCGCAGAGCTGACTGAACAGCTGCGCGCCGACGGCCATGAAATTACCCGCCTAGATTTGGGTGGCGGTTTAGGCATTCCTTACACGCGGTCAAATGACGCCCCACCTTTGCCGACAGATTACGGCGCGATGGTGCAACGCGCTGTTGGTCATCTGGGCTGCGAGATTGAGATTGAGCCGGGCCGCTTGATTGCGGGCAATGCCGGGTTGCTCGTGTCCAAAGTGATCTATGTAAAGTCCGGCGAAGACCGCGAGTTTTTGATCATTGATGGCGCGATGAACGATTTGATTCGTCCCGCGATGTATGAGGCATGGCATGATATCGTGCCTGTGGTTGAACCCGCACCGGGCTGTGAGCCCGCCAAATACGATATTGTTGGCCCGATCTGTGAAAGTGGCGATACCTTTGCCAAAGCGCGTGAAATGCCTGCGGTTGCAGCGGATGATCTGATCGCGTTCCGCTCAGCGGGTGCATATGGGGCTGTGATGGCTTCTGAGTACAACTCACGACCGCTAATCCCCGAAGTTTTGGTGGATGGTGATCAATTTGCGGTTATCCGCCAACGTCCGACCTATGAAGATATGATCGCGCGCGATACACTCCCACCATGGCTGTCGACGCCAGACTAAAGGGAGAGCCCCGCTGACCGACCCAAGCGATCACCTGCGCCATCTGCGGCTGCCGATTACGCTCACGCAGGCGGGAATGTTGGCCGAGCAGCTTATGCGGGCGTTCTGGCCTCTATGGACAGTGTTGTTATTGATTCTTGCTACTATGATGATGGGCTGGCATGAAACAATGCCGCTTGAGCTGTTTTGGGCCGCCGTTGTCGTCAGCGCGGTTGCGACGTTTAGCACGTTGTTTTGGGGGCTACGCTGGTTTCGGGTTCCCTCGAGACTGGAAGCGATTGCGCGTGTTGATGCCGCCATGCCGGGCCGCCCGATTGCGGCCATTGCCGATACCCAAGCGATTGGCGGCAATGACCCCGCATCAACCGCCGTGTGGCAGGCGCATCTGGCCCGTATGGCGGAACGTACCAAATCGGCGCATGCGATCGAACCAGATCTGAAGTTGACGGATCGTGACCCTTACGGGCTGCGGTTTATGGCGCTTTTGTTTTTTGTCGTGGCGCTTTTGTTCGGATCACTTTTGCGGATTACATCGGTGGGCGATGTGGTTTCGGGAAGCAATGATACCCTTCTTGCGGGCCCGGTCTGGGAAGGCTGGGTCGAACCGCCAGCATACACAGGCAAACCTGCGATCTATTTAAACGATGTGCCTGCTGGCGGTTTGTCTGTCCCCACGGGCAGCCAAGTCACGCTGCGGTTATACGGTGAAGTTGGCGCACTGACCTTGGCTGAAACCGTGTCCGGGCGCACGGGCGAGGTCGCCGCGGCGTCCGAACCGCAACAGAAATTTGATATCACCCAGTCTGGTACATTGTCAGTATTGGGCGACAATGGGATCGCATGGGACATCACCGCAATCCCAGACGAGCCCCCAGAGGTAGAACTAACCGGGCCGATTGAAGCGGATGCAATGGGCGAATTTTCACAACCCTTCATGGCATTTGATGACTACGGCGTCGAAACAGGGACCGCGACGATCACGCTTGATTTGACGCAAGTGCCCCGAGAATACGGGCTGACGATCGACCCCGATCCGATTGATCCATTGGTGATCGACCTGCCGATGCCTTATACTGGATCGCGTACCGATTTTGATGCGCTGCTGATTGATGACCTGAGCGAACATCTCCTCGCCAATCTTCCGGTTACGATGCAAGTTCAGGTCGTGGATGCGGCTGGACAGGTGACAGATGCAATGGCCGAGAAGATGATCCTGCCGGGGCGCCGGTTTTTCCGCCCCTTTGCGAAGGCAGTGATCGAACAGCGGCGCGACCTGATGTGGTCCAAGGCCAACGTCGTACGTGTGAATCAGGTGTTGCGTGCGATGACGCACCGGCCTGATGAACTTGGTATCGAAGAGACATCGTATTTACGCTTGCGCACAATCATTCGCCAATTGGATCGGATGTCCGAATTCGGCATGAATGATGATGGGCAGGCCGAGATTGTGCAGGCGCTGTGGGATTTGGCCGTGCAGCTTGAAGATGGGCGGCTAGCGGACGCGCGCAAACGACTTGAACGGGCGCAAGAACGGCTGGCAGAAGCGATGCGCAATGGTGCATCGGACGCCGAAATTGCCGAGCTGATGCAAGAGCTACGCGAAGCGACAGATGACTATATGCGCTTGCTTGCCGAAGAATCAGAGCCGAGCAATGGCACGGATCAGGCCGACAACAGCGAAAATGCCACAGAACTGTCCATGGATGAAATCCAAGCCTTGATGGATCGCATCGAAGAGCTCATGCAAGAAGGCCGCATGGCCGAAGCTGCAGAGCTGATGGAACAACTTAATGAGCTGATGGAAAACATGCGCGTCACCCAAGGCGAAGGCGGCGACGGCCCGCAAACGCCGGGTCAGCAATCAATGCAAGACCTCGCGGAGACCCTGCGCGATCAAGAAGAACTGTCAGATGATGCCTTCCGCGAGTTGCAAGAACAGTTCAATCCCGCCCCCCAAGGGCAGCAACCCCAGCCGGGGCAGCAAGGCGAGCAAGGTCAAGACGGCACCGAACCGGGTGAGCAACAGGGCCAGCAGGGCGAGCAGGGGCAAGAACCTGGCAATAGCGGATCAGGCGGTGACACCGGCGAAGATGGTCAAGGTGGCGGCCAGAGCCTTGCCGAACGTCAGCAAGCGTTGCGCGATGAATTGCAACGGCAACGCGATGGGTTACCAAGCTTGGATGGCGAAGCCGGCGAAATTGCACGCCAATCGTTAGAACAGGCAGAAGGCGCGATGGACGGGGCCGAAGAGGCGCTGCGCAACGGCGATTTGGCCGAAGCAATCGATCGCCAAGCCGAGGCAATGAACGCCTTGCGCAATGGTATGCGTGAATTGGGGCAGTCCTTGGCAGAAAACGGGAATGACGATCCAGGCCAAGGCACCGAACAAGGCGAAGCATCAGGACGGCCCGTGCCGGGGGCACGCGATCCTTTGGGGCGCGAAATTGGTAACACGGGGCAATCCGGGACCGAACAAGAATTGCTAGGCGGCGTGGATGTTAATCGACGCGCCGAAGAGCTGCTGGATGAAATCCGGCGCCGATCAGGCGAGCAAGAGCGCCCAGAGATCGAGCGCGACTACCTGCGCCGCTTGCTCGATCAATTTTAGCGTTTACTCTGACGGTGCGGCAGGCGCTGCCGGTGCCGTGCTTTCAACCGCAGGGCCGGGCACGGCGGGTTCAGTTGGTTCTGCCGCTGATCCGGTGTATTCTGCAATTAGGCCACGCAGCGTCTGGAACTGGTCGTTCAACCACAGCCGCAGGTTATCCATAACTTCGATGTATGCTGCCATGGGTTCCGCCACCTGCGGGAACTTTGCGACGATTTGATCCGCAAAGATATAGGGCGCAATCGCGAGCGCGATCAAAATAAGCATAAAGGAAAAGCCGCGACGGAAACCGCGGCGCTGCACGACTTCTTGTTGTTCGGCGTCGGTTAGATTGGCGCCATCGCCAGATTGCGACCGGGTGCGTAGCTGTTGGTTGATTTCATCAATGCTTGGCACGGTGCGCATGTTTGTGTCATCAGATACGGCGCCTGTTGCGGCGGCGGCTACAGCCGCGGGCGCATGCGTATCTTCTTCGGCCATCATTGAAATGCGGCGGCGCGTTTCTTCAGCGGTAACCGGGTCATTGCGACGGGGTTCAGCAGGCGTTTCAGCGGCGGGCTGTGTTTGCTCCGCGACTTTGGCTTCGGCGGCGGCTTGTTCGCGCGCGGCTTCCTGGCGCAAGATGTCTGCGATAGAAGAATCGAGGGGTTTGCGTTTAGTAACTGCGTTTTCGACCTGTGTTACGACCCGAGATTGCGCGGCAGGGGCAGCGGTTGGGGTGTGCGCAGCAGGCGCTACGACACTGGCCGCTTCGGCGGGCTTTTCGGTTTGGAACCATGTGTGCGAACAGCTGGAACATTGCACATCGCGCCCACCGGCGGGAATTGCGTCGCTGGACACATCATATTGTGCATTACATTTGGGGCAAATTAGCCGCATTATTCTTATCCTTCAGCCCGAAAAACAATTACTCAATTCACAAAACTGCCTGTAATCTAACAATAATCGGGACAAACGCAAAGCATTTGCTCGAATGTGATCCGGGCGGTCATTGTATCCTCACGTTGATTTAGGCAATACAGGCGCATGACGCAAAGGAAAAGCCGTGATTGAATTGGATAATGTGTCCTATGGCCACGGGGGCACAGCCCTTTTTTCCCAATTATCCCTAACACTTGCACCAGGTTCGTTCCAGTTTTTGACGGGGCCTTCTGGTGCGGGAAAGACCACGCTGTTGCGGCTGTGTTACGCCGATTTGCAGGCGCAACGCGGCAAAGTTCGGCTGTTTGGGCAGGACGCGCACACGCTTGATCGCGACGCGGTGGCGATGTCCCGCCGACGCATTGGGGTGGTTCACCAAGATTGCCAGTTCCTTGATCACCTGAGCGTCGCTGAAAATATTGCGCTGCCTTTGATTGTGGCTGACCGTGTTTCTGAGGCCAGTGAAAATCTCAAGGAATTGTTGACTTGGGTCGGACTTTCCAAGCAATCAGGGCAGTGCCCGCCCGAACTGTCCGGCGGCGAACGCCAGCGCGCCGCACTTGCGCGCGCGGTGATCATGTCGCCTGATGTAATTATCGCGGATGAGCCGACCGGCAATGTCGATTGGGAGATGTCGCAGCGGTTGCTGGCCTTATTGGTTGAGCTTAACCGGATGGGCAAGACCGTGCTGATCGCGACCCATGATCTAGCGATGATCCGATCGCTGAAATCTGACGTCGATGCGCGAATCTTACGGTTGAAAGACGAGCAATTGACCAGCGCGGGGGCGGTTCTATGAAACTGCTTTTGGACCTAATCATCGGTGATCCGCAGGCGGATCGGGTGGTTCCGCCAACAGGGCTAACCGCGCGGCTGACCATATTTGTAGCCGCGGTCATGGCGTTTTTAGCGGTGATTGCACTGGCGCTTTCGATGTCTGCGGGACGTGTTGCGGACCGTTGGGCCGATGAATTGGCGCAAGCGGCGACACTGCGGCTTCCCGCGGATACCGACTCGCTGCAAAAAGCCCTGCAAATTCTAGAAACCACACCGGGTGTGGCTAGCGCCCATGCGCTTACCGCTGATGAACAAGAGGCTTTGCTGACCCCGTGGTTCGGCACAGAAATACCGCTTGATAGTTTGCCGATACCTCAGCTGATAGAAGTGATCGCAGATGATCCGCCCTATGATCCGGCCGGGCTTCAGGCGCGGTTTGACGCTGAAATTCCCGGAGCCGTCTTTGATGATCATGGCGATTGGCGCGATCCGCTTTTGGCGGCCGCCGCGCGTGTGCGGTTGATTGGGTGGCTGGTGATTTTGCTGATTGCTGCCTGCGTTGCGGCGATGATCACGCTTGCGGCCCAAGCCTCGCTTGCCGCGAATGTGCAAGTGATCCGGGTGCTACGCCTTGTTGGCGCGCGTGATGTCTATATCGCGCGCGCTTTTGTGCGACGTTTTACGTTGCGTGCAGGAGCAGGCGCAATTGCTGGCGTTGTAATGGGCGTGATTGTGGTGCAGATTTTGCCCGATGGCGGCGGTTTTTTTGCCGAGATCGGTTTTTCGGGCGTGGGTTGGATGTGGCCCGTGCTTATTCCACTACTCGCGGCAGGCGTCGCGTTTTTCGCCACCCGGGCGGCGGCAATGACAAGGTTGAAGGAACAAACATGAGCTATGCAATCCAATGGCTGCGGTCCCTTATTTTCGTTGGCCAGATGTATGTTGCAATGTTGGTCGTTGGGCTCTTGTTTTTGCCTGCGGCAATTGTTTCGCGGCGCGGTGCCATTGCCGCTTGCCATACCTACGTGCGCTATGTGCGTTGGTCTGCGTCATGGATGATTGGGCTCAAGTGGGAAGTGCGTGGCACGCCGCCGACTGACGAAGTCATGGTTGCCGCGAAGCATCAGTCTTTTATGGATGTTTTGGCGATTTACGGGGCGATTCCACGCGGAAAATTCATCATGAAAGCGATCCTAAAGTACGCACCGATCATTGGTCAGTTTGGTCTGCGTATTGGATGTATTCCGGTCAACCGTGGCAAACGGGGGGCCGCGATCAAGCAAATGTTGGACGATGTGCAAGCTGGGCGCGCGTTGCCCGGTCAGCTTATTATTTATCCCCAAGGCACACGGATCGCGCCCGGGGCAAAGGCAAAGTATAAAATAGGTACAGGCCTTTTGTACCGTGAATTGGATCAGCCAGTTGTTCCTGTGGCGACGAATGCGGGTATATATTGGCCTAAACGTGGGATTTACCGTAAGCCGGGTGTCGCTATTTTTGAATTCTTGCCGCGAATTGAACCGGGGCTAGAGATCCCGGAGTTCATGGCGCTGCTCGAAGAGCAAATAGAGACAGCGAGTGACCGTCTCAATGCGGAGGCCGGGTTTAATGGTGAATGATACGATTTCGAGTATTGCAGCGCTCGAAGCGCTTTATGGTAAGCCCGGTAAAGCCTCTTTGATTAAAGTCGCGGACCATCTAACGCCACTATATCACAAGTGGATCGCCGCTTCGCGGTTTTGCGTCGTTTCGACCGTTGGGCCCGAAGGGACGGATGGCAGCCCACGCGGCGATGATGGTCCCGTGGTGGCCGTAGCGGACGCAAATACCCTGTTGCTGCCCGATTGGCGCGGAAATAACCGTATGGATACCTTGCGCAATATCGTCGCTGACGGGCGGATTAGCCTGATGTTTTTTGTTCCTGGGTCCAACAATGTGATCAGGGTGAATGGTAGGGCGGTTGTCTCAGTCGATCCTGATTTGCTGGGGCGTTTTGATCAAAAGGGTTGCCAGCCGCGCAGCGTTGCCGTGATCACCGTTGCTGAAGTTTATAGCCAATGCGCGCGTGCCTTGATGCGCGCAGGGGTTTGGTCCGCCAAAGACGAAAGCGCCGACCTGCCCAGTGTGGGGGATATGCTTGCCGAACAAGAAGCCGGTTTTGACGGTGCTGAATACGACGCAAGCTGGGGTGCGCGGGCCGCTAAGACGATGTGGTAGGTTTCCAGGGCAGTGGTAAGTTGCTGTCGCGCCCTAACCCGAAGCGCAGACTAAGCCCGATCAGCCCTACACTGACGAGCAGCCAAATGCCGCCCCAAATCATGGTTGTCCCGCCAAATTCTTCGGCAAGCATCCTCGCGTCTGAACTTAACTGCGCGCGCAGAATTGTATCGCTGACAATATCGTAAGGCACGTAGAACATGCTGCTCAACCCAATGATGCGCAGGCACAGGTCATTGATACCATGCCCGAATTTCCACGCAAGCAAGAGCATGACACCACCTGTCGCCACTGTAAACGACAGCGCAAATGCGCTCCGAATATAGAAGGTGGCGATTAGCAGCATCGCAATACCGAGCCCGGCCATGATTTTGCGGTCGGCTGCCGTACGAAGGGCCGCAATCAATAGGCCCACGCCGATTAGCAGTGACCCAAGGTAGCCCGCAGTGAGCGTGACAAAGCGGTTTCCGCCTCTGGCCCAGACTATGCCACCTTGGTTTTGATTAATCGAAAAGCTTACGACTTCACCACCCGTCAACAGCACGGCAGTGGCGTGGGATGCCTCGTGCAAAAACACGATCAATATCTTGAGCGGTGTCATTACGGGCGTTTGCCATAGCGCAAAGACGATGACCGTCAGGACGATCAATTGCCAATGGCCACGGGCAAACGCACGCATGGTGCCTACGCCGCGAGCCCTTTGGACCCGAGCTTCAGGTATTTGTTCCGGCGATCAGCACGTAGTTTTTTCGCTGATTTTCCGTCAAGTTCGGCCAAAAGCGTAGTCAGTTTTGCACCGACCGCAGCGATTGCTTTTTCCTTGTCGCGGTGCGCACCACCCTTGGGTTCAGAAATGATGGTGTCGCAGACGCCTAGCTCGTTCAGTTCTTTTGAAGTCAGGCGCAGGGCCTCGGCGGCTTCGCGCATTTTGCCGCCGTCTTTCCAAAGGATTGACGCACAACCTTCGGGGCTAATCACTGAATAGATCGAGTTTTCTAGCATCGCGACGCGGTTTGCCGTCGCAAAAGCCACTGCCCCGCCAGAGCCGCCTTCACCAATGATCACGCTGATCAAAGGCACGCCGAGTTCAAGACATTTTTCGGTCGCGCGGGCGATGGCCTCGGATTGGCCGCGTTCTTCGGCCCCTTTGCCGGGGTAGGCACCGGGGGTGTCCACAAGCGTAATAACGGGGATGCCAAAACGGTCGGCCAAATTCATCAAGCGGATCGCTTTACGGTATCCTTCGGGGCGGGCCATGCCAAAGTTACGTTCAATCCGGGATTTGGTATCATTACCTTTTTCATGACCGATCACCATGACGGGCTTGCCGTTGAACCGCGCAATGCCGCCCATGATGGCGTGGTCATCCGCAAAATTGCGGTCGCCAGCCAGTGGGGTGTATTCGGTAAAAAGCGCATTGATGTAATCGATGCAATGCGGGCGCTCAGGATGGCGCGCTACCAGACATTTGCGCCAAGGGCTGAGGTCCGCGTAAAGTGACACAAGTAGGTCAGCTGCCTTTTTATCAAGCGCGGCTGCTTCTTTTTCAACGTCCATTTCGGGATTGTCGCGTGCCATTGCGCGCAATTCTTCTGCTTTGCCTTCAATCTCGGCCAGCGGTTTTTCGAAATCGAGATATTGTGTCATGGGTAGCTCAAACCTTGTTGCGATAGCTCTATGATATATGGCGTAACCTCACCACGTTGGCAACGGGAGGCACGAGGTGATTGCAATTACATCAAAGTTGCGCGACACGAGGCTGTGCATTTCAATATTTTGGAGAAAATGATGCGTATTTTGAACCTCGTAAGTATTTTGGCAATTGTTTCTGCCGCCCCTGCAATGGCCGACGATCTGATTATTGATGGGATCAACTTTGGCAATGATGACGGTCAATGGAGTAATGACGGTGAATGTGATGATCCGCGCTTTACTGGCGCAGGCATGACCACGACACCGTTACTCAGCGATGATGTTTTGCGTGATTCGAGCGATTGTAGCGCGGGCTACCTTGCAGGCACGTTGACGCAAATCGGTGTCGGCGCTGACGGAACCATCGACTTTGGTGATGACAATGGCGAATGGGTTCATGACAACGAATGTGACGATATGCGGTTCATGGGGCCGGGTATGACGTCTACACCACTGTTGAACGACGACATCATGCACGACGCGACCGATTGCCGGACAGCGTTTAATGCGGGACTTTTGACGCTGGTCGAAACCGTGCCTGCGGGGCCTGACCTCGTCATCGACGGCATCAATTTTGGCAATGATGACGGTCAATGGAGCAATGACGGCGAATGTGATGATCCACGCTTTACCGGCGCGGGTATGACGACGACACCGCTGCTATTTGATGACCTGATGCGTGACGCCAGCGATTGTAGCGCGGGCTATGAGGCTGGGACATTATCTCTGATCGGTATTGGCGCTGATGGGGCGGTCGACTTTGGCGATGATAATGGCGAATGGGTCCATGACAACGAGTGCGACGACATGCGCTTTGAGGGACCGGGCATGACAACAACGCCATTGCTGAACGATGATATCATGCACGATGCCACTGACTGTGAGACTGCATTTAACGCAGGCCTTCTGACCGTCGCAGGTCAATAAAACAACCGCGTCAGCCCGCGATCATCTCGGACTGACGCACGATGACTTCGGCTTGCTTGATCGATGCAATATCGACCAAGCGGCCTTTGTAGACTGTGGCGCCTTCGCCGCGGGCCTTGGCCTCTTCCATCGCAGCTAAAATTTCGCGGGCCTCTGTGACGGCTTCTTCTGATGGGGTGAATACCTCGTTGGCGAGCGCGATTTGCTTGGGGTGGATTGCCCATTTGCCGACCATGCCCAATGTGGCCGAACGGCGCGCCTGTGCGCGGTAGCCTTCGTCATCCGAGAAATCACCAAATGGTCCATCTACGGGCAGAACGCCATGGGTGCGGCAGGCGGCGACAATCGCGGTTTGCGCCCAGTGCCAAGGGTCTGAATAGTGCCGTGTGTCGCCTTGCAGCATGTAGTAGTTATCTTGCGTGCCGCCGATGCCAGTTGTCTGCATGCCCATTGAGGCTGCAAAATCCGCAGCACCGAGTGACATCGCAGCAAGACGTGGTGAGCTGGCAGCGATTTCTTCAACATGGGCGATGCCCGCGGCAGATTCGATGATCACTTCAAAGCTGATAGGTTTGCTGCGGCCTTTGGCCGTTTCAATCGCCGTGACCAACGCATCGACGGCATAAACATCGGCGGCACAGCCTACCTTGGGGATCATGATTTGATCCAGTCGGTCGCCTGCCTGCTCCAACAGATCAACCACATCGCGGTACCAATAGGGGGTATCTAGCCCGTTGATCCGTACGCTGAGGTACTTGGTGTTCCAATCAACCGTGTTGATCGCATCAATGATGTTGGCGCGCGCGATTTCTTTATCTGATGGGGATACGCTGTCTTCGAGATCAAGGTTGATCACATCCGCAGCACTTGCCGCCATTTTCGCAAATAGCTTGGTGTTTGAACCTGGTCCAAACAGTTGACAGCGGTTGGGGCGTGCGGGTGGCGTTGGCTGGATGCGGAATGACATGATATTTCCTCGCGTATCAAAATTGCAGAAATCTGCGAGGCTTTGGTATTATGTTGCGCAGCGGATCGCAACAAAAATATGCGCCCGCAGCATTCTTTGCTGCGGGCGCAAAATATCATTAATACTGCGTGATGGATCAGATGCCAGCGTCGACAATCGCTTTGGCAAGAATCGGAACCGTTTGGGCGTTCAGGCCTGCAATATTCATCCGGCTATCACCAACCATATAGATCCCATGCTCCGCACGCAGCTTTTCAACCTTCTCGGGCGATGTACCAAGACGGCTAAACATGCCTCGGTGATCGGCAAGGAAATCGAAACGGTTGCTGTTTGTCAGGCGCTTTAGTTCCGCTGCAAGCTGGGCGCGCAGGTCAAGCATCCCGTTGCGGGTTTCTTCCAGTTCGGCTTCCCAATCGGCGCGCAGAGCGGGATCGTTCAGGATTGTGCTGACGACGCGTGCGCCGTGATCTGGAGGAAACGAATAGTTCTGACGGTTCAAAAACGCGAGCGTTTGCTGCGCAAGCGCCTGTTGGCCAGCGTCTTTGGCGATGGCCAACAAAACGCCTGTCCGTTCGCGGTAAATCCCAAAGTTCTTTGAACAGCTTGCGGCGATCAACACGTTGTCAAAGCTGTTCGCGATCAGTCGAGTGATGGCTGCGTCTTCCTCAAGCCCGTCACCGAAGCCTTGGTAGGCAATATCGACCATGGGCACAGCACCACGTTCTTGCAGCTTGGCAATCACTTGGGTCATTTGGTCCAGGGTCAGGTTTGCCCCGGTTGGGTTGTGACAACAGCCGTGCAACAGCACCACGTCACCTGCAGCCACATCGTCGAGGTCTGTAAGCAGCCCGTCAAAATCAACGCCGCGTGTCGCCTCGTCGAAATAGCGGTAGTCGGCCATGTTCATGCCAAGGTATTTGATGATCGACGGGTGGTTTGGCCATGTTGGGTTCGACAGCCAGACGGTAGCCTCAGGGGCGGCCATTTTGATCAGTTCAAGCGCTTGGCGAATAGCGCCAGTCCCGCCGGGCGTGGCCACAGCCGCCACACGGTCCGCCGCAACGCTATCAGCAAGGACAAGTTCGCGCATGGCTTTGCTAAATGCGGGATCACCGGCCAAACCGGTATAGGCTTTGCTGGTCTGGTCCGCCAAAATCCGGCGCTCGGCTTCTTTGACGGCGCGCATCACCGGGGTGTTGCCGCTTGCGTCTTTATAGACGCCAACGCCCAAATCGACCTTATCGGTGCGCGGGTCGTCTTTGAACTTAGCCATCAGGGCCAAGATTTTATCGGCGGGCAGGGCGGTGAGATTTTCCAGCATTAGGCAGCTCCGGTAGCGATTGGAAGGTCGGCGTACATGCCCCATTCGGACCATGAGCCATCGTAAAGTGAATGATCAGTCTTGCCGATCCGTTCAAGCGCGAGCGATAGGATCGCCGCAGTGACCCCGGACCCGCAGGTGGTGATAATCGGCTTTTGCATATCGACGCCTGCATCGGTGAACACGGTGCGCAGTGCATTCGCGGGCTTCATCGTGCCGTCGGCGTTGAACAGATCTTGATAAAACACATTGCGCGACCCCGGAATATGGCCGGACCGCAGCTCTTCACGGGGTTCTTCGGTGTCGCCGCGGAACCGAGCCGGAGCGCGGGCGTCAACGATATTGTGGTCACGTAGTTTGGCTGCGCGCGCGACCTGTGTGACATCCTTGATCAGATCAGGGCGCGGCTTCACCGTCATATGGCGGTCGCGAATTGTCGCGGGGGTTTTCGTAGTCTTATGCCCATCGGCCAGCCATTTGGGCAGGCCACCGTCCAGTACCGCGATGTTTTCTTGGCCCATGAGGCGAAACAGCCACCAGACACGGGCCGCAGAAAAAAGCCCGCTGCCGTCGTAGACAACCACTTGATGCCCATCACCCACGCCCATTGCCCGCATGCGTGACATGAATTTTTCGACAGGTGGGGCCGTGTGCGGTAACTCGGAACGCTGGTCGCTGACATCATCAATGTCGAAAAAGCGCGCGCCCGGGATATGCGCCTCGTCAAATTCTGCACGCCCATCGCGGCCCGCGTCGGGCAAATACCAGCTTGCATCAAAAATCCGCAAATCTGGGTCTTTGAGATGCGCGGCAAGCCAGTCTGTGCTGACCAGTGTTTTGGGGTCATCGGGCGCAGAGTTTGTCATGGCATTCACCTTTTGTGGCAATCGCCGAAGAGGTAACCTGCGCAGGGAATTATGACAAGTAGAACAGCTGTGATTGGCGGGTTCTGTCTGCGTTTCATCACCCAAATTATAGGCGATACGCGTGTTGTGGCGCCCCAGTACTATGCGGGACGCCATATAAAAGTCTGTGTTAGCTGGACATCTTAGATTTGATCATGCCGGCAATAGCAGTCAAAATCGCCCCACCTCCGGCTCCCCCGGCTACCTGTGTGACCATGCCCATGATGTCACCGCTGCCGCCTGCCGCAGCAGCGCCGCTACCAAGCAATGCGACCAGTTGGCCGCCACCTGCGCCACCAATGAGCCCTGCAACCGTATTGCCAATCGTCCCAAGTGAAAGACCCTTCATTGCCGTCCCGGCGGCATTCCCGCCAACTGCACCGGAAATAAGCTGAATAATCATCTGTTCCATCGATTCTCTCTCCCATATGGATCGTTACGTTTGACGCGTCAGCGCGATCCAAAAGCTGCGCTTGGAGGGGAGGTTAACTACAATTCGACGAACCGCAAAGGGTTTCCTGCCACAGTTAGTCGCCGTGCCGCAGCAGCCGTTGCTTTTGACGGCCCCAGTCGCGCTTCGCTTCTGTCGCCCGTTTGTCGTGGTTTTTCTTGCCTTTGGCGATGCCGATCTTGAGCTTCACCAACCCGCGGTCATTGAAATACATCACCAGCGGTACAAGCGTCATACCCTCGCGCTTGGTCGCGTTCCACAGTTTCGACAGCTCTTTACCGCTAACCAACAGCTTGCGTTTGCGCCTCTCTTCATGGCTGAACATCGCGCGGTCATAGGGGGCGATATAGGCGTTGGTCAGCCAAAGTTCGCTTTCATCCACTGATGCATAGCTATCAGCGATGTTGGATTGCCCAATGCGCAGCGATTTGACCTCGGAGCCATGCAAGATGATCCCGACTTCCAGGTCGCTTTCAATCGCGTAATCATACCGAGCGCGCCGGTTTTCCGCGATGACTTTGTAATTTTTGTTTTCAGGTTTCTTTGCCATAGTCTGGTCGAGATAGGGCATGTTGCAGGGCGGAACAAGGGATTGCCGCTTTGCATTGTGCGTCATGGCGTTATGCTGCAACTTCGCACAGCTTTCAGGACTACATATCATGTTCGTTCAACTTGCCCTTGGCACGACCTTACTTCTTGCGTCCATTTTTGTGGCTGGACTTAGTTTTTGGGCGATGGAGGGGATGACCGTGCGGATGCACCCTTGGCTGACGCGCGAACCACACCGGATCAAACTGATGCTTGTGCTGTGTATCGCGGCCGTGTGGGTGATGGTGCAAATGACCATTGGTGTTTGGATCTGGGCGCTGACCTTACGCGGCTTAGGCGTGTTTGATGCGATGGAACCGGCTGTCTATTTCTCGCTTGTTGCGTTCACCACCTTGGGCTTTGGTGATATTTTGCTTCCGATGGAGTGGCGCCTTTTGGGTGGGTTGGCTGCGGCAAACGGGCTGTTAAATATCGGAATGGTGACAGCTTTGTTGGTCGAGGCACTACGCCAAGTACGCCTACAACAGCTTGCCGTGCGAAAGCCAAAACATTGAACGTTCCGGTTCTTAGCAACATTCAAGCTCGTCATGTTTTCTTGCGAAAACACGGGCTGTCGTCGCGTCCTTCTGGTGCAGGCAAAGGCACTGATCTTGCCGCTGTGATTGACGACCTTGGGTTTGTGCAGCTTGATAGTGTGAACACTTTCGCACGCGCGCATGACCTAATCTTGTGGTCGCGGCGGCAACAGTACCGCCCGACTGGCTTGCAAAACCTACTGCATCGCGACCGCGCTGTGTTTGAACATTGGACCCACGATGCGGCGGCGATACCTATCGCCAGCTTTCCATATTGGCGGATGCGGTTTGCCCGTGATGAGGCCCGGCTTGCGGACAGGTGGAAAGACTGGCGGCGCGACGACTTTATGTCAAAAACCCAAGACGTGATGAACCGCATTTCCGACGACGGCCCTTGCACCTCGGGTCAGGTCGGCAACGATGAAAGCCGTGGGTCCGGGGGCTGGTGGGATTGGCACCCGTCGAAAACTGCGCTCGAATTCTTATGGCGATCCGGGCAATTGTCGGTTCTGCGCCGTGACGGGTTTACCAAAGTCTATGATTTGACCGAACGCGTGATCCCCGAAGCCTACCGCGCCCCACGTCCAGATATACACGATACGATTGAATGGTGCTGCGCCGGTGCGATGGACCGGCTTGGCTTTGCGACAAGCGGTGAATTGGCTGCTTTTTGGGATAACGTCACCCCAGCAGAGGCCAAAACTTGGTGTGCGGACGCCCTTGCAGATGGGCGGATCATTGAAATCGACGTGGCAGGCGCGGACGGCAAATTGCGACGCTCATTCGCATGGCCGGATGTGATGGACCAGATCACAGCGCCCAGCCCGCGCCTGCGTATCTTATCCCCGTTTGATCCCGCATTGCGTGACCGTAAACGCGCCGAACGGCTGTTTGGGTTTCACTACCGGATCGAAATATTTGTGCCCGCGGCCAAACGCAAATACGGCTACTATGTCTTTCCAGTGATTCAAGGCGATCAAATGATCGGACGTATCGACATGAAGCGCGACAAGGACGTGCTGCATGTGAAGACGTTTTGGCCAGAAGCGGGGGTTCGCATGGGGACTGGGCGTGTACGTGCGTTAACACGCAAATTGGAACGGGCGGCTACATTTGGCGGCTGTGATGGGGTCAGTTATGTGGATGGGTGGTTGTAGTAGACGGGTCTTGCGTGCTTGGAGCGATTTCACATCATGAAGCGTTCGACAGCTTTGACCTTTGCGTGACAAACGACCCCAAAGCCGAAAAGCGGACGTTTGCGCAACGCGCAGCGGATGTCAGGTTTGAGCCCTTTCTACTTGATGC
>NZ_QOCG01000030.1:392949-652579 GCF_003318235.1 Loktanella sp. D2R18 | reverse complement strand
TTCGAACGAAAGGTGGCTTAGACTATCTCAGTGGATAGTTAAGGTATTCAACAAAAAAGGGGCGGATTTCTCCGCCCCAGTTTTCAACTTCAGATTGGGCCTGCGAGGGCGCAGCCCGCTTGGGAATGCAAACCCGCGCTTAGTTGAAAGAGTACACCAGCGAAACGCCGAAGGTGTTGTCTGTGTTTTCAGCGGTGCCGGGCTCAGTGTGATACTCTGTCAGTACGCTTGTGCGCAGGGCCAGTGTTTCAGTCATCGCCACATTCAAAGCTAGGTCGTTGAACAGAACTGTGTCAGATTCAGACCAGATGACGTCAGTGTCATTGGTGACAAACACGGTTTCGCTCAGCTTGTGCGCATAGTCCGATGACACACCGAATGCACCTTCGCTCACGTCGCCATCTGTGACGTCATTCAGCTCGGCAAAACGGTAGCCTGGGCCAGCCTGAACAGACCACTGACGGTCAGCATCGTTGAACACACGGTAGCCTGCACCGAAGCTCAGGAATGTGTCGGATTCAAACTGCGCGTCTGTCGCACTGTCAGCCGAACCTTGGAGTTTCGCGAAACCAAAGAACTGTGGGTTCAGGTCACGTGTGTACTCAAGGCCGTAAAACAGGCTTTCTTCTGCATCAGTTTCGTCGTCGTCGCTGTAGGCATAGTTCAACTGCAGCTCGATACCGTTTGGTCCGAAGACATAGTTCATGTCAGAACCGATACCGATGTATGTGGTGTCGGTGTTACCGCTTTGCGCGATGCCGCGAAGTGCGACAGAACCGGTAAAGCCATCAGGACGGCCTTCGTTGCCGAAACGATCAAGCTCACGCTCTGCGTCGTCTTCAATGGCTTCGATCAGGTCTTCGTTACGGTCACCGGCAACGGTGTCACGGCCGATCAGGTTTTGCGCTGATGCGGATGATGCGATGATTGCAGCGATAGCCGCTACGATAAATACGTTCTTTGTCATGGGTCTATCCTTTCCCAACAAGGTGACCCGTCCTTCCTCAGGATCGGGAGCATTTCTGCTGAGGGGATATCTAGTGGGAAACGATGCTTAAGAGAAATTCAAAATAATCATGCTTAAAGCGATATTCTCTTATGTTTGGCCAAGCACCTCGACAACGGTATTATCGTTGATATCACGCAGTCGTTCCAACACAGCTTCGCCGTCCGCCTCTGCGGCATTTGCGACCTGGGTCAGCGTTGTTTTCGCAATCTCAGCGATGGTTGGATCAAGGTCTTCACGCCAGACGGCCCATACCGGATAGGGAAAGCGTGGTGCATCCGCGACGAGGTACAGCTGACCGCTATCAATGTAGCGCTTCACATAGCGTGCGGGCAGATAGGCAGAGGCTTTGCGATTGATGACATATTCAGCCACCATGGCCCCAAGCGAAAACGTCAACCCCGGATTGGTCAGCTCCGGCAGCGCGAGAGCATGCGCGCTGACGAATTCTGGACCCCAGTCAACGAACACATAGTCGGTCAGATTGTTGATGTCCGCATCCGGCCGCGACGCAACCATCACCAGTTCTTCTTCCATCACTTTGTCGACGGATAGGCCCGGTCGCAGTTGCGGCATATACAATAGACCCACCTGCATGATCCCTTCTGTCAGAAACCGGGTTAGCCTGTCAGGCATGCCCAGTTCGGCCCGGATGTTCAAGTCGGGTGCGGCAGCCTGCAACCCATCAATCCAGCGAAAACCCAGCCGTGGCCAAAGTGAGTATTGCGCACCAATGGTCAAGCTGCGCGTAAATCCATCAGGGATAGCAACTTGCTGGCGCGCCTCTTCCCAGACCCGGATCATGGACAGCGCATAGCGCTCAAACTCGCGCCCTGCGTTGGTTAATTCTGCCCCGGCCTTCGAGCGCGTGAACATTGGCTTTCCAAGCGCATCCTCCAGCCGCTGGATACGCAGCGACACTGCGGATTGGGTGACGTAAAGGCGTTCGGACGCTGAAACAAACGATCCAGTTGCAGCGACTTCGAGGAAGGTTTTGAGAAGGGTAATGTCCATCCCGCGATCATGAGAGTTGCTCATCTAAACGTCAATTCAGCTTATGATCTCTGATGCGTGTAATGTGGAAACAAATCCGGAGAAAGTCGGGTTGGGACCAACCCCTCACGACGCCACCGAAGCGGTTTGAACTCGCTTCCACGGCTTCGTCATAGCAACATCCAGAAAATTCTGAAAACGAGTTTTAATGGTATGATCGCTGAGAAATACTCATGCATTGATGCAGCCGTTGGCGGGGACGATCGATGAGGAAAGCTGTGGTTGACCCTGAGTATTTGCCGTTTTGGAAAACCATTAGGATACATATCTGATTGACGTGGAAGTGCGCCACCAATGTCGCGCTAAGCACTTGGGCCAGATACTTGTCCCCACCCCGGAAAACCTGGCGGGATCATTTCCACAACTTCAGATGCAACACACGTTCCGTGCGATGCCCGGTATCTGCGAGAGGATGAAAACACCGGCCCCGGCAAATTGCCCTACATTCGAAAATTCGATATCAAGTATCAGATAAATTCGCTATTCAAATGCCAATATCAGATCTATTTCCGACTGGTAACGATGGTTTCATGTGCCCATGCGTTTGTTGAAACAAGAGTGCTGACCAAAGGAAGTTTGGAATGTCAAAACGGAAACCTGTGGACAAGTATCTCCGTGATGAAGATCGCAATCCCACGAGCATACTGTCCCGCCTGAAGTCCCAAAAGCAATTGCGTAAGTTTGCCAAGAAACACGCCAAGACATGGCGGGAAGATTTCTACGGCTCGGCGATTGAGAGCTAGGCAGTTTCGATACTGCCGGGTGCGCGTACCCGTTTTGATACGGTGGGTACCTGAAGTGACCTGACCACGAGCATTACCCAAGAAGACGACTGCGCCCGCATGTGTCTGCTATGACCATGCGGGTATTTTTGTAGCTCGACATAAAGGATGGCTGTTGCCGATCCGCAGTATTCAATGCGAACCAATCGTCAGGGACCGCGAAACGCTTTGAAGATGTCGTGCTGCCTGCCCTGGAAAACTATCTTCCTGATCCTTGTTGAACACCGCATGTACCGCATAGGCAAACCGGGGCGCATCATCGATCAGACGCAACGACCCGCGTTTGATGTCCGCCTCTACAATTCTGCGCGGAAAATAGCCCGACGCAGGCGTTGAAAGCAGGTATTGCAAGCCAAGTGTACCGATCATCAAATGCAGTCCAGGCGAGACAAGATCAGGGAAATTCAGCAAGTGATCCGCACGGAACTCTGGCCCCCAGTCCACAAAAACATACGACGTGCCGAACGGATCACCGTTGTCGTCTTTGTCGCTACTGACAAGCACCAACTCATCCTCAAACAGCTGCAACGCAACAAGCCCCATCGCATTTCTGGGCCGGTACATAATCGCAAGATCAAGTGCGCCATCCTCGATCTGCCGGTTGAGATCCTCGGTGTTGGCCCAAGTGGCTTTTATGGCCACATTAGGCAAGCTTTCCTGCAAAGTTGGCATTGCCTCAATCAGGAACCCATCCCATAGGCTGGGGACTGCGCCTATTTCCAGTGACGCATACAGTTCGGCAGGCAGTGCCGCATCGAGTTTTGCCTGCGTCCAAGTGCGCACCAGCGTTATCGCATGCCGTTGGAAGTGCAGTCCGGCAGGTGTCAGTTTGGCGCCGGTTTTGCTGCGCTCAAAGACCGGATGCCCCAGTTGTTCCTCAAGCGTTTTGATCCGCATGCTGACGGTCGATTGGGTGACATGCACCTTGTCGGCGGCATCAAGGAAACTCCCCGTTTCCACAACAGCCAAAAACGTCCGTGCGAGTTCGATATCCATGCGGCACCTATTGGTATTTCAAATATCATCGTCGTTTTAAATTCGTTATTCAAGACTGAAAGAATATGCGACCTTATTGATGCGGGCGACTGCCGCCCGCCGTGATCAGGCGCGTTTCAAATGGCAACACTGCCAAAGCTTGAACAACTGGGGCAAACTGATGAAACAAGTGGTCTTTGCTGCTGTCGTGCTCTCACTTGCCGCCACTATGGCAAGCGCAATGCCGACTGATGTGGACACAAACCGTGATGGTTTCGCTTCACTGACTGAACTGCGCGCAGTCTATCTTGATATAACTGACGAACGATTTATCGAAATCGACTTTGATGGTGACGGTCTTATCAACGATGAAGAGATGCTGATTGCGATCGATGCAATGTTGATCTCAAAGGCAGACGCCTATGTTTGAAGGCCCGAGAGATCGTGACATGCACAGATCTGTATTCCTTCGGCAAACCTATGTGGTCGCTGGGCTCTGGCTGATCATATCGCCGTTTTTGTTGTTCAGCCAAATGTCCCTGTCACAGAATGCGACTGCCTCAGAAGCGACAATCCTGATGTTCTTTGGTCTGCTCGCATTGATGATGGCCGGGCTGAATTCTAGATGGCCCGACATCTTGCTGACGGGACTTGGTATCCTGCTAGCCATGACGCTGATGATGGCACCCTGGTTCTTTGGTTTTAGCATAGGCGGCGTGGCTGAATGGAACGCTGGCATTGTCGGTCTAGCGGTCCTGGTGATTGCCCTTTTCAGTCTCACAAGACATGGAATTGGACGCGCGATCTAGGACCCAAGCACGGGAGAAGGGAGGCTCCCGTGCAATTTTCAATTCGAACCAATTAGCAGATATCCAACATAAACGACATAGGCCGAAAGCAGGCCGAAACCTTCACGCCGCCCGATCTGCCAGCCAGTGCGCGCGAATATGATCAACGCGAGCGTCGCAAGGCTCATCACCCAGATATCGAGCTTGGCGATCTCTGGTGGGACGCTTAGCGGCTGGACCAGTGCTGTAATGCCCAAAATGCCCAGAATGTTGAAAATGTTGCTACCAATGATGTTGCCCAATGCCACATCCCCCTGACCTTTGCGGATGGCAATGATCGAAGTCACCAGTTCAGGCATCGAGGTCCCGATGGCGACAATGGTTAAGCCAATCACGGTCTCGGACAGTCCTACGGCTTGTGCAAGGGAAACCGCGCCAAGGATCAGATAGCGTGCAGCGAGAATGGTGACTACCAACCCCACACCCGCGATCAGCAGCGACTTTCCGAGGCTTGTAGTCGGGGCCGTCACGAGGGTAGCCTCAGCGCTATATAGCTCAGCCACAGGCGAGGACTTGCGCCGTTCCAAAAACAGCGTCACGCCAAGATAAACACAGAGCAGTGTGATCATGGTACCACCCGCCATGCGACCGATATCCCCAAGCAGCACGGCGACAACACAAACGGCCGATGCCAGCACCAAAACAGTTCCGTCGCGCTTCAGCACCTGTGGATCAACAGCGATTGGCATCAGCAATGTCGCGATCCCAAGGATCAGCAGGATGTTTCCGATATTGCTGCCCACAACGTTACCCATGGCGATACCCGGGGATCCGGCCAAAGCCGCCTGAATGCTGGTCACCAATTCGGGGCTGGATGTTCCGAAACCCACCAGCGTCAGGCCAATAATCATCGGCGAAATGCCAAAGCGTTCTGCGGCAGCAACGGCACCACGCACCAGCATTTCGCCGCCAATCACCAGCCCAATAAGGCCGCCGAGAAGAAATAGAACGTCCATTTTCGTTTTCCTCATCGCGCTTTACGGGCCGAGTGCATCTCTATACCTATCGGCCCAGCAATATAGGCATATTCCCATGAAACAACCCGAACAAAGTGTCGAGACCGACAAAGTCTTGCGGTTTGCACATCGATTTGAAGAGATTGTCATTATCATTCTTTACGGCGTCATTGCTCTGATCACGATCTTTGCGCTCATCCGATTGGCATTGGCCATTTTTGATGCCGCGTTTACCTCTTGGGATGTAAAGAACGTCTATTCCTTACAGGTATTGTTCGCGATGGTGCTTACCGTTCTCATCGCCCTTGAACTCGGCAACACGATCTTGCGGCATTTGCGGGAACACTCGACCATTGTTCAGGCACAGGAAATTATCCTGATCGGCATGATGGCGGTTGTGCGCAAAATAATGTTGATTGATCTCAGCACGGTATCAGCAGGACTACTGGCCGCATTGGCCTCTGTCGCATTGGCGCTCTCTGCCGCATACTGGTTCACGCGCAAGATGGATGAGCGATGAACCCTGCATGATTGAAAATATTGAGGACTACTTCACCAAAGGCTGTGGGCGATGCAAGCGCTTTGCGACGCCGGATTGTTCGACCAGAAAGTGGGCCAAAGGACTTGCCATACTAAGAAGCTATTGCATAGACGCAGGGCTGGTTGAAACGGTGAAGTGGGGCCATCCCTGCTATATGCATGAGCAGCGCAATATTGCGATCTTGGGGGCCTTCCGTGATGACTTCCGGCTGAACTTTTTCAATCCTGCATTGATGAAGGATGCGCGGGGAGTGTTGGAAAAACGGGGCTCGAATACGCAGAATGCGGGCATGATCCGCTTCACGTCCAATGATCAAGCGACCGAGATGAAACCCGTTATTGTTGCCTATCTGGAAGAGGCGATGGGCTATGCAGTGGCCGGAATTCTGCCTTCTAAAATCGTCACAACGTTTGAATTGCCCGATGAGTTGATAGAGGCTCTGGATGCCGACCCTGAATTGGCGGAGGCGTTTCACGGTCTGACACGCGGGCGACAAAAAAAGCTATGCCATCAACCTTAACGCCGCCAAGAAGCCTGAAACACGCGTCGCCCGCATCGCCAAATTCCGTGATCACATCCTGTCCGGCAAAGGTGCCTTAGAGCGTTAATGTCTTGACTAGCGCGTTCTGGTTGGCGTTCAGCCGGTCATTTATCAGATGCAGGCCCTTCTTCCTTCTCTGCCAGCACGGCAGTTTCAGGCGTCGTCGAACGTGGGAGCGGTGCTGCTTGGAATGCCACCTTTTCTTCAGGCGCAACGGCGGCTCTTTTCCGCAATCGCAGGGCGGCAAAGCCAAGCAGAAGGACGTGCGCGAAACCCGTGACGGCAAACATGCTGTTGTTGCCAAATGACGTCATGGCAAAGCCTGCCACCGTTGGCCCGATGATCGATCCTATTCCGAACACCAACAGCAGCCCGCCGCTGACCTGAATGAAGGTTCCCGGTGCGGCATGATCACTCGCGTGGGCCACGATGACAGGGTACATCGCAAAGACCGATGCACCAAACACGCCGGACATGGCCAAGATCGCCAATGGCGTGGAGATACCGGAGAAGACAAAAATCAAATCGGCCAAGACCGCGATTGCAGCCGTACCCATCAACACCTTCCGGCGGTCGAACTTGTCAGATAATATGCCGACGGGCACCTGTGCAAGCGCCCCAGCGAGGATCGGAATACTGGCAAAAAGTGCAATCTCAGCAATCGAAAGACCGGCACGTGCGCCGTAGACCGCCGCCAATGTGCCAAAGGTCGCGTTGGATATGCCGACCATCAGGATTGCAAAAACAGCGATGGGCGAGTTGCGCCAAAGGCCCCGCAGGTCCAGTTTGACGCTGACAAGGGCCGTCGGCGTCGCGGAAGCTGTAAGTGCTGTCGGCAGCAACGCCAGACAATAGACCATCGCGGCAACGACAAAGAACAAATACCCAGATGCGTCCCCAAGTGTGATCACCATCTGCCCTGCGGTCATCGCGCCAAGATTGATCATCGTGTAGAACCCGAAAACCTTGCCGCGTGAGGCGCTGTCGGACCGTTCGTTCAACCAACTTTCGACGATCATCGCAGCCCCCGCAAAGCAGAAACCGGAAATCGCGCGCAGTGGTATCCAGATGTAAGGTGTGAGGAAGATTAGCGCCATAAGCACTGTGATCGCTGCCAAAGCGCACATCACACTGAAGGACCGGATATGGCCGACGTTGGCAACCAGTGTGGGCGTTAGCAGACATCCTGCAACGTATCCGATGGCCCAGCCGGTCCCCAACAGACCAAGCGACGCCGCTGAAAACCCCTCAATCTCGCCGCGCACAGGCAAGATCAGCCCGTTCACGCCCCCCGCAAACAGCAGGAACGCTGATCCCAAAAGCAATGCAGAGACGGGCAATAGACCTCTTACCATTTTCTAAATTCCTTCGAGGTCACAGCCATTTTGAAAATTTGAAGACGAGGTACAACAAGATACCAGTAACAGCGGAGGCAACGGTCAAGGTCCAGAAAGCATTTGGCGCTTCAACGCCCGGCATGCCGCCCACATTCACCCCGAACAATCCGGTCAGAAAACCCAGTGGCAAGAAAATCGCCGCGACGACAGACAAAAGATACCCGTTGCGTGTTAGTGCCTGCGCGCGATCCGCGTCGATGTGATCCTGAATAACGGAAAGGCGTTCGCGGGTGGCATCTAACGCCTCGACTGAACGGCGCGACCGGTTACAGGTCTCTCGGATCAAAACCAACGCAGTCTCTTCAATGAGCGCGCCGTTCCAATTCGCCAAGGCATCCAGCGCCTCGCGTTGGGGGTTCAGGAAACGGCGCATCTTGATCACTGTTTGGCGTAGCACGGCGACTGTTTCGGGCTGTATCTTATGTCCGCCAAGCGCCATCTCCTCCAGATCATCGGTATTGTCCTCCAATTCCAGTGAGACACCTTCGATCCGCTTGGACAGTCCGTGAGTAAGCTCTGCCATGAAGGCACCAACTGTAACTGGCGCTTTGCCTGACAATGCGCCTTGCCGAATAGTGTCAATGGCCCAGACCTTTCTCAGACGCGCCGAAATGATGCAATTTGGCGTCACCCATAGACGCAGTGAAACCATGTCTTCAGGGCTTGCTTCCGGGTTCAAATTGACCCCGCGTAGGTTCAGGATCATCCCGTCGCCAAGCGCATCGCATCTGGGCCGCGTTTCGCTTTGCAACAAGGCGCTGGCGGCGATTTCGGGCAGCTTCTCTGCTGCCCAAACCTTGATTTTAGGATCGTTTAGATCCAGGTGAATCCAGCGGTAGCTCGACTGTTCATCCGGAGCCAAGTCGTATTCTTGATCGGTGATTGGCTTTGCATGCCCGTCGCTATCGACATCGAATGCGCAAATTGGCTGAATTGAAGTCAATGACATATCTACTTTCGATCAATCAAGCGCTTTGGCGTAGCGTGGCATTTGACTTTACAGAACACAAGACAACGGCATCACCGCCGTGAAACACTCAACATCGATCTTATACCAATGGCAATGCTGCCTGCGACGATTAAGAAACGCCGGGTTTCCCAAGTCCAACTGAGGAAGCTGATTTCAATCTCTGCAGCCTCCCAAACAGAGAGTGTCACGGTCAATGAGATCAGTGAAACGGCAAGCGCGATTTTGAGCTGGCTGTTCGCTCATTCGCTTCTGGTAGCTGCGTTAATCGCAGCACCAGTGCCGCGTACGACAAGTTTACCCGCACCTACAGCACCTTTGACAGCAGTTTGGCCAACAAACAATGTTCCGCCGACAGTGTTGTCCACAACCTTTTCAGCAGTACAAGCGGACAGCGTGATTGCTGCGGTTATTACAAAAATCAGAACTTTGTTCATCGGTTTAAGTCTTTCCCAACAAGTTACCCGTTCCTTCATAGGGACAGGAGCATCTCTGCTGTGATGGGGGATAACGAACTTCTATACATGATAGAAATTCTAAATATTTATACTTAAAACGATAATTGCAAATACAATGATCTATATGATCTCATCCTCATCAAACATTGGATCATCGCTCAGTTGGGTGCTCAGATCCTCAACCTTGCCTTCAACCGTTTCGACCGATTTGACGCGGGCGAGGTGAAAGATGGCATCGCCTTCGTTCACGATAGGCATGACCGCCCGTCCCACGACGATACCATCGAAGGGCGCAATCAATTCTTCTTCCTGTTCACCAAAGGGGTCGGATACGGACGCCATCACATCGCCTTCACGGACGAGGTCACCATCGGCCTTGAAGGTTCGCAACAGCCCGCCGATGGGCGCACGCAACCACTTACTTGACGGACAAAACTGCGGCTGCGTTTTTGCTTTGGCGATACCTTTGCCCGCAACCATGCCCTTGTAACGCAGAACCCGCAGAATGCCTGCAACACCTGACCGAACAGAGTATTCATCAAACCGCAAACCCTCGCCAGCTTCGAATAGCAGGACGTCAATCCCCATATCCTTCGCGGACCCGCGCAATGATCCTTCGCGCACCGACGATTGCATGATGATCGGTGCGCCAAAGACGTTTGCAAGGTCCAGCATGTCTGGGTTGTCGGGCGACACACGGATTTGGGGATAGTTCGTGCGATGAATGGCCGCCGAATGCAGGTCAATCCCGAGGTCGCATCTTGCGACAATCTCGGTCGTGAAGATATGTGCCAGTCGCGATGCAAGCGAGCCTGTTTCAGTGCCGGGAAACATGCGGTTCAAGTCACGTCGATCAGGCAGATAGCGGGAGTGATTTAGGAACCCATATGTGTTCACAATCGGAACCACGATCAGAGTACCTTTGACGGTGCCCATGCTGGGTGACCGCAATAGACGGCGAACAATCTCCACACCAATCACTTCGTCCCCATGGATACCCGCGCTGACAAAGATGGTTGGTCCATCAAGACGGCCATGGATGACATGCACCGACATCGAAACCGGGGTATGATCAGATAACACACTCACAGGCAGGTTCACCGTTTGTCGGGAACCTGCTGGGATGATGGTATTCCCGATTTTGAAATCTGGGCGCTTCAGCACTTAACCCTTTCCTTTGGTCTTGGTTGCACCGGGTTTGGCATGTTTTTCGATATGTTCGATGATCTTGCCTGCGATATCCAGGCCGGTCGCTTTCTCGACGCCTTCCAGACCGGGGGAAGAGTTCACTTCCATCACAAGCGGACCACTGTTTGCGCGTAACATGTCTACGCCACAAGCATTCAATCCCATCGACTTAGCCGCCCCAACAGCGGTTGCGCGTTCTTTGGGGGAAAGTTTGATTACTTCAGCAGACCCACCAAGATGCAAGTTAGAGCGGAATTCACCCTCTGCACCTGTGCGTTTCATTGCAGCCACAACTTTACCACCGATAACAATCGCGCGGATGTCCGTACCGCCAGCCTCTTTGATAAACTCTTGGACCAAGATGTTGGTCTTCGTGGCGCGAAACGCTTCGATCACCGATTTGGCGGAACGATCCGTATCAGCCAAAACAACACCCATGCCCTGTGTCCCTTCCAGCAGTTTAATAACGAGGGGGGCGCTGCCTGCGACCTTAAGCACTTCTTCGGTTTGCTTGGGGTCATGGGCAAAGGTGGTGACGGGCAGACCGATGCCGTCACGGGCCAACAACTGCATCGAGCGCAGTTTGTCACGTGACCGGCCAATCCCGACACTTTCGTTTAGGGGGTATACGCCCATCATTTCAAATTGCCGCAAAACCGCCATACCGTAAAAGGTAATCGAGGCTCCAATCCGTGGGATTACGGCGTCATAACCTGTCAGCTTCTCGCCATTGTAATAAATCTCGGGCTTTCGCGAGGCGATGTTCATGTAGCACCGGAGGGTGTCAACAATACGTATCTCATGCCCGCGTGTTTCAGCGGCTTCAACAAGGCGTTTGTGGGAATATAGGTTGGGATTTCGGGCGAGCATTGCGATTTTCATGGGTGCTCCTTTTCTGCCTATAGGCGTTAATCAGGTCGTTTCTGCGTGAGGAGGGCGCGGCGCGTATGCACTGCGATGGAATGGTTCTTGAGTGCAGTGCGTCCGACAATAAGCCCGAAGGCCATATTTTCGCGGTCTGCCAGCGAAAGGTCTATGGTCCACGACCGTTTTGCTATGCGGAACTTAGCACGGATGACGATCCGTTCTTCCGGCACGCCACCGGTGTTCTTGATGCTGCGTTTGGAACTGACCGGGCATTCAAGGCGAGTATCTTTTTCGCCATGCGTTGCGTGGGTCGTAAACCGCACCCATTCCTCATCACCCTTCATGAAGGTGTCAATATCCCGTGCGTGAAGAGCAGAGGTCCGCGCACCAGTATCAATCTTGGCCTTGAGATCAACAAGCCCCAAGTCTGGCAAGTCGACATATTCCATCCAACCCACAATCAAAAGCGGGCGCTCGGTTTTTTGTGGGTGCGGGTGTTCGGCCATCTGGTTCATACGAGCCACGGCATCATGAGGGTTGCAAGGCTGAGCACAAAGAAAAATCCTGCCATATCAGTGATTGTTGTCAGAAGCGGACCACTGGCAACCGCCGGGTCCTGACCAATTCGTTTCAGAAGAAGTGGCACAACGCCACCGATTGAGACCGCAAGAATAGTGTTGAGGGCCAATGCAAGACCAATGACCAATCCCAAGGCCGGACTGCCTTTCCAGATCCAAGCCACGATGCCGATCAGGATACCGAGCGCGATGCCGTTGATGACGCCAACGCTGACTTCTTTCAGCCAAACGCGAAACGCATCTGATGGACGCACAAGGCCCAAGCTGAGTTCACGCATAGTCACACCGACAGCCTGATTGCCGGAACACCCGCTCATGTCTGAAACCATCGGCAAAAACACCGCAATGGCGATAACGGCGATCAGGGTTTCTTCGTATGCAGAAATCACGCTGGCCGCGATGATATTGAGAACGATGTTGGCCGAAAGCCAAGCCAATCTGCGACGTGACCGCAACCATGTCGGCATTGAGCGCAACTCATCGCCCACAACACCCTGGCGTTTTAGGCTTTCGCTCTCGGATCGTTCCAAAGCCGCAGCACTGACAGCGGCGCGTGACACAACACCGACGAGGGTTCCGTCAGCCTCCACAACTGGAATGCCCAAGAACGCATGTTCATCGAACAAATCTTCTAGATTGAAGAGCGGCATATCAACCGTAACGGTCAATGGAGGTGTCATGATCGAAGTCAGTAGTGCGCTACGCTTTGATGTCAGCAGGCCCCGCAATGACACAACGCCAACCGGCTTTCCGTCTTCATCCACAACATATGGGTGTTGGCCGCGATACCGTTCAAAATCATCGTCGCCACTGGCCAGGTCCCGTAAAACCTTGCCGACTGTCTGCGTGTCTGAGAATGAAAAAGCTTCGGCGACCATCAAGCCACCGGCGGTGTCATCGTCGTATGTGACAAGCCGACGGACATCTGCCGCGTCTTCGACATCCATTTCCGACAAGATCGCCTCAGCGTCTGCGTCATCCAGATCGCCAATGAGGTCCGCCTGAACATCTGAGTCCAACTCGTCCATGATCTCGGCCGCACGAATGGCAGTCAGACCTTCGACCAGATCAGCGGCGGCCTCGCCCGGTGCTTCCTCGATCAGTTCGGCGGCGAGCTCAGCGGGGACGAGTGACAAAACCAGAATTCTGTCGTCCACCGACAGGTACAACAACTCTCGCAGTGCTTCGCTCAGCGCAAGCGGGTCAAGCATTTCGACAAGCGCAGATGCATCAGCCGCATCGGCGGCTGCTTTGATCCGGGCTGACAGCTCTCTGTCATTTTGACTTTGGTTTGGTTGGTCGGACATTGCGGCACCTTTCAAGAGGTGTTCGTATATAAGCAACATAAATTTGTCTATAGACAATAATTTATCACACAATATACTTTGATTATGGAAAACGAAGAGATTACAGCCAAAAAGCTTGCAGACATGTACGCGACAGAGTTTGGCGGCAAGCCATCCGGTCGGTATCGAATCTCACGCAAGCTGCTAGCCGAACTCGCGGAGCGACGTAGGCTCTACTCCGAGGATGTGACGGCTCTGACACGGGCGCTTTTTGAACAGGGTTATGTGCTGATCGACATGGAAAACTTTTTTGTCGTGATGAGCGTCAACGCGTTCGTTAACTACCGGCGGGTGGGTAAAGGAACGAGCGGCGAAAAGTAGGCCACAGGCCGTCTGTCGAGAAGATGCCCCGACACCATCCCGCAATGACCGGTTCGGAGAGATAGGCTGCATGGCAGCAATTGGTATGCCGCATGAGCGAAACGATGCTGCGTCAGCGAAGCGGGAAAAACGAATGTCGGTTTTGTCCCGCTTAGCAGACATCGACGGTGTTTTTCTACGTCAATCTGGATGCGGGTGCAGCGAATGGCAGGAACGAGCCCAGAGCGTAAGAAAGCCCCCGCGTCGTCCCAAACGCGGGGGCCGAATCCACAGTAGCGGACTCTGGCGGTAGCCGTGTCAGTCAATTTGACACAGTGCTAATGAACAACTGAGGCACTTTGCGCGGTCCGTGAGTGGGTCGTGTGTGAACCTTCGTTAAGACCTCTGTCATTCAATGCACTTTTGGCATTTTCCTATGAAATACGAGGGATGCTACTCGGGCAAGCGCGTCTCCGGATAGCTGCCGTATCCGAAAGGGTAGGTCCGGTTTGTCCCGCTGAGCGGACATAGGCCTGTGATATTGAACCAAACGGCGTTCGAACATGCAGCGAACGGAGGCTACCTTGCGGGCATCGCTCGGGTAGGAAGAACCCCAAGGAAATGCTAGATTTGCCTATAGATTTCGGAAAATATCTTGAGGTGCGAAAATGGGCGGATACGGATCGGGACGACCCAGTAACAAACAAAAGGCAGAAGATTGTCGTTCTCTTGATATCTACAAGATGAAGCGAGAGGGTTGCTTTGAACCGGGCATGCGCGGCAATTGGATTTGGTCGCGCAACGAAAACGAGATTGCCCGCATTGGGTATCACTACACCGGAACTGCGCTGGAACTGGATTACCGCGTGAGGCTCTCTGGCGGGAAGTGGGAGCTAATCAAGCAAAATGTGCCGCTGGTCCAAACGGATTGCAATTATGGCGGTCAACGCACCTATGCCATTTGCCCCGGCGTGTTGAATGGTCGGCACTGCGGGCGGCGTGTTGGTAAGTTGTTTTCGGGTGGGCGCTTCTTTCTTTGCCGCCATTGTTATGGCATCGCTTACGCCAGCCAATCAGAACCGCGCTATGACCGTATGCTGCGCCGCGCTCAAAAATTACGTATGGCGCTGGGCGGCGAACCCGGTGCAGCCTATCCGATTGCGCCTAGGCCAAAGGGCATGTGGGAACGGACATACAGGCGCAAACGTCTTGAAATTGACTGGTGCGAGCATCAAGCAAACATCGGGTTTATTGAGAAGTATAGGCACCAGTTTAGCGGCAGTGATTTGAAGCTCTTTGATGATTTGTTCTGAGAGCTTTTGTGCTGTTCAGCGCACCATCACGACAATTGCTAAGCATTTATCAGTTGTGGGGTGTTATGTGGGGTAGGTTGCTAAAAGAAGTGATTTATTCAATAATTTCAAGATTGTCGAACGTCGCGAACCTTTGACTCTTTCGTTGTCCCAAACCTCAAGAAACGCCCAGATCACGTCATTCAATTCTGACCCAAACGTCAAGCATTTCTGACCCAAAGACGAGAACAGCAGAAGCGGTCGTTCGTTTGCCGCGCAGCGAATTCACCAAAAGAGCCCGACTTGTGAATTCGATTTTCTCGCTGCGTGCGCTCGCTGCGCGGAAAATGCTGCGCCAGCGTAAAACCCGATGCCACCACGCAACGGGAAAACCAGTCGTTCATGCAAGCCGCAGCGAGGAGCAACGCTCGAATTCACAGGTTGCGGACGGAGTTATCGTTCGATGCTGCGATGCAAACGACCGCTTAACTCCAACCGCAAACTTGCTGTGTGAGCCTCTAGCTTCAGGCTGCTTCGATCTCCGGAAGCTGTACATCGGCATTCTTGAGTTGCCGCGCCATAATTTCCGTAAAGGACAAAGTTGGGTTTGCCTCGGCAAGCATTCCGACTTTCATCCAGAACTCGGCCTGCGCATTGATCGACCGGCACATGACAGAGCTGGATTTGCGCAGTTCTTCGTGCAGACCGTCTCCTATTTTTACGATACCCATCGACCTCTCTCCCATCTCTCAATATATGAATCATATACGATTCGTATATCTTCATAACTTTCCACAGGTCAAACTGACCTTGAATGTTGTGTGCTACTTTACAGGAACAGGACAGGAAATGGACAATTATATCAACGTGCCCGTTGCACCACCGGCACGGAATGCCCGCAGAACTGAAAGCATCAAACTTTATGG
Source organism: Loktanella sp. D2R18 (assembly GCF_003318235.1). GTDB lineage: Bacteria > Pseudomonadota > Alphaproteobacteria > Rhodobacterales > Rhodobacteraceae > Yoonia. The sequence goes on along the minus strand of NZ_QOCG01000030.1, from coordinate 636,558 downwards.
ACCGGATGCCTTTGAGGGAATGCGGCGCGCTGGTGTCTTGACTGCCAGATGTCTCGACGGCGTGACAGACCTAATTCGCAGGGGCACAGCTCTCGCTGAGATAAACTCCTTCGTTATCGACTTCGCTGCGGCCAATAAATCAACGCCTGCCACATTGGGCTACAAGGGTTATCAATACGCCTGCTGCACATCGGTCAATCACGTCGTCTGCCACGGATTCCCGAACGAGAAGAAGCTGCGTGACGGCGATATCGTCAACGTAGATGTCACGCTTATTTTGGACGGTTGGTACGGAGATTCCAGTCGGATGTACGTAGTCGGAAGGCCTAAACGCGCGGCTGAGAGACTAATCCAGATTGCACATGAGGCGATGATGAAGGGGATTAAGGCCGTGCGGCCCGGCGCGCGATTGGGCGACATCGGCTATGCAATCCAGAACTACGCACATTCCGAACGCTGCTCCGTCGTCCGCGACTTTTGCGGCCATGGCATCGGTCAGGTCTTTCACGACTCGCCTAACATTCTGAACTTCGGAAAGTCCGATACCGGCCCAGAGCTTCGCCCGGGTATGATTTTCACAGTCGAACCGATGATTAACCTAGGACGCGGCGACGTGAAGATGCTTGCAGACGATTGGACCGCTGTCACGCGAGACAAGTCTCTTTCGGCGCAATTTGAGCACTCAATCGGCGTGACAGACAATGGGTTCGAGATCTTCACGCTCTCCCCCAAAGGCCTTCATGCGCCAAATATCGATTTGCTATCTATTTCCGCGTAGCCGATTTACTTGTTAGGTCTCGCCACTTCTCGAAAGTTGCACAAACCCAGTCTCAAAGTATGGCATCGGAACGTCGTGCGGGACGGATACGATGGTCAAATCGACACCGGCGCAAAACGTGCCGGTGCCAAGATAGTGCAGTTTTTTGTCGCCACATTCACACCATGCCGCCATTGGCGCGCAGAGTTTGGCCGTTGATCCATCCGCCCTCGGGACCGGCAAGGAATGATACAGCATTTGCGATGTCTTCTGGCTGGCCGAGCCGTTCCAGCGGGTTCAGTTTCGACAGGCCTTTAATCTGCTCATCTGTCTTGCCATCCATGAAGAGTTCAGTTTCCGTTGGCCCTGGGGCGACAGAATTGACGGTGATGTTCCGTCCGCGTAGTTCCTTTGACAGAATGTCGCCCATCACTTCTATTGCGGCCTTGGTGGCAGCATAGACACCATAGCTGGGCAGTTTCACGCCGGTGACCGAGGTTGAAAGGTTTACGATCCGTCCGCCATCCGGCATCCGCTTTGCGGCTTCCCGCAGGGTGTTGAACGTGCCCTTCAAGTTCGTCGCAATTGTGCGATCGAACATCTCGTCCTCACTTGTCGCCAAGGGCGAGAGCTGCATGATCCCAGCGGAGTTCACCAACACGTCCGGGACACCAAACGTCGCTTTGGAGTGGTCGAAGAGTTCGGCGACCTGCGCGGGATCGGCAACATTGGCCTGCAGTGCAATCGCGCGACCGCCTGCACTTTCGATCTTGGCCACAACGTCGTGCGCGGCTTTCTCGCTGGCTGCATAGTTCACCACGACGGCGAACCCATCCGCAGCGAGTCTTTCGGCGATTGCAGCACCGATTCCGCGAGAGGCACCCGTCACGAGGGCGGTCTTCTGCTTTTCAATAGTCATCTTAAACTTCCTTCCTGATTTATTTCATCAAATGGAAATAGGGTGTGATAGAGATAGGATAATAGCCATGATACCGGCATCAGAATCCGAAAAGAGCGAACAATGGACCGCTTCGATGAAATGCGCATCTTTATCCGCGTCGTTGAGACGCGTAGTTTCCGACGCACCGCCGAGACCCTTGGTTTTCCGCGGTCAACAGTCACGGATGTAATCAAGCGGATAGAGGCGCGGCTCGGCGTACGTTTGCTTGACCGGACGACACGCATGGTGGCTCCCACACTTGACGGGGAGGCGTGGTATCGACGGTGTGTATTAATTGTCGGACAGATTGAGGACGCAGAGGCGGCCTTCACCGGTGGCAATGTGAAGGGAAGGCTAAGGGTCGAAGTTCACGGCACATTGGCGCGACACTTTCTGCTTCCGAAACTGCCGGATTTCCTCGCACTGCATCCAAACTTGGACCTTGTAATATCCGAAGGCGACCGGCTGATTGACCTGATCCGAGAGGGGGTTGATTGCGTGGTCCGCGTCGGCGAACCGGCGGACAGCGATCTTATTGCCCGCCGTCTCTGTGATCTTCCCGAAGCCGTTGTCGCCACCCCCGACTATCTGCAGCAGCACGGCATTCCGCAGACACCTGACGACTTGGACGGACATCATGTCGTTGCCTTCCTGTCATCAAAGACCGGCCAACCGATAGACTTGGAGTTCACCTTTCGCGGACGCACAGTCGTCCGTCCGCTTCCGGCAACGCTAACGACAACTGGGGCCGAGACGATGGTGGCTGCGGGGCGGCGGGGCCTCGGCTTGATCCAGGTTCCGCGTTACCATCTGGAGACTGATATAGCCGCCGGGCGACTGGTAGAAGTCCTTGCCGACTATGCCCCCTCTCCCTCGCCAGTCGTCGCACTCTACCAGCGCGATCGGCAGCTCTCACCTCGTCTCCGCGTTTTTCTCGCTTGGCTTGCTCAAAGTGCGTTCGCCATCCAACGCGTAGGTCACGACGCAAAAGGGTCGCCGTGACCTTGATTTAAGAATTCGGCTCTAAATCCTTACTGCAACCATTCTGAATGACACATGTTCTGGCTGCACTTATGCCCGTCAGAGATTTTGACCAATAGCGTTCAACGGGCTTTAGCGGACATTTGTGGCGAAGGTCGCGCTGGCCTGTCTTCGTTCACGGCCGACAGTGTGATCCGCGAAAAGCCGAAGGCGATGACACTGCACAGGGCGATTGCTGTGACCATTGGAAGGGCTGTTCCGTCAAAGAACGGCTCGCCCGCCAGAATGACAATCGCTGCTGTGACCATCTGAATAGTCCCGCCAAGGGATGACGCCAGTCCCGCAATTTGGCCGTGGTTTCGGAGTGCCAGAACCATCGTTGGGGGAATGACGAGGCCGAGCATTGAGAAGCCAAAAAAGAACAGTGCAATCGTAACTGGCAGGCTGCCGAACCCAGTTGCCGTGAGCACCGCGAGGGCGATCATGATGACGGCAAAAACTGTGACCGCCCCTTTGATCATGCGCGTCATTCCAAGTCGTTGCGCAAGCGGTGCCTGAAGGCGGGAGGCACAGAACAGGCTCAATCCGTTGACCGCAAAGGCAAGGCTGTATTGCACGTGAGTCAACCCGAATTGACCTGTGTAGACGAAGGACGCATTCGCAAAAAACAGATAAAGACCGGCCATGCCGAACGCACCTACGAACGTTAACCCCATAAAGGTACGGTCGGTGAACAGAACGCGCAGCCCCGCGAAAAAGCGACGCAGATTGAATTTGACGCGGTTCTCTTCAGAGAGCGTTTCTGGCAGTGCTGTTCTGGCAAGCACCATGTTGAACACGGCGAAAATAGCTAAAGACAGAAAGATGATGCGCCAACCGCCGAGGATCAACACGCCGCTGCCAGCAAGGGGGGCAAGCATGGGCGAGACACTGACCACCATCATAATCGTGCCCATAAGGCGCGTCGCACCGACGCCTGCATCCATATCGCGGATCGCAGCGCGGGGGATGATCATGCCAGCGGCTCCACCTAAGCCTTGCAAGACCCGTGCCGCAGAAAGGGCCTCGATCGTGGGCGCGAAGTAGCAGCCGAGTGATCCGAGGATGAACAGAAACAGCCCCAGATACATCGGAAATTTACGACCCGTCTGATCCGAAATCGGGCCGTAGAACAATTGACCCAAACCGAATCCGATCATATAGGCCGTTAACGTGATTTGCGTGCCACCAATTGTGGTGCTGAGGTCAGTCGCGATAGACGGCATCGCTGGTAGATACATGTCCGTGGAAAATGGACCGAGGACAGTGAGCAGGCCCAAGACCAGCCCTATTCTGAGCATACTTTGTGACATTTGGTTTCCTGTGTGATGGACGGGCGCTTAGACACCCGTTGAATGTTGAAAATGGGGATCAGGGCCGATGGGCCTTAAGCGCAAAGGGCGACAGAATCTTTCCCGGCGGGAATACGCATTGGGCTGTCGGGGTCTATGACAGCCTGCCAAATCGCTTCGGTAACATCTTTGGCGTAGGTATATTTTTTACCTTGGGTGTTTCTATTTGCCCCCATGACCTGCGCGACAAACGCTGCGTAGTCGTCCGGCGTGTCCTTTGCTTGCGCCATCAAAGCCATTGCGTTCTGGCCGAAACGGGTTGTCGGTGCTTGGCCAGGCAGAACAAGATGCGCACGGACGCCAAAGGGTTCCAGTTCAAGGGCAAGACATTCGGTAAACGCGTTCACGGCAGTCTTACTGGCGGTATAAACCGAGGCCAGCGGCAAGGGCTTCAATGTCACGCTTGACGTGACATTGACGATCACGCCCGCCTTCTCCGCGCGCATTTGCGGTAGGACCGCACGGGTCACCGCAAGTGTGCCAAAGACATTGGTTTCAAAAATTCGGCGAACGTTGTCTTCTGATGTGCCTTCAAACGGATTGAGCCAGCCAACGCCTGCGTTGTTAACCAACGCATTGATGGAGCCCGCTTCCTGCACGACGCGCGAGACGCCGTTTGGGTCCGTGATGTCGAGTTCAACGATTTTTAGGTGGTCGGACGCTGGCAGCAACGTGTGATCAGGTTTGCGCATCGTGGCAGTAACGGCCCACCCTTGGTTCAGAAAATGATGCGCCGTTTCCAAGCCAAAGCCAGAGGAACATCCAGTAATCAGTACGGTCTTCATTATGAAGTCTCCTTATATGTGATGAACTGAAGGTAGACTTTGAATGATGTACTTTCTATAATGAAAAATCCGCATTTAATTATCGAAAGTCCTAAAATGAGCGACCCGTACTCGGAAATCATCTCTCTTTTGCAGCCGCAGGTTGCTCTTTCGAAGTTGGTGCACACATCGGGGCCCTTTCGGGTGCAGCGCGATGATGTGAACGAAGCAATATATTGTTCCGTTTTGGCAGGTCGGGCCTGCCTGGAGGCCGAGGGACACAGCCCGTTGATGTTGGAGGCAGGTGATTTTGTACTTATTCCTGCAGTCAAATCCTTTACGTTTTCCAGTGTTGATCCACCGCCACCCGCAGGGTTGCTGAGTCACCCTGTTGAAGGCAAAGACGGGATCGTCTGGCTTGGAACGCCTGCAGATACTGCAGAGGCCCAGCAGCTTATCGGGCATTGCACATTTGCAAGCCCTGATGCCGAACTTCTGGTATCACTATTGCCGGACTTGGTCCTTGTCCGTGGCGAAGGGCGGTTACCGGTTGTGACTAACCTTTTACGCGACGAGGTGCGTTCCAATCGTCCGGCGCGGAACGTGATTGTCCAGCATTTGTTGCAGGTCCTTCTCATCGAGGCCTTCCGCTCGGCTGCGGCACCGGATGGGGCCGGAGGGCTTCTACATGGCTTGTCAGACCTACGCATTGGCCCTAGTTTGCGCGCCATTCACGCCGCACCGCACCGAACTTGGAAAATCGCGGAACTGGCTAAAGAGGCCGGACTTTCACGGTCGGCATTTTTTACGCGCTTCAGTCAAATCGTAGGAATGGCGCCAATGGGCTATGTGTTAAATTGGCGCATCACGCTGGCAAAACACATGCTTAGAATGGGGGATTGCAGTATCGCCGAAATCGCCGAAAGCACGGGATACGGCTCTTCCAGCGCGTTCAGCACGGCGTTTGCCCGACATGTTGGGGCACCGCCAGCCCAATACGCGCGGATGACCGCGATCGAATGACGTTTTAGCCGCGTCCGGCCTAGCACTGGATGAAGACAGCAGCGAAGACAGAATCGATGAGGCATAGCAGCAAAGCAACCGGTCCTTGCCGCAATATACAGGTTGGAATCTGAGGGGCGTGTTCTCAATGGCATATCTTATGAATTGCTGATTGCCCTCTTACACCAACGATTGCGTATTTAGCACATGCCGCGAACGCGAAGTGATGCTGAGTCAACGAAGACGAAAAACCCAAGGGCGGTTTGCCCGCGTCTTTTGAGTTCAGACAAATCGCCGCGTAACGACGCTCTGGCTCCCATCTATTTTTACTCGTTTAAATGGCTGGTTTGGTGGGAATTGCTGCACCGCTGAAATTCCCGTGTTGCGCGCGTAAGTAAATGCTGCGTGAGCAACAGCTGCGCCTGCACAAATCCGGTTTGTCCGCAACTTACCCCTTCATACGTCGTGCAGCGAACGGCGGGTTTGAGGTTTGCTGTGCAAACGGTCCTTTGAGCAACTTGGTGCAATGACTGCCTGAAACGGATTCATAATAGTGTTGCACACCTCTCTGCTTCCGCAACAGGTTTGCGCAACGCTTCAAACTTGGATGCATTGAAACGTCAGCAAACAAAACTCTTAGAAACGGCTCACAGCCGTGGCCTCGAAGCAATCAGTTATTCCTCCAGAATTATCTCGGAACGAAAAAGGTTGCCAATGGTCATAGATGCAAACCCTTCGCTACCTTTGCTCACACTGCTCCCAAGCTCAGATGCCCAGCTGGACCCGGATTCCGACACAAGGCCATCTATGCTCGGATTTGATTGCATCTCCTCGATGGCTTCTTTGCGCAGACCTTGCCTCAAAATTACGCGATAGGCCGGGTTTCCATCGACGATCACAGGTCGAGGCAACATGAACTGCCTTTCGCGACCAACATAATCTTCTGCGAACTGGACTGTGCGCTCTCTGCTTCCTAGCTCTTCACGTGCACGTTCATCACGCCGGTCAGTTTCGGCCGCATCATCAGAGAAAGCCTTAGATGCTCGGCGTTGCGCGAAAAAGACATCGTCACGCGGAGAGGCCATAGCTTCAGCCGCGACTTCGTAGCCTGATTGGCGCAGGGCCTTTGAGATTACACATCTGGTTGCGGCATCATCCGCAATCGCCATATCCGCTTCGTTCACCTGGAACGGATCTTCTGAAACGGGGTCAATGATGGTCAAACGACTTGGCTGCCCGTTTGGAACGCCAATCTGAAGCCCACTGACAAGGCGTTGTCCTGTATGTCCTGCAGGAAAAATGATGGAGTGTTTCTGGGCAATGCCTCCCGTTCGCGGCGGACCTTCTTCCCCCAACTGTCTGGCACTGTAACCTGAGCCAGATTGCGTCCCTTTGCATTCTATCACATGCCACAAACCGGTAATATCCCGCGCCACAAAATCGGGGGTTTTGTTCGGGCCACGCTTGGCGGTTCTTTGCTGTGTGGCCCCCAACCTTGGAGCTAGGTATTCTACGAAATAACGCCCGTCTACTATTCGGTCTAAGTCAAAGCGTTCACTTAGCCACAATAGAGGTGCTCCAATTCCAAAGTCGTCGCTCAAGATTGTCTTTTGGTGCGCATCAAGTTCCGAAAAACTGTTGGTGAGCCTGAGGTCTGGATCGGGCGTTACAGCAGATAAATACCTTACCCATGCCCAAAACTCGCTAAGAGAGACGCCCGTTGAAGTGGTCGGTGTCGTCAAATACCCGGTCATCAGCAACATCGCAGGAAAATTCATATCCCACTGCGCGATGCCCCGGTGAAAGGTACTCGGAAAAGCGGGAAGATTTCCAGGCTGCGGCCAAGAGGACGCAACCACGTCAACGATCAGGTTTCTATTCAATGGCTTCCTCAGAAATAGTTTTCCAACGGCTTAGACGCCGCCAGTCACACTTATTATCTAAGTCCGCTTGATGGCAACGCGTTTCCAATCATGACCACCCTGACGAAATGGCACAATCCCATATCGCCGCGCCACAACCGCCACCGTCGCGCCTGGCTCATAGCTCTCAGCAACAATCACCGCTAGTTCTGCAGACATCCTCCGAACTGCCTTACGCCGCCCCAATCCAATTCCGTCATCAAGCATCTAAACCTCCATAGCTGCTGGCGGTCAGAATCTCACATCACGAATAACTGCGATACCATGGGATCCACGCATCGCTTACGTTTCTACAATCGGTTTATGCCAAGCATAAGGCTGCGTTAAATAAGATCGACCACTTGCCCGTTTTGAGTATACTCGCAACGGACGCCCGAAATGCCACCCCAATTGTCTCATATGACTTAACGAATCATTTATCGGACGATAGGGATTTATCGGACAGTCATATGGAACAGGAGAACATGCATGGGTGAACTTATTGGTTACGGTCGCGTCAGTAGCCCGAGTCAGTCACTGGACATCCAAATCGAAGCTTTGACCACCGCAGGTGTCTCCCGTGAACACCTCTATTTGGAGAAGGCGTCAGGCCGTAACCGTAAAGGCCGTGCCGCATTGGAAGACCTTCTGGGCCGTGGAATCCGCAAAGGTGATACCGTCGTCTGTACCCGTCTGGATAGGTTGGCCCGCTCTACTCGTGATCTGTTGCAGATTTCGGAGACGTTGGAAGATAAGGGTGTGAACCTAAAGGTCCTGGAACAACCCATCGATACATCGTCACCCGCAGGTCGATTGTTCTTCACCGTTCTGGCGGCGTTTGGTGAGTTTGAAGCCAGCATCCGTGCGGAACGTCAGCGCGAAGGCATAGATGCAGCTTTGGCCAAGGGGGATGGTAGTCCGTTCAAGGGGAGGCCTACAACAATTGATCCGATGGCTGTTCGTCATTTGCATGATGATGGAATGAACCCAACATCTATTGCCAAAAAGCTTGGGATCGCCCGATCTTCAGTTTATCGCTACTTGCAAACCAAGAACGAGTAATCAATCTATGGGGGTGCAACCTTTTATATTTGATTGGAACTTTATTGCGGCTTATTTCGCCAAGACGTTTTGATGCGTTGTGCTATGTCAGGGCACCCTACATGACGATGATGGCCGCTGAGGTCCGTCATTATGAAACGCCTGACAAGTCTAACCTCGCCATCGTTGTTTTTGATAAGACTGATAGTGATTTCGGATACATAATACTTGGCCGCGATGGTCGGAAGATTTTTAGGTGCCTTGAGGTTGGCAACGAATTCTATGCATCTGCGGACGCGGCTGAAGAGGCGCTGAATGAAGCAATCAAGCCTTACGAAGCAGACGGAATTTCAGAGTACTCTCAGGGTGATGAGGTTAAGCCGATCCTGGACATTTTTGCTCCAATAGTGGCTGACGACAAGCAACATGACTACTTCAAGGTTCTTTCATCCAATGAGATGCGTTCCGCGGCTCGTAACCTCATCCAAGAAATAGCGTATTCTTTTGTTGATGTAGACGGGAACTACATCGAACAGTTTCAAACGACTGGCTTCGATCAACGGCTTTGGGAACTATTTCTGTATGTTCTGTTTCACAAGGAGGGCTTTGAGTTTGATAACACCAAGCCTGCCCCTGACTTCTCACTCTCCAGGTTTGGGATGCCTGTTTTCGTAGAAGCTGTTACCGTCGGCCAAAACCCTGATTTCGATGTTCCCGCTGACACCGCAGCCCAAATTGCGGAGTTGTCTCAGAACTACATGCCGATCAAATTTGGTAGCCCGCTATTCAGCAAAATTAACAGAAAGAACAAGTATTGGGACCTACCACACGTCGCAGGTCACCCATTTGTTCTAGCAATTCACGACTACCATGGCCTTGCGACATCGGACACGCCTGGTTCGATGACATGGTCACGTGCTGGTTTGGTAAATTATCTGTATGGTGTACGTGATGACGTGATCATTGAAGGCGAGACCGTAAGGCCGCGAATGGTTGTGGGGAAATATGGCCTGGAACCTTCCATCAAGATTACAACTGAGCATACGTATGGTGACAAGACGATACCTAGCCGCTTCTTTGGTCTGCCTGATGCTGAAAACGTCAGTGCGGTATTGTTTTCTAATGGAGCAACAGTGACGACATTCGGTCGTATGGGAAAAATTGCAGGGCTAGGTGACCATGATGTAAAGATGCTTCGCATGGGCATGTGGGTGAGCGACGAGATGGGAACTACACAGCCCTTCGCGACAGATGTTGATGCGGACGACTATGATGAGGCATGGGGCGATACAGTGACAATGTTTCACAATCCTTGGGCAAAAAATCCAGTTCCCGACGAACTATTCCCCAACATCAGTCACGCAATTCTTGACCCACTGACAAATCAAGTGCGGTATCGGTTTACTCCGAAGCATGTATTGACCTCGATGACGACCGTTATTGTTCCGACAAATGATGACACAACGGAAGACTAGAAGCCCTATGCGGCAGACCGCAGGCGCTTGAGGATTGATCCGCACCGGGTTTGCGCACCACCCTAACTCGCTGAAATATGTGGCAACGGCGGCCTGCTGCACAAACCATGACATGCGCACCACCCCGCCATATTCATCATACCTTCAAAAGTGCGAAAGCGCATTGCACCCCATCCGAAACTCACGTGGTTGCGATCAATTTCCGCAGTGCGGCTACGATTTCGTCCTCAACCTGCGCAAGCCGCAATCCCCGTTCCAGTGTTAGTTCTCGAACAAGATTTTCTATATCCACGTTCTTAGGCCCATAGAGAAACCAGTCATCGATTGCATGTTGATCAGGATGCCCCACATCTTCGTCCGATTTCATACTTCGCCCCCCTTTCTTACCTGAGAACCATCCAAGCCAAACTCTCTCTTACTGTAAACTCGGACAAGTGCCCCTGCACATGGGATTGGCTCGATACCTTCAACATCCAGCTTGCGCGCGAGATGGATTGGGGCAACTTTCTGGACTTCCGCCAACTGCCCAAGGGTTACATATGACCGCTCAAATGCTTGGATACTGCCCTTAGAAATATATTGCTTTTGATGATTGGTGTCTGGATTACGTTTGCGGACTTCTGAAAGGATCCCTTGATCTCGTAGGTGTCTGATCGCGGCGACATTTATTTTCAAGTACCGGGCGGTTTCAGGTAACGTGATATCTTGGTGAAGCCTTACAGTCTTTCGTGGGCATATTGCGTCCCAATCAACTTCAATTGCATTCAAACCCACACCGCCTCCTCGGCAAATTTGGCCCTCTAAGTCTCCTTTGCGCCAGAGATCAACAACTTCCGACAATGGTATACCCTTTTCTCGGCAGAACACGTTTAGCGGCGCAACGGATTTTCCAAGAAGTAGTTCTGGTAGCCGTTCAACTTGCTCAATAAGATCCATCACCTCAACACGGGACAGATACCGCAACGTCGATGTTATCCGAATGGTCTTAAGCACGCCTCGGTCTTGCAAGCCTTTTACCTGGGCAGTCATAAGCCCAAGGAGCCCGGCCGCGTCCTTTAAGTTGATCAGACCATCCCAGTAAGTAAGAACTTTGGGGATTTCGTCGACATGGACATCAGTTCGTTTTAGGGCTTGGTTTTCCGCAACACCGTCCAAATGACCTAATAGTTTTTTGAGGAAAACTGCGCCAAACCCAAGGCGTTTCCGCGCTTGATCAATCGTGAGCCAGACCTGCCCTGGGGGCAATCGGTCAAAGACCTTTTTGCCAGGTTGAGTTGGGTAGCGCGCAAAAACGTGCTCCCGGGCAATACTTGCGAGCACTTCGATCTCCGGCGCATTGCGCACTTCGCGCAACCAACGGAAATGCACGCCAAAGTCGGCCGAGTAGTAGGGTCGCTCTGCGTTTCCACTGTCATACAGGCTGGATAACGCTTTCCTGTAGGCCTGAGGGCCCTCGACAAGGCTTTGAAAGCCCGCTTGGCACAACTCCCTAATCCGCGTTTTTGGCAAATCCTGCATGCGTTTGACTTTGACGTCACATAAAGCCGCCCCAAGCGATACGCTGGCTCGATGAAGTTGCGTTAGGTCCAAATTCTGCAGCCAATCGTCCGCAGCCCCATTTCGAAGCCTTTCCCTGACATAGGTTTCAAAACCAATTTCTGGCACCTGCACGCTGCGATCAGCTGCTTGAAAAACTTCATAATGATGCGCCAGAACACGGGCGACAAAATCATAAGTTGCATGTGAATTTTCTGCGCTCGGTAGCGTTATGAACCGACAGCCATGCTCAGCGCATCGATCAATACAAACAAGTGACCACTCTAGTAATTGACAGACGCCGGCAGGCCCAGCTTTAGACAACGAGCGAGCAACGCATTGCGGGCACAGGCGGACAGCTGTGCGCCGCAACGTACCCATGCTTGCATGCGCTTGTCCCACTCGATATCGGCCATTTCCGACTTTCTTAACGCTCCATGATCGTAGCTTCTCGGACGACTCGCCTGTCAACCATGCCAAACGCCCAATTTGCTCATCGTAACCGCTGCAAAGTGCTGGCCAACGCATTCCGAGGTCAGTGCAGAAATCACGCGGTGTCGTCTCAAATAGCTTTGCATGCCGACTGACGTAACCTGTCAACGCCTCCCCCTCAAAGAGGGGTAGAGTTGGTATTAGACGCGCGGTCACGCGTCCATTCCATCGAACTCGAAGATTTTTCTTGAGTCGATCCGCGCAAAGTCCTCGGCAAGAAATGGGTTGAGTGCATCAATCGCAGAACTTCTGTCATAGTACACATCCGCAAAGTGCCGAATTCCTAGCTTTGCATCGAAACCATCGCAAAGAAGCACCTTCGCGAAGGCCTGAACCGTAATCTCAGCCATCAGGCCAAACTCATAATCCGCCGCGTGCATGAGCCGCTGCGCGAAAACCTCGTCAAGCACCGACGACTGCGTTTCGACCTTCGCCTTTTTCGCATACTGCTGGATTGTGCCCAGCACTGGCGTGACATCACGGATCGCGTGCAACCTCCCGATCTCTACCGGATACAGGCGACGTGACAACTGCGGGTCTTGATTCACAATCTTCTTGAGATCAGGCATCCCAGACAGAATAAGCCCCGTTGGCCAGTACGAATTCTCCATAACGGATTTCAACGTATTGACGACGGACTGTCGTTCCTTGTCGGTTTGATAGCGCGCCAAGTCCTGTGCTTCATCCAGATGTAGAAAGCATGTCTGCCTCAACTTGAGCTGTACCTTGACCTGATCCCAAATCGCTGGCCCCTGCTTGTCGCCTGAATAGGGGTAACCAAGCGCGCGCAGCGTCGCCGCACCGACAAACTTCATGGTTGCCGGACTTGGCACCTGGAGGCCAAAAAACTCGCAATGGTCTTGCGTGGCATCAATCTTCAGTAGCGACCTATTCTTGCGAATAAGCTCTCGAATGGCAGTGGTTTTCCCACTGCCAGAATGCCCCACCACAACAATGCCACGTGCGTTATTTATCATGCCGTCAGCCATGTCTGCACGGCGTTGTTCCAGCAGGCTTTGGAAGTGGGTTTCCAGCTTTTGGTATGATGGTGTCACGAGGTATGTCGAGCGCAGGTATTGGATGGTTTTCCGGATTTCATCATTCGTGGTTGTCATCGTCGCTCTCCTGTTTGGCAGGGTTGTCGTCATTCACTGGTTCGTCATGGTCATCGCTGGATGGCCAATATGGGATGGGTTCGTCTTGTCCTTCGGGCAAGATCGGCCGCTCCTCTTGCTCAGGTTTGGGGTCGTATTCGATTTCGTTGGATAGAAGACCCTGACTGTTTTGCCCGCGATCATCCAAAGGCTTGGGGTCCAACTGAGGATCCGAACCCAAAGAGAGCCCCCAGAAGGTCTCCTTCTGGGCCCGCTTGATCTGTTCGTAGGTCTCACCAATTGGCCCGAGCTGTCGCAGCGCACATTGCTCCGCGTCGATTTCTTTGATGCGCTCGATTGCGCGATCAACAACACCTTGTGTCAGAGACGCAGCATTCCGATTGTTCTGTCGAAGATCGAAGATGGTCTGTTCCCACGCGGCAAAGGACACGCCATCAAGTCCATCGATTTGCGCATTAAGAGTGGACCAACCGCTATCCGGGCCATTTTCCAACCAGACAGAGATGTACCCCATATCTTCGGGGTCGATCCGAACGTCTGCATGCTGTTTTCCAAATTTCTGGAAGTGTTTAGCCAAGCGTTCTGAATGGTAGTTTACTCCATTCATCAAAACGCCATGCCGTCCGATGTCGCGGGATAGTGCAACCCCAAGGACGTGGCGCAGAGTATGGTTGCTCATCGACGGGGACCAGCCAAAGTCCTTGATCAGACGATCCCAAACGATGTTGGGCGTCGCATATTCAAGCCCCCTATGTTTGCGGTTGTGGTACACATCAACAGTAAACCGCACCAAAAGCTCAATAATGCTCTCCGCCGTGTGCACGGCGTATTTCTGTGCCGGGTAGTCACCCCGTTCTTTCGGGTTGGAGTGTGTTCGCCCCGTTAAATACGGCATTAGCCGTTTTGCAAGGGTGAGGAATACGCGTTCCACGTGCCCCCTCAGCTTGGGTATGCCAGCGGGCAACACCGAGTAATCAATACAGAGGTCTGAAAGAGCCGCTTTAAACTCTGCATTGACGAAGGCAGGTCCGTTGTCGACCGCAACATGACCTATGTGTCCGTGTTGTTTCCATACCGTTTCACAGCCAAGTTGACGTGCAAGATCAGTTTTATCACGCATGGCCATCCACAAGACCGCTTTGGCATCTTCGGCAGTCGGACTTCTCGACAGCTTCAAGCCAACTATGCTGCGGGTGGCCGTATCGAAAGCGACACAAACCCAATATCGGCCAGTTTCGATATCACGTACGCTATCTTTGCTTATGTCAAACCCACCCTTCTTCAGCAGAGCAATGAGATCAATTTCCCATTCATCCATCTCAATCCGGCTGAGCGGGACGGCAAGTTTTAAACCCCCGCCATGCGCACCAAGCTTGTTTTTGGCAACTGCCAATCCCTTTCGAGCCGCAAGAACTTCAAACTGATCAAGTTCTTTGATCCGGCGCTCGATTGTGCTTTGTGAAACTTCGCTTAACGGGATTTCGCCACTCAACTCTCGAACCTTGTTGCGCTTGCGGATTTCAATATTCACAGTTTCATGGACATGCGCCGAAGCAATTTGGTTTGGATGCAAGTAACCCTCGAGGGCCCATTGAATGATGGCTTCTTGTTCAGCGCCCACGCGTTTGGCATTGCTGCCGTTGAAGATCGATTTCTTAACAAAGACCATGGGGTCTTTGGCGTCCTCCCAATCTCGAACCCAAGACATAATGGACGTCCTTCCTGGCGTCCTGCGCAAGGCGATACTGTCAAAGAAGGCACCAGCCGTTGCCTTCTTCAAACCCAACTTGAGTTTTTCAGTAACACGGCGTTCAAGTTCCGGTAGGAATTCATCCCAGCGATTGGAGGAACGATTAATCGCACCCTCGGCTTCCATTTCTAGATACGTTGTCGCCCAACACTCCTTCCAAAAGGCATCCAGCTGGGCTTTGATCGAAATGCGCGTCATCAGCGAGCGCCCAGCAATGGCACGTCTCGCAACTTGGCGACTTTCAAAATAGCCATACTGGATCGAAAACTGGCCTCCGTTAATCAATTCGGCAAGCTCTGCGTGTGTGAGCGAGATTGGCTCTCGATCGCCGCGAAGGTACTTTATTTCCACGAATAGCGACGTCACTTTCGTGATTGCATGCAGTTCGCCGTTTGCGATGATCGCATCACAAGTGGTCACGCCAAGACGGATTGGTTCATGCTTCATGGTTTTCTCCACTGGGCGCTACAATTGAGTTGTTAGTGATCAGCTCACGCGTGTTGGCAATGAGACTTCCAGCGTAGATTGCGCGAAAGGCTGCTCTGAAGGCCCGTGCACCCAAGCCAGACTTGCTGATCAACTCTGTCAGAGAGATTTCGCCAAATAGCCGGTTTGTAAGGTCAGAAATGACGCTATCCGCTTCGGTGTCCGGGCACCGTCGAAAGAAGTTCAAGAGCTCTGCATTCTGAACTTCGACGCGATGCCGTTCGCGCTCTGTGACCAAAACGACCTTATCGGCGAAGCCAACAGGTAGATCGCGTTTGATCGCCCTAAGCGAAGCTTTGAAGTTCAGTTTTTTCGCGCGTTCAAATGGTTTGACCGCGATCGCGACACGTTTTCCGCCTCTGAACTCAGCGAGATAATCAAACCGGTGAGTTCGCTGCCTGCCATCGATTTCGACGAAGCTGACTGGTTTCGGTTGATCGAATAGGTTCCAAAGGTTTGGCATCGCCAGCGTCAGGAGGCAGGTTTCGCGTTCTCCTTGGCTGGCACTGATGATCTGCCGCCAATGCTGCTCTGCTGGCGTCTTCGCCAATGTGAAACCACGTACAGTCTGCTTCGACCGCGCAGGGAACATTAACCCAGCCGTTGTCGGCGCAGGCGGACGATAGAAATCGTCGTCAAAAAATGAAGTCATGTTTCTTGCCAGGGCAGCCGGTTCTCCCGACGCCAACGGCACTCCTTGATGTTTAAGACAAGCGGGACCCGCCCACAGAAGCGCTCTGCAGAGTTGACGGGTCTCGGAATTTGGGTCATGAAGGAGGTGCGAAGGGCGACAAACTCTTGCACCTAAGGCCTTGTCGGAAGTCTTCAGCTTCCTTCGAGGCCTTTGCTGTCTATGGGCTCATTATTCATCCTCCTTGGATATGGGTGAGAAAAGTTCGTCGACCGGCTGATCGAGCACCTCGGCGATAGCACGCTCAACCCGTGGCACGCTCATTTTCCGTAGACCGACAAGCGACATCGTGGTTCGCGACACGCCTACCTCCCTTGCAATCTGCGCAAGCGATGTACCCTTCAGACGAAGCGCCATTTTTAACCTTTCATGGGCGGCAAACGCCTTTTGATCGTGTTTGCTCATGCAGAAGTCCAATCGCTAATGATCTTCAGAGAGACCAAGTTTCAGCGAGGTTTGCGTGTAAAGTGGCTGCAGGCAAGGGCTGTCAGCCGTTCGCGCAGCCTCAACATTTTGAGGGTACGTAAACGCCATGCACAACAATTTGTAGATTTTCCCGATTGCCTGTTTGATTTCAGCGGCATCGACTTGATAGGTTCGCAGTTAAGGAACCACAAAAAATTCTGCGACAGCGCAATTAGTGACGAAAACGACGACCATGAAACGATCCCGAAGACAACAAATAGGCACCGCAGAGCGTTGTCCGAGAGAATCGAAGGCACATCACAACGATGGAGTCCGCCTACGGATTATTCGGCGACGCCTTGGAAAGACCCAGAAGGAATTTGCAACCGAACTAGGTATTTCAATGAGCACCCTCGCCAACTACGAAAACGCTAGAACGGAAATGCCACCTAGTTTTGCAAGAGCCGTTTTTAGGACCACTGGCTTGAACCCCGTCCCTCACGATCCTGAACAAGAACCCAAGCTGCTCCTACAATTGAACGACACGAATGCGGCGCTGCCTACAGGATCCATTTACGTCAAAATACAGCGGGTGCGGAAACGGTACATAGCGATGAGAAACGAGCTGTATTCGCCGATGCGACTGATGGTCGATGATGCTATTCACATCGCTTTCTCGATAGCTGCGTTGGTTTTCGCAATTGAACAGCTTAGACGCTCCACCTCCCTTGTGGCACAAGAACCAAGCCTCTTCAGAGACGTCTCATTAGTAGTCGCGTTCTTGACAATAATCGCACTGTTTGTCCCAGTCGCTCAGAGCTTTCCATGGGGAATACGGGCACAGGTCAGCCATAGAACTTGAACCTGGGGGGCGGGAGAGCAGACCTTCGCTGCGGTTGCAAAGTCGAGACAGTTGTTGTGCAAATTACCTATACCTCCTTGAGAGGCGGTAGTTTTCAACGATTGGCCTGCGCGGTATGGTTGTGCAAAGAATGTAATGATGAACGAGGCTGGCAGAGTGACGGACGAAAGCAAATTAGCTCAACTGATTATCGAAGGCGACGCCGCCAGACGCCTTATCCCCGTAATTCTCGACCTCGAATACAAAGACAGAAAGCGTGAATTAGGCGGTTTTTTAGCTGAACTGCACAACTCGGGTGAGATCACTCTGCTCTCGAACGACAACCTTGCGGCCATACGACGGCTTGAGCACAATGAATTTTGGATGATTTTCGGAGCGTTGTCTGACGCAATTGAGCACGTGGTGGATGACTACCCCGCTGTGCAGCAGTTTGCCGAGTGTCTGGTCGAGAAAGCCGGTAACGACGGAGCTTCTAACACACCGTTTGTATCATTCGTTCGTTGGTGCGAAAAACATCCCTCGCAAGCCATACGAATTATGAAAGGCGCAAAAGACGGCCAAGAGAATTGCCAACGCTCCTGTGTGTTCGCCCTACAAGGCCTCAATGATTTTGGGCGCTTGGTAGATTTCCTAGCGGACAGCAGAGCAGAAATTCGATCCATTGGATTTCGCGCCTTAGGAAGGCTCAAGAACTTGACATCACAGGATGACCAAACTGGCATAGATGCTTGCTTGTCGGAAATTCTAAGTTCTTCTTCTGGTGATGCGCGAAATGCAGCTATTGAGGCCGTTTTTCGCATTTGGGACAAAGAGACGGACAAGAAGAAGTATCGGCAAGACGAAGTGCTCATGTCCCTTCTCGCCAAGCCATCAGATGAAGACTTGGTGCGCCTGTGTGCGATGCTTTTCTATCACAAGAATGCATCTACAGGCAAAACTATCAGTGCGGTATTGAGTAGATCACAAAGCATATCCTCCGGCTTCGAGACCGCAAGCCACTGGATAGAAAGCGCCCTAACTTGGAAAGATGTCCGATGGTCATTCAAGGAGGTGGTCGCATTCATGGAGGCTATGGTTCCGCACTTTGAGCAGCCAGTGAAAAGCAAGCAGTTTCATAGCTTTTGCGAATGGGTTTGGGAAGAACCTGCAAACGCTTCATATCTTTTCGCACGCTGGCTTTATTCTGGCGACTTCTCCTTGTGCAGCTTCTTGGCTGAAATGGTCAGCGGCGGAGATAAGGGAGCAGCGCTATCTCTCCTGCCGCAAGACCTACCTTCAGAAGCGGTAGATCAAGTCTTTCTAGCCCGAAAATGTATCGGCTTCCTTTGGCTGCATGAGGTCACTGCAGCGTCAATTCTGCTAAGCTTAATAGAACATGGGCATCCAGATGCTGTCCCTGAGATCGAAGAACTTCTTTGGAAACCGCTTCTTCTTAGCTACTCTAGTGAGCTTAGGCCGTATCTTGGGCAACAAGCATCTAGTGCTTCCCCGACTGTGGCTAAGGCGTCTCAAGAGCTGATGGCGAAGCACGCAGCATACATTGAGGGGCTGGAACAGGCGCAAGACCTAAGCGAACTTGAGCCTTCAAACGAGGCGAGGCGGGCGGCTGCGATCAAGGATCACCAGAGGAACACAGATATCCAAAAGCAAGCGCGAAAGATGTCGGTCTTTGGCGATATGTTTCACACTGCTACGATGCTCTATGGACGCAAGAGCTTTAGTCTGGTGACTGGTGGTGACGGCAAAAAGTTTCCGAACATCACCCCGCTCAGCGAACACTCCTATAGTTTTGAGTTTCCGCGTTTGTCCGTAGTCGACCCGGTTGGTTTCAATGGTCTGCTCGTCGTTTGTAGGATCGAGCAGAGGAAAACCCAATGAAACTAATACTTAAAGAATACTTGTCGTCTCTTAAAGAGCGGGGTGATCTCGACAAAGCACTGCTACCAAACCTGCTATCGGCGATGGGTTTGCAGGTTGTGAAGACTCCAATGATCGGGACCCGCCAAGATGGAGTTGACATTGCTGCTGTAGGACGCTTGCCAGATGACGACCAGAAGTACCTTTACCTGCTTTGCGTCAAAGCAGGAGACGTAGGCCGTACTGATTGGGACGCTGGCCCGCAATCAGTGCGCCCGGAGCTACAAGAAATTCTAGACGTCTATATCGGTTCAAGGATTGCAAAAGAGCACCAGAGTTTACCAATCAAAATCTGCCTCTGCATGGGCGGTGAACTTAAGGAAACGGTTGAAGGTAACTGGGCTGGGTTCACTCGGAAGAACGCGACTAACGAAGTTCATTTTGAGCTTTGGAATGGGGACCGGCTTGCTGGATTTATGGAAAAATCTTTGCTCGCTCGGGAACTGCTGGACGAAGCAGCGCGTAGGCACTTCCAGAAAGCCTTGGCAATGGTGAATGAGCCGGAGGCCTGCTACGAGTATACCAGAAGTTTAGTCGCCATCATTCTCCCACAAGAGGACATGAAAGACAAAGAGCGCCTATTGAGGCTCAGGCAGGCGTATATTTGCCTCCACGCGATTAGCGCCTGGGCCGTTGAAGCAAAGAGCCTCGATGTCGTTTATCGGATATCTGAATTGGGCTTGCTTTTCTGCTGGGATGCAATGCGAGAAGAACCAGTCAAGACGAAGCCCACCAAACATCAAGTCGCTCTGACGGAAATTCTAGATCAGTACGTCCGGCTCTATTTGATGATGTCCGAGATATATTTTGAGAAAGTACTGTATCCTCATGCCGAGACGCTTCATGCCCTAACGGTTTCGGTGAAGTCGCGAGAAGCGGTCGATGCCAATCTTGCGATGTTCGACTTGCTTGGCCGTGTGACCACCCGCGCAATCTGGACAGACTTGTTCGGGAAAGCTCTCTCGGAGGCGAACCCCGAGTTCGCTCGCAGTCTGAACGAGCAGACAAAGAAAATGCTCGATATGTTGGTGGCCCTGATCAACAACAATCCGACTTTGGGGTCTCCGTTCAAGGACGATCACATGATCGAGGCAGCCTTGGTCATGTATCTTGCTCAACAAACATCGTCAGGCAGGCGATTTATGCCATGGTTTCATGCCATGGCTGAGAACACATCGTTCGCGCTTCTAACCAATGCCAGTTACCCAACGTGTTTTCGCGACTACAACGATCTGCTTGCTCATCCTGCGAGTAATGAACAGGAATATCGTGCTGAGGCTTGTGTTGGCAGCGTCCTGTATCCCTACCTGTTCGTTTGGCTTCAGTTTGGCGCTGAACAAGGTTTCATTGAAGAGTTCTCCAGCCGACTTTCACAGAAAATACCCGACTGCACACATCAGGCGTGGTTCCCCGATGAAGACACGGATCAGAAAATCTGGCGTGGGGATACCTACCATGGGATTTGCGTGACTGATTTGTCGCCAGCAAGTGGACATGCGGAGATAGCAGATGCCTTGAACCTAGCAATCAAGGAGTGTGGGGCAATTTTTGAAATGACAGCAATGAAACGAGGACTGGTTCCACTTTTCTTGACGGCCTGTAGGCATTACCGCTTGCCTATCCCGCCAGCACTTTGGATGCCGCCGCAAAGCAATTCAGATGTGGTTCAGGTGGAGCCCCATTCATAGTTGAGCAAGAAGCTTCCTTGTCCTTTGGTAAAAGCTGCGCCGCAGCACCGTCGGGGTCCGCCAATGTCCGTATTGGGCCGTTTTGTACGGTGGTGAGAACGCTCCGCACCATTTTTTGCACCTAGCCTACGTTAACTCAAATACTTCGAGATAGCCGTTCATCGCCATCAGCGGCGATTTCTTCGAAGCAGCTATCGAGAGTTTGAAACAATTCCCACCGATCAGCTTGTAGCCGGGCTACGACACCATCAATAACTTGTAGCTCCAAGTCGGCTTCTCGTGAACCTTTCCACAATGTATCGGCAAGCGCGATTATAAGCTCTTCGAAGGAAGCACCCATGCTGGCGTATTGTGCGTGGCTGCGACAGCACCGAGCAATTTTGGCGTCAACCCCACGTTCTAGAAGTAACTTTTCGCCTGCTGCTTCATGCAAGTCCCCGCCTTTTTCAAGCTCGCTGGGATGAACGATTTTACCCGCATCATGTACCGCAATGCCGATTTCGACGAAGAGCCTATCGTACTGAACCCCAAGGTTATCGAGCTTTGAAATGACTTCAACGCCGACTTCCCCAACTAATTCGAGATGTCTTATCAATCGTCTTGGTGCACCTAATCTTTCGAGCAACTTGAAAGCGTCTTCTGGAGATTTCAGCACGACTAGCTCCAAATAGAATAATCGATCATGGATTTAGGCTTACCTTATGCAGCATTCAAGTCAGCATCGATCTCTGCGGGCTCAGAGCCGCCCATGCTGGCGCAATATAAACGGGGTGCGGTGTTGGTTCCAAATCTGCCAATGGCAGGAATGACCAACCACATCCGACCCAAAGAAAAGAAGGGTGAGGGCGCGGCCCTCCCCCTCGGGCAACCCAATTAGACTGAGCCGTGTCCTCGGCTACGCCTGCGGGCCGCACCACCTCTGTCGAATTGCATTGCCTCGCCCCCACCCGCGTTCGCCACGTGGCAGATTTGCAGGAGCAGGCGGCTTCGCCGTCTGACCTCCAAATCAGCCCTGATTTTCGGGAACGGAAGTCAGATCAATGAAACAAAACGTGGGAGCATAAAATGAAGATGTTGGGTCAGTTAATGACGCAAAGGTCAAAGTCGTGTGACGTTCAACAGTTAATGACGCAAAGGTCAAAGTCGTGTGACGTTCAACAAAGATGTAATGGCGGACTGGGGAGGATTCGAACCCCCGACCCCTTGATTCGTAGTCAAGTACTCTATCCAACTGAGCTACCAATCCGCGTATGGGGGGATTTAGACGGGCTGGCGGGTGGACGCAAGGCCCTAATTGGATTCTTTTGTCATTCGTTGGATTGTATCAGCGCAAGATCCGCTTTGGGCAGTTCAATGACGAATGTTGTGCCTGAGGGGCCGGTGTCTTGAAGGCGCAGGCGCCCGCCATGCCCTCGGATCAGGTCACCTGCAATCACCAGGCCAAGTCCAGAGCCCCCCTTACGGACACCGCCCTGAAACGGTTGGAACAGGTGTTCTTGGGCTTTGGGTGGCAGACCTGGCCCGGTGTCAGAAACGGTCACTTGCCAGCAGTCGTCATCTTCATGCGCGTGAATGCAAATTTCACCGGGTTTCTTGGTCGCCATGATGGCTTGGCGCGCATTGCGCACAAGGTTTTGAATAACGCGGTAAAGCTGCTCGCCGTCCGCGCGCACCGCCATTGTGGCGGGAATATCTTCAGAGAACGATAGCGCGTAGTCCCCAGCCGCGAGCCGTTCGCTATCAATCACGTCGCCGACAATATGGGCGAGGGTCACGCGAGAGAGGGCGGGGGCGGGTTCTTCAGCGCCGCCAAAGGCTAACGTGTTCTCGCATAGGTTCACCGCGCGTGTGATCGATCCAACGAGTTTGGGGGCCATGCGTTGCACCAGCGGATCTTCGGAGCCTTCGATGCGATCCGTAAACAGTTGCGCGGATGTTAAGATGTTGCGCAGATCATGGCTTACCTTAGCAACACCGCTGCCCAATTGGGCGAGCCTTTGCTTTTGCTTAAGCGCGCTGGTCAGCTGCATTTGCATCATTTGCAACGATTCTTCGGCGGCGCGCAGTTCTTTGATGCTCGCGGATGGCACAATGATTTGGCGGGCGTCTTCAGGGGCTTTGGCGTATGATTCCATATGGGTCACAACGCCCTTGATTGGCGTCACCAACAATTTGCGCACGGCAAAGAATAACATCCCAGCTGTCACAACTGAAATGAACGCGGAGAGGATCAGAATGTTCCAGCCGTATTGCAGCATCGCGTTGCGCAGAGGCATTTCATCGATGGTGACTTCGATCAGCAAGCCGCCATCTCGGACCGGGTTGCCGATGATCCGAATGACGCGTTCTTCTTTATCAAGCAACGTGCGCAGTGCATCGCGGATCAAGGTCATGCTGGTCGGCGCACGCATATCGTAGGTAGCGGTAATCGGCGATGGGATTGGCGATGAGAGCACCAGCTGACGCATGTCGTCGCGGCGCAGCACGACGTTATAGACTTCGGCATTGGTCAGCAGTTCAGCCTCTAATGCGGGGCTAATCATATCGTCTGCCTCGAGCGCGAGTGACGCAAGCTGCGCACGCTCGAGCCGTGAAACAAGATAATCTTGTCGGAACCGCGCAATCGATGGAACAAAGATGAATATCTCGGCCAGCATCACAAAAATGACCGTAAGAATCAAAAATCGGCCCGAAAGTGAGTTGGTCATCTAACCTCGCTATGGCAACCAGCGCTGCACAAGTCCGACGACACGTTTAACCGTCGGGTTTTCAAATAGTCTTGGGGTAAAATAGGCACCCGCAGCGCGTTTGTTAACCTCACTAATTGTGGGGTAGGGTAAAACAGTGTTCGCGACGGCTGACATTTTCATTTTATTGGCGATTGCCATCGCCCACATGCCGATCAACTCGCCCGCTTGATGCCCCGCGATAGATGCGCCTACGGGGCGACCTTTCACGACCATGACTTTGATCAGGCCTTTGGTTTTGCGTTCTGCGATTGCGCGGTCGTTATGCGCATATTCAAAGCGCACCGTTTCGACGCCATTCCCGAATTTTTCTTCGGCTTGCGCTTGGGTCAGGCCGACCTGGGCCAGCTCAGGATCGGTATAGGTCGCCCAAGGGATGTGATCTGTGCGTTGTTTGGAAGGCAGACCAAACAGCATTGATCGGATTAAGACCCCAGCATGGTACCCTGCAACATGCGTGAATTGCAGCCCGCCGGCAACGTCGCCAGCCGCAAAAACCTTTTTATTACTGATAGATCGAAGATTATCCCCGACCTTTAGCCCGCGACGGTCATGGGCGATGCCGCCTTTATCAAGGTCCAGTTTGTCGATGTTGACCTTGCGACCTACGGCTATCAATAGGTGCGACCCGGTGAAATCTCCGGCGGGGGTGTGAACGGTGATACTGTCTCCCGCGCCGCTGATTTTTTCGGCCTGCGCGCCTTCGATGATGTTCACGCCCTCAGCCCGTAGGTTATCCAGAACGATTGCTGCCATTTCTGGGTCATCATTGCCCATCGCTTTGGCACCTTCGATCACGGTGACCTCGCAACCAAGCCGCCGATGTGCTTGCGCCATTTCCATACCAATCGGGCCGCCACCGATAATGATCAGATGCGCGGGTTTGTCGCGCAGATCAAAGATGTTTTCATTTGTGTAATATGTGACGTCATCCAACCCCGGAATGGGCGGAACGAAGGGGCCAGAGCCCGTGGCGACCACAAAACGTCGCGCCGTGACAATGGTGTCGCCTGCCTGTACTTCGGTTTCTGAAATAAAGCGCCCGTAATCTTGGATCACCTGCACGCCAAGCCCTTCGAAACGTTCGACGCTATCGAGAGGAGCGATTGTGGCGATCACATCATGCACGTGATCCTTCGCTGCGGCATAATCAACGACGGCTTGCGCGTTCGCGACGCCAAGTTTGGCCCCGTGGGACATTGCGTGTGCTTGTTTGGCTGATGCGATCAGCGCCTTGGACGGCACGCAACCGTAGTTCAAGCAGTCGCCCCCCATTTTGCCACCTTCGATCAGGACAACCTTGGCGCCCATCTGTACGGCACCCGCCGCAATCGAAAGGCCGCCAGAACCGCCGCCAATAATGCATATATCTGTCTTAATCCGGTTCATGGCTTAGACGCCTTTCTTGCCGCGTAGGGCTTTGATCACGATGGGCAATGCGGCAAGCGCTGATAGCCCGATAATAGGAAGCAGGATGGCAGGTTCAAAGATGATGCCAAGGTTAGGTGTTTCACCGCGTGCGAAAATCTCGCCCAGGCCTGCGCCAACAGATGTGTAGACAACTGTTCCGGGGATGATGCCGATGAATGTCGAAATCACAAACCGGTGCAGTGGTACGCCCAAGAATGAGGGAATCAGGTTTGCCAAGAAAAATGGAACAACCGGTAACAGGCGCATCAGGAATAGCATGGACCATTGGTTTTCATTGATCCCCGCTTTGATCTTTTTCACTGGGCCTTCGGCATTATCAAGCTTTCGGCTAAGCCCTTCGCCAAGGCCCCAGCGCGCAGCAAGGAAGATACCCGTGGCACCAATAGTCGCGCCCGTGATGTTGAACAATGCACCGGGGAACACGCCAAAAAGAAAACCACCCGTTAAGGTGGCGATTGTCGCGCCGGGCAGGGAAAAGCCAACGATGGCAATATACGCCCCGACAAACGCTAGGGCGGTGATCAGGTAGTTGCCGTCACGAAATGCCAGCAGGGCTTCGCGGTTTTGGGCAAGCGCATCAAACGTCAGCTTATCGCGCAATAAATATGTCCCAATTGCCGCCACGAAAAGAATCGCGATTAGTGGTAGTTTACGGGTGAGAGACTGTGACATGCTGGATCCTGATAATTCCTGTGTTGCCCTATAGATGGACGTATCAGCGCTGTTACGGTACCCGCATCACGACGCCTTGATGGAAAACCAACGGTTATTTCAGTTTTCGACCGCTTTGCCCGAAACACTGAAACATTTACCCCTGTGACATTCTTGGAATTGTTGCAGTTTCCTCCCCCTTGGCGCGTTGACATAGGGTGGCGTCCTCTCTAAAGGACAGGTCTGAAATGTTGATCGGCTTCGAATCCCATGTGGGGTTTGGCCTCGAACCGGAGAGAACGCGATGAAGCGCACGTTCCAACCATCAAACCGGGTTCGCAAGAACCGCCACGGATTCCGCGCACGGATGGCTACAAAAGCTGGCCGTAAGATTCTGAACAATCGCCGTGCCAAAGGCCGTGCGAAGCTAAGCGCGTAAGCGTTAAGCCTGTTTTGAGCGATTTGAAACCGCCGGTTGGGCCTGCCAAAGGCACTCCGGCGGTTTCCGTTTGTCTGCATGTTTTGACCAAGCGTGCGGATTTTGTGCGCGCGTCACATGCGCGCCGCCAAGGTACCCCGGGCATTCACCTACAGGCGCGTAAGCGTGCAGAGGGTGAGGCAATGGGGATTCGCGTCGGATTTACCTGCTCCAAGAAAGTCGGTAACGCCGTTGCCCGCAACCGCGCCAAACGCCGGTTGCGTGAAGTCGCGCGCATCGTACTGCCTGAAATGGGCCGCGACGGTTGGGACTATGTGCTTGTGGGTCGTAAAGATGTCACCGCGGCCCTATCTTTTGAGACATTGATCGCGGATTTTCGCGGCGCGTTGCAAAAGGTTCACAGATGACACCCCTTGCCTATGTCGTATCATTACCCGTGCGGGCTTACCGTTTGGTTCTGTCGCCTTGGATCGGCAATAGCTGTTGCTATCATCCCACCTGTTCGGCCTATGCGCTTGAGGCGCTGGAAAAACATGGGGCGATTAAGGGGAGTTGGCTGACGATATGGCGCATCCTGCGCTGCAATCCGTGGTCTAAGGGTGGCGTGGATAACGTGCCGGACTAAAATTTCGGTTGGATTGCGTGCGTATCATCTGGCATAGCACGCGCATGTTAGATGAAGCCGACGATATTCACCCGCTGTTTTACGGTGCGCCCAAAACCACCGAATTCAAGAAGCTGCGCAAACGCATCGTGCAAAATGTGCGCGAGGCGATTGAACAATACGGAATGATTGAGCGCGACGCGAAATGGCTTGTCTGCTTGTCGGGGGGCAAGGACAGCTACACGTTGCTTGCGATTCTGTATGAATTGAAATGGCGCGGGCTTTTGCCGGTTGACCTGATCGCGTGTAATCTGGACCAAGGGCAACCGGGGTTCCCGGCAACTGTCTTGCCCGCGTTTCTTGAAAAGATGGGCGTGCCGCACCGAATCGAATACCAAGACACATATTCTATTGTGATGGATAAAGTGCCTGCGGGCCGGACATTCTGTGCGCTGTGTTCACGGTTGCGGCGTGGGAATCTGTATCGAATCGCGCGCGAAGAAGGTTGTTCTGCCGTTGTGCTGGGACATCACCGCGACGATATTTTGGAAACATTTTTCATGAACCTGTTCCATGGTGGGCGTCTCGCGACGATGCCGCCCAAGCTGGTGAACGAAGACGGCGATTTGTTTTTGTATCGCCCACTGGCCCATGTCGCAGAAGCTGATTGCGAAAAATTTGCAACTGCAATGAATTATCCAATCATACCCTGTGATCTATGTGGATCGCAGGACGGGTTGCAGCGCCAACAGGTGAAACAAATCCTCGATGGCTGGGAAAAGAATAGCCCCGGCCGTCGGCAAGTCATGTTTCGGTCGCTGATGAATGCGCGGCCATCGCATTTGCTTGATCCGAAGCTCTTTGATTTTGCAGGGCTAATGCTTAGGTCCGACGATGCCCCAGACCAAAAAGCGGACTAAATGCCGCAATTTTCCGGGCGCATTTTTCAGCGTCACTGTGAACCGGGGTTGATCAAAGTTTAGCCGCCGAACAAACTTGCATCGCAAGCAAAGCGCATGATTGTATGTAAAATGTTGCCTTTACACACAGTTTGCACGCTCTCTGACACGCCAACAGTTGTATCGGCGGAAATCCGCGGCTAACAATTAGTTAATTTTGGCTGTGTATGTTTTCTGAGTGTCAGCGCCCTCTGAGTTAAGTGAGGGCAAGTGTTCCGGTTTTGCCAACCGTTTTGAAATATATATGCCGCGTCTATACTCGCGCGTGAAATAGCGTGGCACTGGAGTTGAATATGATGAAGCTAACAAGTCTTTCCGCAGCACTATTGTGCGCAGTTGCGCCAGCAGCGCTTTTCGCCGAGCCGGTGGAGCTGCGCTCTGTCGATGGGTTCATCAGCGTTGACGGTGAGATTGTTGGGTACAATGGCACGATGTTGGCCGTGGAAACATCCGTAGGGCAGGTCAGCGTCCCAGCATCAGAGGTTGTTTGTTACGGTGCAGGTTGTGACGAAGTGATCGCTAACAATGATTTTGGCCTAACGCGCGCCGCGTTTCAAGACGTTGCCACCCAAGCCGAAGCCGTTGTCGTTGGCGGCACAGACGAAATAACCGTAAGCTTCCTCATTCCCGCATTTGACGTGATTTACCGTATTGTTGTCGGGGCTTATGTCACGACCGGCCAAACAGACGCGAATTTGACCATTGGATCGGCGGGCGAAATCACACTGGATCATCCTGACACAGGTGCGCAAGCGAACTTGCGTATTGCTGATGCTGGGGGAACTTCGCATGCGGTAGTGACTGTTGCTGCATTGCAGAGCGAAGCACCGCAAGCCTATACTGCCGCGGCGGATTGGGCGCTTGCGCCGGCGGTAAGCGACCAGTTGTTAGCAGCGCGTGCACTTGCCGTGATTGTCGCTCCAAACATCGATATTAGCGCTGTCTCAATGGCGGATCTGGCCGGAATCTACGCTGGCGACATTACCAATTGGTCAGAGCTTGGTGGGCCGGATTTGGCGATCTTACCGTTGCAATTGCCTGCAACTTCCACAATGCGTACCGAGTTTATTCAACTGGTCATGGAGCCAGCGGGGAAATCGATCGCAGGCAATGTTTTGACAATGGCTGATGGGCCCGGCATCGCGTCATCCGTCAACCAATTCGCCGGGGCGATTAGCGTCGTCGAAGTTGCTGACGCATCGGATAGCAATCTTCTTCCAGTCTCTGGCACATGCGGCACCCCTGTTGTGCTCGATAGCTTTAACGTGATTTCTGGCGACTATCCGTTGGTGCGCCCGTTGATGATTAGTTTTGATAGCGTGCCTGAAACACAATTGACGGCGGACATCTTTGATTATGCTGCTGGTTCTGTTGTGCAGCGTCTTGTTTCCGCCGAAGGGTTCGATAGTATTTCGGCAATTGCGCAAGACGAAGATTCCAAAAACCATCGTTTGAACACACTGCTTGGGGCAGATCTCGCGGAAACAGAACGTCTTGCCGCTGCGCAAATGTTCCAGCGCTTGTTTGAGGCACAGCGCCTGTCGCCTACGATGTTTGGGGGCGCGACAAGCGGACCCGAAGCGGGTTGGAACCGTGCAATGTTCACAACGCTTGCCGAAGCATTGGCGACGTCCGATATGGCTGGCCGAGAAGTCATGTTTGTTGGTTTCGGCGGGACAGGCGACGCCGCAATGGCCGTTTCAGCGGCTGCGGCAGCAGACATGCAAGCAGCCTTTTCACAGTTTGCACCAAATGTTGCGGCGGCCAATGGGCTTACGCTGTCTGCACAGGGTTTCGGGAATATTTCGCCGGCAACCTGCTACGAAGGTCAAGTGGCGGGTGCTGAACATACGCGTGTCGAAATTTGGGTAAAGTAACCCGGTCCTTTATATTCACGAAAATGCCGCGAATTATTTGCGGCATTTTTTTGAACAATATTGAAAATTCCACTGTGTTATCTGAAAACCGCTGGCCTGATATCGCCTATCATCGCCATAAATGCTGTTCTTATGCGATCTAAGGCTGGAACTTCCCGGTTGAACACATAGGTAAAGAGCATGAAAAAACGTATCCTATCATCCGTCGTCGCCATTGGTCTTGCGCTTTGCGCAGGGGCCACCTCCGCACAAGAGCTCAGCCTTGCGCAGATTTCGCAATATCTTAACGGGTTGCAGACTGCCCAAGGGGGGTTCACGCAACTTAACCAAGACGGCACCTTGTCGACAGGCACAATTTATATCAAACGTCCCGGCCGCATCCGGTTCGATTATGCAGCACCTGACAATACGCTTGTGATTGGTGGCGGTGGGTCGCTTGCGATCTTTGATCCGCGCTCAAACGCAGGGCCAGAGCGGTATCCGCTGAATCAAACGCCACTTGGGCTGATCTTGCGCGACAATGTAAATCTAGAGCAGGCCGATATGGTGACAGGCGTGACGTCAGACGGCACGACAACCACCGTGACCGCGCAGGACCCGGATCACCCCGAATATGGGAATATCCAGCTGGTGTTTACAGGAAACCCCATTGAGCTGCGCCAGTGGATTGTCACAGACGATGTGGGCGGACAGACGACGGTTATTATGAATGATATGGTCGCGGGCGGACGAGTGCGCGATATTTTGTTTAATATCCAAGCCGAAACCCGCAATCGCAGCAATTAGAATGCAGGCAAACGAAATGAAAATGGCGGCCACGGTGGCCGCCATTTTTTTTAGCGTTTGCGGCAAGCGCGAAGCTGTTGATCGTACATCACGGCGCGTGCTTCGACTTCGCCTGCGATGCGGATCAGCCAGCTTTTCGAACGCCATGTGCCGCGCAAATACCCTGACCGCCCGTCGTGATAGGCAAGGTATTGGTTGCGGGTATCATCGATGGCGACGCCGGTTTCTTCGACGGTTTGCACCATATACCAGCCCATGAAGTCGGTGGCAGCGTTCACATCTTGGCGCCGGGCACGGGATCCGCCCACCTCATCTTGATACTCGCGCCAGGTCGCATCAAGCGCCTGACTATAACCAACGGCAGACGACTGGCGCCCAACAGGAATTACACCCAGCGCATAACGATGCGGCGGACGGTTATCGCTGATGAATTTACTTTCCTGATAGATGATCGCCATTAATGACGGGACAGGCACGCCGTATTTACGTTCAACCGCGCGGAACGCGCGTAGGTATTCGGGGCGCTCGGACACAATACTACATGCATCATCAAGGTTGCGCGGGGCCGAGTTATGGCTCGATTGCCCGCCGCAGCTGCCTAAAATCAGCATCAGTGCCATTGCGCGAAAGAAACTGCTCATATGCCTCTCGCTTATTTTGTTTTTTTTGCACGATAGCCTGTTCTGGCTGATCTGCAAATGCTTAAGCGCGGCAGATCAGATCACAAAAGCCAAGATGAGCGGCAAATAGATCACGGATAGCACTGTCGATGCCACAACAAGCCCGGCGACGGGCTGCGCATCCGCCCCATATTTTTCGGCCAAGAGGTAGGATGTGACTGCCACTGGGGTCGCGATCTGCACGATCAGGACGGCGGCCGCGATTTCATCAAGCCCGAACCAGACGCTCGCGCCCCACGCCGCTGCGACACAGATCACAACCTTTACAGCAGATAACCAGACCGCTTGTGTCATGGCCTTTGTCTCAAGCCGAGCGACAGCCACCCCAAGCGTGATCAGCATCACCGGGATCGCCATTTGTCCAATTAACTCAATGGTATTGGTGATGACCAATGGCGTTTGCCAGCCTTGCCACAAGAACAATGCGCCCAACAATGTCGCCCCGACAAGCGGCTCTTGCACCACGCGTTTAAGTGACCCGCCACCTGAAACGAACCAAATCCCGATAGTAAAAGACATAATCGCCATGACCGCGAAAACGACAACGGCATAGCCGAATCCAACTTCGCCAAATGCAAAAAGCGCCAAGGGCAGACCAAGATTGCCTGTGTTTCCAAAGACCAGCGGGTTGAGATAGGTGCGCATTTCAAGCTTTGCGATCTTAATCAACGCAAAGAAAGCTGCCATAACGATAAAGTAGGCAGCAACGGCAGCGAGCGATAACGCCGCCAACGACTCTGGGTCGATGTCGGTTTTCATCAATGCGACAAAGATCAGGCAGGGCACCGAAAGCGTCATCGTCAGTCGCGTGACGAACTCAACCCGGTATTCAAAACCCAATTTGACCCAAGTGAAACCAATCGCGGCCAAAATGAAGACAGGTGCCGAGATATTGAGCACCGTTAAGATCATGTTCACAGACTGTTTCCCTAAAAACGCAGCGACTGCCGTGGACTTTAGGTCCCTATGGGCCATATATTCAACATATGTTCAAGACACGCGCGAAATATCATCTCGGCCAAGTGGTTCGCCACCGCAAGCACCCCTTCCGGGGGGTCGTCTTTGACGTGGATGCGATGTTTTCGAACACAGACGCGTGGTATAACGCCATCCCCGAAGACAGCCGCCCCAAAAAAGATCAGCCGTTTTACCACCTTTTGGCGGAAAACGATCAAAGCTTTTACGTGGCTTACGTGTCTGAACAAAACCTTGTGGCGGATTATTCGGGTGAACCGGTTGATCACCCGGATGTCGATGATTTCTTTGGGCCGTTTGAAGATGGGCAGTACCCGTTGCAAGGCCAGTTGAACTAGCGGCCAAGCGTGCTACATCTCCCTATATCACTATAGGAACACTGCCATGCTCGTCGTCATTTCTCCCGCCAAAGCACTTGATATGGATCCGGTCGCCACTGCGCCGACGCAACCCGAATTCCAAGCGGATGCCGTGGCGTTGGCAGAGGTCGCGCGCGAATTGACTTTGGACGAGCTTAAGAAGCTGATGAAGCTCTCGGATAAACTGGCCCAGCTGAACCATGATCGGTTCAACGATTTTGCCGAAGTGCCTGCCGATGACGCGGTAAAGCCAGCGGTGCTGGCATTCAATGGCGATACTTACCACGGGCTCGAGGCCAAGACCTTCTCAGAAGATGATATCATGTGGGCGCAAGATCATCTGCGCATCCTGTCTGGGCTTTACGGTGTGTTGCGCCCGTTGGACGCGTTGCAGCCTTACCGTTTGGAAATGGGCAGTCGTTTGAAAACGGCGCGTGGTAAGTCTCTTTATGATTATTGGGGGGCGACGATTGCAAATGCACTAAACGCTCAGGCCGAGACTGTCGGCGCACAGGTCTTGGTGAATTGCGCGAGCCAAGAATATTTTGGTGCGGTCGATCAAAACGCATTGAAACTGCGGGTGATCACGCCGCAATTCATGGAGATCAGAGACGACAAACCCCGCATCGTCAGCTTTTTCGCCAAACGTGCGCGCGGGGCGATGGCGCGGTTCATCGTTGAAAACCATTTGAATGCCCCCGAAGGGATCAAAGGCTTCACCACTGGGGGCTACGCCTTTGATCCTGATCTTTCGGCGGGTGATACTTGGGTGTTCACCCGCGCCTATCCGACCTAGATTCGTTCAATCGCAAGCGCGATCCCTTGGCCGCCACCGATACACATGGTGATCAGCCCGCGTTTGCCGCCTGTCCGTTCCAATTCATACATGGTTTTTACGGTGATGATTGCGCCTGTTGCGCCCACGGGGTGGCCCAGTGCAATCGCCCCGCCATTCGGGTTGACCTTTGCAGGATCGAACCCCAATTCATTGCTGACGGCCAAAGCCTGCGAAGCAAAGGCCTCGTTCGATTCGATCACGTCGAAATCACCTGCGCTTAGTCCGGTTTTTTCAAACAGGTTGCGCACGGCAGGGATCGGGCCAATACCCATAACCTCGGGACGCACGCCTGCATGGCCATATCCTAACACGCGGAATTTTGGTGTTAGCCCCGCCTTTTCGGCCGCATCGGCGGTTGCCATCGCAATCGCCGCCGCCCCATCGTTAATGCCCGAGGCATTGCCAGCCGTTACAGTGCCGTCTTTTTGAAAAACGGGGCGTAAGCTGCCAAGTTTCTCAAGTGAACTGGGCTTTGGGTGTTCATCGCGGATGAAATCGATCATCTCGCGTTTGACTTTGACTTGGACAGGGGTGATCTGGCTGTCAAAATGTCCGGCCGCGATGGCTTGCGCTGCGCGTGATTGGCTTTGCATGGCAAAAGCATCCTGATCTGCGCGGGTGATCCCGTGTTCAGCGGCAACATTTTCGGCAGTGATCCCCATATGGCCTGTGCCAAACGGGCAGTTCAACGCACCGAGCATCATGTCTTGGGACTTGATATCGCCCATCTTGGCGCCCCAACGCGCGTCTGGCAAAATATAGGGCGCGCGGCTCATGCTTTCGGCACCACCGGCCAACCCGAACGCGGCATCGCCTAGCATCAATGATTGGATCACTGATACAATTGCTTGCACGCCCGATCCACATAGGCGGTTCACGTTCATTGCGGGGGTTGTGTCAGGAACGCCCGCGTTCATTGCCGCAACCCGGCTGAGATACATATCGCGCGGTTCGGTATTGATAACATGCCCAAATGCGACGTGGCCGATCTGGTCGCCAGCCACGCCCGCGCGGTCAAGCGCAGCCTTTGCAGCCGATGTGCCGAGGTCAATCGGCGTTGTTCCCGCGAGGGACCCGCCGAAGGTGCCAATAGCCGTGCGCGCGCCACCAAGAATTACAATATCAGTCATGAATGCCTCTTTGATCTGTTTGGCGCAGTTTACGCGGGCAAGAGAGCTCGGCCAGAAAAACGTCAGGTCACAAGGTTGAAAATTTAAGAAAATGCCCTTAAATTGTATACATATGTATACTGAATTTGAGGGGTGGATTATGCGTTTGATGAACTTAAACTGGCTGCGCGTTGCTTATACGGCGCGTAAATTGACACGGCGCGGCGGTATCCATGCCGCCAATGAGGGGGCAAACATTAGCCCGGGGCTCTTTCACGATAAATGGATGGCCGACCCGGTCCGCCGCCAAAATGGTACGCCAGCGAATATGGTGCGTGTGCCGCTTTTGCCAGATCAAGAGCAAGAGATGCGCCACTTTTACCTCACGCTGCTGGGTATCCCAGAAATCGACATAGAAGATGATGACGCGGGCAAAGACGCGTTTTGGGGGGACACCGGGATGCGACAGGTCCGCTTTGGCCCGTCAGACCCGACCCGGACCCTGGAAATCTCTTTGGTCATCCCAGACATTGATGACGCTTTTCGGCAGCTGACAGATGCGGGCGTGGCCCCCTATTGGGACGACAGCCTGAAATACGTGCGCCGCCTGCGGGTCACGGATCCGGCTGGGAATTTGATCACCTTGGTAGGCGCCTAGACCTTTTCATCGTGCGCCCACGTGTTAGTCATACGAAACGCGCGAGGGATCATGCTGCTTCAAGTCGAAAATATTCACAAAACTTATGCCACGGCCGACGGCCCCTTTGAGGTGTTGCGCGGAATTGGTTTCGCTTTGGGCGCGGGCGAAACGCTTGCGCTGACCGGGGAGTCGGGAAGCGG
Organism: Loktanella sp. D2R18; assembly: GCF_003318235.1. Classification (GTDB taxonomy): domain Bacteria; phylum Pseudomonadota; class Alphaproteobacteria; order Rhodobacterales; family Rhodobacteraceae; genus Yoonia. The sequence goes on along the minus strand of NZ_QOCG01000030.1, from coordinate 601,069 downwards.
CAAGAGCACGCTTTTGCACATCATCGGTGGGCTCGATACGGCTGATCAGGGACGTGTGTTGCTGGATGGTTCCGATATCGCGGCCCTTGATGACAACGGGCGCGCGGCGATCAGGCGCGGGGCAATTGGCGTGGTCTTTCAACAGTTCAATCTGATCCCAAGCCTGAAGGTCGCAGATAATATCGCATTTCAGGCGCGTCTCGCTGGGCAGTATGACCCCGAATGGACCGCGACGCTTGCAGAGCGCATGGGGCTTGCGGGCCAACTCAACAAATACCCTGAGCAATTGTCCGGCGGCCAACAGCAGCGGGTTGCCATTGCGCGCACGCTTGCACCAAAACCACGCTTGGTGCTGGCGGATGAGCCCACGGGCAATCTCGACGAAGATACCGCTGGCACTGTGATGGATTTGATCCTTGAATTGGTCAGTGAAACGAACGCGGGGCTGCTGATGGTTACCCATTCGCAAGCTTTGGCGGGCCGAATGCAGCGGCGGTTGCATTTGCGTGCTGGCCAGATCGCATGACACGCGTGACCCTTCACGCGCTACTCTCACATTGGTGGCGCAGCCCGTTGCAGCTGTTTACCTTGCTGGCGGGGTTGGCGCTGGCGACTGCGCTCTGGTCTGGGGTGCAGGCTGTCAACGCAGAGGCGCGCGCAAGCTACCGCGCTGCATCCACAACATTGGGTGAAGGGCGCTATGACCGATTGGCCCGCCGCGATGGGCAGCCGATCGATCTAGCGACCTATGTAGCGCTGCGGCGTGCGGGCTGGTTGGTCAGCCCTGTGATCTCGGGACGACTGAATGATGTGCGGATCATTGGTGTTGACCCGCTCACGGCCCCCGGGTCTATGGGGGCGGCGGAGATTGCGCAGGGTGCGGATGTAGCGGGCTTTCTTGCCGGGCAAGGCCAATTGTTTGGATCAGCGGATGTCGCCGCGCGCTTGCCTGATTTTACCGTGATTATAAGCGAAAACGCTGCGCCAAATACCGCCGTCACAGACATCGGCATCGCGCAAAATGTTTTGGGGCGCAGCGGAGAAATAGATAGTCTGGTGATCGCGCCAGAGCAGCCGATCTGTCAAGGCGATTTGGCGCAAATTGCCCCTGATTTGATCCGACAGCGTGCGCAGCAATCCACGGATACAGCACAGCTAACGGATAGTTTCCATTTGAACCTCACCGCCTTTGGGCTGCTATCCTTTGCAGTGGGTATTTTCATCGTGAACGGGGCCATTGGGTTGGCGTTTGAACAGCGCCGCCCGGTGATCCGCACTCTGCGCGCGCTGGGGGTACCTTTGCGGCGTTTGATGCTGTTGATGGCGGCTGAATTGATGATCTTTGCGACGGTTGCTGGTGTCGTCGGGGTATTCCTTGGCTATGTGATTGCGGCGCTTTTGCTGCCCGATGTGGCCGCTACCCTGCGCGGGCTATATGGGGCGGATGTGTCTGGCACGCTGCAATTGCGCCCGTCTTGGTGGGTATCCGGCCTTGCGATTGCGCTGGGCGGCACGGCTGTGGCTGCGACTGGGGCGCTGTGGAAGCTATCAAAAATGCCTTTGCTCGCTGCTGCGCAAAAGCGTGCGCTTGCGATGGCGGCCGGGCGGCGCGCTGGATTACAAGCGATGATCGCTGCGACATTGCTGATCGTCTGCCTGATTCTATGCATCACGGCGCAGGGCTTGATCGCGGGTTTTGCGTTACTCGCATGTCTACTGATCGGCGCGGCGCTGGTGCTTCCATTTGTCTTGGACCGGGTGTTGTCGGTTGCCAGCCGTGGGGCCAAATCTATCGTGGCACAGTGGTTTTGGGCGGACACACGCCAGCAATTACCGGGCCTTTCATTGGCGCTGATGGCGCTGCTGCTGGCAATGGCGGCGAATGTCGGCGTATCGACGATGGTTTCAAGCTTTCGCACGACGTTTACCGGGTTTCTTGATCAGCGGCTCACCTCAGAGCTTTATATCGATACCGCTGATCCGGCCCAAGCCGCCGACTTTGTTGCCTATGCAACACCGCGTGTGGATGCGGTGCTGCCGATCATGTCCAGCCAAATCACTATCGCTGATCATCCGACTGAAATCTACGGCACCCGCGATCACGCGACCTACCGCGACAATTGGCAGATGCTTGAGGCTGCGCGGGATCATTGGGATACGACATTCGCAGGCCAGACGATTTTGCTCAATGAGCAACTCGCGCGGCGCGGCGGTCTGTCTGTTGGGGATTATGTCACTGTCCAAGGGCGTGAGATGGCGATTGCAGGCATTTACGGGGATTACGGCAACCCGATTGGCCAAGCGATCATTGGCGAAGCGCTTTTCAAAGAGATGTACCCTGAGATAACACCAGACCGTTTCGGCGTGCGTATCGCTCCGGAAAAGGTGCCGGATTTCATTGCGGCGCTGAATGCCCAGACAGATATATCGGCCGCAAAAACGATCAATCAAGCAGGGATCAAAGCGCTTTCGCTTGCGATTTTTGAGCGCACTTTTACCGTCACGACGGCGTTGAATATCCTGACGCTTGCAGTCGCCGGGTTCGCCATTTTGATGAGCCTACTCACCCTTGCAGCGATGCGGGTGCCCCAGCTTGCCCCAGCATGGGCAATGGGGATGACCCGGGCGCAACTGGGGCGTTTGGAACTGCTGCGTGCTGTGATGCTTGCGATGCTGACGGCGGTGATTGCTTTGCCGTTGGGGCTTGCCCTCGCTTGGGCGCTTTTGTCGGTGGTTAATGTCGCGGCCTTTGGTTGGAAGCTGCCGATGTATCTGTTTCCAATGGATTACGCGCGCTTGGGGCTGTTTGCGCTGCTCGCGGCGGCGCTGGCCGCACTGTGGCCTGCGCGCAGATTGGCGCGCACCCCGCCCGCAGATTTGCTAAAGGTTTTTTCAAATGAACGTTAAAGCACTGATATTTTGCGCGTTGCCGTTCATGGCGCATGCGCAAGGGTTTGCGGGGCTTGGGACAGAGGTCGAAGGATTTTCTGTGCCGCAACCGAGCCCTATTTTTACCTTTCCGACTGATCACGGCCCCCACAACGACTACCGAATTGAATGGTGGTACCTGACCGCAAACCTGGCGGGGACGGATGGGACAGATTACGGGCTGCAATGGACGCTGTTTCGTTCAGCCCTCGCGCCAGAAGAAGGGGCAGGCTGGGCCGCTCCTCAATTGTGGATGGGTCATGCAGCCGTGACCACGCCTGACGCACATTATGTCAGCGAACGATTGGGCCGGGGCGGAATTGGGCAAGCGGGCGTGAATGCTGATCCGTTCGTTGCGTGGATTGATGATTGGGAACTTTCTGGTGATTGGAACACCCTTGCGATGTCGGCCTCTGGTGCGGATTTTGCCTATGATATGGAGTTGACTGCGCAAGGCCCGTTGGTGTTTCATGGCGACGCGGGATTTTCGGTGAAATCAGCCGAAGGCCAAGCGTCATACTATTATTCACAGCCCTATTTCGATGTAGCAGGTGTGTTGGCTTTGCCGACCGGTGATGTCCCTGTGACGGGATCGGCGTGGCTGGATCGCGAATGGTCTAGTCAGCCTTTGGGTGCAAATCAGACCGGCTGGGATTGGTTTTCGCTGTCGTTTGACGAGGGCGCAAAGCTGATGGGGTTTCGATTGCAACAGACAGATGGGGCGCATTTTACCGCAGCCACATGGATTGCAGCTGATGGGGCCACCACCGCGATGGAAGACGGCGCGTTCACGGCGGTGCCGTTGGATGAAAACGCGCAAGGCGTTCCGGTGCGTTGGCAGGTTACACTGCCCGCACGCGATGTTGATGTTACTGTAGCGGCCATCAATGATAATGCATGGATGACCACAAGCGTCCCCTATTGGGAGGGGCCAGTAACGGTTACGGGCAGCCACCAAGGGCGCGGATATCTAGAGATGACAGGTTATGAGTAATTGGTTTGAAACACTTGGCGGGCTCAAGTCGTGCGTATGGGAAACGTTGGCCCGTGGCGTGGCAGAGGCAGATCACCCCGCGCGCCTGCCGAGTTTTGCGACGCTATCGGCCGATGGTTGGCCAGAAGTGCGCACGGTTGTGCTGCGCAGCGTGAGCCACCGGGACCATAGCTTGACAGTGCATACGGATTTGCATTCTGCCAAAATGCGCAGCCTGCGCGCACATCCCCGCGCCGCCCTTCATGTTTGGGACTCCGAACAAGCCTTGCAACTACGGTTACAGGCCGAAGTCAGCATCGCCTCTGGTGCAGACACGCGCGTGCTTTGGGAAAAAATTCCGGACCACGCGCAGCAATCTTACGGCGTTGTCCCGCGTCCGGGCGCGCGGATCGAAACGGCGCTTGATTACGTCAAACAGCCAGATCCGGCGACATTTGCTGTGCTGACTTGCCGGATCGTGACCATCGATGTGGTGCATCTTGGGCCAGATCACCGCCGAGCCTCTTTTTCCCGTGCAAGCAATTGGGCTGGCCAATGGTTGTCGCCATGACGGATATTGTGTTGATCGGCGGTGGGCATTGCCATGCGTTGGTTCTGCGCCTTTGGGGGATGAACCCGTTACCGGGCGTCCGCGTTACAGTGATTAACCCGGGGCCAACGGCGCCCTATTCTGGCATGCTGCCCGGGTTCGTTGCGGGGCATTATGTGCGGGATGAACTGGATATCGATTTGGTGCGCCTTGCCCGGTTCGCGGGTGCGCAGCTGATCAATGGGGCGGCCACAGGGATCGACCAAGACGGGCAAATGGTCCATGTTTCCGGACATGCCTCGATAAGATATGATCTGTGCTCTGTTGATATTGGGATCACCTCAGAGATGCCGCAGATGCCCGGCTTTTCAAAGCATGGGGTGCCTGCAAAACCGCTGGGGGTTTTCGCCAGCCGTTGGGACCAGTACCGGGCTACGGCGACCGACCCCAAGGTGGCAATCATTGGCGGCGGTGTCGCGGGCGCTGAACTAGCGATGGCGATAGCGCACGCACTGTCGGACCGCGCGCCACAGGTGACATTGATTGATCGCAGCACCGCCTTGTCAGCGCTGGGCGATAGGGCTCGTGCGAAAATGCGCGCGGCCTTGGATGCGCAAGGCGTTGATATCCTTGAAAATTCCGAGGTATCCGCACTGACGCAAAATGGTGTCATGCTCGTTGGGGGGCAAGAATTATCCAGCGATTTTGTCGTTGGGGCGGCAGGTGCCAAGCCGCATGATTGGATCGCTGAGACGGGACTTGCGCTACAGGACGGCTATATCACCGTGGACCCAACGCTTGCGTCCAATGATCCGCGTATCTTTGCGGTCGGCGATTGCGCGCATCTGGCGTTTGATCCTCGGCCCAAGGCCGGGGTCTATGCCGTGCGTCAAGCACCGGTGCTTTTCGATAATTTACGCGCGGTGATTTCTGGCGGGGTAACGCGCCCCTATAAACCACAAAAAGACTATCTAAAGCTCGTATCGCTTGGTCGTAAATCGGCCTTGGCGGAAAGGTTCGGCGTGGCGTGGGGCGGCCCGCTGCTGTGGGGGCTGAAAAACCACATAGATCGTAAATTTATGCGGCAGTTTGACTAAGAGGTTAGCATGAGATTACGGGTCAAGGTAGCAGTGGCATCCGGCCTTTGTCGGTGAGCGTCCAGCACTTGCGGCCTTCGAACACGGCGGGGACAAGCGGGCGACCGTAGCCTGCGCCGCCGTCTAGATCGACGCGATTGCCAAAGTGTTCGGGGTGATCAAGCGCTGTATGCCCGTGCACAACGAGTTGACCAAAGTTATGATTGGTCTCTAGAAACCCGTCCCGAATCCAAATCAGGTCTTCGGGGTCTTGATGTTCTAGTGAAATATGCGGGCGCAGGCCAGCATGGACACACAGTAGGTTTTCAGTCTCGTGCCAAAGCGGTAGATTTTCGATGAATGCGATATGTTCTTCTGGAATGGCTGCTTGGGCTGCGGCGATCAAGGCGGCGAGTGTGGTCGTGTCTCCGTCGACCTCACAATGGGTCAATGCTTCGAGGTCGCCGAATTTTTGTTCTGCAAAATGCATTTCGCCTGTCACGCCATATGACGAAAGCGTTTGCGCGCCGCCAAGCCGTGGGTTGAGCCAATTCAACCCTGATTTCACACGTGGGTCATGCTGACGGCCTTCGCGGATAAATCGCGCAAAAAACCGATCATGATTGCCAAGCAAACATGTCCAAGGCTTGCCCGCAGCTTGACCTGCCATCAACGTGTCAATCACGCCACGACTGTCGGGGCCGCGATCAACATAGTCGCCCAAAAAGATGATTTCTGCGTCTTTGCCGCCATCCGTCTCAATCAGCGCTAGCGCGTGGTCGAGCATTTCTTTCTGCCCATGAATATCGCCTATGGCATAGATTGGACGCATGAGATTTCCTTGCAGCAATGAAGTAAGGCGCGCGATGTCTCACGCGCCTTGTTGATTTATACGTCGAAACGTAACGGTTTGACCTGTTTGAACAACCCGGTTTCTTTCAAATCATCAACTGCCGCCTGCGGCATTGGCGCGTCGATATAAAGCAGGGCGATAGCCTCGCCTTTCTCAGCTGCGCGGCCAAGTGTAAAGTTCGCGATGTTGACATTGTTCTTGCCAAGCAAAGTACCCAATGTCCCGATGATGCCGGGGACATCGTCGTTAGTTGTGTAAAGCATGTGCTCGCCGACTTCGGCGTCGATGTTGATGCCTTTGATCTGGATAAAACGTGGCTTGCCGTCGCTAAATACGGTCCCCGCGATCGAACGTTCGCGCGTTTCGGTGACGATTGTGATCTTGACGTAACCTTCGAACGCACCTGATTGATCTTGTTTGGTGGTCGAAATTTTCACGCCACGCTCTTTGGCAATCACTGGCGCAGAGACCATGTTTACATCAGGGTTGGCCGTTTTCATGATGCCTGCAATCGTGGCGGCGGTCAGTGCCTTCAGGTTCATTTCGCTGGCTTCACCGTCGAACAAGATGTTCACGGCTTTGATCGGCTCGTCTGTCATTTGACCGATGTAATTGCCAAGGTGACCAGACAGTTTGATCCACGGGCCCATGATCTTGGCCTCTTCGGCGGTGACAGATGGCATATTCAATGCGTTCTGCACGGCACCTGTCAGCAGGTAATCTGACATTTGCTCGGCGACCTGTAGGGCCACGTTTTCTTGAGCTTCGGAAGTCGCAGCACCAAGGTGCGGGGTCACCACAACGTTCGGCAAATTGAACAGTGGATTTTCTTTGGCGGGTTCTTCGGCGAACACGTCAAATGCGGCACCAGCCACGTGGCCGGATTTGAGCAGTTCGGCCAATGCGGCCTCATCCACCAGACCACCACGGGCACAGTTGATAATGCGCACACCTTTTTTGGTTTTGGCAAGGTTTTCTGCACTCAGGATGTTTTTCGTATCTGCAGTCAATGGTACGTGCATGGTGATGAAATCAGCGCGCGTCAGCAGCTCGTCCAGCTCAACTTTCTCAACGCCGATTTCTGTCGCGCGTTCTTCGGACAAGAATGGGTCCATCGCGATGACCTTCATCTTGAGGCCGCGGGCGCGGTCACAAACGATAGAACCAATGTTCCCGGCACCGATGACACCCAGTGTTTTACCGGTCAGCTCAACACCCATGAATTTAGATTTTTCCCATTTGCCCGCATGTGTGGATTGGGATGCTTCTGGGATTTGGCGCGCAACCGCGAACATCATCGCAATCGCGTGTTCGGCAGTCGTGATCATGTTGCCGAATGGCGTGTTCATCACAATGATACCCTTGCGGGATGCGGCCTCACGGTCGACGTTATCCACGCCGATACCGGCACGGCCGATGACCTTAAGGTTGGTCGCAGCAGCGATGATTTTTTCAGTTGCTTTGGTGGCAGAGCGGATCGCAAGACCATCATATTGGCCGATGACTTCAAGCAGCTTGTCCTTGTCTTTGCCAAGGTCAGGCTGGAAATCAACGTCAATGCCGCGATCTTTAAAGATCTGAACCGCAGCTTCGGAAAGTTTGTCAGAGATAAGTACTTTAGGTGCCATTGTTAGCTATCCTTTTTAGGTGGCGCGGCAGATCAGATTGAACCTGATCGCCTGCGCCGAAAATTTTGCGAGATTTTTGAGAGATTATTGTGCGTCGATTTCGGTCGCAAATGCCCATGCCAACCAAGGCAACATGGCTTCTATGTCCGATGTCTCAACGGTGGCACCACACCAGATCCGCAGGCCAGCAGGGGCGTCACGATAGGCACCGATGTCGAGCGCGACGTTTTCGGCCTCAAGACGTTTTGCAACGGCTTTGGCGAAGGCGGCGCCGTCTTTGATACGGTCATCCGTGAATTTCAAGCAAACCGATGTGTTTGACCGGGTCGCTGGATCAACGGCTAGATTGTCGATCCAATCGTTTTCAGCGCAGAAGTTCCAAATCGCGCGTGCGTTTGCATCGGCGCGATGCATCAGCGCATCCAGACCACCGATAGACCGGCCCCATTTCAGCGCGACAAGGTAATCTTCAACGGCGAGCATCGACGGCGTGTTAATTGTTTCGCCACGGAAGATGCCGTCGATCAATTTGCCACCTTTGGTTAGGCGGAAGATTTTCGGCAAAGGCCATGCAGGTGTGTAGTTTTCGAGACGCTCAACTGCGCGCGGGGATAGGATCAACATGCCGTGTGCTGCTTCGCCGCCCATGACTTTCTGCCAAGAGAAGGTTGTCACATCCAATTTGTCCCAAGGCAGGTCTTGGGCAAATGCAGCAGAAGTCGCATCGCAAAGCGTTAGACCAGCCCGGTCGCCGGGGATCACATCGCCATTGGCCACGCGCACGCCGGATGTGGTGCCGTTCCAAGTAAAGCAAACATCGTTGTCATAGTTCAGTGCCGCCATATCGACGATCTCGCCGTATTCGGCTGTATGAACGGTGGCGTCGATTTTCAACTGTTTGACCACATCAGTGACCCAACCGGCCCCAAATGATTCCCATGCGACCATTTCGGCTGGGCGTTCGCCCAATAGGGACCACATCGCCATCTCAAAGGCACCGGTGTCTGACGCTGGCACAATGCCAATGCGGTAGTCAGCGGGAATGCCCAAGATGTCGCGGGTTAGCTCAATCGCTTCGGCCAATTTGGCCTTGCCCACGGATGCACGGTGTGATCGGCCCAATGGGGCGTCACGCAAAGCATCCAAATTCCAGACGGGGGGTTTGGCACAGGGGCCAGAAGAAAAACGCGCGTTTGCCGGCCGCGTAGCCGGTTTGGTCATAACCATTGCTGGTATCCTCACAGATATCTGCCCTTCGTTGGGGAAGGGTGTCCCACCGCCGGACATAGAGCCTGACTTTGGCTTTCACAACAGCCAAAATGACGCTAGACCGCCGCTTAAGCCGCTTTTTGCGACACCCTTTGACGCGGATAGGAAACATCATGTTCACAGTCACGCTTTTGACGAACCCTGAAAAACGCAACCTTGAATTGGCGCTGGTCGAGAACCTGCGCAATGCGTGGGGTGGCGGTGATGCGGTCTGGCTGGCGATCGATGAAGCCGCGGAATTTGCGATCCCGCAACGGCCCGATAATCAGTGGGACGTCTGGAATGATCTGCAAGTCGCAGGTGTCGACTTGATCGTTCAACCTACTGAAAATAGGCGAAAAAAGATGCTGTTGGCCGACATGGATAGCACCATGATCGAACAAGAATGCATCGATGAATTGGCCGCAGAGGCTGGCGTTGGCCCGCGCGTGGCGGACATCACTGCGCGCGCCATGAACGGTGAATTGGACTTTAATGAGGCCCTCACCGAACGCGTTGGCTTGCTAACGGGCCTATCTGAATCCGTGATTGATAAAGTCCTTGAAGAACGTATTACATTGATGCCGGGCGGCCGGGCGCTTCTGAGCACTATGAAGGCGAATGGTGCGTACGCCGCGTTGGTATCGGGCGGGTTCACGGCCTTTACCGCGCGAATCGCAGCTGAATTGGGGTTTGATGAAAACCGGGCGAACACGCTGTTGGTTGCGGATGGTCAAATGACGGGTGCGCCCGGGCTGCCAATTTTGGGGAAGGCGGCCAAGGTCACCGCACTTGAAGAAATCACAGTCAAATTGGGCATCTTAGAAGATGATGTGCTGGCCGTGGGCGATGGCGCCAATGACCTAGGCATGTTAGGCCGCGCCGGCACTGGCGTTGCGCTTCACGCCAAACCAGCGGTGCAGAAAGAGTGTGACGTGCGGGTCAATCACGGCGACCTGACCGCGCTTCTATACCTGCAAGGCTATGCGCGCGATCAGTTTGCGGGAAGCTAGACTGTGGTCGACTGCCATAATTTTGGTAGATTGAAACGGTTTACAGCAAAAGGTCTGGGACCTTTGGCCGCTGTATAAAAGACGAGACACAATCACGTGGAATGGTTTGATAAGCCTTTTGAACTTACGTTCGGCATTCGCTGCGAAGTATGTTCTTGTCCATGAATATTGGCGCGGGTGTCTGTTTTGTTAACGTTATCAACGCTTTACTGCATGTATCTTATGATGCGTTACACATCCCGGCATTGGATCCAGCGTTTTGGGATGGGTGGCCGCTTTGGTTGCTGTGCATTGTTGGCATTATCCCACGCGATTTTGCCGATTATTGGAGCCACCGCGCCATGCACACGCGATGGGGCTGGCCGACACATGCGGCGCATCATACTGACACCCATGTAAATGCATTCACTGGGCTGCGCGTGCATGCGATCGAATCGATACTTATGACGATGTCCTATATGATCTTGCTGACGTGGCTGCAAATGCCCGAAGCGATCCCGATTATTGCAGCGTTCTACCTTGTGCATGGGATCTATGTGCATATGGACCTTGAAATTGATCACGGCCCATTTAAATATCTGATTGCGTCGCCTATTTTTCATCGCTGGCACCACGCGGATGCGCCTGTTGCATACGGCAAGAACCTTGGAAATATCATGCCTTTGTGGGATCGGATCTTTGGGACCTACTATAATCCCGGGCCATGTCGTGAACAAATGGGCGCTCTTAGCAGTGGGTTGGCGGATACGAACCCGTTCTTGATCTATATTTATCCGCTGCAAGAGTGGTCGCGCCTCCTAAAGGAAACTTGGGTGGAAACAGTGAGCCCTATTTTCAACAAACGCCAAAGCGCCCCGAACGATCCCGACCAGTAGGCGAGCATCGCGAAAACCTGCCCTTCGAAAAGTTACACGAAAAAGAGAAACTTCGCGTATGATCCCCCTAGAAACTTGGAGGGCTCAAGATGGCTGACTACAATTATAGTGCGTTCTCATCCGCTGATTATGACTTTACGACCGCAAGTGGCCCGGCCGTTGGTGCGAAGGCTCCGGATATCGATGTGACGACTTTGAGCGGGGCAAAGCGACGGCTTTTGGATTTTGACGGTGATTTCTTGGTGCTGGAACTGGGCAGTATCACATGTCCGTTGTTCCAAACCCGGCGTAAAGCGATGGCCGCGATGGATGCGATTTACCCAAATGTTGCCAGCGCCGTGCTTTATGTCCGCGAGGCCCATCCGGGCAAAGACATTCCTAACCACGATGACTTTGGGCAAAAGCAAGCCTGCGCACAGCGTTTAGCCGAGGTTGATGGCGAGACACGTGAAATTTTGGCCGATGATTTTGACGGGTCTGGGCATCGCGCCTTTGGTGGCATGCCGAACGCGGTCTTTGTCATCAACCGCAACGGCTGTGTGGTGTTTCGCGCCGCGTGGAATAATCCGAAAGTCACGAAATCTGCATTGGATGCTTTGGTTGCGGGGCGACCAGCAACAACCAAGAACTATTTTCGACCCGCCACGCCAAAGATCGCAGTACAGACCTTACGCAAAGCCGGCAAAGGGGCGGCGGCTGATTTCTTCAAAAGCCTGCCCGCATTGGTTTGGCAGAATGTCGTGAAACGGAACCTGCGTGTGTTGTTCAACCGCCCGAAGCCTGTTGCGCCCGAAATGACCTGTTAATTTTGGCGTAAGACCTTGCATCTGTCGTGAATTCTGCGCCAGATAAACGCATGAAAAATGATCTAAAACCCGCCACGATCGCCGCCCATGCCGCAGGGGCGCTTGACCCGCAATCGGGCGGCGTTGTGCCTGCCTTGCAGCCTTCGACCACGTTTATGCGTGATGAAAACTACGACTTGCTGCGTGATGACAATATCTATGCGCGCGACAATTCCGACAATCTGCGTCAGGCGGAACGCGTGTTGCAGCAGCTTGAAGGGGCGGCTGATACGTTACTATTCCCATCGGGTATGGCTGCGATTGCTGCGGTGTTCCGGACCCTGCCCAATGGCGCGACGGCTGTTTTGCAATCGGGAATTTATTGGGGCACGACCGCATGGATTCGCGATTTTTGTACAAGGCGCGAGATTACGTTGATCGAAGTGGACGTGCCGGAGCTTGCCCGGGCCTGCGCCACCCATGATCCCGCCTTGGTGTTTATCGAAACGCCGTCTAACCCTTGGCTGAAATCTGTTGATATTCGGGCGCTTTCTGAGGCGACAAAAGCCACCTTGGTGGTCGATGCCACCGCCGCGACGCCGATCCTGATGCAGCCGCTTGCGCATGGTGCGGACATCGTGATGCATTCGGCAACCAAAGGGATCAACGGGCATTCGGATGTGCTGGCGGGCGTGCTGTCGACTGGTAATTCGGACGCGCAAATTTGGGAGGACATCCGTGTGGACCGCAAGGGGGCTGGTGCAATTCTGGGTCCGTTTGAAGCATGGCTACTGACCCGCGCAATGCGCACATTGCCGCTGCGGGCTGAGCGAATGACGCAGAACGCCCAAAGCTTAGCCGAACATCTATTTGATCATCCGCAAGTCGACGATGTGTTCTACCCCGGCCTGCCGCACCACCCCGGCCACGATATAGCCAAACGGCAAATGACGGGCGGTTTTGGCGGGTTGCTGTCGGTGCTGGTCAAAGGCGACAAACAAGACGCGTTACAGGTTGTCGGGAAACTGCAACTGTTCCTGCGCGCCACGTCGCTCGGCGGGGTCGAAAGCCTCGTGGAGCACCGTCACACGATTGAGCCGCACACGGGCATCCCAGAAAACCTGATCCGTGTATCCGTTGGGGTTGAGGATATCGGGGATTTGATTGCAGATTGGGATCAGGCGTTAGCGTGATGGAAACGGCAAAAATTATCTGAAGTGCGAAACCACAAAAGGTCGCGCGATTTTATTTCGTAATTGAGGGAGAAGCACGTTGAAACGAATTATAATGAGTATTTTTGGCGCGGTACCTCCCCCTAGACTGGGCTTGGCAGTTCTCATGTTGATTGCGTGGTGTTTGCCTGTGTTTGCGCAAACCCATTGTGATCCTTTGGGTGGCGCTATCACTCAGCTCGAACACGTTAAAACTGAATTTGCCTCGGGGCAATATGCGGAGTTTTTCGAGTATGTAGATGCAAGACTAACCGATGCCGCAACTGACGGTGATGCATTGACAGTTATGAACCAAGCATTTTCGTCTGGGTTTGAAAGTTGTCAAACGATTGTTTCTACGAGGGTTTCGGAGCGATTAGTTTCTGAGATTATACTGTTCTATGCGGCCGATGGTCGGGTTCTATTTCTAGCGTGGGATGCGATTGATACGTCGGGCGATTGGTGGGTTGTAAGGTATTTGCTATCCGATAATTTCGACGAAATTAGTCAAGGGTGGGTGTAGTCTCATAGGGGAATGCCAATCGTGCTTCAGTGCGCAATTTGTTCGCGATCGCCTAAAAAAAACCCGGGCATAAAGCCCGGGCAAGTCCAACAGGGAGGTGGTGATATGAACCGATCACCGGCGGTATTCTTTGGCCCGGTCACATGCAGGGGGAGGAGTCATGCGACCGGGGCTTGGTCTTACGCAACTAATCTATAACCACCAGATTCGGTCACAAGAAGGCGTGCATTTGACGGATCTGGTTCTATTTTTTGGCGAAGACGGTAAATATGTGTCTCTAATGTGTGCGTGGTCACACCCGCATTATAGCCCCAAACCTCGTGCAGCAGCACATCGCGGGCCACAACGCCGTCGGTGGAACGGTACAGGAATTTAAGAATATTCGTCTCTTTCTCCGTCAGTCGAACCTTCTTATCGTCTTCTGTTACCAGCATTTTTTGGGCTGGTTTGAAAGTATAGTGCCCCAGCTGGAACACGGCATCTTCAGACTGTTCATGCGCGCGCAGCTGGCTGCGGATACGCGCCAGAAGCACCGGAAACTTGAACGGTTTGCTGACATAATCATTCGCGCCGGCATCAAGACCCAGAATTGTGTCTGCGTCACTGTCTTGCGCGGTTAACATCAAAATCGGGCATTTCACGCCTTGTTTGCGCATCACGCGGCACAATTCGCGACCATCCGTATCGGACAGGCCGACATCAAGGATCATCAGATCGTACAGCCCTTCTTTGGCTTTCACCATTGCGCTGGCGCCGTCGTCGGCCTCGAATACGTCGAAATCTTCGGTCATGAGCAACTGCTCACCCAATGCTTCGCGCAGATCGTCATCGTCGTCGACCAGCAATATTTTCTTGAGTTGTCCCATGACATGCTCCTTCGTTACTCACTAGAAATGTGCCTTTGATACGCATGAGACAAGGTTTTCCGTCAAACTTTCACACGGACGTGTGATTAAACGTGCAAATGTTTCACTTTGCTTCAAAACGGGGTATCTGTTCGCGGATAAAGTGGGGTGCGACGCATGGATTTTTCACCAGATATTACAGAACGGCTGGCGCGGGCCCGTGCAGATTTGCGCATGGGCGTGCCAATTGTGCTGGATGGTGGTGCGATTATTCTGGCGGCGGAAACGCTGACGGGGGCGCGGCTCGCGGCGTTGCGCGCGTTGGGTGGCGATCCGGTGCTGGCGGTGACAAGCTGGCGGGCGCAGACATTAAAGGCGCGCGCTTATGACGGCGATGTGGCGCGCATTTTACTGCCCGGTGAAGCGTCGCTTGCATGGGTCCAGTCGCTTGCGGACCCTGCTGACGATCTGCGCGCGCCAATGAAAGGCCCCATGCAAACCCAACGCGAAGGCGACGCAGACTTGCACCGCGCGGCAATCGCCCTGACCAAGGCCGCGCGCCTGATGCCTGCAGCGATTGTACTGCCCATCCCAGACCCCGCGATCTTTGCGCAAACCCATAACCTGACGTTGGTGCCAGCGGATGCGGCGATTGATGATGCTCTTAGTCCGTTAGATCCGATCATCAGCGCGCGCCTGCCGCTATCCGTATCAGAGGCCGGCCGTCTTCATATTTTTCGGCCTGATGACGGGGCCGAAGAACATTACGCCGTTGAAATCGGCAAGCCTGATCGCAGCAAACCCGTTTTGTCGCGTCTGCATTCCGCCTGTTTTACCGGTGATCTTCTGGGATCGCTGAAATGCGATTGCGGCCCGCAATTGCGCGGAGCGCTGGCACAAATGGGGGCGGAGGGCGCGGGTGTCTTGCTCTATCTGAACCAAGAAGGGCGCGGGATCGGCCTTGCCAATAAAATGCGGGCCTATTCGCTCCAGGATCAAGGGTTTGATACTGTAGAGGCCAATCACCGCTTGGGGTTTGAAGACGACGAGCGCGATTTTCGGATTGGTGCAGAGATTTTGAAACGGATGGGATTCAGTGAGACCCGATTGCTGACAAACAATCCCGCCAAGGTCGCCCGGATGGAAAGCTGCGGGATTACAGTTGTTGAACGGGTGCCGCTGAAAGTCGGAGAAAACCTACACAATCATGACTATCTGGCAACGAAGGCCGCAAAATCAGGCCATCTTTTATAAGATCAGTCAGTGACGTCTATATTTTGACAGTTGCGGGTCAGGTTGTGGATCTCATGGCCCAGACAGCTCAGCGTCAGCGTGTTGAAATTCATTTCGACGAGGCGCAGCTGGATCAATCGCTGCGTTTGCGGGCATGATCGCGACAGCGTTTCTGGACAAATACGGGCGTTTTCCAAAGATGCCAGCTCTTCGGTGGTAAGGATCCTTAGGACTTCGGTTGCCAAGCTCATGTGCGGTGTGTCTTCTTCTGCGTGAGTATGAAATAGCGGCGTTCCCTCTTATACGTGCAATAAATCCGGTTTCGTCGAAATAAGACTGGATATGTCGATTTTTTTATCGTTGTTTCAGGTTTCGTGGCCGGTAGTTGCTGCCTAAGGGTGGGATTGCTATCTAAGCCCCATGAAACCCACTGACCTTGTTTTGACCGGCACCCATATCAGATTTCTGAACCGCCGTTTCGCGCGGACCATCGGCCGAGGCGGGCTGACCGTTGATAAGGTCGAAGGCGACGGTGCGACACCACGCGGCACCCATAAGATTGTCGATATGCTGTACCGGGCAGATCGCATGGCCCGGCCTAGTGATTGGGCGCGAGCGATTGGGCCACAAGATCTATGGTCGGATGATGTGTCTGATTGCGCCTATAACCACATGGTCCGCGCGCCGCATGGATTCAGCCATGAACGCTTGCGACGGGCGGATCCGATGTATGATTTGGTATTCATTACCGATTGGAACTACCCGGATGCAACGCCGGGCAACGGGTCTGCGATATTTATTCATCAATGGCGCGGACCGGGGCGGCCGACGGCGGGCTGTGTTGCGTTTCGGCGCGATCATCTGCGGTGGATCGCGGGACGGATCACGCGTGGGTCACGGCTTGTTATCGCATAGCGGGTGGACCTTGGGCCATGTTTGGTGCGACACGGAACTGAGACAACCGAAAGATTAGGCGAAGATGACACCAGAAGACATTGCGGCACTTCCTTATCGGCCATGCGTCGGCATCATGCTTGCCAATACGCGCGGCCATATTTTTGTAGGTCAGCGGATTGATCGCGACACGGACGCGTGGCAAATGCCGCAAGGTGGTGTTGACCCGGGCGAAAACACCTATGATGCCGCGCTGCGCGAGTTGGAAGAAGAAACCGGAGTGACGTCAAATTTGGTCAGCCTTGATGGTGAATGCCCAGGGTTGATCCCCTATGATTTGCCACATGATCTTGTCCCTAAAATCTGGAAGGGCCGGTTTCGCGGCCAAGAGCAAAAATGGTATCTGCTGCGCTATCATGGGACCGATGATCAGGTGAATATCGTCACGAAACAGCCAGAGTTTTCCGAATGGAAATGGATTCCACCGGCTGAACTGGTTGACGCAATCGTGCCGTTCAAACGGGCCGTCTATGCGCAGGTCTTGGATGCGTTCCAAGAGAAATTGTGATCGACATGCCCCGAATGATGCACCCTATCTGGCTGGCCGCTGTACTTGCCTGCGCTGCCGAACAGGCGCAGGCTCTTCGGTGTGTTGCGCCTGATCCATTGCGGACATTTTCGCAAATCGCAGCCGCGCCTGAAGATTATTTTGTACTGTATGGGCAGTTGACGTTTGATGAGGCTGAATTGCCTAAGGGATTGCGCGCGATGGGGGCCGGCCAGCCCGCACCAATTGCCGCGCACTTTCAAGGGAAGGGGCTGACGCAAGCTGGCTTTACGTCGGATTACATCAGCCCGATGACCTTGCAGATCGACTGCATGGCCAACTACTGCGGTACGGCGCAAAGCGGGATTGACGCGATTTACTTTGTACGCGCAGACCCAACGCCTGTAACGATTGTCGCATCTCCATGTCGGGAATGGATATTTCCAGAACCAACGCAAGCGGTGTTGGATCAACTGACCGCTTGCATGCAGGGCGGCTGCTAACGTAGCCGTTCCAACAAAGAAAGCGATGGATGCCCGTCTTGTGGTAACCCTTGTGATGCCTGATAGGCCCGGATTGCACGGCGTGAATTCGGTCCGATTTGGCCGTCGACCCCACCCGTTGAATAGCCAGCATTGGTCAGCCGCTGTTGCAGTTCGACCCGCTCTGCGCGGCGCAATCGGCGTTCACCTGCGGGCCATTGTGTGCGCAGCCGATCGCCACCGCGGATACGGTCACCCAGATGGCCAACCCCGATGATATAGGCCTCGGCGTTATTGTAGCGCGAGATTACATCGTAATTGCGGAACACCATAAAGGCAGGGCCGCCGGCGCCCGTCGGCGTGATCAGTGAAGCATCGCCGTAGTTCGCAACTGCGCGCCCGTTGACATCGCCAACACCAAGCTGCGCCCAAGCCGCCGGGCTACGGGTCACAGTGCGCCCGGTTTGGCTATAATCAAACCCACGTGGAAGCAGCACTTCAACACCCCAAGGTTGGCCTTGCTGCCAGCCAAACCGTCGGAAATAAGCAGCCGTAGAGGCGAGCGCATCGCTTGGGTCATCTGCCCAAATGTCGCGGCGTCCGTCGCCTGTGAAATCGACGGCATAGGCTTCGTAGGATGTGGGGATAAACTGCGTGTGCCCCATCGCCCCGGCCCAAGAGCCGGTCATGTTTTCGGGGGCGACGTCGCCGTTTTGCAGAATCTTGAGCGCTGCAATAAGCTGCCCTTCAAAGAACCGCCCGCGGCGGCCGTCATAGGCCAGAGTGGCAAGGGTCGAGATCAGCGGTGTGCTGCCACGCCGCTGGCCATAGTTGCTTTCCATGCCCCAAACCGCCAACACAACGTGCGGTTCGACCGCATAAGTCGCTTCGATCCGCGACAAAAGCCGCCCGTGCAGGCGCAGCATGTCACGCCCGTTGCTGACCCGCGCATCCGAGACAGCGGTGCCCATGTAATCGGCCAATGGCTTCACGAACTCGGCTTGGTTGCGGTCCCGGTCTATGCTGTCTTGAAGATATTGCGCGCCTTGAAACGCGCCATCAAACGTGCGGTTTGAAATGCCTTGTGCGTTTGCGCGAGCACGAAAATTTGCGATCCATGTTCCAAACCCGCGCGCATCGGCAAAAGCCGGGCTAGCCATCGTTGCGGCGCTGGCCGTCATAAGAAATTGTCTGCGATCCATCTGCTTGACCTCTTTATTTTGGCTGCAACCTAGCGCAGTCTTGTGGGTTGCGACAATCACCTTTGCGCCAGATGTCAGTTTTGGTCAGCAATGCGCGCATATAGTCTGGGCAGGTCCGCGCTTGGGGGCTAGGGTTACCGGATGAACCCGATTGTCGATCCCAAGGTACAAGCCGCATTTGACGCTTTCCCTGCAGCCGCGCGTGAAACGGCGATGGTTTTGCGCGGCCTGATTTTTGACGAGGCGGGGCAGAATGATGCCGTTGGCGCGCTGGACGAGACATTGAAGTGGGGGCAACCTGCCTATCTGACAGCAGCGAGCAAATCAGGGACAACGCTGCGGATCGGCGTCCCGAAGTCAGGGGGCTGCGCGATATACGCACATTGTGCGACCACTGTGATCGGCAAATATGCAGAAACATTTGCGGGTCTCGATATGATCGAAGGAAATCGTGCCGTGCTTTTTGCCACAGCGGATGATGTCGTGCCAGACCGTCTACGGCTGTTGATCCGGCACGCGTTGACATATCATCTTTAGCGTCGCGTGCGTTTGACCTTGCGCGCCGTTTTTGCGGCCTTCTTGCGTGCGGATCCGGCTTTGCGCCGCACAGGTTTTCCGCGACCACGCACGGGGCCGCGCGGCATGGCGCGATCATCAATCGATAGCAATTCAACGATCAACCCGCCTGTGACAGGGGTTGCTTCTGCCAGTTTGACTGTCACACGCTGGCCTAGGCTAATCATCAGCCCAGTGTCTGACCCCATCAAGGTTTGGCTTTCGGCGTCGTAATGAAAATACTCGCGGCCCAAGCTGCGGATCGGCACCATCCCATCTGCGCCCGTTTCATCGAGCTTTACAAAGACGCCGAATTTGGCGATGCCGCTAATGCGGCCGGTCATTTCGGCGCCGATACGATCTGACAAAAACGCGGCAAGGTAGCGGTCTGTTGTGTCACGCTCGGCAACCATTGATCGGCGCTCTGTGTCAGAAATCAGTTTGGCCGTGTCGGGCAAGTGATCGACGTCCCAAGGGCTTAGTCCATCATCGCCCCAGCCGTGCGATGCGATCAATGCGCGGTGCACGATCAGATCTGCGTAGCGCCGGATTGGTGATGTGAAATGGGCATAGGCGCGCAGCGCCAATCCGAAATGCCCAAAGTTTTCAGGGTTGTAATAAGCCTGCGTCATCGACCGCAGTGTAGCGATATTGACCAGCTCTGCATTTTCAGTGTCTTTGGCTTGGGCCAACAGGCGGTTTAAGTGGGCCGTTTTGAGAACCTGCCCTTTGGCCAGTACCAGCCCGGCAGAATGCGCCACATCGCGCAGCGCGTCCAGCTTATCGGAATTGGGCTCTTCGTGGACCCGGAACAAGAGCGGTGATTTCTTCGCGATCAGCGTTTCGGCGGCAGCGACATTGGCAAGCACCATGAACTCTTCGATCAGGCGGTGTGCGTCTAGCCGCTCTTTGAAATTCACCGAAGTGACCTTACCATCATCGCCCAACACAATCTGGCGTTCGGGAAGGTCCAGCTCAAGCGGTTGCCGATCTGCGCGGGCTCGGGTCAGTGCATCATAGGCCGCGTAGATCGGCTTGATAATATCATCCATCAGCGGCGCGACCTTGTCGTTGGCGCGCCCATCCATCGCGTCTTGCACTTCTTCGTAGTTCAACGAGGCGACCGATTTCATCAGCCCGCGATGAAACGCGTGATCAATCAAATTGCCGCTTGCGTCGATGCGCATGGCCACCGCCAAACAGGCGCGCTCAACACCTTCGTGGAGCGAACATAGGTCACCTGACAAGCGGTCGGGCAACATCGGTACAACGCGGTCGGGGAAATAGGTGGAATTGCCGCGCTTGCGGGCCTCAATGTCGAGTTCCGACCCCGGCGTGACGTAATGGGCGACATCCGCAATCGCGACCCAGATCACAAATCCATCCGCGTTCTTGGGGTCAGGGTCCGCCTCGACATAGCAGGCATCATCGTGATCGCGCGCGTCCCAAGGATCGATGGTGATCAAGGGCATGTCGCGCAGGTCTTTGCGCCCTTTGAGCCCGGCAGGGCTAGCAGCGTCCGCTTCGGCGACGACTGCGTCAGGGAAATGATCAGGGATACCGTGCTGATGGATCGCAATCAGGGACACCGCGCGCGGCGCGGTTGGATCACCCAATCGGGCAACAATGCGTGCCTTGGGCAGGCCCATGCGACCCTTTGGCCCGGCTTGCTCGGCTTCGACCAATTCACCGTCTTTGGCGCCTCCGGTGGCGCCTGCGGCGACAGTCCATTGCTTGTCAGCGCCCTTATCGACCGGCACAACGCGGCCCCCTTCGGATCCAGCACGAAACACCCCTAAAATGCGCAGCGGGTTGCTGCCAATACGGCGGATCATGCGGGCGGTGTGCGAATGATGCTCGGACTTATCGACGGTGAGCCGTCCCAAAATGCGGTCGCCTTTTCCAAGGGCGGGGTCACCGTCACGCGACACCATCAGGATCACGGGTTCGGCGCCTTGACCTTTCCATTCCAAAGGCCGCGCAAACAGATCGCCATCGGCATCTGGGCCAGTGATTTCCAACACGGACACCGGTGGCAGATCTTCTGCATCACGGTAGGATGACCGGCGCTTGGTCAGCTTGCCTTCTTCTTCAAGCTCTCTCAGGAGCCGTTTAAGATCAATGCGAGCAGCACCCTTGATCCCAAAGGCCTTGGCGATATCACGCTTGGCGGCTTTGGTTGGGTTCTGGGCGATCCATTCAAGGATCTCGGTTTTGGAAGGGATACGTATCATTCGCCAGCCCTAGCATGGAAGATGGTGGGCGTCACTGGGATTGCACAAACTGGGCACGGCACTTGCGACGCTTGACTGTTGTCACAGTTTACATACGTGCGCCTTTTAAGTTAGGCAAAAAATTCTTTTCATATCTGCGGATCGTTAAGCAATGATGTCAAAGTTCATACGCGTCTTCATACCTGCCTTCGTGCTGATCGTTGGCATGCTGGTGGTCTACGCGATTGCAATCGCACTGAAGGTCGAAACAGTCAGCGCTGCGTTCTTGCTCGGCTTTCCCGCTATTGCAGGCTTTCTGATTTTGCGTTTCAAGCCGAAAGGGACGCTCAAAGGGGTTGTAAAAAGCGTTGGCTGGCTTGTTGGGGTCTTCCTTTCGGCGTTGGTCGGATCGTTGGTGACTGGCCAGGAAGGGTTGATATGCGTCGCGGTCGCAGTGGTGCCGATGTTGTTGGGCGTTCTGGCTGGTGGGTTCATCTATATGCTGTTCTTACGTTGGAAGGACGATACAAAGGGCGCGCTGAAAGCTGTGACAATCCCGGTTCTGGCGTTGTTGTTGGTCGGGCTGCCAAGCAAAGAACCGCAAATCTATACTATTACGAATGAAATCGTGATTAGTGCGCCCGTCGACGTTGTCTTCGGGATGCTGAAATCGATTCCTGATATAGCGCCCGACGAAATCCAAACACGTGCGTCACATTTGCTTGGCGTTCCTAAGCCCACAGCCGCGGTTTGGGAAGAAACGCAAGATGGTGCGGTCCGCCATTCATTTTGGGGGGGTGATGTCCATTTCCGCGAGATGATCACGGCCTTCGAACAAAACAAACGCATCGCTTGGGATTTTGCGTTTCCAGAAGGTTGGGTCGCTGACGGTATTGAAGACCCGCATGTCAAAGTTGGGGGGCGCTATTTTAACGTTATCTCAGGCGAATACATTCTAGAGGATCTTGGTGGAAGCACACGTTTGGTGCTGACCACGCGCACATATGATAATTCCGGTTTGGGTGTGTATGCCGAGTTCTGGCATCATTTCTTTTTTGAAGATTTTCATGAAGTTATCTTGGATCTCGTGAAAATGCGTACCGAAGCAAGTATTTAACGACGTTCACTTGCGCCAATAGAGGTGCTTCAAAGACGGCATGATGGCCTTATATATTTCTAACACACCTTATGCGGTTCCCCCACCGTCGTAGAGTGCCCAAAGCAACGAACCCTAGCCTTTGTTGGATGTCAAAGGCTTGTTTTGCGACGGGATTGGGCGTGCCACCCGTTACACTTACCCATGCCGCAAAAGGAAGAAACGATGCAGTATTCCCCAATTGTCTGTCTATTTATGACGCTCACGCCCGTTTCTGCCTTTGCGCATGACAACGAAAGCACCTTTGAAATTCGTGGCGATATGACCTGTATCGTATCAAATGGTGCGCCCAATCACGATATGGGGCGGTTTCCCAACCGGGCGAACCCCAATGCGTTTCGTGAACAAGAATTGACGTTTTGTTTTCCAACAAACCCGCAACTGGCTGGGTATATTACCGAAGATTTGATGACGGTCGGCGTGTCGGTTACCGGGGTACCGATCCGGCCCTATACGGCGGGCTATTACGATCCGGATGGACGGCGTTCGCTCAGCCGTGATTCATCAAGCGGTTGGCGTCAGCAGGCGATGCACGACCCGCGTAGTCTTGGCATGGATGACCAAAACGCCCATGTCGACCAGTCCGGTCTTTATCATTATCACGGCGTGTCAGCTGATCTTTTGGCCGGGCAGAATGGGACATTGATTGGCTATGCACCTGACGGATTTGAAATCCGCTACAGCCCGTCGACAGCGACGTCATCGTGGCGGCTGAAATCAGGGGTGCGTCCCAGCGGGCCGGGCGGGGCCTATGACGGCAGCTTTGAAGAAGATTTCATCTATATGGCGCAAAGCGGCACGTTGGATGAATGTAACGGGGGGATGGTCAATGGCACCTACACGTATTTCGCGACAGACAGCTACCCGTATTTCCCACGTTGTTTCAAAGGCGAGGTGAACCCGCGGTTTATGGTTCGGAACTGATCAATTTGATAGCGGGCGCACCATGTCTTTATGCGGGATGCCTGCGTCATCATAGAACGGACCTTGGGCGACGAACCCCAACTTTTCATAAAAGCCGATGGCGTGGTCTTGGGCGCTGAGCTTTGCGGTGGTGATGGAGGGTTGCGCGCGCAAGTAATCCAGCGCGACCACAACAAGACGCGCGCCAAGCCCAGTACCACGCTGATCGGCCAGCACGCAGATGCGTCCGATTTTCCCAGTTGTTCCTGCGAACAGTATTCGGGCGGTGCCAACAGGCCGCCCGTCGATAGTCGCCAATAAATGTACAGCCTCATCGTCGAGATCATCCATTTCTTCCGCTTCGGAAATGCCCTGTTCGCCCATAAACACAGCGCGGCGCAGTGCGATGCAAGGGGCGTAATCCGCGACAACCGCGATCATGCAAAGTAATCCGTCAGAATGCGGGCATAGATGGATTTGAGCTGGCCGATTTGTTCTACCGCGACGCGTTCATCCACTTGGTGCATGGTTTTGCCGACCAGCCCAAATTCGACCACGGGGCAGTGATCTTTGACAAAGCGCGCGTCGGACGTGCCACCAGACGTCGACAGTTCAGGCGTGCGCCCGGTTTCAGTGGTCACGGCGTTTGCGACCAAATCGGATAATTCGCCAGGTGGTGTGACAAAGCTTTCGCCGGACACTTTGACTCTGGTGTCGACCTCTACCCCAAAGGTATCTTTGATCTGCGCGACCTCAGTTTCGAACCAGTCGATGATCGACTGGCTAGAATGCGCATCGTTGAAACGTACATTGACGGCGGCAGTGCAGCTGGCGGGGATGACGTTTGTTGCAGGGTTGCCCGTATCGATTGTGACCACGGCTAGCGTAGAGGGATCAAAGTGATCGGTGCCTTGGTCCAATTCATGTGATGACAGTCGATCAACCAGACGGGCCATCGCAGGCAGCGGGTTATTGGCGCGATGCGGATAGGCCGAATGCCCTTGTTCGCCGCGCACGGTGAACCACGCTGTCAGTGATCCGCGCCGCCCGATTTTCATCGCCTCGCCCATTTCATTGGGGCAGGTGGGTTCGCCGACGAGGCACACTGACATGGTTTCATTATTGGAGGCCATCCAATCCAGTAGGGCGGTCGTACCGTCAAGCGCGTCGGCTTCTTCATCGCCAGTGATGGCCAAGACAACCGCACCGTCGGGTGGTGTGTCAGTGACAAAATCAATTGCGGCGGCTGCAAAAGCAGCGACGCCGGATTTCATATCCGTGGCCCCGCGCCCGTACATAAACCCATCTTTCACCTCGGCGCCAAACGGATCAACCGTCCAATCGTCGCGGTTGCCAATAGGGACCACATCAGTATGGCCGTTAAACCCAAACGTCCGGTTCGCACCTTGACGTCCCCAGCGGGC
Source organism: Loktanella sp. D2R18 (assembly GCF_003318235.1). Lineage (GTDB taxonomy): Bacteria > Pseudomonadota > Alphaproteobacteria > Rhodobacterales > Rhodobacteraceae > Yoonia. Next base: position 575,952 of record NZ_QOCG01000030.1, on the reverse strand, counting down.
ATAAAGGTTCGCGATGCCGCCGCGATCAACGCGGGTACATGTGAACCCGCCATTCGTCAGCAGCTTTTCCAACAGCACCAATGCGCCGCCCTCAGTTGGCGTGACAGACGGACATCGAATCAAATCGGCGGTCAGGGCAATTGGGTCAGTTGTCATGGCAGCGTTCCTTTTTAGCTATGAACAAAATAGGGGCGCAGCATCGGTTGTAAACCGCCGATAGCGCCGGGGAAGTGGCGAGAATGCGCCGCCTTTTGCGAGGTTCTGTGCTTCCATAGTCAATCTATACGTGCGCTGTAACGATTACGCTTGTGAAGGTGCCAAATGTCATCAAATGGTACCCGCAAAGCTATATTGGAGAGAAGTGTTGGATATATACGTAGAAAACGCCGCCGAGTTGACTGCGGCCTTGAATAGCGCGAGTGCGGGTGATGTGATCACTTTGGCGTCTGGCGATTATGGATCTGTCACGATTACTGCCGATTATGCGGACATGGTGACGATCCAGTCTGAAGAGCCCGGCGGTGCGGTTTTTGATAGCCTCAAATTGACAAACGCGACCAACATCACTGTTGACGGTGTGCATGTTGACGGCACCGGTAATGGCGGCGCGGGCGGATCCTTTGTCAAAATATCGGATGGAAGTCAGGGCATTACGCTGACCAATATGGAAATCAACGGGCTGGTCGATGGCGTTTATACGGGCGCTTATGGTGTTCACGTTGATGGATCATCCGATGTCACGTTGAACAATAACTATATCCATGACGTTAAAATCGGCATGCTTCTGAACGGCAGCAGTGATGTATCGGTCGTGGATAACGGGCTTGATTATCTTGGCAATGACGGCATTAAATTTGCGGGCATGGATGGCCTGTTGCTTGAGGGGAATATTGAATACGGCAACGTTTTCCCAGAAGAGGGCGACCACGTTGACTTTATTCAAGGCCAAGGCGCGGATTCGAACGATGTCACAATCCGTGACAACGTCCTTCTGGCGAGCAACGTCAATAATATTCAAGGCATCAGCCTGTTTGATGTGAACTATACCAACGTCTTGGTTGAAGGGAATGTGATCTATTCGGGTCAAACCCGTGGGATCACCGTCGAGTTCGGCGAGAACGTCACGGTGATTAACAATACTGTTCTCAACATTCCGGGCACGAACAAGTCCACATATATCGATGTTGTTGATGGCGGCGTGAATGAGGGCAATATCTTTGTCAACAACGCGACCACACCGGGTGAAGCCAATGGCAACCTGCAACTCCAAAATGACGATCCGGACGGTGATTTTTATGTCGACGACTATTTTGTCAACGGATCTGCCGGACAGGGCATCACGTTCGAAGACCTGCAAATCATCGAAGGCACACTCGCTGAAGAATACGGCGCGGTCGGCGTCGTCGAAGCTGTCGTGGCTGTCTTGGAAGGGGGAGAACCAGTTGTTCCGGTCGACCCAGTTGACCCGATTGAGATTGTCGACCCGATTGTCGTGACTGGTAGTGAGGCGCTTGATGCAGCATTAGATGCGGCAACCGGTGGCGAAACAATTTCTGTAGAAAACGGCGATGATGGCTATGTTATCATTCTTGATGACGAAACCGATGACGTCACTTTGCATATCGAAACACCATCAGAAGTGGCGGAAGCGGGTACAGTTGACCTCGTTTTCTCAGGCTCTGACGGCAATGATATCGTGTTTGGCGCGGATGGTGATGATGTCATCGCCGGGGGGGGCGGTGTTGATCGGCTACTGGGTGGCGAAGGATCTGACACATTTGTCTTCGCGCAAGGAACTGAATTGGATATTGTCTACGACTTTGCCGATGGCGTTGATCAGATCGGCCTACAGGATATTGCTTTTGACGACCTGACAATTAGTGATTATCGTAATGGCGATACATTGATCCAAATGGGCGATGATCGGCTTATTTTGCGTGACGTTGATTTCCAGGAGATTACCGTTGACGACTTTATCTCACTCTGAACTTAGGCGAAAATAAATATGAATACCTTACTTAAAACGGGCGCTAAGCTTACTTTTGTATTGTCTTGCGGTCTTGTACTTGCAGCCTGTGAGCCATCAGACGACAGTACAACAGCTTACGGTTCGTTTGACGAAATCGATGCCGCTGCAGTTGCGGCAATCGGGACCTATATCGATGATGATGGTGATATCACTGCAGACCTCACTGACGCGAGCACTTTGACCACTGGATCGGCTGCCTATGCCGGTTTCGTCAGAGGGGAAGTCGATGGGTCTACGTTGACCGGGACATTAACAATGGACGCCAACTTTGCGACTGGTGCCGTCACAGGAAGTGCGACGGATTTCTTTCATGAAACCGATGGGGCTTATGATGGGACGCTCTCTGGTACGGGTGTCGTGAACACCGGTGCCGCTGGGACTGTACCACACGTGACGGCGACGTTGGACGGTGATCTGACAAATGGCTCTGACACTTTTGACACAACCCTTGCATTTGACGGTTATTTCTTGACCGTCGGCGGGGCCGATGCTGCAGCTATTGCTGGAGAGGTTGAAGGTAATGTTGGTTCTGACGACTTCGACGACGGCCTGTTTGTGGCAGAAGAGTAATCTAGGTGAGGCCCTTCGGGGCCTCATCAAAAAACGGCGTCATCTGTGCGACGATGACGCTGTTTTCGGCCAAGGCACGGGCCATCAGGTCTTTTTCATCGTCGGAAATATCGTGGCCTTCTTCGATCCGTTCGTCCAGCGTACCATAGCCCGACACGTCCAGTGGGGCGAGGTCCGCTTGTTTCAGGATGGCAACAGTTTCGCGGACCGCTTCGGCCTCATCCACGCCGCTGGCGTAGCACATCAATGCCGCGCCTGACGCGCCCTCGGGCAACCCGTCGTTGTCGCTGCGCCCGACTTCGACCAATAGCGTGTATACCTTTTGGCGGCTTTCTTTTTTGGTCATTGGGGGTCTTCCTCTTCCCAGCGGGATTTGACCGCCCAAAGCGTTGAGATGATCAACACAATTTGCGCGGGCACGTAGATCACAACCATCAAGAATAGAATGGTCCAGATCAAGGACATATGCATGACGTAGGTCACTGTCACTGCGGGCATCCAAAGCGCTGCCAGAAGCAGGCCGATAATGACCGCGTCCGCCAACACAAGTAGCCATGCCGCCCGCCGCGTGGGGCGATGCCCCGCGGCGATGCGTTTACGTGCAACTGTGCGGCTGATCAGCATTTAGTCGCGCAGCAATTCGTTGATGCCAGTCTTTGACCGGGTCTTTGCGTCAACGCGTTTCACGATCACTGCGCAATAGAGGTTCACGCCGTTCTTTGATGGCATGGTTCCCGCAACAACAACGGAATAAGGCGGTACTTCGCCGTACATGACTTCGCCCGTTTCGCGGTCAACGATCTTGGTGGATTGGCCGATAAACACACCCATGCCCAGAACGGCACCTTCGCGCACGATGCAACCTTCGACGACTTCGGAACGTGCACCGATGAAACAATTATCTTCGATGATGGTTGGGCCCGCTTGCATTGGTTCTAACACGCCGCCGATGCCGACGCCGCCAGATAGGTGCACGTTTTTACCGATTTGCGCGCATGACCCAACAGTCGCCCATGTATCAACCATTGTGCCTGAATCGACAAAGGCGCCAAGGTTTACAAAGGATGGCATCAGCACAACGCCGGGGGCGACATAGGCCGATTTGCGGACGATGGCGTTTGGTACAGCGCGGAAGCCTGCGGCACCAAATTCTTCGTCGCCCCAGCCTGCGAATTTGCTGTCGACCTTATCCCACCAGCCAGAACCTTGCGGGCCGCCCGACTGGAATTCCATATCTTTGATGCGGAAGCCGAGCAACACAGCCTTCTTGGCCCACTGGTTTACATGCCAGCTACCATCGTCTTGCTTTTCGGCGACGCGCAGGCTGCCGCTATCCAAAGCATTAAGCGTATCTTCGATAGCTTCGCGGGTTTCACCGGTTGTTGCGGGTGTAATCGTATCGCGGGCATCCCACGCGGCTTCGATTGCGGTCTCAAGGGCGGCATTTGACATCGGGGTCTCCGGTTTCTTGTGGTCACGTGTTGCCATCGGCTATAGACCGGAAAAGCCCAAAAGTGCAATGCGAGGAAACGCAGTATGACCGACGATCGCCGCCACCCACTCCGCCACAGTTCGCAAGACCGCGAGGCGGCGACACATATTCCAGATACGCCGCAAACGCGCGCGCCATCTTATGCGCTAGCCTTTGCCGACGAAGATTTTTTGTGTCGTGAAGAACTGCGGCCCGTTCGGCTGCAGTTGGAACTGCTCAAGCCTGAAATGCTGATGGATGAAGCAGGGATCGATTCGACGATTGTTTTGTTTGGTGGTGCGCGGATTCCATCGCCCGCCAATAAACAAAGCGCCCGCACCCAAACATTGGCCGATCTGTCGGAATATTACGCGCAAGCCCAAGAATTCGCGCGCATCATGACCGAGCGTTCGTTGAAAACAGGCGGCACTGAAGACGTGATCGTCACAGGCGGTGGCCCCGGCGTGATGGAAGCAGGCAACCGTGGCGCATTGGAGGCTGGCGGTAAATCTATCGGCCTGAATATTGTGCTGCCGCACGAACAGGCCCCAAATGAATATGTAACGCCTGAACTTTGTTTTAACTTCCACTACTTTGCGATCCGCAAAATGCATTTTCTGATGCGTGCTTCCGCCGTGTGTGTGTTTCCGGGGGGCTTTGGCACGTTGGACGAAATGTTCGAGGCCCTTACGCTGATCCAGACAGGCCGGATGGCGCGTGTGCCGTTCTTGCTGTTTGGCAAAGAGTTTTGGAAGAAAATCATCAATTGGGACGCGCTTTCAGACGCGGGCACAATTTCTGCCGATGATTTGGACCTGTTCCAATTTGTTGATACGGCTGAACAGGCCGTTGCGGCCATTGATAGTTGGGAAGGCAAAGGCGAAAAGCGCGGCGTCATTCCGGGGCGCTAAGGCATGCATAAGGCAATCATGGTCATGGGCGTGTCGGGGGCCGGCAAGTCTACCATTGCGCAGGGCTTGGCCACTGTGCTGGGCGGTGTGTATCTGGATGGGGATGATTATCATCCGCAAAGCAACGTCGACCATATGGCCGCAGGGCGTCCGTTGACAGATGACATGCGATGGCCGTGGCTTGATATTTTGGGCGCGACAGTGAATGCGTCGCGGGCGGATCATGTCACGGTGTTTGCATGTTCTGCGCTTAAACGCAGCTATCGCGATCATCTGCGAGCTGCGATCCCGGATTTGCAGATAGCCTATCTAGATGCGCCCTATGAGGTCGTGTCGGCCCGTATGGCCGCGCGCGAAAACCACTATATGCCGACCAGCCTGCTCGACAGTCAGTTTGCTGTGCTTGAGGTGCCGCAAATGCCCGCGATGAGTGTATCTATCGATCAACCTGTGCCCGATATTATCGCAGCGCTAGCTGTCTTGGGCTGACGGGACTTCCAAGTGCTGCATGGGCGTGGAGAGCGGTGATCTGATCGCTTCGATCGCGGCACGCGCCAAAAATTCACCTGCGGCCCCGACTTTTTCAGTGGTCGTCAGGATGTCGGCGCGGAACAGTTTCAAGAACGGAACGGCCTCTTTCGTCGACACATCGATTTCACGGCCTACCTTTGCGCCCGCTTTTTCCAACCCAGCAACAGCGGCCATCGCCGAAGATGTCGATGCCGTCATGATCGCATCAATTTCGGGATGGCTGCGCAGCGTTGTTACAACATAGTCTACGATATCATCGATCTTTGTGTCGCTGGTGACAGGATCGGCAAGAGTGACATTGAGGCCGCGATCTGCGGCCCCTTTGCGTGTGCCGTAGATTATGTGCTGTGCATAGGCTTGGGCGGCGGGTGGCGCGATGAGCAGGACGTTTTTGCGGCCACGATCGGCGAGCTCGTTGATAGCTATCTCGCCAAAGGCGCTGTTATCAAAGTCGTAATAGGGGTGCCGGTCCGCCCAATCGGAACGTCCGTGGGTCGCAAAAGGAAAATGGCGTTCCATCAAGTAGGCGATACGCGGGTCTTGCGGCTGCACTTGGTTAATAATGACAGCATCCGCAGAGCCTGTTTCAACAATATAGCGGACAGGTTCCATCGGATCTTGGTCCGGAAAAAACGGGGTCACGACCAAATGAAATGGTGTGTCGCGCAATCCGCCGGCCACAGATGAAATGAGCCGCGTAGTGTGGCCCATCATGTCGTGTTCGGTGGACATAACGAGGCTGATCACATTGGTGCGACCAGTACGCAGACGCACGCCAGCACGGTTGGGGATATAGCCCACATCCTTGGCAATCTTGCGAATGAGCTTTTTGGTTTCGGCCCCAATATCGGGTGCATCATTAAGCGCGCGCGAGACCGTCGGTACGGCCAGCCCGCTGATCCGGGCGATTGTCTTAAGCGTTGGCTTTCCTGTCGCGGAACGTGCCTCTGCGACCGTCGTGGTCGGCGCCTTTTTTTGTGACATGATGGGCCTCCTCCTCGTATTCCTTAGACAGTCCGTTTTGAAAAAAATCCTCACTGAAATTTCTGGACTGGTCTTAAAACCGTTTAAACACAGGTTGTTACCAATACTAACCGCGCCCACTATAGACAATGTCTTATTTTTGCTTGCTAGGTCAATCTAAAACGATATAGGCTTTACTACAACGATTTAGAACCAGGGAGGAGAGAATCGTGAAACTGACAACAAAATTGATGGCGTTCTCCGCTATCGTCAGTGCATCTTCCGCGTCAGCGGTCGAATTGGAGGTTATGCACTGGTGGACATCCGGCGGCGAAGCTGCGGCTGTTACGAAATTTGCCGAAGCTTGGGACGCGACAGGCAACACTTGGGTTGATGGCGCAATCGCCGGCGGCGGCGACACAGCCCGCCCGATCATGGTGAGCCGTATCATCGGTGGCGATCCGCCCGCAGCGTTCCAGTTTAACCATGGTCGTCAGGCTGAAGAGCTGATCGAAGCTGGTCTTCTTCTGGATCTTACAGATGTTGCCGAAGCCGAAGGCTGGGCCGAAATCGTAAACCCATCGAACTTGTTGGATGCTTGTACAGTTGATGGCCGTATTTATTGCGCGCCTGTAAATATTCACTCTTGGCAGTGGATGTGGTTGTCGAACGGCGCATATGAAAAAGCGGGCATTCCTGTACCACAAAGCTGGACAGAGTTTGCAGCAACAGCTGGTGATCTTGAGGCCGCTGGTATCACACCACTTGCGATGGGCGGCCAGTCTTGGCAGCAAAACGGCGCATTTGATGTTATGTCGGCCGCATTGGTTGGAATCGATTCATGGCTGGCTGTAAACCGTGACAAAAACGCTGATGTTGTACTGGGTGCGGACTATGCGCGCGTATTTGAAGCCTTCGGCGCGGCGCGTGAATTGTCTGCTGGTCTGAACGTTCAGGACTGGAACCAAGCGACTGCTGCTGTGATCAACGACACTGCCGGTGCGCAGATCATGGGTGACTGGGCGCAAGGCGAATTCGCTCTTGCTGGCGAGATTGCTGGCGAAGATTACTCTTGTCTTCCGGGTCTGGGTGAAATCGCTGTGCTGTCAACAGGTGGTGATGCGTTCTACTTCCCTGTTGTAGACGACGCGGAAATCACTGCTGCACAAAAAGAACTTGCAGCTTTGTTCTTGTCGCCACCCGTTCAGGTGTCTTTCAACTCGGCTAAGGGTTCCCTCCCGATCCGCGGTGACGTTGACCTGACAACTGTGAACGAATGTACGCAAAAAGGTCTCGACCTTTTGGCTGCTGGCGACCTGCTTCCTGATGTAAATGCGCTGCTGTCTCCTGATACAAAGACACAGTTGAACGACCTGATGACAGAGTTCTGGAATACGCCTTCCATGACGCCTGCTGAGGTTCAATCTGCCTACGCAGACATCATCGCCGACGCTGACTAAGCGCGGCACTGCTAAACGTGTACAGGCCCTCCATTCGGGGGGCCTGTGTCACAGTCTAGCCAGACGATTCTAGGGAGGAATAAATGGCGCTTTCTGAAGCCACAGATGCCGGGCGGGCTGGCCCAACCAAAAAGCCTACGCGATTATTCAAGAACATGGCATCTAAGATTGCGGCGGTGCCGATGGTCTTTACGGCACTTGTCATTTTCGTTGGGGGCACGGTTTGGACGATCGTTTATTCATTTACAAGTTCAGGTCTTCTGCCCCGTCTAAAATGGGTAGGCCTCGATCAATATGAGCGCCTATGGAACAGCCGTAAATGGCTGGTCTCAATCGAAAACCTTGCCATTTATGGTATTTGTTCGCTGATTTTAACGCTTGTTATCGGCTTCACGCTTGCCGCTTTACTTGACCGTAAGGTCCGTGGTGAAGGCGCCTTGCGCACCATTTTCCTCTACCCTTTTGCACTGTCGTTTATTGTGACGGGCCTAATCTGGCAGTGGATTTTGAACCCCGATCTGGGTCTGCAAAGTGTGGTGCGTGGGATGGGCTGGGAAAGCTTTACCTTTGATCCGCTCAATAATGCGTCACTGGTGATGTTCGGTCTGTTGATTGCGGGCCTTTGGCAGGGCACCGGGCTGATTATGTGCATTATGCTCGCTGGGCTGCGCGGCATTGATGAAGATATCTGGAAAGCCGCCCGTGTTGACGGCATCGGCACCGTTAAGACCTATATCCGCGTGATTATTCCTATGATGCGCCCGGTATTTGTGACCTCGTTGGTGTTGATCGGCTCTGGCATTGTGAAGCTATACGATCTTGTGGTCGCGCAAACGTCGGGCGGTCCGGGGCTGAGTTCACAAGTGCCCGCCATGTACGTGATGACATCGATGTTCGGCGGGCAAAACCTTGGCCAAGGTTTTGCGGCGTCCACCATGATGCTTGTCAGCGTTGTCATTATTCTTGTCCCTTGGGCAATTCTTGAATTCGGAGGGAAGAAGCGTGGCTAATTCCGACACGATGGCTGCACCTGCCGCCCTTGCCGCTGGCCCACGCGGGCCAAAACCAAAACGTCGCATGACCCGTGGAAATATCATTGTCTACGGCACGCTGTTCATTTTTGCGCTGTACTACGCGCTTCCGCTGTATGTGATGGTCGTAACCTCGCTGAAGGGGATGCCAGAAATCCGGATGGGCAATATCTTTGCGCCACCAATGGAAGTCACATTTGAACCTTGGGTCAAGGCGTGGTCGCAGGCCTGTACTGGGATCAATTGTGATGGGTTGTCGCGGGGGTTCTGGAACTCTGTGCGCATTCTGATCCCGTCGCTTTTCCTTTCCGTGGCAGTTGCCAGCGTGAACGGCTACGCGCTGTCGATGTGGAAATTCAAAGGTTCTGAAGTCTTTTTTGGCATTTTGATGATCGGCGCGTTCATTCCATATCAAGTCATGCTTTACCCCATCGTGATCTTGCTGCGCGAGGCAGGGCTTTATGGATCTCTTACCGGGTTGGTTTTGGTGCACGTCGCCTTTGGGATGCCGATTAACACACTTTTATTCCGCAATTACTTTGCCTCTATTCCCGAAGAATTATTCAAAGCGGCCCGCGTCGATGGCGCAGGATTTTGGGCAATCTTCTTTAAGATTATGTTGCCGATGTCGCTGCCCATTTTCGTTGTTTCGTTGATCATTCAGGTGACCGGCATTTGGAATGACTTCTTGTTTGGTGCAAGCTTCACCGGGCCTGACCTTTATCCGATGACGGTGCAACTCAATAACATCGTGAACTCTGTACAGGGTGTCAAAGAATACAATGTGAACATGGCGGCGACCTTGCTGACCGGGCTTGTTCCGCTGACCATCTACTTTGTGTCTGGAAAACTTTTCGTACGCGGCATCGCTGCCGGCGCTGTCAAAGGCTGATAAATCATGACTAACTCAATCGAAATCAAAAATCTCGACCTGTCGTTTGGCGCGGTAAAAGTGCTGCAAGACTTGAACCTCAATATAGGGGAAGGTGAGTTCCTAGTGCTTCTTGGTTCATCTGGCTGTGGAAAGTCGACCCTGCTGAACTGTATTGCTGGCTTGCTTGAAGTCACCGATGGTCAGATTTTCATTAAGGGCAATAACGTCACTTGGGCCGAACCATCCGAGCGCGGCATCGGCATGGTGTTCCAATCTTATGCGCTGTATCCACAGATGACCGTCAAAGGGAACCTGTCGTTTGGCCTGAAAAATGCTAAAGTTCCAAAAGACGAGATCGAGAAGCGCGTCGCCCGCGCCGCCGAAATCCTGCAAATCGAAGCGCTGCTTGACCGTAAGCCCGGTGCCCTATCGGGTGGTCAGCGTCAACGTGTTGCGATTGGCCGCGCGCTGGTGCGCGATGTGGATGTATTTTTGTTCGACGAACCTTTGTCGAACCTTGATGCCAAACTGCGTGTTGATCTGCGGGTCGAGCTGAAGCGCCTGCACAACCAGCTACAAAACACGATGGTTTACGTGACCCACGATCAAGTAGAGGCGATGACTTTGGCTGACCGGATCGCTGTGATGAAGGGTGGCAAAATCATGCAGCTTGGCACCCCAGATGAAATCTATAACCAACCGCGCAATCTTTATGTTGCGGATTTTATTGGTAGCCCGTCTATGAATTTTCTAGAGGGAAATTTGGAAGGTGGCGCGTTCAAGGTTGACGACATGACCTTGCCAATGACCGGATATGATTTTGCAGCGCCGCAGACTGCTGGTCGCCCGGCCATTGTCGGGATCCGACCTGAACATGTTGTGACCGGTGAACTGGTGCGCAATGCGCCGCTGCAATTTGAAGCAGACGTTGATCTGGTTGAACCGATGGGATCTGACACTTTGGTTTACGCTAAGCTGGGCCAGCACAGTTTCCGCATCCGCATGGATGGCCAAGCGCGTGTTCAAGCGGGTGAAGTGTTGCAGATCGGGATCGACCCTGCACGCGCGTCACTGTTTGATAAAGCGACCGAGGATCGCCTGTGACCCATCTAAATTTGGCGGGTGAGTGGGCGCTGTCTGATGACAGCGGTGACTATGCTTGCGCAATGCAAATGCCGACAGACGGTATTACAGCCCTGCGAGAGGCCGGATTGATTGCCGATCCTTACTGGGGTCGCAACGAATATGATTTGCGGTGGATCTGCGAACGCGACTGGACGGTCACTCGCAATTTCGATGTCACCGAAATCGATATAGATTTGGTGCTGTCCGAGATGGACACCGTCGTAACCGTACGTGTCAACGATCAGGTCGTGCTAGAGGCTGAAAACGCTTTCCGGACCTACCGAGTGCCGCTTGCAGGCGTCGCAAAGGTTGACACAAACACAATCAGCATCACTTTCCATTCCCCTGTGGTTGCGGGCGGCAAAAAACATGCGGCGCATCCGTTTGAACTGCCGATCAGCAAGAACTGCCCAATCCCGGATGGGAATTTTCTCCGCAAACCCGCCTGTGATTTTGGCTGGGATTGGAATATCGCGCTCGCGCCTTTTGGTATTTATGGCACGATGGCAATTGAACCATCGCGTGCGCCACGGATTGATCGGCTCGCGATCACGCAAACCCACACGGTTGGTGCGGTGACCCTAGGCGTGACCGCCTATACCGCCAATCATGATGGCGAGGTCGTGGCGACCATTGCGGGGCGAACCGTGACGGGGGAGGCGGTCAATGGCGTCTGCGCGTTAAGCATCTTGATTGAGAATCCAGACCTATGGTGGCCCGTCGGTCAAGGTGACCAGCCACTTTATGATTTGACCGTAACGGCGGGCGCGGCAAAGACGCAGCGCCGCATAGGTTTACGTGACTTGCAGCTGATCACCGAGGCCGATGATATTGGCCTTGGGTTCAAATTCCGGATCAACGGCCGCGATGTATTCTGCAAAGGGGCGAATTGGATCCCCACAGATGCACTGCCCGGTCAAATCACCGATGAAAAGACACGCGACCTGCTGCAATCGGCGGTCGATGCCAATATGAATATGATCCGCATTTGGGGCGGTGGGCGGTACGAACCGTCGTCGTTCTATGACGCTTGCGACGAAATGGGCCTATTGGTTTGGCAGGACTTTATGTTCGCCTGCAATCTTTACCCATCCGACGCCGTATATCTGGCCGAGGTTCGGGCTGAGGTCTCCGACAATGTCGCACGGATGCACCACCACGCGAGCATCGCGATCTGGTGTGGCGACAATGAATTGATCGGTGCATTGGGATGGTACGACTGTAGCATCAACGACCGCGATCGCTATCTGGTAAATTATGACCGGCTGAACCGGGCGATTGAAACGCAACTGCTTGAAGTCGATCCAACGGCGATCTGGTGGCCGTCTTCGCCGTCTCCGGGGCCTATGAATTTTGGCGATGCGTGGCATGACGATGGATCGGGCGATATGCATTTCTGGTCGGTCTGGCACGAAGGCCGCGACTTTGACCACTACCGCGATGTCGGCCCACGTTTCTGTTCCGAATTCGGATTCCAAAGCTACCCGTCGATGAATGCCGTGCGCAAATTCGCAGGCGTGGCAGATCAAAACATCGCCGCCCCCGTGCTGGAAAGCCATCAAAAGAACGCAGGCGGCAATGCGCGGATCGCAGAAACCATGTTCCGTTATTTCCGTTGGCCGAAGCACTTTGACGATTTTGTTTATATGTCCCAAGTCCAACAGGGCCTTGCGATCAAAACCGCTGTCACCCATTGGCGCAGTCTTAAACCGCGCTGTATGGGCACGTTAATTTGGCAGCTCAATGATACGTGGCCGGTCTGTTCGTGGGCCTCGCTTGATCATGGCGGTGATTGGAAGTTGCTGCACCATATGGCGCGCGAATTCTATGCGCCTGTCTTGGTCACGGCTGTGCCTGTTAATGGGGATTATGTGATCCGTGCGGTCAATGATGCGCCGGCCGCCAGCGATGTATCTGTCACCGTTTCGGCAGTGGACATGACGGGCAAATTGCGTGCGCTGTGCGTGGGTGGCGCATCCGTCGAAACAACAGCAGTGGACGTGCTGACAATCGCGAGCGCAGACCTGAAGCCTGATGAAATGTTGCATTATGCGTGGGAAACCGCGGATGGCGTGGCAGGCAGCGATACATTCGCGCCTAAACCTTACAAAGACTACAATCTGCAGGCACCAAACCTGACCCAACTTGTTTCTGGCAATACACTCACACTTACTGCGCAGACGCTGGCATTGTTCGTCGCGATCGAGGCCGATGTGCCCGGGCGATTTGACGACAATGCCTTCACGCTTTTGCCCGGACAAACAAAGGTTGTGCATTTTGCGCCAGCCAATCCTGCAGACAAACCAAACTTCACGCTGCGCGATCTGCACAGCGCGACATACGCCTGATCGAGGAGAGAAAACATGACCAAGATTTCCTACCAACTCTACTGCTCACGGAACTTTCCACCGTTGGAGGATACACTGCAAATGCTCTCTGAGACCGGGTTCAAAGAGGTCGAAGGTTTCGGGGGCCTTTTTGATGATCTCGATGGGCTAAAGGCGGGGCTTGACGCGACAGGCCTGAAAATGACCAGCAGTCACTTTGGGCTGGATATGGTCGAGGGTAACGCATCAAAAGCGATTGCCATCGCAAAGGAATTGGGGATTCAAGAGGTTATCGTACCTTTTGTGATGCCTGATGATCGCCCGGTGGATGCCGCCGGTTGGGCCGCGTTTGGGACACGTTTGGCCGAGGCTGGTAAGCCGTTTCAAGACGCAGGTCTGGTCTTTGGTTGGCACAATCATGACTTTGAATTTGTGGCGACAGAAACGGGTGAGTTACCGCTTGATCTTATCGCGGCGGCGTCAGACGCATTGATGTTTGAACTCGACCTTGGTTGGGTCGCGCGCGCGAGGCTTGATCCGGTCGCGTGGATTCAGAAATACGCGGGCCGCATCGCGGCGGCGCATATCAAAGACATTGCACGGGCTGGTGAAAACGCAGACGAAGATGGCTGGGCGGATGTTGGCCACGGTACTCAAGATTGGGCCGCGATCCATGCTGCGCTGCAAGAGGCGGGCGTAGATCACTATGTGGTCGAACACGATAACCCCAAAGACCACGCCCGGTTTGCAAGCCGCAGCTTGGCTGCGATCCAGAAATTCTAGGAGGTTCTATCATGACTAAACTTGGTGTTGGCATCATCGGATGCGGTAATATTTCGACCTCTTATCTTAAGCTGGCTCCGCTATTTAAGTCGCTGGATGTTAAGGCGGTCGCGGATATCAACATGGACGCGGCCAAGGCACGGGCCGCTGAATTTGGCGTGCGTGCTGAAACTGTCGCGGATTTGCTTGCGGCGCAGGATATCGATGTGGTCGTGAACCTGACGATCCCTGATGTGCATTTTGCAGTGACGAAACAGATCATCGAAGCAGGCAAACACGCCTATTCCGAAAAACCATTGGTGTTGACCTTGGAAGAAGGCAAAGAACTGCGCGATCTGGCAACGTCAAAAGGCCTACGTATTGGGTCGGCGCCGGACACGTTCCTTGGTGGATCGCATCAATTAGCGCGTGCGCAAATTGATGCCGGTAAAGTCGGGCGTATCATCGGTGGCACATGCCACGTGATGGGGCATGGCATGGAAGCATGGCACCCGAACCCCGACTTTTTCTTTAAGCCAGGCGGTGGCCCGGTTTTGGATATGGGGCCGTATTACATCACCAACCTGATCCAGTTGATCGGGCCGGTGAAATCGGTCACGGCGCTTGCGAAATCAGCCTTTGCGACGCGCACCATCAGCAACGGGGCCCGCAATGGCGAGGTCCTGAAGGTGGAAACACCGACAGATATTCAAGCCTTGCTTGAATTCGAGAACGGTGCCGCCGTGACCCTAAGCGCAAGCTGGGATGTCTGGTCGCATCGCCATGACCACATGGAGCTTTACGGTGAAAACGGGTCTATCTTCCTTCCGGATCCGAACTTTTTTGGTGGTGACGTTGAAATCAGCGGTGAAGACAAAGACATCCACACCGTTGCACCATGGGATCATCCGTTCGGCGTGGTGAACTACGAAGACATCCGCGCGAATTATCGCTGTGCCGGGCTTGCTGATATGGCCACGGCCATCGCCGAAGATCGCCCTCATCGCTGTAATATCGACGTCGCGCTCCATGCGGTTGACGTGATGACCAGCATCTTAAAGGCGGGCGAGGAACGCCGGTTTGTCGATATGACGACCACCTGCGAACGCCCTGCGGCCTTGTCACCTGACGAGGCACGCGCGTTGCTGGCATAAGGATATACGCCTGCGCTATTTTTTGCGCAGGCGCATCGACTAGCTGGATAATTGCGCCGTTTGATGCGCCCGTTCCGTCAGGATCGCCGCGCGCTGGCGTAAATCATTGCGCAGCGCGTCACGAACAATATTTCCAATAACAGTTTCATTGCGACCGGTCATATGTTCGAGCGCATCATGAAGTTCCGGCGGTAAATCGATAACAAGATGTTTCATGCGTTATGCTTAACGAAACAAGATGAAAAATTCGTTAAACGCCGGCTTCTTTTGCGATTTCTGCACGGCTTTTTCGCGCCCGCTCTGTGGCTGATTTTAACTGACCACAAGCAGCCATGATGTCTTCGCCGCGCGGTTTGCGTACGGGCGATGAATAGCCTGCGTTATAGACGATGTCGGAAAACGCACGGATACGGTTATTTGACGACCGTTTATAGGGCGCGCCGGGCCATTCGTTGAATGGGATTAGGTTGATCTTGGCCGGAATGCCTTTGATCAGTTCGACCAGCCGGTGCGCGTCTTCGTCGGAATCATTTACACCATCCAGCATCACATATTCAAATGTGATCCGTTCTGAATTCGACGCTTTGGGATAGACCCGCAGCGCATCGAGCAAATCCGCAATTGGCCAGCGTTTATTAATCGGGACCAGTTTATCGCGCACTTCATCCGTGGTGGCATGGAAAGATACTGCAAGCTGGCAACCGATCTCTTCGGCGGTACGGGCAATTTCGGGAACGACGCCGGATGTTGAAAGGGTAATGCGACGACGGGACAGGGCGATCCCTTCGGGATCAAGCGCGATCTTCATCGCGTCACGTACGTTTTCAAAATTATAGAGCGGCTCACCCATGCCCATCAGAACGATGTTCGACAAAAGACGTGGCGCGGCTTCGTTACGGGCACCTTGTTCGGGCCATTCGCCCAGATCATCGCGCGCCAACATGACTTGGCCAATAATCTCGCCTGCGGTCAGATTACGGACAAGTTTTTGCGTGCCTGTGTGGCAGAACGAACAGGTCAACGTGCAGCCGACTTGGCTGGAAATACACAGGGTTCCACGGTCAGTTTCGGGGATATAGACGACTTCGACTTCGTGGCCACCTGCGATGCGGACCAGATACTTGCGCGTGCCATCCTCAGATATTTGCCGGGTTACGACCTCGGGTAATTGAATGACGAAATTCTCGGCAAGCATCGCGCGATAGTCTTTGGATAGATTGGTCATCTGATCAAAGTCGCGAATGCCCCAGTGGTACAGCCATTGCCATATTTGGCCCGCGCGCATCTTGGCTTGCTTTTCCTTCGTGCCGACGGCGATCAATGCATCACGCAGCGCTGGGCGCGTCAGACCGATCAGGTTCGGTAGACTATCAGGCAGTTTGCGTGGGATCGTCATCACGTCCTGAGTAATAGGGGCCTTGGCGTCCATGGGGTGCTCCGACATTAGGATAAGCGCTGCCTATAAAAGAAACGGGCCGCTTTCACAAGAAAAGCAGCCCGCAGGAAATATACTGTCACCGCAAGGGCAACATATGGGTTAGCCCGCACATTGCGAGGCGGCTTCGTCAACGGCGGCGGTAAAGCCCAGCAAACTAAAAGTGTCTTGGGTCTGCGTGCCGCGGCCGGAACGGCCTGTGACAACCGCATCAGCGCCGCGTTTCATGGCGGCGACAAATTTCGCATCATCTTCGGCGCTGGCGGGCCATGCAAATTCACCTTCGGTAAACATTTCAAGTGTCGTGTCGCCGACTTGCACCGAAACGGTTGACCCACTTGCAAACGGATAACCGCCTGCAAACATCACTTGGCCGGTCACGCTCTCAGATGGGCGGTAGAATACGATCATCTGGATTTCGCCACGGCGCACGGTGACAGGTTGTCCATCACGTGTGTTGTTGGATCCCACCGGCGCAGAAACCGCCCAGCACTCTTTAGGGTCAGCTTCGACGTAGACGGCCCAATCTGTATTGGCCGCAACGCGGTTTTCACTAGAGTCTTGTGCGGTCGCCGTGGTGGCGCAAACCAACGCCGCAACAACGCCAAACACGCGTGCAATATTTAAATTCATTTCGCAGCCTCCAAGCTGTCTTTGCCTCTTGTTGGTCCGCTGTTTCTTGTGCCGCAAAGATGTATCTTTTTGGCTGGTAGGACCTGTCGTTACCCGATAGCGTTAGCTTTAACAAAAAAACCCGCCGAGGGGAAAGCCCCCAAAACGGCAATGCGCGCGCAATCGCGCTTACAGTGACAATCCAAAAAGGCAAAAAAATGGCAAATCCTGTTGATCTGGTTGAAGTTTGGCGCGGTGAGTTGCTTGAATGTGTGCATCAGGGGCATGCGGTGGTTTGCGATGAAGCTGGCGAAATTGTGAACGCTTGGGGGGATCCAAGCGCGCAAATTTTTCCAAGATCGTCGTGTAAGATGATCCAGGCCCTGCCCCTGCTGGAAAGTGGCGCAGGTGCGCATCTGACGCAAGAGCAGCTTGCGCTGTCGTGCGCTTCGCACCAAGGGGCCGCAATTCACACTGATCGGGTCGGCGCGTGGCTGGATGATTTGGGGTTCAGTGATGCTGATTTTCGCTGTGGGCCACAGACGCCCGCCGATAAGGATGCCCGCTACGCGCTGATCCGCGCCCATTCAGAGCCCTGCCAAATCCACAATAATTGTTCGGGTAAACACGCTGGCTTCTTGACGTTGAACAAGCACCTCGGCGGGGGCGCTGATTATGAAAAGGTTGATCACCCTGTGCAACAGGCCGGCAAAGCTGCGTTTGAAGAAACTACCGAAGAAACCAGCCCAACCTATGGCATCGACGGGTGTTCTGCGCCGAATCATGCTTGCACAGTGCACGGGCTTGCACGTGCGATGGCGTTTTTTGCGAGCGCTCATGAACGGTCGGACTTGCGCAGCACGGCCGCAGTGAAATTGCGCGAAGCGATGATGACCTATCCCGAACTGGTCGCGGGTGAAACGCGGGCCTGCACGGACTTGATGCGCGCAATGAATGGGCGCGCTGCGATTAAAACAGGGGCGGACGGCGTGTTTGTGGCGATCATCCCCGAAAAACGGATCGGTGTGGCGTTGAAAATTCGTGACGGGGCGACGCGCGCCAGCGAATGCGTGATCGCGGCGATCTTGGTGTCGCTTGGTGTACTGGATCCCAAACACCCAGCAGCCATTGCGCGGATGACGCCGACACTGAAAAATTGGCGCGGGATCACGGTTGGACGGGTGCAGCCTGTTGCGGCACTTGGGGTCTAGCTCAATAGGGTTGATCACCTCAAGAATGCGCGCCACAAATGGCGTGCAACACTATATTGAAAGCGAAACAGCATGGCCTTTACTTTGGCGACTTGGAACATCAACTCGGTGCGTTTGCGCGAAGACATCGTCGCAAAGCTGATGGGCGAAGAAGCGCCCGACGTACTGTGCTTGCAGGAATGCAAAAGCCCGGTTGATAAGATCCCGTTGGCGCAGTTTCAGGCGCTTGGATATACGCATATGGTTGCGCGTGGCCAAAAGGGTTACAACGGTGTCGCGATTTTTTCCAAAATTCCGATGGTTGAGGCCGGTGCAGAGGATTTTGCCCAGCTTGGCCATGCTCGCCACATTGCAGGACGGCTGGAAAACGGTGTGACGATCCATAACCATTATGTCCCTGCGGGCGGTGACGTCGCGGACCGTGAGGTGAACGAAAAGTTCGGTCAAAAACTGGATTACCTGACGGACATGCGCGACACGTTTAACGCAGCCAAGCCCGAGAAATCTATCCTCGTGGGTGATCTAAACATCGCGCCGCGCGAAGACGATGTTTGGGATCACAAAAAACTATTGAAGGTCGTGAGCCACACGCCGATCGAGGTCGAACATTTCGCCGATGTGATGGCTGCAGGTGACTGGGCCGATGTGACCCGGAACGATATCCCGGATGGTAAGCTGTACAGTTGGTGGTCGTACCGTGCCAAGGATTGGGATGCGGCTGACAAGGGCCGGCGCCTTGATCACATTTGGGCCACGGCTGATATCCAAAATGCCGCGCATTCCAGCCGTGTGATGCGCGATGCGCGTGGATGGGACCGCCCAAGCGACCACGCCCCAGTCTTTGCGACGTTTGATTTGTAAATGAGCGGCCCCGCGTATTAACGGGGCCGTATTTTTCTTCGCGACTAGCGTTTGTGGGTGCGCTCAGCGTATGCTTTATAGTCATCAAGAAGGTGGTCTAGCTCAGCCAGTTCGACTTCGAGGTCATGAAAGACGGCCGCCTTTTGATCGTCGGTCAGTGTGCCGCCATCGATCAACGTCTGTTCGTTGACCTTAATCGTTTCCCAACGCGCGATCAGCTGATCAAGATCATCACGAATTTTGTCGTTTGGCGCTTCTTGAAGACCCGCCGCAGGAAGCCCATACCGCAGCGCGTTCAACGAGTTTTCAAAAACCTCAACAGTCTGTGCAAGATCTTCGCGGGCAGCGTCTGCATGGTAGCCCGCCCAGATTTCGCAGGCATCTTTGGCCATTTTTTGGGTTAGCATGCGTTGGCGACCAGCGATTTCAATCATCATCGCGTCAGCCGCAGTGATCTCATAGGGGTGGCTGTATTGGCCTGTGATATCTGACGCAAGAACGGTTGTAAGCTCTAAAAGTTCAAGGTTGTGGTCATCAATGAGATGCGCGCTTTCCGTATCATGCCCATCAAGCAAAATGGAATCTACCGCGCCGTGGATGGTGTCCCATTCCGCAGCAACATGTGCGATGTCTTCTAACGTGCGGCGGCGGGTTTCTGGATGCAGAATGTGCAGGGTGTCGTCGCCGTCGCGCAGCGCAACGATATATTGATCGAACTGTTGGGTCGCATGTTCAAGCACGTCATGCGCCTCGTCGATGCTGATATCTGTCGACAAAGCACAGGACGCTGCGGCGACTTGTTGGGTGAGCGTCCGTAACTGGCCTGCAACACGAATGCGATCCGCGCCGTCAGATTCAATTTCATATTGTGCCTCGATGAGTGCGGCATCGGCAGCGTCGTCTGCGTGTACGGTAAGGGGGGTTGTGCAAATCGCAACCGTCAGCGTTGTTCCACTGCATAGTCGTCTTAACATGGTCGTACCTTTCAATGAGGTGCTGGTCGCCCACAATCCGCGTGAACGGCCGAGCGTAGATTAGTGGGCGCGTTCAGCGTATTCTTTGTAGTCAAGAAGAAGGTGGTCGAGATCAGCCAACTCAACCTCGAGGTCGTGGAACACTTCGGTCTTTTGCTCCTCGTTCAGCGTTCCGCCATCAACGAGCGTTTGGGCATTGACCTTTATGATGTCCCAACGCGCCAAAAGTTCGTCCAAATCGTTTCGAATTGCGTCGTTCGGGGCGGCTTGGATGCCCGCTTCAGGCAAGCCGAATCTTAACGCATTTAGAGAAGCTTCAAAGATTGTCATCGTTTGCGCGAGGTCTTCTTTGGCTTCTTCGGCGTGATAGCCGGTCCAGACTTCACAAGCGTCTTTTGCCATTTTTTGGGTCAGCATGCGCTGACGTCCCGCGATTTCAATCGTCATCGCGTCTGCGGCGCTGATCTCAAACGGATGCGCGTATTGGCTCGCGATGTCGGACGCCAAGATCGTCGTCAGCTCAAGAAGCTTGAGGTTGTGATCGTCGATGATATGCGCGCTTTCAACATCGTGACCGTCTTCAAGGACGGAATCGATTGCCCCGTGGATAGCGTCCCATTCTTCGCGGACATGATCGATATCTGCGATTGTGAGGCGACGGGTTTCAGGGTGCAAAATGTGCAACCCTTCGTCGCCTTCTTTCAGTGCGACGATATAGCGGTCAAACTGAGCCGTCGCCAGTTCAAGAACGTCATGCGCTTCGTCGACTGCGATATCGGATGTGAGTGCGCAGGACGCAGCCGCAACCTGTTGCGTGAGGGTGCGTAACTGGCCAGCAATATGAATGCGGTCAGCGCCATCTGATTCAACGTCATATTGCACATCAAGAATTTCGGCCTGTCCGGTCGCTTCTTCAGCATTGGCGGTAGCGGCAAAGGAGAGCGCGGCAATAGAGAGTGGAACGATCACACAGCGAGGAGTACGAAACATAATTACTGTCCAGTTAATACTATAGGGTTTACATCACGATTTCTGTCGCAAGACATTGCGCGCAAAGTGGGGCAAAATAGTGAATTTTCTATCCCATTTCTTGCGTTTTGCGCAGGATATCGTGCTAGCGTTGCAAGGTCTTTCGAGGTTGCTGTCTTAAGGTGCGCGAGGCTGTTCTGGTTTACGAGAGATTGCGTTCTGCCATTGCATGTCTTGGACAAATCCGCGACATGGGCGTTCGCCCTGCTGAGTTTTGTTGAAAAATGCGCTGTGCGTTGCTAGTTTTAAAGCATGCCCGGTGCCGGGGCCATGACGGCACATATAAAGGAGGACAATGTTCTGTCTCTTTCCACATCGGCAGCAGATGCTGTCAACGCCGGGGGCCCGTCTATGACTGGGACTAAAACTGCGACCAGCGACGCGCTTTTGGCGGCTGTTCTGCAATCACTGAACGATGATAAAGCCGAAGACGTCGTGCAGATCAATCTGCGCGGTAAATCCGAAATGGGTGACCATATGGTGATCGCCTCTGGGCGCTCGACCCGTCAGGTGATTGCGATGGCTGAAAAGCTGTCTGAGCGGCTCAAGCATGACTTCAACGTGTTTTCAAAGCTCGAAGGTAAAGACAGCGGCGATTGGGTGCTGATCGATACGGGCGATATCATTGTGCATATCTTCCGCCCCGAAGTGCGCGACTTCTATCAGATCGAAAAGATGTGGCAGCCCGGGTCCGCCGCAGCGACCTGATGCGTGTGCATATTTGCGCAGTGGGCCGACTGCGACGCGGCCCAGAGCGCGATCTTTACGACGATTATTTGACCCGGTTCGACCGGACGGGGCGCGCGCTTGCGCTTGGCCCTGCCCAACTGATCGAGGTCGAAGATAAAAAAGGCGGCGGCATGCCTGCCGAGGCCGGATTGCTACAAAAATCCATTCCTTCGGGCGCGTTGATCTGCACGATGGATGAGCGCGGCAAGGTCATGTCATCACCGGATTTTGCAAAGATGCTTGGCGATTGGCGCGACCAAGGCCGCCAAGACGTCGCCTTTGTCATCGGCGGCGCGGATGGCATCGACCCAAGCCTGCGCGCGCGCGCGGATGCATCCTTAAGTTTTGGCAAAATGGTCTGGCCACATATGCTGGTGCGGGTGATGCTCGCCGAACAGCTGTACCGCGCCGCGTCGATCTTGTCGGGCGGGCCGTATCATCGCGCGTGATTTTGCCCGGTGCTATGAATGGCGGTCTAAGTCTACAAAGCGAACAAACGGGTGGCACGAAGTCGTCAATGGAGAGCGTGTCTTATTGCTTCGCGTGTTAGGAACTGCCATCACTTTATCATGACAGGTTCAAATCGAAAAATCGCAATTGGCTATCTTGACGCAGAAGTCGTGGGCGCTGCCGGACTTTTCCTGAAACGTGTAAAAAAAGCTTTAGAAAATGACGCGACTGCGGAGCTTAAATTCAATACATTTGCACTAGTGGTCGACCCTAGCGCGCAGACAGTCACTTTGCATCAAGACTGGTTTGCATGTCAGCCCGAAGTTTTCAACGAGCCGGAACTTATCGAGTTAATCGAAACCGCACGAGAACGAATTCGAAATCACTAGAGGCAGTGCGCTCATAGTAACCTTGGGGCCGATTTTCGCGCTGTCTATTGACGGGCTGTTCCAATCCCATTCCGTTGGGGTATAGTAAAACGGGCCAATTTTCAATTCGTGTTTCGTTCGTCTGCGACCTGCGCTAAACCTGCCGTAACATCAAATCGGAGATTACCCCATGTCTGCACCCAAACCCGTTGTCTTGTGTATTCTTGATGGTTGGGGGCTGCGTGATGATTCAGTTGGGAATGCGCCTAAGCTGGCCGATACCCCCAATTTCGACGCGATCATGCAAGGGCCGCATGCGCAGCTGTTGACGCATGGTCGTGATGCTGGGTTGCCCGGCGGGCAGATGGGCAATTCAGAGGTCGGCCACACGAATATCGGCGCGGGCCGTGTTGTGGCGATGGATTTAGGCCAGATCGAACTGGCGATTGAAGACGGCACATTCGCGCAGGCCGAGGCTTTGCAAGCCTTTATCGCCAAGATGAAAGCATCCGGAGGACGCGCGCATTTGATGGGCGTTGTGTCAGATGGCGGCGTGCATGGCCACGTAGACCATATTATCGCAGCCGCCAAAGCATTAGATGATGCAGGCGTTCCGACGGTGATCCATGCGATTACAGATGGGCGCGATGTGGCGCCATCTTCGGCGACAGAATTCATGCAGGTTTTGCAAGCAGCTTTGCCGAAGGCCGTGCAAATTGCCACGGTCATTGGCCGCTATTTTGCGATGGACCGCGACAATCGCTGGGACCGGGTGCAAACGGCCTATGACGCGATGGTGAACGGGCAGGGCGCGCAGGCGGAAACACCACAAGCGGCGATTGACGCGGCTTACGCGAATGGCAAAACGGATGAGTTTATCCCTGCTACCGTGATCAGTGATTACGCCGGGTTTGCGGCGGGCGACGGGCTGTTTTGTTTGAACTTCCGATCCGACCGGGCGCGCGAAATCTTGGCCGCTATTGCGGATCCGGCATTTGATGCGTTTGACCGGGTACAGCCTGATCTGTGCGCGTTGCTGGGTATGGTCAGCTATTCAGATCGCCATGATGATTGGTTCGAAACCGTATTCCCGAAACGCGATATTCAAAACACACTGGGCGCTTGGGTGGCCAAACACGGCCTGCGTCAGTTCCGGCTGGCCGAAACCGAGAAATATCCGCATGTGACGTTTTTCTTAAATGGTGGGATCGAAGAACCTGCTGCGGGCGAAGACCGCTTTATGCCGAAATCACCCAAGGTTGCGACCTATGATCTGCAACCCGAAATGTCCTCAGGCGAAGTGACTACGGCTTTTGTGAAGGCAATCGGCGACGGCTACGATATGATCGTTACGAACTATGCCAACCCTGATATGGTTGGCCATACAGGTGATCTGGATGCAGGGATCAAGGCATGTGAATCTGTGGATAGCGGTTTGGGGCAGGTGTTGGCTGCACTTAAGGCCGCGGGTGGTGCAATGATCGTGACCGCTGATCACGGCAATTGCGAAACGATGATCGACCCTGAAACAGGCGGTCCGCATACCGCGCATACGCTGAACCCGGTGCCTGTCGCGTTGGTTGGTGGGCCTGAAGGGGCCACATTGCGTGAAGGGCGTTTGGCCGATTTGGCGCCGACGATCCTTGATCTGATGGGGCTAGAGCTGCCACCTGAAATGACCGGACGCACATTGATTCAAAAATGAGGTTCGCGGTATTCCTGATCTGTCTGGCAGCACCTGTGTTCGGCCAATCGGCGGACACGGCCGCGCGCGACGCAATGGCACAATTGCAAGCCGCACAAGCGCGGTTGGAAACTGCAGGAGATGCGCGTGACCAGATTGCGGCCTTGACCCAAACGGTGCAAGCCTATGAGGCTGGGCTGGCCGCCGCGCGTTCTGGACTGCGGCAGCTACAGGCGCAAGAAACCGCGCTGACCGCCGATTTGGACGCACGCCGTGCGGAATTGGGTGTCTTGATCGGGGCCCTTGCCACTATGTCGAAAACGCCGCGGCCTGTGTCGCGTAGCCAACCGCAATCACCCATTGATACGGTGCGCGCTGGGATGTTGGCTGCAGATGTGACGCAATCGCTTAAGGGTGCGGCAGATGATCTGCGGGCCCAGATCGGACAGGTACATGACCTGCGCGTGTTGCGGCAGGAAACCACGGATACGCTCACGGCGGGGATGCAAGGCGCGCAATCTGCACGGTCTTCATTGGGCCATGCGATTTCGGCGCGCACAGACTTACCCATTCGGTTCGAAGATGACCCAGTGCAAACCGCATTACTGATGTCGGGGTCTGAAACGCTTGATGCATTTGCCGATGCGCTTGCGACGCATCTGCCCGATAGTGAGGCCGATCTGACCAAGCAGGGAAACTTGCCTTTACCCGTTTCGGGCATCGTACAACCGCAAAGTGGCGACGACGCAGGCATCTATATTGCGACTGCGCCGCAGGCGTTGGTCACGGCACCTGTTGATGCAACGATCCTTTATGTCGGACCTCTTTTGGGGGATTTGAATGTAATCATTTTAGAACCCGCACCTGATGTTGTATTCATCTTTGCGGGGCTTGAGACGCTTTATGGCAGCGCTGGGCAAATCGTGCCTGCGGGAACGCCGCTTGGGACGATGGGCCGTAATGCGACAGAAGTTAACGGTATTTTGACCGAAAATGTGGGCGATGACGGCGAAGCAGGCGCACTACCCCTTTATCTTGAGGTCAGGGACGGGCAGAGTTCAGTGAGCCCAGATGCATGGTTCGCGCTGGAATAGACATAGGACGTGGAATGAAAAAACTAGTATTAGCCGCCCTTGGGGGCGCTGCCCTTGGTCTGGTCACGACTGTTCAAGTCGCAGGGCCGCTTGTCGCGCAAGATGCTCAAACATCTGGCAGCGTTTACGAACAGCTTGATTTATTTGGCGATATCTTTGAACGGATTCGCACTGATTATGTCCAAGATGTCGACGACAAAGAACTGATCGAAGCAGCGATCAACGGGATGCTGACATCGCTTGACCCGCATTCCAGCTATATGTCTGCCGAAGCTGCTGCCGACATGCGGGTGAGCACGCGTGGCGAATTTGGCGGGCTGGGGATCGAAGTGACCCAAGAAGACGGCTGGGTCAAAGTCGTGTCGCCTATGGATGGCACCCCTGCTGATGCGGCTGGAATGCTGGCCGGTGATTTCATCACGGCCGTTGACGGCGAAAGCGTGATGGGGCTGACCCTGAACGACGCGGTCGATTTGATGCGGGGACCCGTCGGGGCCGAAATCATCATCACTGTCGTACGCGAAGGCGAAGTTGAACCGTTCGACGTTTCGATTATTCGCGATACCATCAAAATGACTGCCGTGCGCAGCCGGACAGAGGGCAAGGCCGTGGTCTTGCGGATCACGACCTTCAACGAACAGACCTACCCAAACCTGAGCGAAGGGATCGAAGAACAGATATCCGAGGCTGGTGGTATCGACAATGTTGACGGATTTATCTTGGATTTGCGCAACAACCCCGGCGGGTTGCTGAACCAAGCGATCTACGTTTCAGACGCGTTTCTGAATGCTGGCGAAATCGTTTCTACGCGCGGACGTGAGACCGAAGACGGTGATCGTTTCAACGCGACAGAAGGCGATTTGGCCCAAGGAAAACCGATTGTGGTCTTGGTGAACGGGGGCTCTGCTTCGGCCTCTGAAATTGTGGCCGGTGCGTTGCAAGATCACCGTCGGGCCATCGTGGTGGGGACCAATTCGTTTGGGAAAGGTTCTGTACAGACCGTGATTCCGCTGAGTAGCGATGGCGCGATGCGTCTGACTACGGCACGCTATTATACACCCTCCGGCCGTTCTATTCAGGCCTTAGGAATTTCCCCTGACATTATCGTCGAACAGCCGCGCCCGCAGCCATCTGACGAGGAAGAGGAAGAAACGCGCAACCAGCGCACCGAGGCATCTTTGCGCGGTGCCTTGGATAACGACAGTCTGACCGAAGACGAAATTCGCCAGATTGAAGAGGACCGCGCGCGCGCCGAAGCCGCCGCGCAGTTGCGTGAAGACGATTATCAAATGGCTTACGCAATCGACATCCTCAAAGG
The DNA here is from genome assembly GCF_003318235.1 of Loktanella sp. D2R18. Lineage (GTDB taxonomy): Bacteria > Pseudomonadota > Alphaproteobacteria > Rhodobacterales > Rhodobacteraceae > Yoonia. The sequence continues at coordinate 548,979 of NZ_QOCG01000030.1, read as the reverse complement.
GCTTAGTGCGCTGGGCCCGGTTGTTCAAGCGGACTAAAAAATTGCCTCCCGCGCGTAATACTGCGCGGGAGGTAGGTCAGCTTTGTTGACTTAAATTTTTCTTGTGCCAATATGCCGCTCTGTCACAGGGAGAATCGATATATGTGGGACCAAATATTCGCATCGCGCATGGCACGCATGACGGCGTCGGAAATACGCGAACTGCTTAAATTGTTGGATCAACCAGGTATCATTTCCTTTGCGGGGGGCATTCCTGATCCAAAGCTGTTTCCCACCACTGCGTTCCAAGACGCATTCGCAGATGCGCTTGGTCCAGACATGCAATCCGAGGCGCTACAGTATTCTGCCAGCGAAGGCTATCCGCCGCTGCGCGACTGGATTGCAGAGCAAATGCAAAAACTGGGTATGCCATGCACACGCGACAATATCCTGATCACATCGGGGTCGCAGCAAGCGTTGGATTATCTTGGCAAATTGTTTTTGTCGCCGGGAGATACGGCGCTGGTGACTTGGCCAACCTATTTGGGTGCGCTTGGCGCGTTTAATGCTTATGAACCACAGTATGATAGGCTCAACCTGAACAGCAATCGCCCTGCCACTGACTACGCGCAGCGCGCAGCGGGCCACGGAGGGCGGGTCAAATTTGCCTATGCATCGGTTGATTTTGCGAATCCAACCGGGGAAACCATCGACCGGGCTGGGCGCGAAGCCCTGCTGGATTTGGGTGATGATCTGGACATCGCGTTGATCGAAGACGCGGCTTATCAATCGTTGCGTTATGATGGTGATCCGATCCCTCCTGTGCTTGCGCTTGAGATTGCGCGCAAAGGCGATATCAATGATTGCCGCACGATTTATTGTGGCAGTTTCTCAAAAACATTGGCGCCGGGCTTGCGGGTCGGGTGGGTTTGCGCCGCGCAGCCTGTCATTGCGCAATTGGTGCTGATGAAACAGGCGTCAGATTTGCATTCACCGACGATCAATCAGATCGCGATCAATGGTGTAGCGCGGCAGGTTTTTGATGATCATGTGGTTAAGCTGCGGAATACATATAAAGAACGCCGCGATTGTATGTTAAATGCACTTACGCAGCATATGCCCGAAGGCGTGCGCTGGACCAAACCCGAAGGCGGCATGTTCATTTGGTTGACCCTGCCAGACCATATCGATGGCGCGGCGTTACTTGCCAAATCGCTTGAAACACACCGTGTCGCCTTTGTGCCGGGCCGTGCATTTCACGCCGATGGGTCGGGTGGTAACACTATCCGTCTGAATTTCTCCCTACCAGATGAAGCCACGATAAACGAAGGCATCAAACGGTTGGGCGCTTTGCTGAGTTAAGCCTTCGTGCGTTCGCCCTTGGGGTCGTAGAACGGGCGCAACTGTGCCTCGGCATTGACCCGTGTGCCCATGACGTCAATTTCAAAGGAACTGCCCAGCATCTCTGCGGCGGTTTCGCCCCTGCATGGCACATAGCCCATACCTATTGCGGCCCCTAGATGATGCCCGTATCCGCCCGACGACAGATAGCCGACGGTTTCGCCATCGCGCAGGATTGGTTCATTATGGTAAAGCAGCGGTTCTGGATCGGTCAGTTTGAACTGTACCAAACGGGTCAGTAGCCCGGATTCACGCTTTTGCAGCACCGCGTCACGGCCGATGAAATCCGGCTTGTCTGTCTTCACTGCAAAGCCCAAGCCAGCCTCAAGCACGTGATCCTCGCAGGTGATGTCATGGCCAAAATGCCGAAACCCTTTTTCAAGGCGCGCGGCGTCCATCATATGTAGACCGCAAAGCTTTGCCCCAATATCCTGTCCGGCAGCGTGGAGTGTTTCAAACACATGTGCTGCCATATCCGTTGAAACGTAGACCTCCCAGCCGAGTTCGCCAACATAGGTCACCCGGTGGACCCGTGCGAGCCCCATGCCGATCTCAACTTCTTGGGCGGTGCCAAACGGGTTCGCATCGTTCGAGAAATCGTTGGGCGAAACGGCTTGCAAGAGTTTGCGTGCGTTCGGCCCCATGACTGCGACCACGGCCTCTGATGCTGTGACATCGGTGATTACCGCGCTAAATGCGCCCAAGTTGCGTTGTATCCAAACCTGATCAGCCAGACGCGTCGCCGCTGGGGTGACGACCAGATAGGCGGTTTCTGACAGGCGGGTAACAGTGACGTCGGCTTCGACCCCGCCGGTATGGTTTAGAAATTGCGTATAGGTAATTTTGCCGACCGGGACGTCCATTTGCCCGCCGCAGACATGGTTCAGGAATGCGGTGGCATCGGGGCCTTCGACGCGGATTTTGCCGAATGAAGACATATCGTACATGCCAACATTTGTACGGACCGCAGCGACTTCAGCGGCGACATTGTCAAAGAAGTTCTGCCGTTTCCATGAATATTCATACGCAGGTTCTTGGCCGGGGTTTGCGAACCAATTTGCGCGTTCCCATCCGGCAAGTTCGCCCATGACCGCGCCTTGGTCCAACAGATGTTGGTGCAACGGGCTGCGCCGAACCCCGCGGGCTGTGGCCTTTTGACGGAACGGGTAGTGATCTGCATAAAGCAGCCCCAGCGTTTCTTTAGAGCGTTCAAACAGGTAGGTTTTATTGCCCTGAAACGGCTGCATCCGCGCGATGTCAACGTCGCCTAAATCAAATGGTTTTGCGCCCGTATCCATCCATTGTGCCAGCGCCATACCGGCGCCACCGGCAGATTGGATCCCGATCGAGTTGAAGCCTGCAGCCACCCAAACATTGTCCATCTCTGGCGCTTGGCCAAGATGGTAAGCATCGTCGGGGGTAAAGCTTTCGGGGCCATTAAAGAACGTGTGAATGCCAGCCTCTGCCAAGAGCGGAAGACGGTTTACCGCTGATTCCAAGATCGGCTCAAAGTGATCGAAATCTTCAGGCAGTTGGTCAAATTCGAAATCGTCCGCGATCCCATCCATACCCCATGGTTTCGCATTCGGCTCAAACGCACCTAGCAATATTTTTCCTGCGTCTTCTTTATAGTAGGCGCATTCATCAGGGACGCGCAGAACAGGAAGCTGGGTGAGGTTTGGAATGTTTTCTGTGACGATGTAAAAATGTTCGCAGGCATGCAAAGGCACATTGCTGCCCATCATTTTGCCGACCTCATGCCCCCACATGCCCGCACAGTTGACCACCATATCGCAGGCGATAGAGCCGCTGGCATTAGCCGTTTCCCAATCCACCGATGTGACCTTGCGGCCAGTGCGGTTGACCTTCGTGACTTTGGTGTGTTCAGCGATGGTCGCGCCGTTCATCCGCGCGCCTTTCGCCAGCGCGAGCGCGATATTGCCCGGATCACCTTGCCCATCTAGCGGCAGGTAAACCCCGGCCTTCACATCGTCGATATTCAGGTGGTCGTAACGGTTTTTGACCTCTTCGGGGCTGATTTCTTCAACTTCGACGCCAAAGGCACGTGCCATTGCGGCTTGACGGAAAATCTCTTCACGGCGGGCTTCGGTCAATGCGACGGTAATCGATCCATTGCGTTTGAACCCTGTCGCGACGCCAGTTTCGGTCTCTAGGTTGCCGTAAAGCTCTTGGGAATATTTCGCGAGCTTCGTCATATTCGCCGTCGCGCGCAATTGTGCGATCAGGCCAGCCGCGTGCCATGTGGTGCCTGACGTAAGCTGCTTGCGTTCGAGCAGCAAAATGTCTTTCCAGCCAAGTTTGGCCAAGTGGTAAGCAACAGAACAGCCGATAACGCCGCCGCCGACGATAACAACGCGCGCTGATTTGGGGAGGTGAGACATTGCGGTGACCTTGATGTGAAATTTTATTCAATATTTTCACGAACGGATGATTCGGTCACGCAAAATCGTTTCGGGTTTTGGAAATTGTTAGATCAATAAACCGGAGGCGAGATCACCCAGATCATTTCACAAGGGGTCTTGCCTTGGTTTTCCCAGCGGTACATTTCACCGCGCAGTCGAAAACTATCACCCGCGGACAATGTGTAATGCACATCATTCACCCAAATATTCAGCTGCCCGCTGATGACGTAGCCAATCTCTTGGGTATCGCGCTGCAAAGGGGTCGCTAGCTGTGATCCGGGTTCAAAGCGGGAATGGATCACTTCAAAACTATCGGTAAGGTCGGGTGACAGCAGGCCTTCGGTCAGTCCTTTGGTGCCGTTGCGCATGGGACGCCGCGCGTTTGCACGCACGATGATCCCATCGTCGGCAGGGTCAGCATCGGTTTGGACCAAGCTTGCGAGCGTAGTGTCCAGAATCGTCGCCATCGTGTTTAAGTCGGCGATTGAGGGGACCGAGATGTCACGCTCAACCTGGCTCAGCCATCCGACAGATCTGTCGAGCGCGGCCGCAAGATCAATGAGAGTTATGCCGCGCGCCTTGCGTAATGCGCGCAGATCAGCGCCCAGCGTTTTGGGTGTCGTTTTCATGGGGTTCCCTCAGCGGCAGTCAGGTCGTCATGCTAGCCGCGCGCACGAAAAAGGCAATGTCTAGCTGGTGGCGAATGCTTGCTCTATGATCGCAGTCAATGCTGTCGCGTCTTCTGTATCGAAAGCATCGGGTTGATTGCTGTCGATGTCGAATACCGCGACGAGGTTTTGCGCGCCGTCAAACACCGGAATAACCAATTCCGACCGGGTGCTGCTGGCGCAAGCAATATGATCTGCAAATGCGTCGACATCCGGCACAAGCTGAGTCTGCCCGCTACGGGCTGCCGCCCCGCATACGCCGCGCGCAAAGGGAATTGTCAAACAGCCGTGGCCACCTTGGTAGGGGCCGATCTTTAGCAGCTCTGGCGCGGTGACGCGGTAAAATCCGGTCCAATCAAAACGGGCGTCGCTGTGATGAACTTCGCAGGCGATTGTGGCCATCAATGCGACGTGATCTGTTTCACCTTCTGTCAGAGCGGCAATTGTTTTTGCAAGTAAATCATAATCAACGCGCATCAGTGATATTCCATTGTCCGGGCTTCCACGCGGACCTAGCGCGATGCGCATTATGGGGCAAGACCCGTTGCACATGCCGCAATTCTGCGTAACCTATGCGGGTACATCTAGGGGGAACTATGCGCGATTTTCACTTACCCGGCCGGTCGGCTGTTTATGCGACCAATGGTATGGCTGCGACATCGCACCCATTGGCGGCGAAAGTCGCGATCCAGATGCTTGAAGCCGGGGGAAATGCGGTGGATGCTGCGATTGCTGGCGCCGTATTACTGGGAATCTGTGAACCGCAGATGACAGGGATTGGCGGCGATTGTTTCGTGCTGTTGACACCGCCGGGAGAAGACCGCGTTGTTGCGTTAAACGGATCAGGCCGTGCGCCAGCCGGGATTGACGCTGACGCTTTGCGCGCCAAAGGCCCCGTAGTTGCGCCATACAGTGTCGACGCGGTGACCATCCCCGGTGCGGTGGACGCATTTTGCCGACTGTCCAAAGATTTCGGAAAGCTGGGCCTCAAAGCCGTGCTTGCCCCTGCGATCCATTATGCCGAGAACGGTGTGCCTGTTGCACCACGCGTGGCATTTGATTGGGCGCTTGGGGCCGGAAACCTCTCAGGGCGCGCGCGCGATCAGTTTTTGCTCAACGGCGATGTGCCACAGCCCGGACAGATTTTCCGCGCGCCCGGCCAAGCCAAGGTTTTGCGCGAAATCGCTATGGAAGGCCGCGCTGGTTTTTACGAAGGTGCGGTAGCCGAAGATATGGTCAAGAGCCTGAACGCGCTAGGCGGCACCCATACCTTGGATGATTTCGCGAATGTTGCCTGTGAATACACCGACCCGATTTCTGGGGGTTACGGCGGGTTGGAACTGTGCGAACATCCGCCCAACGGGCAGGGGGCGACAGCGATTTTGTTGCTCAACATTCTGAAACACTTTGACATCGCGCAGATGGACCCATGGGGGGCAGAGCGCGCGCATATCGAGGCCGAAGCGACCAAGCTTGCCTATGACGCGCGCAATCGGTTTATTGCGGATCCCGATCATACCACGCGCACCGATTATATGATGGCACCAGAAACAGCGGAAGCGCTTGCCGCATTGATCGATCCGACTAAGGCGATGCCTGCCGCCGCCCCGCTGACGGAATCTGTGCATAAAGACACGATCTATATCACTGTGGTCGACAAGGACCGCATGTGCGTGTCGCTGATCTATTCGGTGTTCCATTCCTTTGGGTCTGGCATTGCGTCGGATGAATACGGGGTGCTGTTTCAAAACCGCGGTGCGGGGTTCACGCTCGAACAGGGGCACCCCAACGAGGTGGGCGGGGGCAAGCGCCCCATGCACACGATCATTCCGGGGCTACTGAAGAAAGACGGAAAACCCTATATGCCGTTTGGTGTGATGGGCGGTGCCTATCAATCAACAGGGCATGCGCGATTCGTCAGCAACGTCACTGACTTTGGCTTATCCCCGCAAGGGGCGATGGATGCACCACGTTGTTTTGCTGACGGGGGCGCGCTGAATGTTGAAAACGGATACACTGACGCTGTCAAAGCAGAATTACGCGACATGGGGCACAATGTACAAACACCTGAAACCGCGATTGGTGGCTCGCAAGCGATCATGATCCATGACGATGGTGTGCTAGAGGCGGGCAGTGATCCGCGTAAAGATGGCTGTGCATTGGGGTACTAAGCCGACGTCATTGGGTTGAATTGGCCGTACATCGTTATTACTTTATTTGTAAATATCCTGCCTCGTTGGTGGGGCCTTTTTTTTGAATTTATAAAATTTTGGTGATATTATGCTGGTCGCGCGCTCATTCCTTTTTTCGTTTTCGATCTTGTGGCGCTTATGTCTGGTCGCGCCGTTTTTGCTCATTTTGCTGGCGTTTTTCGGCATTGTCGGACTATTTGTGTTGACAATTGCAGCGGCGGTTTCGCCGCTTTTGGCGATCCTGTGTGTCGCGGCCGCTAGCTTTGCGATTTCATCCAGTTTCCCCATTATCGTTGCGTCACGGTTAGGGTTTCAGGCCCGAGGCGAACAATCGAGCTACGGGTATGGGCGTATGTTCATGTACTCCTTGATCTACGGATTAGTCGAGGCATTCATACTGGTGTTGATTATCGGTATTGCGATTGTCGTCGGTGTGGTCGTAACGGGCAGTGGGTTTTCGATGGCGCAGCTGGAAACTTCACTGACGGGCGCAACGGAGCTGTATGTATCAGGTGGGACGTTCGTCATTGTCGGTTTCATACGGGCCGGTATGTTGGTGCCAATGGCGGGGGCGGCCATCGGGCGTGATGGCAATAATCAACCGCATACGCCGTTTTATGATTTCGGGACACGGTGGCGCTCGCTTTGGATGACAAATATGCTTGCGATGATCGTGGGGCCGCTTGCAATTGTCGCATTGGCAATAGTTTGGGTCCAATATGGTGGCTCGGCTGTTGATGATTTTGCCGCCGCTTATGAAAGCGATAACCTTTCGGGGGTCGATATCGGCTGGGAGCTGATCATTTTCTTTGTTGCCGTTTACGCCCTGTCGCTGTGGACCATCAGCTGGCAGGCGGCTGCGGGCGTTTTAGCCTATATGGAAAAGCGCGATGCGCAACACATAGAAGAGGTCGTTCATAGCGACGATGACCGTGCCGCGGCACAGAACCTGTGGAAAGACCGGATGCCACCCGGGCGGCGTTAACCCGCCCTTAGCGACCGCAAAAACAACCCGATCCCGCCGACAAGCAGTACGAGAATGACGATCAGATCAAAGGCACTCATGCGTTCGAGCTGCAGTGTCATATTTGCGATGACGCCAAAGATGAGCGCAATCATCGATCCACCTGCAAGGATCCAGCCGATCCAGTTTTTAGCGTTATAAAACACCATACCGATGCCAAACATAAAAGGGATAAAAACCATTCCCGACGTGATTGGTACGCCGCCAATGCCAAATACACGTGAGCCAAAGCCGAAATTGGGCCGTACCACGATACCGCTAAGCAACAGATAGCCGCCCCCGATGATCATAATCACACCGATCAAGAAGCTGCCGGTTCCACCGTCTGATCCACCTGCGCCGCGCTGTGCCATATCATATACTTTCTGAGCCAAAGTTGACCCGTGTCTAAGCGAGGCTAGCTTTGATTGCTAGCGCAACAGGTTTTGAATTGCGGGAGTGGCTATACTTCTTGCCAATTTGTCGGCGTATTTTTTTGCCAGTCATTGTCATGTAGCAAGGGGGTGTCGGTATCTAAGGTGGCTTTACCAAGGCATAAATATCCGGTCAATTGCCAGTGATCAGGCGCGCCCAACGTCTCCGCAACTGCCACAGGGTCAAGGATCGATACCCAGCCAAGCCCAAGGTTTTCGGCCCGTGCGGCCAGCCACAGCGTGTAGATCGCAGTGACGCTGGAATAGCACAGCATTTCAGGCATGGTTTGACGTCCCAACCCGCGCCCTTCATCAGGTTGGTTTTCGGTAAACACGGCCAGGTGCACGGGCGCGTCGCGCAAACCCGCGAGTTTTAGGCTGGCATATGTTTCGCGCGTGTTTTCATCATAGATCGCACCCGCTTTTTCGTTTTCAGCTTCAAAATTAGCGATGATCTGGTCACGAAGCGCAGGTGTCTTCACCTGTAACACGCGCCACGGACGGGCATTCCCCACAGACGGGGCCAAATCCATCGCTGTGCGAAGCCGGGCCAGCACATCATCAGGGACTGGGTCGGTGCTGAAATGCCGGACGTCGCGCCGCCACAACAGCACATCATGAAGCGCATCGCGGTGGGCTTGGGTCAGCTGCATCAGCCCTGCACCCATTTGCTGGCTTGGCTAGGCAGAAATGCTTCGACGGCGGCGGTCGCGACGACGGCTGTATCGCCGGTTTCAGGATTAGGGACATTCATGCCGCCAAGGACCGCTGTGACAGTCGCGCGCCCACGCGGGAGCTTTGATGTCAGTGCAGCCGCGTCGATCTTGTCAGGGTCTTGTACGCCGACGGTGACTTGCACCCGCATTGCGTCCGTTTCCAGACCAATGCTTTGAAAGATCGGCAATGTAGAATGGCGGATCGCGTCTTCGATCGCGCGCGCCGCCGCCTTTTGATAATCCATCCCGTGCAGGTCGTTGCCCATACCCATTTCGATAATCACACGTTGATCTGTCATGCCGGCACCATATCAAAGCTGACGTTAATCGCGACATTTGCGATCACAGTTGGTTTGCCATCTGGACGCGGAATATCAAGTCCGCCTTTGACGGCCTTGATGGTCGGTTGTCCATAAGGAAATATATCTAACAACGCATCCGTATCTACCCGGTCTGGATGCTGCACGGCGATTTGGACGTCGATCAACATCGCTTCTTTGGGAAAGCCAAACAGTTCAGCCATGTTGATTGAGTTGTGCCAAAGCGCATCTTGCATACCGCGTCGTGCCGCTTGGGTATAGTCTTGTCGGCGCAGGCTCGTGCCCATACCGAATTCAGTTAGCACGCGGTGGATTGGCATTTTGATGGGCCTCTTTGGATCAGTTGCCGCAACCTAGCGCAAGGTGATCCTCAACGCGAGAACCGCAACGTATTTTTATGCCAAGTCAGTTTGGTATTACGGGCAAGCCGTTCGCAACTATCGTTTAGGCCGATCCGATTTGACCATTTCGCCATTGAGCGGACCGGAATGGCGTGGATATCGCCGAAACCGTCAACAAGAACACATTCTTCTTGTCCCGGCCCGTCGCCGTTATCGCGGTGGCCAAAGACAAAATTATTTGGGTTCATATCGCTGGCGCGAATGTCATTGGCAAAGATGCGGGCGATTGTATCGTTCAGCAAATCAATGTCGTGATCCGTAAGCGATTTTGTTTTCGCTTTTGCGCCAAGGGTTTGGCCAAGCGTGCCGTCCGCGTTCAGCACGCTTTCAGTCAGGCAACCGAGACCGACATTTGTGCTGACAAACCCAAACATATGCGACATCGGGGCGCGAAAGTCAGGCTCTGGGTGGCCGAGCATGATCCGTAAATATTCGCTGTATTCTTTTCGAATTTGGCGCAGCCGTGTGCTTGGAAACCAACGATCGACCATGCCGTTGAAATTATTGCGACGCGGCATCTTTGTACTTGGTTTTAGCACTTTGATCAGTTTGGTCCGATCGGTTGGATGAAAATAGACAGCACGCTGCACGCCGCTCGCGACGAGGTTTGTTGGTGAAAGGTTCAGCGCGCTTGTCATACTACCGTTACATAAGCGCTAAACCCTTTGGATCAAGTCAATTTTATGTGCAGCGCGACGCTGATGGCCGTTTGGTTTAGAACTCCACGCCGATTTGCGCCTTAATCCCCGAACGGAACGGGTGTTTGACCAGTTCCATTTCTGTCACCAAATCCGCCAATTCGATCAGGTCTGCGTGGGCATTACGGCCTGTCAGCACGACGTGGGTCATTGGTGGCTTGTGATCACGCAGGAAGGATACAACCTCTTCGGCGCTGACATAATCATAGCGGATTGCGATGTTGATTTCATCCAAGAGCACCATGTGATTGGTTTCGTCCAAGATTAGCTCTTTGGCCTTGGCCCAAGCAGCCTGCGCCATTTCGGTATCGCGTGATTTATCTTGGGTTTCCCAAGTAAACCCTTCGCCCATCGTGTGGAACGCGCAGGTTTCGGTGAATTTTGCGAGGATCAAATCGCGTTCGCCGGTGGACATCCCGCCCTTGATGAACTGCACGACCGCGCATTTCATATCATGTGCGATGCAGCGGAAAATCATGCCAAACGCGGCAGAAGATTTGCCTTTACCCTTGCCCGTGTGCACGATGACCAAACCCTTTTGGTCGGTCTTTGTGGCCATGATTTTGTCGCGGGCGACTTTTTTCTTGGCCATTTTCATCGCGTGGCGGTCGGTGTCTTCGGTCATTGCGGGCTCCTCTTTTGAAAAGACAGTACCCGGATGACGACGGGCGGTACAGAGCGTACCGCCCGGTTTCGATTTTATTCAGCCGGAACCATTGGCCGGCTTTCGGCCCGGCCAAAGTGCCGACGGTTTAGGTATAGTACCAGTCCGACCATCGCGAATTGGAACATCAGTGCTGCCGCACTAAGTACCCAGAAAGCTGCGCCAAACTTTACGATCAAACCAGTAGCGACAAGCCCCTTGTTGATCCAAAAATGCATCATCACAGAGAGCGCAACGCCGGGACAGACCAGCGCGTAAGAGCCCGGTGAATTGCCTTCTCCACGCAAGAACGCGTCAGCGTAACCCTGGCGGCGCATAACAATCAGCCCCATCAATGCAAAGGCAAATTGCACGGCGAGGATTTTTGTCAGCAGTACCAGCGTTTCGGCGTTCGCGATATGCACGTCAAATGTTGTGTGCAGCCCGTGATTTTGGCGCAGCATCATAATGCCAAGCACAGTCAACAACGGTACGACAACCATCAATGTTGGTCCGCTTTCTTTGGCGGTGCCAAAATGCAGCATTGAATTGAACGCGGTGATTGCGGCGATTGCAGCATAAAGTGCTGCAACCGTGCCCATAGCGGTTGAAAGAACAAGGCTTGTCCCGACGGTTAGGGGAACCTGGCTCATCGCCGCGGGTGAAGACAGGCCAACGGCGACCATCGCAAGCGCAAAGGCAGGCAAAAGTTGTGCAAAAGAGTTATGCGCAGTGACGTCAAAAATGCCGCCTTCGGACAAGATACGTCCCAAGAAGCGACCGATCTGCGCCAGCGCTAAGGCGCCGATAGCTGTAAAGGCCAGCAGTGCAATGGGGAACATATACTCAACCGCACCCCATAGGGACGGAACAAAGACGAGGCCCAGGATGAAGCCAACGTTTACGGTCATCGCCAAGGCCAGTGGCATGGCGAGAAGCTGGGTTTCGCCATTTGTTTGGCGCAGCTTTGCGTAGCTTTCGGTCTTTTTGAACTGTGACAGTTGGGACAGGTTCCAGATCAACGATTTGATGTTCAAAAATGCGAAACCCGCAATCCCGGTTACGGCCACGACAATCGCGACCTTCATGCCGACGTCGCCAGCAGACCAAGCGCGCAAGATGTCTTCAAAGACGGGTACGGGTTGGCCGGGGTGCGGCACCCAGAACATCAAGTACATAAAAAACGTGACGGCCAGCCCACCCGCGCCGAGCGAGGCCAGAAAGTAAAGCGGCGAATAGCTGTCCGCCGGACGTGCATTGTGATGTGCCATTTTGAGTCTCCGTATCATACATTTAATATATGGAATGTATTGGAGGTGACTCATGTTGAGATACATGTCAAGTATGAAATGTATTAGGGGGCCTCATCTATAACCGCAGCAATCCGCGCGCGCGCTGAATTGGACTTGGGGTGCCAAAGCTCACGGTCGATGGCCTCTTGCAGCCGCTGCGCAATTTCGCGCAGGGCCGGGGCGTTGGCATCGGCAATAAACATTCGCGTATCGTCATCATTGATGAATGCGTCCTCGACCAGATCAAAATGGTGGTTTTGAACGGCCCCTGTGGTCGCGGCAAAGGCAAACAGATAATCCACTGTGGCCGCGATCTCGAATGCGCCTTTGTAGCCGTGGCGTTTGACCCCGTCGATCCATTTAGGGTTTACTACGCGACTGCGCACAACCCGCCCGATTTCATCATCGAGCGTCCGAATCACAGGGCGTTCTGGGCGCGAATGGTCGTTGTGATAGATCGGGCGGTCGTGCCCTTGCAATGTGCTGATCGCGGCGGCGGCCCCGCCTTCGAATTGATAATAATCGTCACTGTCCAAGATGTCATGTTCGCGGTTGTCTTGGTTTTGAACAGTGGCTTCGACCTGTGATAGCCGCGTTTCAAAGGCGGCACGGTCTTTGCGCCCGTCTTCGCCTGCGCCGTAGGCATAGCTGCCCCATTCGAGATAGGCCTCGGCAAAGTCGGATTTATCGGCCCAGATACGTTCGTCAATCAAAGCCTGTAGCCCAGCCCCATATGCACCGGGTTTTGATCCAAAAACGCGGGCTTGGGTGTCGCCTGCTTTGGTGCGCGCCGCTGCGGGGTTGACGTCGGCGGGCTCATCAAGATTTTGAACGGCCCGCGCAGCGCTGTCGACAAGCGCGATCAATTGCGGGAAGGCGTCGCGAAAAAAACCAGAGATGCGCAACGTGACATCGACACGGGGACGCCCGAGGATGGATTGGGGCAGGATTTCAAACCCTGTGACACGGCGGTTGGCGCTGTCCCATTTGGGTTTTACCCCCATAAGCGCCAAGGCCTGCGCGATATCATCGCCGCCGGTCCGCATATTGGCCGTGCCCCATGCCGTCACAAGTAGGCTGCGTGGCCAATCGCCGTGGTCTTGGAGGTGTTTTTCAATCAACAGGCTTGCAGATTTCCAGCCAAGTGCCCAGGCCGTTGGTGTGGGAACGGCCCGGCTATCGACGCTGTAGAAATTGCGCCCTGTTGGCAGCACATCCAACCGGCCACGGGTTGGCGCACCCGACGGGCCCGGGGCGACGAAGTGCCCCGAGAGGGCGCTGAGGAGCCCCGCCCCTTCGGCGTGCCCACAGGCCTGAATAGTCGGTAAGATCGTGGTGAAGATTTCATCAAGAACGGCCTGTGCCGCTCGCGGGGTGAACCCCGCATCGCCCCACCCGCCGTCCCGCAACCCGCGTTGGCATAATACTTCGAGCCGTTCTACCGTGTCGCCATGTGTCCGCCAGATGTCATCATTGACGAGTGCAGGCGGTCTGATCGTCGCCGGAGCGCCTAAGTCGCAATCAAGCGGGTCGATCCCGAGGCCAAGATCATCGGCAAGCGCGCGCAAGAGTGAGGCGTTCTTGCCTGCCCCATCGCCGCGTGGCACCCGCGCCAGTGCAATCGCAAGATCGCGTTCTTGTTGTCCCGCGGGTGATTGCCCAAAGATGTGCAGCCCATCACGGATCTGCGCTTCTTTGAGCTCGCACAGGTAGGCATCCAGTTTGCCCAGATCACCGTCGCTGTCACCCGTAAACCCAGCATCTTTTGACAGGCCTGTGACTTCGGAAAGTGACAGGATCTCTGTGCGCAGGTGCGTGATGCGGCGCGGATCGACGCCTGCGGCCTCGTAGTATTCATCGACGAGTGCTTCGAGGTCACGCATCGGCCCATAGCTTTCTGCGCGTGTCAGTGGCGGGGTCAGATGGTCGATAATGGCGGCGGAGCTGCGCCGCTTGGCCTGCGTGCCTTCGCCCGGATCGTTGACGATAAACGGGTAGATGTGTGAGGTGGCGCCAAAGACGGCTTCGGGCCAGCAGGTTTCTGATAGGGCCACGGCCTTGCCGGGGAGCCATTCGAGATTTCCGTGTTTCCCCATATGCACGATGGCATCGGCACACCAATGGTGGCGTAGCCAGAAGTAAAAGGCGAGGTAGTTATGTGGCGGCACCAGATCGGGAGAATGGTAGGTTTCGGTTGGGTCGATATTGTACCCCCGCGCCGGTTGTAGCCCAACGACGGCATTGCCATAGCGATGGATTGAAAGGGCAAAGCCCTTTTGCGCCTCCGGCGGGAGTATTTTTCGCGATGTGATGAACGGGTCGTCTGCGGGCTGCCCCCAACGCGATGTGATTTGCTCTTTGATTGCCCAGGGCAGTGCATCAAAATGCTGTTGGTAGGTCTCAAGAGAGAGGAACTCTCCGCCGGTTTTATCGGCTCGGTCAGTTAGCCAATTGGTCGGCCCAGCCATGAGCTGCTCCATCATTGCAGCACTATCGGTCGGTGGCGTGACTTGATGCCCAACAGATTTAAGCAGGTTCAGCACATGTACCGTTGCCGCGGGCGTATCAAGGCCCACCCCATTGGCCAATCGTCCGTCCTTGTTTGGGTAGTTGGCGAGGATCAATGCCGTTTTTTTGTCTGCAGGTTTTGTGCGGCGCAGCTTGGCCCAATTGCGGGCAAGTTGGGTGGTGAAATCAATGCGGTCGCCAACGGCTTGGTAGGTGGCGATCGGGCATTCAGTGGCCTCATCAAAGAAGGCTTTGCCTTTGAAGCTGACTGCGCGCGAGAGGATGCGTCCATCGACTTCGGGTAGGGCGACGTTCATGGCGATGTCGCGAGCAGTTAGCCCGTGCAACCCATCGCGCCATGAGGCTTCGTCCGCGCCAGAAAGGATCACTTGAAAGATGGGTGCATTGTTCGCCAAAAGCGGGTTGGTCGGGCTATCGTCGCCGTCATGCGGGCTACCCACGGCGAAGGCCGTGCAGTTCAGGATAACGTCAGGGGGGTGCGCCGTGAACAGTTGGTCCAATGTGGCGCGGCTGATTGGATCTTTGAGCGAGGCCACGAAGATGGGCAGAGGGTTGAGCCCCGCGCGCATCAAACTACGGGTGAGGCGGTTAATCGGGTTTAAGCCGCCGCCTTGGACCAAGGCGCGGTAAAAGATGATCGGAACGATGGGCGCGCCTGCCGTCCAATCAGCCACCGCTGCGGCGCTATCTGCGATCCCTGCTCCGGGCCAATAGACCCCTGAGCGCAAGAGGGGCGCAGCGGCGGCGGGCTTGTCGGATCCGTTCAGCATCGCGTGGGCATAGCGCAGTAGGTTGCCGCTGTTTTGTGGGCCACCTTCGACGAAATAGGACCATAGCGCGTCGTAATCGGTGTCCGAGACCGTCGAGAGTTCGCGTAGCTCTTGATCGGGTTTATCGTCGCCGGGCAGGGCGACAAAGGGAATACCTGCATCATGCAGACGTGCCGCGTATTGCGTTAGCCCGTATTTCCAATAGCCTACGCCACCTAAAATGCGCGCGATCACGAGCCGTGATTTTGTCGCGCAATCATCTAGATGCATGTCCACAGACATCGGATGTTGCAGGTGCATCATATTGGCCAACCGCAAGCCCGGGGGATTGTCCATCTGTGCGCGCGCTTCGGATAGCGCCGCTAGTTCAGTGTCTGCGGCTGAGATGATCACCACATCGGCAGGGGTTTGGCCAAGATCGACAGGTTCAGATCCGTCAGAGATTGCGCCCGGTGTCGCAGCTAGCAGGTGCATTTACAAAACCCTCGTGTTAGTGCCTGCCCAAACAAGAGGTCAGAACCATGGATTACAAAGCCGCAGGCGCGCCAAAACTGGGCAAAAACGCCCCAAAACACGCAGAGCATAACGCCCATGGATCGCGTAAGAAGCCGTTTGGCGCGCGCAATGATAAGGCCGCTTTGCTGGCTCGGATGAAAAAAGCCGCTGAGAAAAAGTAGCGTCACAGCCGCTTTTCCATGAAGATTGAACTATTGGCGGTCGCGTAGTCGCCAAACGGGCCGCAAACGGCAAAGCCGTGCCGCGCATAGAGCTTGTGTGCGGCGTGCAGCAGGTCGCCCGTTTCAAGCTTAATAACGGGTAGTTTTAGTTCAATCGCTTGGTCTTCTATTTGTCGCATCAACGCGTCAGCAATCCCTTTGCCGCGCGCGTCTGGGTCCACGAACATGGATTTGACCTCGCCATAATCCGGGTAGGCCTTGAGCGCCCCTGTGCCCAAAATCTGATCACCGATCCGGGCGGTAAAAAAGTGAACATCATCTGCAACCAGATCGTCGATTTCGAGATAGTAATTATCTTCGGGCGGAAACAGGGATGCCATCAAGGCGTGGCTTTGCCGGAGCAAAGCCGTCGCCTGTGGGTGATGCGGATCTGTTCGCGCGATGATGATCATGCTTGCAGGGCTGCCGTGATGGCAACTTGGTCCAGACCAGATTCGCCAATGACAACGAGCCGGGTTTCGCGCGGTGCATCCCCAAAAGGTTGATCAAAATAGGTGTCGACGCGTGGGCCAACCGCTTGCAAAGTCTGGCGCATCGGTTTGTCCGCGACTGCGACAAAGCCTTTGAGACGCAAGATGTTATTGGCGCGGATGACATCGGCAACTTGGGCGGCGAATGCGGGTGCATCTGCGATCTCGCCACGTGTGACGATGAAACTTTCGAATTCATCATGGCCGTGGCTGTGTTCATGATCGTGGTGGTGATCATCATCGTGGTCATCGTCATGGTGATGATGATGGTGATGAATTTCATGACGCGCGGAGAGGTCAGATTCCGCACCGATGCCTTGGCCCAACAGAACATCGACGGGCAGGGCACCCATCGCGGCTTTGATCACCTGCACGCCATCCCGGCTTTCGGATTTGAGTTTGCCGGTTAATGTCTCGGCCTCTGTTTCGGACAAAAGGTCAGCCTTGTTGACGACGATCATATCCGCGCAGGCGATTTGATCTTCAAAAAGCTCTGACAATGGGGTTTCGTGGTCGAGATTTTCATCTTGGGCGCGCAGTGCGTCAACGGCGGCAACGTTATGGGCAAACTGGCCATCTTGGACAGCGCGGCCATCAACAACGGTGACAACGCCATCGACTGTCACACGCGTTGAAATATCGGGCCAGTTGAACGCGCGGATCAGCGGTTGTGGCAGTGCCAGCCCAGAGGTTTCAATTACGATATGATCAGGTTTTTCGTCGCGCGCGAGCAGCGCTTCCATTGTTGGGATGAAATCATCGGCGACGGTGCAGCAGATGCAGCCGTTCGAGAGTTCAACGATGTCATCTTCGGTGCAGGTCTCGATGCCACATCCTTTGAGGATGTCGCCATCGACGCCCAAATCGCCAAATTCATTGATAATCAACGCGATGCGTTTGCCTTGGGCATTTTGCAGCATGTGGCGGATCAGGGTGGTTTTACCAGCGCCAAGAAAACCGGTGACAACGGTTGCGGGGATTTTTGCGGGCATCGGGTTGCTCCTGCTCGGGTGTTTCCAAACGGAATGACGGCCCCGGAGGACCGTCATACGATATATTTTGTTGGGCGCGCTTAAGCGGCGTAAAGGCGTGGCGTGACCAGGCCGCTTTTTTCGAGGCTACGCAGGCCTTTTGCACCGGCGAGAACAGCCAGATCGACAAGCGGTTCCAGCAAGACAACGGTCATATACGCGGCGCCAAATGTGCCGACAGCGGCGAGGTTATCTGCGCCGAAACCTTGGCCGTAGAAGGCCCAGAATGCGACCCATGCGACGATCCCACCTTGATACGTCGCAGACATTGCCAGCGCTTGTTTGTAAGTCAGGTCAACATAGGCAGTGCCTTTGGCGATGACGTTTTTGGTCAACACGTGCAGGCCAAACAGTGGCACCAACAGGGTTGTCAGGTTCATACCGTATTGCGGTAGATCGAACGGTGACATCAACGTGCCTTGGATGAGCAGGCCAGCGGCCAAACCAACAGCGGCTGGGGCCGTTCCCAGCATCAGCAATAGGGTTGAACCCATGATCAGGTGAACTTCGGAAACGCCGACAGCCATGTGCGGCAAGATTTCAAAGAAGATGATAACCGCGACAGTGGCGATGGCCGCACGCGCGATCAATGAGACGGCGCCGCGATCACGCAGGCTTTCCCACACGAGCTTCGCAGAATAGGCGGTTGCGCCCGCAGCAGTGGCGTAAGAAAGCGCGAGTTTAGCGCCCGTGACAATTCCAGGTTCGATATGCATAGTTCTATCCTTGTTTTGCCGTCATCCCCGACGGCCGTTACGATATGATGCAAGGCTGGTCTCCTGGCTTGCGGGTCGATGCGTCTTGCTGCCTTCCCGGTTTTTCCCAGTGGCGTCGTAACAAGACACTCTCCGCATACAGTCGCGGGGGCGGCTGTGGCATGGGGCCTCCGGTTCGGATCGGCCTTTCCACATTCCCATTTCATCCCCAGATGCTTGGCATCAACGGGGAACCGTGCCTTTTGTATGTGCGCCGGGGAAACAGGCTGCGTCAAGGCGGAATGCGACATTTGGCGGTTGTTGTGCGTCTCCTGCGGCGTTGCATACCTTCTGTGACGCAATATCTTGTGGATAACTGTGCTGTTTGTCGCACATCCTGCGTCTGTCCCGTTGACAGGTCGCGTGCCCGGCGCACATGGTTTTGATATAAAGGAATCACAGGGATTGCCCCTTGCGCTTTAGTAAACTGCGTCTGAACGGCTTTAAAAGCTTTGTAGACCCCACCGATTTGATCATCGCGGATGGTTTGACGGGTGTTGTGGGGCCAAACGGCTGTGGCAAATCGAACCTGCTTGAGGCGCTGCGCTGGGTCATGGGAGAAAACCGCGCGAAATCCATGCGTGGTAGCGGGATGGAAGACGTAATTTTTGCTGGGGCGTCATCGCGTCCGGCCCGTAATTTTGCCGAAGTGTCCTTGGTCATCGACAATGGTGAACGGCTCGCGCCGGCGTCGTTTAACGATAATGACCAGCTCGAAGTTATTCGCCGGATTACCCGTGATGCGGGCTCTGCCTATAAGGTGGGCGCAAAAGATGTGCGGGCACGCGACGTGCAGATGCTCTTTGCTGACGCATCCACTGGGGCGCATTCACCGGCGCTAGTCCGCCAAGGGATGATTTCAGAGCTGATCAACGCCAAACCCAAGGCCCGCCGCCGGATTTTGGAGGAAGCTGCCGGGATTTCGGGTCTCTATCAGCGCCGCCATGAGGCCGAGCTGAAACTGAAGGGCGCTGAAACAAATCTGACTCGCGTTGATGATGTGATCGAACAATTGGCGGCGCAATTGGGGCAACTGGCCCGACAGGCCCGACAGGCTGCGCGGTACCGCGAAATTGGCGATAATCTGCGCCGCGCCGAAGGCATGCTGCTGTTTCGCCGTTGGAACGAGTCGGATGAGGCGATGCTGGCTGCATCCGCGCAATTGCGCGAACGGACAACTGCGGCGGCCCAAGCTGAAAAAGCCGCCCGCGAGGCAGCTAAATCGCGTGGCGCTTGCGAGGATGCGTTGCCGCCGCTGCGCGAGGAAGAAGCCATCGCCGGTGTTGTGTTGCAGCGTTTACAGGTCCAACGTGACACGCTTAAGGCGCAAGAAGACCGCGCGCTTGAGACGATTGAAACACTGCGCGCCCGGATTGATCAATTGGGCCGCGACATGGAACGCGAAAGCGGGCTGAACAAAGACGCTGGCGAAACCATTGAGCGGCTGGAATGGGAAGCCCGCGAAATCGCCAAGGCAGGTGATGGGCATGATGCGCGCCTGCAAGAGGCGCAAGCCGCCGCCAGTGATGCAGCAAATGTGCTCGAAACACGCGAGACTGATTTATCCCAGCTGACCGAAGATGTCGCACGGCTGGCAGCGCGGCACCAGTCGGCGCAACGGTTGGTCGCAGATAACCGCACGACGATGGAAAAGAACGAGGCCGAAGCCACGCGCGCAAAGGCTGCGATGCAAGAAGCGGCGGATGCTTTGATCAAGGCAGAGGCGGATTTCGCAGCGGCAGGTGACGCCGAAAAAACCGCGGTGCGCGCCGCTGAAGCGGCTGACATCGCCCTAACAGAGGCCGAAGCCGCCCGCGCTGCAACCCAAACCCGCGAAAGCGAAGCACGCGCGATGCGCTCTGCGGCAGAAGGCGAAGCAAACGCGCTGCGTGCCGAAGTCGGCGCATTGGCGAAACTGGTGGAACGAGACACGGCCGAAGGTGGGCATGTGCTGGATCTTTTGCAAGTTCAGGGCGGTTACGAGAAGGCGCTTGGCGCTGCGCTTGCGGATGATTTGCGCGCGCCAGAAATTGAGGCAGAAGCGAAATCTGGTTGGGCGCTCTTGCCCAGCTATGCGGTGCCGCAGCTTTTGCCCGAAGGGGTGAGCGCGCTGACAAACTATGTCAGTGTTCCCGAAGTCTTGGCCCGCCGTATGGCGCAGGTGGGGCTGGTAGATGCCGCCGATGGGCCGCATTTGCAGGCAAACCTGAAACCTGGTCAGCGGTTGGTTTCGGTCGAAGGTGATTTGTGGCGTTGGGATGGGTTCCGCGCGGGGGCCGAAGATGCGCCATCGGCTGCGGCATTACGGTTGCAACAGTTGAACCGTCTTACCGATCTGAAGCGTGATCTGGAAGAAGCATCGGGTACGGCAATGGGCGCGGCGCAAGCGCATGAGACGCTCACTGCGTTGTTGAAACAACAGACAGAGGACGATCAGGCCGCGCGCGCCGCGCGCCGCGATGCAGACCGGATGGTTGCCGATGCAAACCGCGCCGCAAGCCGCGCAGAGGCCGACCGCAACCTGAGCCAAGGCAAGCAAGAAAGCCTTGGCCTTGCTCTGGCCCGGCACGAAGAAGAAGCGCTGAACGCGCGCAAAGCGCTGACCGAGGCCGAAGCGGCGGCGGCGGCCTTGGGCAATTTGGATGATGCGCGCGGGGCGGTCGAAGATGTCAAAATGACTGTCGAAGCTGCGCGGATCACGATGATGTCGCACCGTTCTGCGCATGATGAGGTACGCCGCGAAGGCGAGGCACGGCTGAAACGGTCGCAGCAGATCACCAAAGATGTGAGCGGCTGGAAATACCGGCTGGAGACCGCCAATAAACGCAGCGCTGAATTGGCCGAACGCAAGGCGACATCCGAGACCGAACTTGCCGAAGCAACGACCGCACCCGCAGAAATCGCCGCAAAGCGTTCTGAGCTCGCCGATGCAATTGACGAGGCTGAAACGCGCCGCAAAGCGGCGGCGGATAAGCTGGTGGCAGCGGATACCGCCCTGCGAGACGCGGGCCATCTTGAGCGCGATGCAGAGCGATTGGCGTCTGAGGCCCGCGAAGCGCGTGCGCGCTCAGAGGCACGGGCAGATGCGGCGCGTGAAACCGTGGCTTATGCCGCCGAACGGATCATGGAAGCGCAAGAGGTCACACCCCAAAAGCTGCTTGAGAGCCTTGAAGTTTCAGTCGAAGGCATGCCCGCATCCGACGCCGTCGAGGCGCAGGTGAATGCGTTGAAACGCCAGCGCGATAGTCTGGGGGCTGTGAATTTACGTGCCGAAGAAGACGCCAAAGAGGTGCAGGTTGAGCATGATGAATTGGTCTCTGAAAAGGCGGACCTTGAAGCGGCGATTGCGGCGTTGCGGTCTGGCATTGCAAGCCTGAACAAAGAAGGGCGCGAACGGCTGTTGACGGCGTTTGAACAGGTGAACGACAATTTTGGGCTGCTGTTTACGCATTTGTTCGGCGGGGGTGAGGCCAAGCTGGTACTGGTGGAATCGGATGATCCGCTTGAAGCTGGGCTAGAGATCATGTGCCAGCCTCCTGGCAAAAAGCTGAGCACCCTATCACTGCTATCGGGTGGTGAGCAAACGCTGACTGCGCTTGCGTTGATTTTTGCGGTGTTCCTAGCGAACCCGGCCCCGATTTGTGTGCTTGATGAGGTCGACGCACCATTGGACGATGCCAATGTGACCCGGTTCTGTGACCTACTGGATGAAATGTGTCGCCGCACAGACACGCGGTTTTTGATCATTACGCACCACGCAGTGACCATGAGTAGGATGGACCGGCTGTTTGGTGTCACGATGGGCGAACAGGGTGTGTCGCAACTGGTTTCGGTTGATCTGAAAAAGGCCGCCGCGATGGTTGCCTGATGGCACACAGCGCTGTTGCTGCGCAATGCGCCCCGCCCGCCATCCCACATATACGGAGTTAGATTTTGGTGAAACAGCAAGGGGCAGTCTTTGGCTTTTGGATGCCAGTCATAGACGAGGAATCCGCTGCCTATGCGGTGAAAATGTCTGGCTTGCCGCTCTTTTTAGTAGGGCTTAATACCTTTGCATTGCTTTTCGTCATTGATCAGCACTGGGCGCAGGTGATTGCCGTCGTTTTCGCGGTTTTGTTTGTGTCGCTCGCGTTTCGTATCCGTGCCGCATGCACGGCATGGGCCCCGATTGCCGCGTTCCTAAGTGTGACCTTTTTTCTGTTGCAGGTCATGTGGCGGTTTTTGACTGCCATCTTACTTGGGTTTCATTGGCAGGTTATGCTGGCCGAAGCTGCGCGTTTGATTGTTCCAACACTTGCGGTGATCCTTGCGATGGGGGGCTTGCGCGGGTGGAAATGGCTGCGGCGCAATGGGGTGACACAGCGCTATTGAGGTAGCCGTTCACGCAGCACGCGCACCATATTTCCGCCCATGACTTTGCTAATCTGTGCGTAGCTGAGCCCCGCGTCGATCAATGCTTGGGTCAGGGCTGCAAGTTCAGAGACGTCAAATGTGGTTGCAACAGAGCCGTCAAAATCAGACCCAAGAGATACGTGATCTTCGCCAAGTACTGCGATTGCCGCTGTAATCGCAGTGGCAATGCCTGCGGGGCTGGGGTCGCAGACGGCATTGGCCCAATATCCAATCGCGATCACCCCACCTGTTGCGGCAATGTCTTGCATGAGGTCATTTGGATAGTTGCGTTTGACTGCGCAGACTGAATGGATACCTGTATGGCTGACCACTAGCGGCATATCGGTCATTGCGATCACGTCGCGCACGACTTGCGGAGATGAATGCGAAAGATCTAGGATGAGATCGCGGGCTTCGACTTCGGCGACGACCTGTCGTCCAAAATCAGTCAGCCCGTGATTCCCAACGCCATGCAATGATCCGCCAAGCGCGTTATCAAAAAAGTGTTGCAACGCGATCATGCGGTGCCCGGCGGCCTCGAGCCTGTCGAGGTTGTTCACATTACCGAGCAGCGGATGCGCGCCTTCGATGCCCAACAGACCGCCGACGACCTGTTGTCCATTGGCCCGATCTGCAAGCAGCTGGTCAAGGTCGGCGCGGGTTTTGATAACCCGTAGCTGGCCGTTTGATGCAGCGGCGTAGCGGTGCAGACGTTCTGCCTGATAAAGAGCCCGTTCTAGCAGGCTGTTCCATGTACGGGGCGGCCACATCTGCCCGATGACAAGCGGTGTGATATTGTCGAACGCATCTGCTTCATTGGAATGAATGTTTTGGCCTGCCGGACTTTTGGTGACAGCGGTGAACATTTGAATTGTGACATTCCCATCCAGCAGGCGGGGAAGATCAACCTGACCGCGATCGGCACGATCAAGCAAGCTACGTTTCCATAGCAAGCTATCCGCATGCCAATCGCCAATGATCAGACTGTCATGTAGGTCTTGGGCGCGTGTGGTAATCACATAGGGCGCATGATTGGTGACAGCATTGCGCTCTTTTTCCACGTACCCCGGCGCAAAGGTCAAAAACGCCCCAACCCCAATGATAATCAGCAGGGTTAGGAATTTGACAAATCGGCGCATGGGTTTTCCCTAGAGTTGGTTCAAAAGCTCAAGCGTTGGCCATGCATCCGCAGGCAGGCCAAGCCGTTGTTGTTCTGACTGTACCGCAGCGCGTGTCATTGCGCCAAGGATTCCATCAATGCCGCCAACATCGTGGCCGCGTGCGGATAGTCTTTCTTGCAAGCGCTGCATTTGTGGCCCGGTTAGAGGGTTTGATGGGTTGCCCACGTCATAAACAGAAGCCCCTGAAAGCCGCGTTGCGAAGTAGGCTGCAGTGGTCACATAGACAAAGCTCTTGTTCCACTCAAAATAGACGTCAAAATTTGGATAGGCGAGGAACGCGGGCCCGTCGCGCCCCATTGGCAAAAGCACCGAAGCTTGCAGAGTTGAAGCTTCAAGCGCCCCCTCGCGCGCGGTGATGCCGGCCGCTTCCCAGTCGCTGACCCGCGACTTGTGGTTCAACCCGGTTTGTGACCAATCAAGGTCGTCGGGTACGATGATTTCTTGCAGCCACGGCTCATTGGCACGCCAGCCAAGCGCCGAGAGCACGTTTGCACCGGACATGAGCGCATCAGGCGCCGAGGTCTTGAGCGTCACCACCCCATCACCGTCGCCGTCTATGCCGCGTTCAATAATATCAAGCGGCAGCATTTGCACCTGCCCAATTTCACCCGCCCATGCGCCGGTGGTGTTGGCCGGATCCATCCCGCCACGTTGGTACAATTCAAGCGCGGCTAGCAGTTGCGGGCGGAACAGTTCTGGGCGCCGGCAATCATGCGCGAGTGTTAGCAAAGCGTTGCGGGTGTTGAAGTTCCCTTGGACTTGACCGTAATCGGTCTCAAAGGCCCAAAACGCGAGAAGCACGCCGCGCGGGACGCCAAAACGCGATTCAATTTCAGTGAAAGTGGCATCGTAACGTTCGGAATTGGCGCGGCCGTTGTCGATCCGGTTTTGTGAGATCAAAGAGCGTGAAAAGCTGACGAAGTCTTTTTGAAATACACCTTGGGACCGATCCGCGTTGAGAACGGATTGTTCGATCTGCGCGCCTTGAAAAAAGCTGTCCGCATTGGCAGCAGTGACGCCGTTGGCGATGGTTTCCGACTTAATTTCGGCGATAAAGTTTTCGATTGGCCCACCGCAGGTCTGGGCGGTGGCGGTGCTGGCCATGAGGGACAGGGCGATTGCAAGGCGCATTGGGCATTCTCCTATATGTTGCGCGCAGGTTAGCAGCGCGTAACATAGGTGCAATCGCTATCCTTGTTTCGATTGGCGCAATAGGAAGAAACTTGCCGCAATTACAAGGCTTATCGCGGTGAGTAACCATGCCCAATCGTTGACTAAAGTGGTCAATGCATCAAGGTTTGCTGCAAAGTAGTAGCCCAACATCACATATCCGGTGACCCAGATTGCCTCTCCGAGTGTGTCCCAGATGAGAAATTTCCATGGGTTGAAGCGTGCAGCCCCCGCTGCAAAATTCACCCACGGCCCAAGTGGCGCTGCGGCCCAAGTGCTAAAGAAGACACCGATACTGCCCCAACGGTCAACGATTTGTTGCGCGCGCGCAAAAAGCGCGGCCCGGTTTGGTCGCGAGGTCAGACGCGCATCAAGCCAGCGACCGCCAAGCCGCCCGAGTTGGAACCCAGTCTGATCGCCGCAGATGGCCGCGATATAGGCGACCGTCAATACCTGCCATAAGACCAAATCCCCTGCCGCAGCAAAGGCCCCGCCTGACAACATCACTGCAAAGGTCGGCACTGGTACCGCGAGGCATGAAAAGTAGGCCGATGCCCCAATGACCACGAGCCCCCAAGTCGCGACCAGCCCAAAGAAGAAATCAATCACCTTGGCTGTCCTTGAAATCTTGGATCGCAGCTTCGAGACGGGCGATCAGTTGGGCGGTATCTAGGCCTTGATTCAACGCGATATCTTCAAGGGTGATTTTGTGTCGTGCTACGTCACCGTCCAAGGCAATGACGCCTTCGATCACGTGGCGTGGCACATGTTGTGATAGAACAACATAGCGCGGGGTCATCCAGCCTGCGATGTCTTCGGGCGGGGCATTGTGCCATGCCCGTGATGAATTTGCAGCGCGGACCCCAAAGATCAATATGCCAATGACTGCGATCACAATGATCCCAAGCAGCGCACGCCGTAACAGCTGTTTATGGCGATCGGATATTTTGGGTTTGCGGTCTGGCATATGTGATGGTCCCGAGGAACGGGGTGGATCAAGATCCACCCTACGGTGTTAGAATATCGTTGTTATTGCTGCGCACAAGAGCGCAAGCCCCCATGTTCGCCACAGTACAGTAACCGCGCGGTCGATGTCGCGGGGTGTTAGGTCGCGTGCCCCGTCGCCGTTGACATATGGGAAATCTTGCATCTGCCCCTCATAGCTGCGCGGCCCGCTCAGCGCGATGTTTAATCCATGCGCCATTGCGGCTTCTGGCCAACCGGCGTTGGGGGACCGATGCCGGGGTGCTTCTTGAAAGATCGCGTATGCGTGCGGTCGGTTGGTGACGGCCCAGATCATCAGCGCTGTAAGCCGCGCGGGGATGAGGTTTAACAAATCGTCAAACCGCGCCGCAGCCCAGCCAAATTCGGCATGGCGCGGTGTGCGGTAGCCGATCATACTATCCGCCGTATTGGTAATTTTATAGATCAACAGGCCGGGTAACCCGCCTACTGCGAACCAGAAGGCAGGCGCGATGACCCCGTCTGACAGGTTTTCGGATGCGCTCTCAATTGCTGATCGCGCAACGGCACTTTGGTTCATTTGCGCTGTGTCGCGCCCGACAATCATTGCGACGGCCATGCGCCCATCACCGACGGAAAGCCGAAGCGCGTCGGCCACAGCGCGTACATGTTGGACCAGTGATTTTTGTGCCAAAAGCACGGCGATGATCAGCATGTCGACGATGGCGGTTGGAACCGCTGCGATCCCTTTTCCAAGAAGAAAGGCCGCGATACAAAGAACGGCCATGACGATGGCGCCTTTAGCGCGGCGATTGCCGCCCGCATTAAACGTCTTGTCGCACCACCCAATCACCCGCCCCATCACGATTGCGGGATGCGTGATACGTGACCAAATCACGCGTGGTTCACCCAAAATGGCATCCAAGATCATACCGCCAACAAGGATCAAAACGCGGCTTCCAATTGCGCCCAGCGATTGGGTGCAGGTAACCCAAGGCGCAGCCAATCGGGCGCATAGGGGAATGTGCGTGACCAGACATGATGCTGCGCAAGCTGACGTTGCGCGGCGCGGGCATCTTTGACTTTGTAGAGCCGAAACAGCGTGGTGCCACCCATAACCTCTGCGCCGTTTCGGATCAGTAATTGATCAAGCCTATCTGCATCCCCTGCAAGCCGTGCGCGTGTTTCATCTGCCCACGCGGGGTCTGCAAGTGCTTCGGCCCCAATGGCCAATGCAGGGCCAGAGATTTGCCATGGTCCCAAGAGATCGGTCAGTTTCGCAATAACCGTAGGGTCTCCAATCGCAAAACCGAGCCGTAGTCCAGCTAGGCCCCAAAACTTGCCAAAGCTTTTTAGCACAACAGTGCCGGGGCGGGTTGCCAGATGGATGAGCGTTTTGTCAGGCGCGACATCACCGAAGCTTTCGTCGATGATTGTGATCGGGGCGTTCAAGTCGGTCTCGGGCCATTCGTGCCCATCGGGGTTATTCGGGTGCACCGCGACCATCGCGTCATGCGGCGGATCCATTATCCAACCAGCGGCTTGAAATGCCGCGCCGTGTTCATTGTAGGTGGGGCCAGGGATATGGACGTTCTGACCGCTAAGCGCGTGGGGCAGGGCCGCAATAATCGCCGATGCGCCCGTTGCGCCGATCATCGCGGCGTCTTTTGGAATGTTCCAATAGCTGCGCGCAAGGGCATAGAGCCGCGCAAACGCGGCCTGATCCGGCAATGCCGTCCAAACATCATCTGGAAGCCGCGGAAGCGGATAGGGCACGGGGTTTATTCCGGTTGATAGGTCAAGCCATTCGGCACGTGCCCCGCCATAGGTCGCGATCGCTGCATCAATGCCACCGCCGTGGTCGCGCTTTTTGGTCATTCTGTATCCGGAAGCGGTGGGTGACGGGTCACAAAATGCCCTTTGATTGATTGCGGCCAGTCGCGGTAAGGTACTTGTCCCGTCTCGCTGGCACTATGCGATAGCGCATAAGCGACAATCCCAGAGGCCGCTTCTGCGTTGGGTTCGAATTCACCAAGGGTGTAATTCAGCTTTCCATCTGCCTGGATCGCGATGTTGCACCCACGCTTGCATCCCATCAAACACGAAACTCGCCGGGTTTTAACTTCAGTTAACCCTGTTGCCGTCGCTTCGACCAATGTCGCGAGCAGCTCGCCGTCGGTATGTTCCTGTGCACTGGCGTCCCAGCCGTCGCGCTTGCAGGTGTCGCAGATCGTGATCCAAGTTGTCATTCGTTTTGCCTGTTTGTTGTCGACTGTACTTCAAGCGGAAATTCGCTTGCAGCACAAGGTTTTGTAAAAATGACTGTCTTTTGGTATAGGTTCTTAACAGCTGTTAACCATTCGTTAGGGAATTAAGACGACTTCTCCTCAGGCGCAGCTCAAACTTATTTTGAACACGCTGAAACGACTTAAAAACTTGATGACCGGAGATTTCATGCACGTCCTAATAGCGCAAAGTGATATCAATTTAGGGCGGCTGTGGAAACGGCACCTTGAGCGTCTGCGCGCGCAAGTAACACTGGTACAATCTGGCGACGCTGCGATTTCTGCGTTGGAAGACCAAGTGTTCGACGTGATCGTGCTTGACCTCGTGTTGCGTGAAGGCAGCGCGTTGGCTGTTGCGGATGTCGCAAGCTACCGTCAGCCAAAGGCAAACGTTGTATTCGTGACTAACACGTCCTTCTTTTCAGATGGCTCTATTTTTAACCACAGCCCTAACGCCCGCGCCTTTATCGAAAGCACGACATCGCCCAATGATCTTGCCGCGATCGTTGATCATTATGGCCAACCTAACCCCGGCAATGCGGCGCATTAAAGTCGATCACGGGGTTGATTGGGATAATGCGGTTAGGGTTAATCGTGTCGTGGCTGTAATGATAATGCCGGACGATGTGGTCCATATTGACGGTCGCTGCGACACCGTTCCATTGATATAATTCGCGAGTGAACCCCATCAAATTTGGATAGTCGATGATCCGCTTGCGGTTACATTTAAAGTGCAAATGGTAAACTGCGTCGAAACGGATAAGCGTCGTCCAAAGCCGCCAATCGGCCTCTGTCAGGCGGTCCCCCATCAGATAGCGCTGCGATGAAAGGCGTTGTTCCGCCCACTCTAAACTATCGAAAAGCGGACCAACCGCCGCATCATAGGCCGATTGGGTGGTCGCGAACCCGGCTTTATATACCCCGTTGTTCACCGTGTCATAGATTCGGGCATTCACCATTTGGATGGCATCACGCAGATCGCTGGGCCAATAATCATCCGCGTTGCCGGTAATGTCGTTAAAGGCGCTGTTGAACATGCGGATGATTTCTTCGGATTCGTTCGACACGATTGTACCGCGTTGTTTGTCCCATAAGATTGGCACAGTGACGCGCCCTGAAATGGTTGGGTCTGCCTTTAGGTAAATGTCACGGGCGAAGGGGAAATCGAACAGCGTATCGCCTGTCGCCCCGTTGAAATCAGTGTCAAAGGTCCAGCCGTCCGACAGCATATCGGGATGCACGACAGACACGGATATATGGTCTGTCAGCCCTTTGATTGCGCGAAAGACCATTGTGCGGTGCGCCCATGGACAAGCATGAGAAACATACAGGTGATAGCGCCCGCTTTGTGCCGGAAATCCCGCCGCCCCAGATGGCCCAGCACTGCCGTCACGAGTGATCCAATTGCGAAATGCCGTAGTTGAGCGCACAAATGCGCCACCTGATGCTTTGGTGTCATACCAAGTGTCTTGCCAAACGCCGTCAATCAACTGACCCATTTTAACCGTCCTTATGTTTTCTTGACGTGTTGGTAGTCCAAATCGACGGGCGAACCTATGCTACTGGCGGCGCAATGAGGGTGCGCATATGCACAGGTAAAATGCTGCACTTGCAAAATAACCTTGCGCGCGGGGTTGCATCCCGGCGCGTCAACGATGAAGCTAAAGGCATGAAGGCAGCTACTTCACTGGTCGTTTTTTCCGATCTCGACGGGACATTGTTGGATCATGATACCTATGCATGGTCTGCGGCTGCACCAGCATTGGCCGCGCTTCGCCGGATTAATGCACCGCTGATTTTATCAAGCAGCAAGACAGCGGTCGAGATCGCAAAAATTCAAAGGGATTTGGATATTGTCGGGACGCCTGCGATTGTTGAAAATGGCGCGGGCCTGTTGGGAATGGACCACGCCGCCGATGATTACGCACGCTTGCGCGGAATTTTGAACGGTTTTCCCGCGCAATTGCGCGCCCCATTCGAAGGGTTCGGCGATATGGATGCGGCACGTATTGCGCAGGTCACGGGCCTAAGCCTTGACGGTGCCGCAGACGCAAAATCGCGCGCCTATTCGGAACCGGGCCTTTGGTCTGGTGATAGCGCAAGCCGCACCGCATTTATCACCGCGCTCTCAGATCATGGCGTTTTCGCCCGCGAAGGTGGTCGTTTCTTAACTCTGTCATTCGGTGCGACCAAGGCCGACGGCATGACGCAGGTCATAGACACCTATAAACCGCAGCACACAATCGCGCTGGGCGACGCACCTAATGACATCGAAATGCTGGGTGCTGTCGAATATGGGGTTGTGATCGCCAACCCGTCGCGCGCGCCCTTGCCGCCCTTGCCCGGTGAGCCATCACCACACATCATCCGCACAGAACAGCCCGGCCCCACAGGTTGGAACGCCGCCGTGCTGACCCTTCTTCAACGACTTAACTTAGACTCAGAAAGAGAACTCCCGCATGGTTGATTTTCATCAAAACGGAAACATTGCAACGCTGCACAACCTGCGGACACGCTCCAATGCGGATATGACCTATGCGCTCGAAACATTTGCGCAGACGCGTAAGATGTCTTTGATCTTGCCCTGCCTCTATTCAGAGCTGGAAACAGACGCAATGCCAAACATCTTAGAGGAACTGTCAAAGGTCACCTATCTGCACCGCATCATCATTGGGCTTGATCGTGCGACCGAAGATCAGTTTCGCCATGCAAAAAAATTCTTTGAAGGGTTGAACCAAAATCATGTGGTGATTTGGAACGACAGCCCGCGAATGAAAGCGCTTGAAACGCGGCTCGCGGATCTGGGTCTTGCGCCGACAGAACAGGGAAAGGGTAAGAACGTTTGGGCATCGTTGGGCTATTTGATTGGGTGTCAGGATAGCGCGGTGATGGCGATTCATGACTGCGATATCTTAACCTACACCAATGACATGCTCGCGCGGTTGGTTTACCCGGTCGCGAACCCTACATTTCCTTATCAAGTTGCCAAAGGGTATTATGCCCGCATCGGCAACGATAAACTAAACGGGCGGGTGACACGTCTGTTGGTTAGCCCTTTGTTGATCGCGTTAAAGCGCGTGGTCGGGGATCGCGATTATATCGATTACCTGCGCAGCTTTCGCTATCCTCTGTCGGGTGAATTTGCGATGCGCACGAATATCTTACCTGATTTGCGCATCCCGTCTGATTGGGGTTTGGAAATCGGGGTCTTGTCAGAGGCATGGCGCAACCTCGCGCCGAAAGCGGTCTGCCAAGTCGAAATCGCCGATGCTTATGATCACAAACACCAAGATCTGAGCCCCGAAGATGCGGCCGCCGGTTTGAACCGCATGTCGACGGATATTTGCAAGGCAATCTTCCGCAAACTGGCAGCCGATGGCACGGTTTTCACCGCCAATGTGTTTCGGACGTTGAAAGCGACATACTACCGCAGCGCGCTTGATCTGCTTGAGGCATATTACAATGACGCAGAGATGAACGGTCTGACAATTGATCGCCATGCCGAGGAACGGTCCATCGAATTATTTGCGGAAAACATCATGCGCGCCGGGCAGTTTTTCTTAGAAAACCCGCATGAAACACCGTTTATCCCCACATGGAATCGGGTGCATTCGGCGGACCCAGATTTCTTGCGCGAGATGCAAGATGCGGTTGCGGCAGACACAGCGGAATATTCCTGACGCCGCTCACAGACACCTAAACGCCGCTTATCTGATTGATCCGCCGTGGCGTGGGCCTTATACGACTCTCTAGACGAAGCCCTTTCAGGGCCAGAACGGTTGGAGGCGCCGCGGTTGACCCAAAAAGGGAACCAAAGCACCACGTCGTCAAATCCTGCAATTTTGCGGGACCTCTGGTCATGAACCCATAACGGAGAGATCAGATGCGCCTATTGTTAACGTCAATCCTAGTCATGACCGGCTCTGCCGCAGCGGCACACCCCGGCCATTGGGCCGAAGCTGCTGGCCACGATCATTGGGCGGCAGGCATCGCAATTGGGTTGGCTGGTTTGGCCGCGCTTTGGGGTGCTGCGAAGGGCAAGAAAGAAAAAGAAAACGTCGACGAGGGTGACGAAGAGCCCGACGGCGAAGCCGCATGAAAACCGGTGTGATGATTTGCGGCCACGGGTCGCGCAGCCAATCCGCCGTTGATGAATTCGCGACGCTTGCCGAAAAACTACCTGCCTATCTGCCCGACGATTGGTTGACAGACTACGGCTATCTCGAATTTGCGAACCCGGTGATCCGCGACGGGCTGGACCGTTTGCGCGACGCCGGTTGTGAACAGATCTTGGCGGTTCCCGGTATGCTTTTCGCGGCGATGCACGCGAAAAATGATATCCCCACTGTACTGAATACCTATGCGACCAAACACGGCGTCAAGGTCAGCTATGGTCGTGAATTGGGTGTTGATCCCAAGATGATCGCTGCCGCCGCTGGCCGTATCCAAGAGGCCGTTGATCAGGCCAACGCTGATCATGGTGCATTGCCGCTTGTTGAGACTTGTTTGGTGGTCATTGGGCGCGGTGCGTCTGATCCGGATGCCAATGGTAATGTGTCCAAGGTCGCGCGCATGCTTCAAGAGGGAATGGGTTTTGGCTGGTGCGAAGTCGGCTATTCTGGTGTGACCTTCCCGTTGGTCGAACCTTGCCTGCAACATGTGGCGATGCTGCCGTACAAGCGCGTCATCGTGTTTCCGTATTTCTTATTTTCTGGCATTTTGATCGACCGGATTTACGGGTTCACAGATCAAGTCGCCGCCGAGTATCCGGGAATTGACTTCGTCAAAGCAGGTTACTTGGGTGATCACCCGAAGGTGTTAGAGACCTTTGCAGAACGCATCATGGAGCAAAACAGCGATACGCCGCCGCCAAACTGCGGGATTTGTGGCTATCGTAGTCAGGTGCTGGCGCTCGAAGATGGGAAAACCCACAGCATTGCCGTCGAAGACCGCAGTCACCCCGCCTTTGGTGCCGTGCCGCCGCCGACCTGCGTGTTGTGCAAATACCGGACCCAAGTGCTTGGCTTCGAGGCAGAGGTAGGTGCTGTCCAAGAAAGCCATCATCATCACGTTGAAGGCCAAGGCGCGAATGCACCGGGTTCAAACGTGTCTGATTGCCAAATGTGTGATCTATTCTGCACAGGAATGTGCCGATTAGAGTCTGCGCATGACCATCACCATCATGATCATCACGGCGACGATCATGATCATGACCACGGGCATCATCACGACCATGGACACCACCATCATCATGACCATGATCACCAACACGCGGTTTACCCGCATGCCGATCACCCCCATGGTCCCGAAAGTGCGCGTAAAACGCAGGCGAAAACCTGACCATGCGCCCTTATGAAAAAGACCCCACCGCGATCTACGCGCAAAGCTTTGCGACCGTGCGCGCAGAGGCAAGGTTGGAGCGTTTTGCGCCTGATATGCGCCCTTTAATCACGCGGGTCATTCATGCCTGCGGCATGATCGAGGTCGCGGATCGTTTGGCGTTTTCAGTGGATGCTTATGCGGCCGGTCACGCTGCTTTGCAGGCGGGTGCGCCGATCCTTTGCGATTGCGAAATGGTTGGGGCCGGAATTATCCGTCGCTATCTGCCTGCGGATAATCAGGTCATCGTGACCCTGAATAATGACGGCGTGCCTGGGCATGCTGCGGAAATCGGCAACACCCGATCCGCCGCTGCGGTAGAACTATGGAAAGACCATATTGAAGGCGCAGTTGTGGCGATCGGAAATGCACCAACGGCGCTGTTTCATTTGATGGAACTGCTGGATGCAGGTTGGCCAAAACCAGCTGTGATCCTTGGGTTTCCAGTTGGGTTTGTCGGAGCCGCCGAAAGCAAGGCTGAATTGGCCGCAAACCCACGTGGCTGTGATTTTGTTGCGCTGCGCGGGCGGCGCGGCGGGTCTGCGATTGCATCTGCTGCGGTGAACGCGCTCGCGGCAGGGTTGCCCGAAGATGGCTGATCCTTGGCTGCATATTGTTGGTATCGGCGAAGACGGGTTCGACGGGCTGACCTCGGCCACCCGCGCGGTGGTCGCGGCTGCACAGGTGATTGTCGGCGGAAAACGCCATCATGCGCTTGCTGCGAACAAAAATGCTGAACGGCTTGCGTGGCCTTCGCCTTTTGACGCGATGATAGACACGATAAACGGATTGCGCGGGCGTCGGGTGGTGATCTTGGTCACGGGCGACCCGCTGTGGTTTTCTGTTGGGGCGCGTATTGGCCGGGTGATTGATCCCTCAGAAATCATCTACCACCCGCAATTGTCTGCGTTTCAATTGGCCGCTGCCCGCGTGGGCTGGTCATTGCCTGATGTTGAAACGCTGACCGTCCACGGGCGCCCAGTTGAACAAATGATCGCCTTTATCCAACCCGACGCACGTCTTTTGGTGCTGACCACGGGGGCAGAGACGCCCGCGCAAATCGCCGCGTTCTTGACCGAACGGGGCTTTGGTAAATCACGTATGTCGGTTCTGGCCGCGATGGGCGGTAAGGATGAGGCGCGCTTTGACGGTGTCGCCGAAAACTGGGATCACGACGTGCCTGCGTTCAACACATTGGCCGTTGAATGTATCGCAGCCCCTGATGCTGCACTTTTGCCGCGTGTACCGGGGCTTGCGGATAATTTGTTCCAATCTGACGGCACGATGACCAAACAAGAGGTCCGCGCTGCCACTGTCGCCAAGCTGATGCCAATGCGCGGTGCGCTTTTGTGGGATATCGGTTGCGGCTGCGGGTCCGTGGCGATCGAATGGATGCGCGCGGCGCGCTATGCGCGGGCGATCGGAATTGAACCGCGCGCTGATCGGCGCAGCATGGCGGCAGCGAATGCGCTGGCGCTTGGCGCACCAAAGCTGACGTTGGTTGATGGCACCGTGCCAGAGGCACTGGTTGGACTTGATGCCCCAGATGCGATCTTTATCGGCGGTGGTCTTAGCGTAGAAACCTTCACAGCGGCTTGGGCCGCGCTGCGCCCGCTGGGTCGTTTGGTGGTAAATGCCGTCACGCTTGAAAGCGAAGCAGTGTTGATTGCGCTCCACAAAGAATACGGTGGTGATTTGGTGAAAATAGCAACGCATCGGGCAGAGCCTATCGGGCGGCTGACTGGCTGGCGTCCCGCAATGACCGTCACGCAATGGAGCCTCGTAAAACGATGACAGGGACCTTGTATGGCGTCGGGCTTGGCCCCGGCGCAGCAGATTTGATGACATTGCGCGCCGCGCGGCTGATCGAAAACGCGGGCGTGATTGCATACCCGTCGCTGGCGGGGGGCGATAGTTTTGCCCGTGCAATCGCCGCTGACCTGATCGCACCTGACGCGCAAGAGATCGTCATGGATGTGCCAATGACGGTTGAACGCGCCCCCGCGCAAGCGGCCTATGATCAAGGGGCGGCACAGATCGCGGCTGCACTTGATGCTGGCCATGATGTCGTCTGCCTATGCGAGGGCGACCCGTTTTTTTACGGCTCTTTTATGTACCTTTATGCTCGCCTGTCGAACCGGTATCAGGTCGAAGTCGTGCCGGGCGTGACCTCTATCACCGCATGTGCCGCGCGTGCGGGCATGCCATTGGCTGCGCGCAATGAGCGCCTGACTGTGTTGCCCGGCCCGTTGCCATCTGATGAATTGCGCAGCCGTATCGCGGGCGCCGAAAGTGTCGTGATCATGAAAGTCGGGCGGCATTTGACCAAAATTCGCGATGTGATTGATGATCTTGGGCTGACCGATCATGCCGTTTATGTGGAACGCGCGACATTGCCGCAAGAAATTGTGCTGCCATTGGCACAGGCCCCAGAAAAGGCCCCGTATTTTTCTATGATTTTGCTTACAAAAGGGGCCGATCCATGGCTTTGAAACCTGTCGTTTTAGCCTTATCCCAATCCGGCGAAGCCACCGCGCACCGCGTGGCCGCCGCCATCGGCGCGCAAGTTCACGGGCGCGCGGACCGTGTCGCAAAGGCCGATGCATTTTTCCCGAATGCATTGGATCACGCACGTGATTTATTTGCGGCAGGTGTGCCGATCATTGGCGTCTGCGCGTCTGGCATTTTGATCCGTGCTGTGGCCCCGTTGCTCGCCGATAAAACCACCGAACCAGCTGTCGTTTCCGTGTCGGATGATGGGGGCGTTGTTGTGCCTTTGTTAGGTGGGCACCGCGGCGCAAACCGTTTGGCGCGCCAAATTGCTAATGCTTTGGGCGGCGAGGCTGCTGTAACGACCGCCGGGGATGTCGCGCTTGGCGTGGCGTTGGATGAGCCGCCCGCAGGCTACCGTTTGCATAACCCGCAAGATGCGAAATCTGTGATGACGTCATTGCTTGGCGGTGGTGGTGTGACCTTTACTGACGAAGAGCTGTTTGATGTCACGCTTCCCGAAGGCAGCGATGTCGAAATTCTTGTGACTGAAGCGGCCAGCGCAGGAGGCCCGGCAAAGCTGGTCTATCACCCACAGCGGTTTGCGCTAGGGCTTGGCTGTGCGCGTAATGCGGACCCACAAGAAATGTGGGACCATGTTTTAGGGGCGCTTGACGCGGCAGATGTTGCCCCTGATGCGATTGCCTGTGTGGCGTCGATTGATCTGAAGGCAGATGAGCCCGCGATCATCGAGGTGGCCGCGCGTTTGGGCGTGCCGTTGCGCGTGTTCACAGCGGCAGAGTTAGAGGTTGCAACCCCCCGCCTTGCAAACCCATCTGATGTGGTATTTGCCGAGGTCGGCTGTCACGGCGTATCAGAAGGCGCAGCACTTGTTGCGGCGGGTGATGAGGCCGAACTGTCCGTCGCAAAAAGCAAAACGGCGAACACGACATGCGCCGTTGCGCGGGCGGATGATCCGATTACACAGATGCGCGGTCGCGCGCGTGGCAAACTGTCGATCGTGGGCATCGGGCCGGGGCAGGCAACATGGCGCACACCAGAGGTTTCTAAATTGGTGTCTGATGCTGAAGAGCTGGTCGGATACGGGCTTTATATCGATCTGCTTGGGCCATTAGCGATTGGTAAGGAGCGCTCAGATTTTCCGCTGGGCGGTGAAGAAGACCGCTGCCGTTATGCGCTTGAGCAGGCCGGCAAAGGCAAGAACGTTGCGCTTGTTTGTTCTGGAGATGCTGGGATCTATGCGATGGGCGCATTGGTGTTTGAACTTTTGGACCGCAGCCCCGATCAGATGGGTGTGTCCGACGCGGCCCACCGGGTTGAGGTGCAGTGTTCGCCTGGTGTGAGTGCCTTGCAAGGGGCCGCTGCGCGCGCGGGCGCGCCGCTTGGGCATGATTTTTGTGCGATTTCATTGTCAGATTTGCTGACCCCGCGTGAAGACATCATCAAACGTCTAAATGCTGCGGCCCTGGGCGATTTTGTGATCGCGTTTTATAATCCGGTGTCGATGCGCAGACGTACGTTGCTGGCCGAGGCACGTGACATTCTATTGCAACATCGCCCAGCGGATACCCCCGTTATGCTGGCGTCATCGCTTGGTCGCCCCGAAGAACATGTGCGCTATCGACGGTTGAATCAGTTGCAGGTCGATGAGGTTGATATGTTGACCGTCGTTTTGATCGGATCGTCACATTCCAAGCTGGCGCAGATGGGCACTGGCCCACGTATGTACACCCCGCGTGGTTATGCCCGCAAAATTGATGGTGATCTGGCAGAGTGACGCTTTTTCGCGATTGCGAAATGCGCCCCACCCGCCATCCCAAGGAGACAAAATGACAGTTTATTTTATTGGTGCAGGTCCGGGTGATCCTGAGCTTCTCACGCTTAAGGCCGCGCGGTTAATTGGCGAATGCCCGGTTTGCCTGTATGCGGGGTCTTTGGTCCCTGAGGCCGTTGTTGCTTGTGCACCTGCAGGTGCGCTGGTCATGGATACGGCGCCGATGAATTTGGACGAAACCCATGCGCAGATTGTTGCTGCACATGCCCAAGGGCAAAACGTGGCGCGCGTGCATTCGGGTGATCCGTCGCTTTATGGGGCGATTGCAGAACAGATTCGTCGTCTGAAGGCCGAGAGCATCGACTATCAAATCATTCCGGGCGTGCCCGCATACGCCGCGGCGGCTGCCGCATTGGGCACAGAACTGACTGTCCCAGAAGTCGCCCAATCAATCATCCTGACCCGTATGTCGATGAAATCTACGGGCATGCCTACGGGCGAGACGCTTGAGAATTTCGCGAAAACGGGCGCGACATTGGCGATCCATTTGGGTATCCGGGCCCTGCGTGAGATTGAACGTCAGTTGGCACCTTACTATGGCGAGGATTGCCCCGTTGCTGTGGTCTACCGTGTCGGCTGGCCTGATCAGATGATTATCCGTGGCACATTGATGGATGTGCGTGAGAAAGTGCGCGCCGCAAAGATCACGCGCACTGCGTTGATTATGGTTGGTCGCGCCTTGTCCGATTCGAACGGTTTCCCTGACTCTGCATTGTACGACGCGGCCAAACCGCATGTGCTGCGCCCGAAACGCAAAGTTTGATCGCGCAAAATATCGATTTAATAAATCGTCACTTGAT
This sequence comes from Loktanella sp. D2R18, assembly GCF_003318235.1. GTDB lineage: Bacteria > Pseudomonadota > Alphaproteobacteria > Rhodobacterales > Rhodobacteraceae > Yoonia. The sequence goes on along the minus strand of NZ_QOCG01000030.1, from coordinate 510,002 downwards.
GTTTACTATTCTCTGGGCATGCTAGGCTCAGAGGTGGAGGACGACTATGTACGAGTTTTTGCCCGAGGCAGTGCGCCAAGGTCTTGAGGAAGCACGCAAAGCGGCGTTGAAACGTAAGGATCGCTTGTCGGTTCATGACGGTGACGATACCTACCGTATTCGCCGGTTTTGGGACGGGGGGTTTGCGTTGGATTTGACCGGGTCAGGTCGGCTGCGTGGGCATGTTGATATCTATGACGGCCCAAAACATCTGTACCAATGTCTGGTTGTGTCTTCGGTGGCCGAGGACAATGAACGCGTGTTTGAATTCAAATGGTTGCGACCTGTCACCGATGGGCCAGCAGCAGACTACGTGATGCCGGAATTCGCTCCAGCAGGTCTGCTGGAGCGCTAGTCTTCCTCTCTATTGCAGGTCTTCAAAGGCCTTTTGCATCCGCGCGACAGCTTCCTCGATTTGCGCGCGCGGCGCGCCGATGTTGAAGCGCAAGAAATTGTCGCCACCTTTCCCAAAGCTGGGCCCATGGTTTGCGGCAATCTTGGCAATTTTTTCAACGCGAGTCGTAAATTCTTCGGCGTTCATCCCCGTGTCGGAACAGTTGACCCAAGAAAGGTAGGTCGATTCGAGCGTCATCGAACGCAAACCCGGGATCGCATTGATGCCAGCATCAAAGATTTTACGGTTTTCGTTCAGGTAATCCCGCAGGGCGTCGACCCAAGCGGCACCTTCGGGCGAATAGGCGGCGGTGGCCATGTGCAGGCCAAAGCTGTTGGGTGAGATCCCAAGCGCAGCCATACGGCCCGCGAATTTTTCGCGCAAATCAGGATCGGAAATGATCACATTGCCAGAATGGCTACCTGCGATGTTAAAGGTCTTTGTGGTTGCAGTCATCATCACCAAGCGTTCTGCAATCCCATCAATATGCGGCATTGGAATATGGGTTTGACCTGGCATAGTGAGGTCGTGATGAATTTCATCTGAAACAAGGATGAGATCGTGACGTTTGGCAAATGCGGCGACGCCCTCTAACTCGGTTTTGGTCCAGACGCGCCCGCCGGGATTGTGCGGAGAACATAGGATCAACAAGCGTTCATTGCCCAACATTTGGGCGTCATAGGCGTCGAAATCCATCTCGTAGCGGCCGTCGTTATTGACCAACGCGCATTCAACGACCTGGCGATTAGCAGCATGAATGACGCGGGCAAAGGCATGATAAACGGGGGTAAAAAGGACAACGCCATCGCCGGGCTGCGTAAAGGCGTCGATGCAAAGGCCGGTGCCGTTCACAAGACCATGCGTCGTGAAAATCCAGCTAGGGTCAATCGCCCAGCCGTGACGTTCTTGCATCCACCATTGAATGGCGCTGCGATACTTGCTTTCGTCGCCGAAGTAGCCATAGATTCCGTGATCGACCATGTCTTGTAAGGCCTTTTGGATCGGGTCGGCGGCGCGAAATTCCATGTCAGCAACCCACATCGCAATCCCTTCGTCTGGGGAAACCCCATAGATGCTTTCCATCGCATCCCATTTGACACAATGGGTGTTGCGGCGATCAATGGGCGTGTCGAATGTCATGGGCTTTCCTTTTGCTTTTGATGCAAGTTGGCGCAGATGAACGACCTGTTGCAAGGGCGATATTGTACCCTTTGCTTGCGATACAACGGCAGACAGATTAGATCACCGACATGACAGTTAGAAATATCCTTATTCACCCTGATCCGCGACTCAAGAAGGTGACAGATCCCGTCGCTTCGGTATCCGATGACATTCGGCGATTGGCTGATGACATGTTGGAAACTATGTATGACGCGCCCGGTATCGGTTTGGCCGCGCCGCAGGTCGCCAAGATGCTGCGTATGATCGTGATGGATTGCGAAAAAGAAGAAGATGCGACACCCGCGCCGATGGTTTTGATCAATCCGCAGGTGGTTTGGTCGTCTGATGAACGCAGTGTCTATGACGAAGGCTGCCTGTCGATCCCCGATCAATATGCTGAGGTCGAACGCCCGGCTGAGGTCGAAGTCGAATGGATGTCCCTTGATGGGAAAACCCAACGTGAAAAGTTTGACGGGCTCTGGGCGACATGCGTGCAACATGAGATCGACCATTTGGACGGCAAGCTGTTTATTGATTATCTCAAACCGCTCAAACGCCAGATGATCACCCGTAAGATGCAAAAGCTGAAACGCGAAATGGCGCGGGGCTAGGGTAATGGCCGTGCTAGACCTGCGGTTTTTGGGCGATGAAATCTTATCCGCAACGGCCGCGCCCGTTGCGGATTTTGATGCAGCGCTGGCAAGTCTTGCCGATGATATGTTGGACACGATGTATGCGGCGACTGGGCGAGGATTGGCCGCCCCGCAAGTGGGGATCAGCCAGCGCATATTTGTAACAGATGTGACCTGGAAAGAGACAGAGCCGACCCCGTTGGTGTTCGTGAACCCGCAGATCACGGCGCAATCAGACGAGACCAAGATCGGTCCGGAAGGGTGTCTTTCCATCCCAGATCGTAGTTTTGATGTCCCGCGCCCTGTGTGGATTGACATGAAATGGCAAGATATTGATGGCGCTGAAAACACAGCAAGATTTGATGGCATGCAGGCGATTTGTGCCTGTCACGAGCTGGACCATCTTAACGGCGTGCTGATCACGCAATCGGGGCTAGAAACATGATACACCGCCCTTATGTAGCTTGGCCAAATGTCGCTTTGCGCACGACGGCCCAGCCAGTGACTGAGATCACAGATGAAACCCGTGCGATCTGGGATGAGATGATTTTGGCAATGGACACGATGCCCGGCGTCGGGTTGGCAGCACCACAGCTTGGCATCGGACAAGCGCTGGCTGTCGTCGATGCGTCAGAGACACGCGGGCAGGCCGTGCGCATGGCGAACCCAGAGATATTACATGCGAGCGTCGCGCTGCGAGATCACGAAGAAGGCTCGCCCAATTTACCCGGGGTCTGGGCTAAAATTTCGCGCCCGCGTGCCGTCACAGTGCGGTTCTTGAATGAACATGGCGTGTCTGAAGACCGTGATTTTGTCGGGCTGTGGGCGACCTCTGTACAGCACCAAATCGATCATTTGGCGGGCAAGATGTTTTTTGATCATCTGACAAAGATGAAGCGCGATATGTTGGTAAAGAAGGCGCGCAAACTGAACCGGCAATAGATGGGCGATTTAACTTCAAGATTGAATTCTTAGATCTATTGGTTAACGTGGCGTCAGCGGTGTTTCCGCCTGGCGCGCCCAGAAAGAGCGCGACTCCATTGGAACAGTAGTGTTGGGATTTAATGCGATGCGATTTTTACGTTTATCAGTGGCGGCTGGCCTGTGTGCTGCCAGCCTTAGTGCATGTAGCACCACAACCGGCACACCGGCGGAACAAGAGGTCGGAAGCGTAACAATGCGCACCGGGGATGCTGCGAATTACGAATACATTTACCAGCCGACCTCAGGCTCGCCTGACCGAGTTCTGCGCTTGCTACCAAATGCTGGGTGGTATTATTACCCCGATACGCTTGCTGGTGTTCCCGCTGAGTTCAGCGTGTATTTGCAGTCTTCACAAGGGTATCTGTTGCGCGGCACGGTTGACGGCGGCGAGGTGATCATCGTCGATAATGGTGCCCAATTGACACGCACGGGGACAACCATTTTGCCTGCCGCACTTAACACCGGTGGGGTCACATATGGTGGAACCTACGGTGGCATCGTTGTCGACGGGACAGGTGATATGAGTCCGAGTACGATCTCTGGCATTGTCGAAATTGAGGTTGATTTTCACGATTACGCGGTCTCGGGCTCTATTTCAAACAGGGTATTAGATGAAACGATTGCCGCGAATGATATTACGCTGGACTTAACCGATTTGATCGATGGTGCCTTTGAAGGAACCACGACCGGAGGCGATTTGAATACCGGCGGCTTGGTGGCGAGTGCAGGTACCTATACAGGCCTGATCGTTGGACCAAACGGTGAGCACATCATTGGCGCGGTGACGATAACACATACGGGTGTCGATGGTGTGGTTGAGCAAGGCGGAATGATCCTATCCCAATAAGATCGCTTTGCTATTTGCAGCTGATCATGAAGTGGCGTAGCTCTGGCATAAAGACAGACAGGGCTACGTGATGAAAATTATCTTTATGGGAACGCCGGACTTTTCCGTGCCGGTGCTGGATGCTTTGGTCGCGGCTGGTCATGAAATCGCTGCCGTCTATTGCCAACCTCCGCGCCCAGCGGGGCGCGGGAAAAAGGATCGACCAAGTCCTGTGCAAAACAAGGCAGAGGCACTGGGGCTTGAGGTGCGGTACCCTGTCTCGCTCAAATCTACGGAAGAACAGGCTGCCTTTGCGGCGTTGAACGCTGATATTGCTGTCGTTGTGGCCTACGGGCTAATCCTGCCGCAATCCATCTTGGATGCGCCGGACCGTGGGTGTTTGAATATCCATGCCTCGCTTTTGCCGCGTTGGCGTGGGGCCGCACCGATACATCGTGCGATCATGGCGGGGGACGCGCAGACAGGCGTTTGTATTATGCAGATGGAAGCCGGGTTGGATACCGGCCCCGTCTTGCTTCGCGAAACGATTGATATCGGTACGCACGAAACCACCGGGGCATTGCATGACCGTCTGTCGGAACTGGGGGCTGCGTCAATTGTTGCAGCGCTTGATCAATTGGACCAGCTTACCCCGCAAATTCAACCCGACGAAGGCGTGACCTATGCCGCCAAGATCGACAAGACCGAAGCGCGTGTCGACTGGACAAAACCCGCCGTGGATATTGACCGTTTGATCCGTGGCTTGTCGCCATTTCCCGGCGCGTGGTGTGATGTTGCGGGTGAACGGGTTAAGCTACTCGCCAGCACTTGCTCGGATGGCGATGCTGCCCCTGGTTCTGTTATTAGCGGGTTTACCATTGCTTGCGGGACAGGTGCAGTCACCGTGATCCGCGCCCAACGCCAAGGGAAAAAGCCGATGTCTGCGCAAGACGTGCTGCGGGGTCTTGATTTGGGTGCGCGCTTGGGCTGATCGCCATTTCAAGACTTGGATTGTACTTCGTAATCGATATAGTTTCGCGATGAGCGGGAGGATATCACATGAGTACGCCACCATTTTCACTGGTCGGGATCGACCATGTTGTTTTTATTGTTGATGATATGCCTAAGGCGCTCGCGTTTTATCACGACGTGCTGGGCTGTGTGCCTGGCTATTCCTATCCAGCGATGGGGGTGGAACAGGTCTGGGCAGGTGCCGCGTTGATTGTTTTGTGGGATGTGACGCATCCAGGCGCGTCAAGCGCGGTGCCACCAGTGACCGGAGGCCGCAATGTGGATCATGTGTGTATCGCGACTTCGCCATTTGCCCCGGCTGAAATGCGTGCGCATTTAGCAGCACATGCGGTCACGATTGACCGAGAAGCCCAGCATGGTGGCGCGCGCGGCGTGGGCCATTCATTCTATATATTTGACCCGTTCGGTAATAAGCTTGAGATAAAAGGGCCCGCTGAATATCCAGACGGGCGGTAGGTTGCAGTCCTAAAAGCGGTCTGCGGGGAAACCATTTGCCCCCGCAGGCCATTAATCTTAGTTAGTTTGCGGCAATCGTGTCTTGCACCAGATCGTAGATCTCTTGTGCAGGCAGACCTGCGGCAGTGCTATCCGCGATCCATTTGGCCGCAGTGGGTTCAGCAACATTCGCAATGATCGACGACATGATTTCTTGGTTAATGGTCAGTTCCATAATCCCGCGTTCACGCAATGCGGGTAACCAAGCGTCCATCGTCCGACCGTTATAGCTGGCAAGGTAGTGATCGATGGCGCCATCAACAGACGACAGCAGTGCGTCACGGAATTCAGGGCTGAGGCTGTTTAGCGCATCTGTGTTGACAACAACTGGGCAGTTAACGGTGCCGGGGTTCAGGTTTGTTGTCCACCAAGTGGCGTTATCGACGGTGCCAAATGCCATGTGCGCGTGAGGTGCAAAGCTCACGGCGTCGACGTAGCCGGTTTCCATTGCGCGCGCGACTTCGGGCGCTGGAATGTTTGCAACGATACCACCCAGAGACGCGATCGTGTCACCGATACCACCTGTCGCACGGATATTCATACCTTCGAAGCTGGCAAGCGATGTTGGTGGAAAGCCTGCGCCGATCAAGTTCTGCTGTGGCAACGGTGTCGGCATGAGAATAGTGGCGTTCCACCGCGCGAGATCTTCCTTTACGGCGGGATGGTCGTAAACTGCCAACGAAACAGCAACCTCTTGCTCAAGCGTTTCTACGCCAAGAAATGGCAATTCGAGCACCATAAGGGATGGGTTCTTTTCGGGGTGATAACCCGCGCAAAACTGCGCCATTTCAAAGTCGCCAGCGGCGATCCCATCAAGGTTACGGTTACTTTGGGCCAGCCCGCCGTAATCGACGTTCAATGTGAATTCGCCGCCCGTTTTTTCAGAAACCAGTTCTGCGAGCTTTTCGACGTTTTCAGTGAAGGCGCGGCGGCGTCCCCAAACCGAAACGTCCCATGTTACGGGGCCAACTTCAGCACCTGGGCAGGCGTCGCCGATGCAATCTACTTGATCGGCAGCGACTCGGATTGGACCGAAGCCTGATTCAATGACGTAGTTTCCGTCTTGGAAATCGAGCAGTTCGCCGGTGATATTGATGGCGCCGTCGCGCGACGTCAGTGTGACGTCTTCTGCGATGGCCAATGTTGGGGCCGCCAGAGTGGCGATTGCGAGGATGGATGATGCCATCAGACGCTGTGTGCATGTGGATAAATAGTTCATGAAACTAACTTCTACCTTCTGTCTTTGTTCTTGCTCCTGCATCTCAAGCCCGAGCGCCGCGAGATACCGACAATCTACCAATGATGCTTAAGTTGTAGTCGATACGGTGACAATTTGACAAAAAAAAGACCGTAACAAAGTTTTTAATTACGTAATTTGCGCTGAATATGCCCCTGATAACGATATTTATTGATTTGTTAGGGCTGCATCCCTACCGATTCATAGGCAACGATGGCGTCGTTGTGATTCTATTTTGATGTCCTGAACGCCGGGACCTTTTCACGAGGGTCTGACATGACGACACGTCCCCAATTTTACCGTTTCCACCAAGGCACCGAAGTGTTGCCTTTTGCTTCTGCCGAGTATGAGGCGCGCCTTGCAGCTTTGCGTCAAACGATGAACTCACTTGGCGTCGAAGCCGCCGTTTTCACCTCAATGCACAATATCGCCTACTATTCGGGTTTTCTTTATTGTGCCTTTGGCCGCCCCTACGGCTTGGTCGTAACCTCAACTGATTGCGTCACAATCAGCGCTGGGATCGATGCAGCGCAGCCATGGCGGCGCTGCTATGGCGACAACATCACCTATACCGATTGGGAACGTGACAATTATTGGCGCGCTATTCTTTCGGTCACGGGCTCTGGTTGCCACGTTGGCTATGAGGCAGATCACCTAAGCATGTTCCAACATGGCAAGCTGACTGCGTTTCTTGCGCCATCCGCTCAAACCGACCTTGCGCCCCCAACGATGTTGCAACGGATGCATAAATCGCAGGCCGAGCTGGATTTGATCCGCGCGGGTGCCGCAGTCGCGGATGTTGGCGGCTTTGCGATCCGCGATGCGATCAAGCCGGGCATCCGCGAAATTGATGTCGCGATGGCGGGCCGTGACGCGATGGAGATGGAAATCGCCAAACAATTCCCGGACGCAGAATACCGCGACACTTGGGTTTGGTTTCAATCGGGGATCAACACTGACGGCGCACATAACCCGGTCACTTCACGGGTGTTACAGCGCGGGGATATTCTATCGCTGAACACATTCCCGATGATTTCGGGCTACTATACCGCGCTTGAACGGACCTTGTTCGTGGGCGAAGTCGATGACGCCAGCCGCGCCATCTGGGAGGCCAATGTCGCCGCCCATGAATACGGGATGTCATTGCTGGTTCCCGGTGCCTCTTGCGCGGAGGTGACGCGTAAGATTAACGCCTTTTTTGAAGACCGGGATCTGCTGCAATACCGCACTTTTGGCTATGGGCATTCGTTTGGGGTGCTATCGCATTATTACGGGCGCGAAGCGGGGCTTGAGCTGCGCGAAGATATCGACACGGTTCTCGAACCCGGTATGGTTATTTCTATGGAGCCGATGTTGACCATTCCCGAAGGTGCACCTGGCGCAGGCGGCTACCGTGAGCATGATATCTTATTCATCACCGATCAAGGGAACGAAGACATCACGCAATATCCGTTTGGCCCGGATTTTAACGTTGTTGGATAGCGCCGTTCAGTGACCGGATTAAAGTATCGGCAGGGTATGTATCATATACTGCCGGTACTTATTCTTTCGGTGGTAGCTTTGGCAACGTCCGGACATCAACGCCTCATGCGCTGGGCGCAGCGCTTTGCCCAGACATTGCGCGATTGTCACGTTTTATCATCCTATCACGAGAATTTGCTTGCAGCTATTTTGTCTTCCTCGGGCAGAGTGTTAAGACGGGCGAAGCGAAATACTAGGTGATTACATGCAACCATTGACGATTCTTTCACGCCGCGCATTTGGTGCGATGATGCTGGCCAGCACTGCCGCGGCCTGCTCACCGCAATTATCTGAAGAAGATATGGTACCCCAGCCCGAAGACTTCGTCGACGGTTACGGTCCTATCGACGACGCCGGATACCGCTTGCCGGGCATCCCGTCAGAGTATCTGCAAGGGGTGAACCGCCGCGTGTCAGGGACCTATAACGGCGAACAGCCTGGCAATACGCTCGACGTGGATCCTTATGCGAAATTTTTGTACCACGTGCGCGAAGACGGCACGACGACACGCTACCCTGTCGGCGTAGGTCGCGCCGGCAAATCGATCCGCGGGAATGCGACCATTCGGATTAAGCGGCAGTGGCCCGGCTGGACACCAACCGCGAACATGCTGCGCACCGAACCCGAAGTATATGGCGATCTGGCTGCAGGCATTCCGGGTGGCCTGCGCAGCCCGCTAGGTGCGCGCGCACTTTATTTGTTCCGGGGGTCGCGCGACACCTATTACCGCATCCACGGGACGAACGACCTTGAATCCATTGGGAATTCCGGGTCTGCGGGTTGTATTCGGATGTTTAATCAAGATGTTATCCATCTTTTTAATCAGATCGAAGTGCCGATGAAAGTCCATATTCGCGGTCCTGAGGAATCGATGCGGGTTGACCCAGAGAATTATGAGCGTGGCATTGAATTGCCGCCTAAGATTATCGCGGCTGAGGAATTGCTTGGTGAAGAAGCCGAAGCGCGAGATCATGCGCCGATTTTTGACGACGCATAAGTACTTTATTTTACGCGCGGGTCTTGTAAGAATTGACATTGAACAGATGCGCGCCGCCGGTGCGCATTTGAAAATTGACGTTGGCGTACATATGTAACTGTTAACGCATAATAAACGAGGGATATTTTAATGGCCGATTTCCAAACCCAAATTCAAGATTCGCAAGCGCAGGTAGCTGCCGCGCAAAGCAAGATTTCAGAATTAACCAGCCGGATTGAAACAGCACGTACCAAGATGGCCGAGGGGACGGATATCGCTGTTGATATCGAAAATGCGAGCCTCGAAGACGTGCACGCGCATACCGACCTGATGAACGCGAATATCGCGGAACTGATCATGGGGCTGGATGATGTCACATCCGCGTTTTCCAAAGACTTTGAGGAAATGCGCAATAAAACCGGCATGGAATCGTTCATTGGCATTTTCAGCAAAGGCAAGTCTGAAAGCATGCGCCAGGAACGGATGCGCACCGCGTCCATCGACGACAAATTGCAGGACCTAATCAGCAAATCTGACGTCATCATGAAGCTGCTTGAAGGGCAGCTGACAGTGTTGAACGAACAAAAGGTCAGCGTTGAACGCAACCTTGCTGGCACGTTGGATGAGCGCGAAGCGGTCGTGGGTGAATTGGAAGCTGTCCGTGCCGATATTTTGGCGATTGATCCACAGATCATTACGCTCGAAGGTAAGATTTCTGTTGAACAAGATGCAGCTGCGCGGACCAAGTTGGAAACCGAACTGGCGGGGCTCAACTCAAAATACAACGAAATGGTGCAGGCCGAGCAAGTGAAACTGGCCAAGTCCCAGACGCTTGAGCGTTACATCGAAAAGGGCAAGACTTGGATCGACAGTTTGCAGAACCAAGCGGCGACGCAGATGGTGCTGATCAACAAGCTGCAAACAGACACCAAACAACGTGTTGTGCTGTATGATGCCCTGTCCAAATCGTTGAAAACCGCGCAGCAACAAGATGTGGCGCATAAGATCAACGAAATCGGCGTGAAAACCGACCAAGAAGCCCAAACCGCGATGGCCGCCATCGGTGCAGCCACCACAGGCCGCATGGCCGACATGATGGAAGCCCACGAAGACCACATGGTATTCGCGCGCGAAGTGCTAGAACAAAAAGCGAAAGCCGACGAGCGTTTCATGCGCCGTTTCCAAACCATCGTCGAAAAGCATGATAGCAATCAGTATGGGGCTGAATAGGGAGTGACCTTACTAGAAAGTCGGGTGTTCGGAGTGTTTTGGATATCGATGATCGCCTTCGGTTTTTTTGCGACTCTGTTTTCTGGCGGCTATGTGTTGGATGCGCAGATCGTTGACGGACTCCCTCAGTTGGAATTTCGAGATGATCGCACATATCACCCGGGGCGTTTCGGCTGGGTGGGCGTTAGCTGGTTTGAATACTATGTTCACGTGATATCGAAGCTTTGGTTTCATGTCGCTTTTGTATTGTTTGTGGTGTTGATGCTGATTGAAGGCCTGAAAATTAAGCTGCCTCAGTGGTTAGCCGCATTTAAGCAAGGAATGGAGGAAGCGCGATGACAACGAACCTCCAAGCCGATCACATCAAGCTCGAAGATACCCGCGTTACGCGCCGGTATTTTGGCAAGTTTCAGCGGATCACCGGCTACCTCACCAAGGTCGCCGCGACGATGGAGGCCGAAGGCCGATTTTCGCGGCTCGATATCGAAGCTTTGGCGCATTATCTTGTGGGGCTGAACTGGACCTTCACGGCGCTCGCGCATAAATATCATTTCTCGGGGCGGTTCGCCCATGCAGGCAAGCTGACGTTTGACCGGGTTGATAGCGGGTTTCCAGTCTATCAAGAGCTGTTAGAAATGGCGAATGACGCGCTTCAGGCGGAACGCCATTTGGCGTCGATGCCAAGCACCGATGATCTGAAAGATCAGATGGTGCGGGTGATCTTGGGCGAACAAGAAATCCCGACAAAGCTGCAATATGCGCTGTCGCAGCGGCTCTATTATGATGAATTGGCACGCGGCGATCAGTTCTGGGCGCGCAATGATCCGCAGGCCGTCTGGGTGAAAAACAAGGGCGACCGCCGCGTATTTCAGGTGCATTGGGCCGTCTATGACAGCCAGATCAACCTGCCAACGATTTATCTGATGGACCTAGAGGACACGGGCCGCACGGGCCTGCCCAAGGATGAACGCCGTTGGCCAGAGGCCCAAGCGCATCTGATGGCGCAGTCGGTGGCCGGGCTAAAACTGCTGACAATTGCCAAAGGTTTTGACGAAGATTTCGATGATCTGCACCCGACACGACTGCGCCGTTTCCACATAGGCCCGATGTATAGCAACGCCTTTACCCGTCAGTCAGGGCCATTGCGCGAGGTGCTCGAGGCCGCGAATGCGCCCGTGGGCGAAGATTGGGCGCTTGTCTGGACCGAAGAAGAACTTGTCGCCGAACGCGTTGAGCACGTGAAATCCGGGTGGTTCGGATCGGTAGAGCGCCAGATTTTCGCGCGCGATGTGTTTGAACAGGGCGGGTCCAACCTTGGCGCAACAAATATGGAACGGTCCCTGATCATGCCCGAACGCCCCTATCAGGCATTGGCCGAACGCAACCCGCCGGGTTTTCACGACGTGCGCAAGTTCGTCGTCAGCGATAATGGCCGCGTGTTAAGCTATCGGTAAGTTTTTGAACGAAACGAATTGGAATTAGAATTATGAGCCAGCCAAGCGATCAGATGGAACTGCGCGAGGACGATATTCGCAAACACTATATGCCTGTGGCCGAAATGCTGATGCATTTGGACCATAGCCCGCGCTTGGCCAAGGCGCGGCTGTCGCTTGAAGCGCCTGAAAAATCACCTGATGTTGCCGCGACCCGGCGACGGTTTCGGTCAACCACGCCCGGTCTTTTGTCGCGCACATCTGCGCCTTCGGGTGGGGTGCGGCTGCTCGACCGTTTGGCGGAAACCGATGATGATGATCCGCTGACATCACCTGCGCAGGCTTCGGTCGCGCATGCGCTGCGTCGCGCTATGTCGATTGCCTTGACCGTTGCGGATGCCTATTCCGATCAAACCCCGCTGACGGAACTGAAACGCATCAATCTTGAGGGGCGTTTGCCCGCGGAACGCTCAGTAGAATTCACAGAGTATTTGGCTTCTGAGAGCCTGATCGCGCTGTATACATTTGCCAATGCGACCTCGTTCCTTTTGGCCAGCCACGGCACGGAGGCCAGCGTTGATGTGGGCGCCGTTGATGAGGTTTTGACCGACAACGCGCCCTTGGCGCTGCACGGTGCGATTTGGGAACTTGATCAAAAGCTGGGCCAATTCGCCAAGGACGAGCCCACGATGATCGCTACGATGCTTGCCTATTGCGAACAGTTGATGGACCGGGTGGCGCAGCGTGCGAGCACCGCCGCGCATATGGCGTCGTTCAATGCTGCCAGTTGGCGCGTCGAAGCGGATGATTTCACGATCCAAGGGTTTACCCCGGCCCGCAAGGCCAAAGGGTCGGCCTTGACCATGACCTTCAAAAAACCGAACGAGGTCGTCGGTAACCACATCGCGAAATATCAGGCGATGAAACTGGCCAAGATGGTCATGGCCTATGATTTTGATCGCAAACTAAACCCGTTTGCGGAACTCGGTGGGTTTATCTTTACCTTTATGGGCGATGGGAAACCGGGGACCGGTAAGACGACCTTGATCCAAATGATGGCCGGTTTGGTCAATGATTACTGTCAGGTCGCGGGCTACCCGTTCCGCTATCAAAACCTGTCGACCGATAATATCGACAGCTATCAGGGTAAATCAGGTCAAAATGCGAAAGCGTTCATCAACAACGTGCTTGATCCGCATGTGATTGGCTTTGGCACGATTGACGACATCGATCAGCTTGCTGGCAAACGGGGCGATCGTCAATCATCCGCCGGGCAGTTGGAAATTACGGCTGTGCTGATGGAAAGCTTCGCGGGCGCGAATACTGTTGTGCGTGGGAATTGTACGTTTGGGATGTTTTCAAACTATCCTGAAAACGTCGACGACGCGCTGCGCCAACGTGCCGGTGCGCGCTTCCTTGTGGATGGGCCGCAAACACGCGATGACTATATCGACATCCTGTATCTGTTGATGGGTAAAAACCACGATATCCCCGTCGGCGCGCATGAGGTCTTTAGCGCGCAAGAGATTAAGAAAGCAGTCGCGGCCTCGTTTGAAGGCCACGCGCGGCCCAAAGAAATTGGGTTGCTCAACGTCTACGACAAAGTGTCGTCTGAGATCGGTGACCTAGATACAATCGCCAAAATGGGCACCTACCTGAAAGCCATCCAAGAAGCCGATCCACGCTTTACCGGCCGGGCGATCAAGAACATCACCGACGCGGTGAAGGTGCGCGCGATGGACTTTGAATTGCCGGACGAATGGATGGAAGATCCCGATCTGTTCATGTTCAAAGACTACGACGCCAAGAAAGCAATGATTTCAGACCTGCGCGTGCCAATCACGGTCGACATGGTCGTGCAAGAAATCAACCGCTACGCCGACAGCGAATTCCGCTATGCCGATAAATCCGACGAGGTCGCAATCGAAAACATGGTCCGCGACTTTGGTCGCCAAGAAGAGGCAAAAAAACGCTATCTAGGGGGTAAATCGTGACTTGGACCCGTGACCATGGGTGATATTCTCGCCGATAGCTTATTGCTTCCGGCACTGCTGATTGCCGTGATGGGGTTTGCCGTGCCGCGCCTATTGGCGCAACTGCTACCCGAAGGTGTTATGCCATTGCTGTTCAACGCGTTTTTGTCGTCGGTTTTGCTGTTCGTGATTGCGGGATGTTTCTTTGTTGGGCTCTACATCTGGCAGGGCGCGCCATTTGCAGAGGTCATGTCGGAAGGCTGGACAAAAAACGTCACCTTCTTTGGACGGCTGGGGCTGATGTCGGTGATCATCTGGGGTCCGATTATGGTGCTTTCGGTGGCGGCACTTCCGCGCAGATGGGTAAATAAAACATGGTAGGTAAGGCGCTGATATGCATCGTTTGATCGAAAAGGGCCTGATGTTTGGGAACCTGATCCGGGTGGATAGCCCGGTATTGGTTGAGCGCTACAATCGTGCGCTAAAACACCTTACGGGTAAAGAAACGCAGCAAAATGTGTTTCATATTGATATTTCTGGTTACAGTCCCGAGATTGGCGATGAACTGGGCGACCCGCTTTACCTGAACCATGCAGGTGTGAACAGGCAGTTTATTCTCCTGACGACGGAACAGGCTGGGGCTCCTTTGCTGAACGCAAAGTTTTCGACCGCGCGCGGCATCCTCAAGCAATTCATCACTGAAAACCGTGCAGAGCTATTTGCGCTGACAACGCGCGATGCCGTCGCGGGTGAATTGGTAAATTCGGTCTATTTAGCCGACAATCCTGCCCGGCTGTTCGATATCCGGAAAGTCAAGATCGAGGCCGACACGACCACGGGCACCGTTGCGATGGCTGATAAGCTGGGGCGGAAAATTGACCAGTTTAAAACAGAACAAGACGCATGGTTTGATGATGTCCTGATTGCCGAGATGATCGGTATGGCCAAACAAACTGGGGATGTCATGCGCAACCCGGTGCGTTTGCAGCAGATGGAATTCGACCAAGACAATTTTTGGACCGATCTGTTTGGTGGTATCTACTTGTTTCGCGGTGTTGAACACCCGGCGGCGATTGCGGCGTCCGATAAGGATGATCTGAGGAAGCTGCCAATCAATTTTACCTTTGACCTGAACGACCGCTCGGCAATTGCAAAGTTTCTGAGCCTGAACAATCTGGTCGAACCGATCATTGATGCGCGTGGTGTCGATGCAGCAGCGATCTTGCATCAAAAGATGGATTTCATCGTGATGGAAGTCGCGGCAACCATGGGTGAGAACCTCACGGGGGCGACCCGGCGCGACCTGCGCAGGCTTGGGCGTCAATATGCGGCGCTGTTGCCAGAAGCGTGGCAGGGGTTGGCGGCACTTGTCCGCTGGGCCGAAGAAGACGGGCCGTGGCCAAAGATTACATCAGAACATCCCGCCTATTTTTACACCCTGCGCGCCAAACCACACGCGGATGCGGATCTGGTCAATATGCTTTTGGCAGAGCTCACCCCGCTGGACATTCGCCAGCTATTTATCTGCCACAAGGAGGTGTTTTATCGCGCCTACGCCACATGGGCCGATGAAAAGCGCGCCTATGTCGCTGATTTCCTTGATCGCGAATACCAAGTCGATAAAGCTGGCACCCGAGAAGCATTGTTTGGTCACGAGGCCCCGATGGAGGAGCCGCGTGCCAAACGGCAACCTGATTTGATTACCCGTGTCGGTCCCTGGGGCGCTGTCGGAAGGAGAAGCTAATGGCTTTTGTCAGATTGATCGTATTTGGCCTTTTTGCCATGACGGTGCTGTATTGGATGATTGCGATTTATTCGCGGTCTGTGCGACGCGAACGGCTTGAGAAAGAATATATTGCGGAAAACCCAGGTAATATTGATCAAGATGCACATGATGCCTATGTCGAGGCTGGCATGACCGCCTATAATAACTCACTGCGGCCCAAATTAATTGGGCTGGTCTATGTCGTGCCAACGATCGTGATAATCACGATCGTCTATGTCATGAACGCGAACTAAGGAAATATCATGCACCGTATTAAGATCGCCTTTCGCGTCGCCGTATTCTTGGTCTTTGGGGCAATATTTCACTATGTTCTGCCGCAGCATGATGTGGTGCAGGTCACCTCGACCGAAGTTATTCGGACCGATTTCAGCTCTTACAATCGTCTGTTTTATGCGCAGGCTGATTCAGGCTCCGTTGAACAACCAACCCGCGATTTGCGCCTCATCAACACCAATAAGAAAAAGACGTTTCTGTTGGGATTTATTCCGCGCGACACGACCGGTGTGATGGTCTACCGGAATGAGGACACAGGCTGGATTTGGCCTCCATATTTCAAATTTGACAGCTCCGATTTGCAGGCCGAGGCCGCGAATACCGCACGCGGCGATGAATGGGCCGTGGTCACCCATTATGGTTGGCGTATTCGCTGGGCATCTGTCTACCCCAATGCCGTGGGCGTGCGCACGGTCGCTGGCCCGGATGTGACGATCATCCCTTGGTTCAACATCGTGTTCTTTCTCTTCTTGATCGTCGGTCTCGCGTTCATCCGCGCCATGTGGCGCCAGTTCCGTGAACGTACGGTTGACCCGCTGATGGATAGCGCGGGCCACCGCGTTGACGAAGTCCAAGCAGGTGTTGCAGCCCGCAAAGGCCGCATTTCGCGCTGGCTGGATACGTGGCGCAGCAAGAAATAGCAGGTCCTTACGGCGCTATTCGCCGTAAGGGATCCAGATATTTTTTACTTCTGTTGCAGCCTGAAGATAGTCTTGCGTGCGCGGGCTAATGGTGAGTCCGTTGTTCACCCAAGTCCGCTTCAGATTTCCCGCACTCGCGCGCTCAATTGCGCCGCTCACATCACTGCTTGAGAATGACCAGACGGCGTCTAAGTCCATGTGACCCGCCAACGTTGGTGCCAGTTCCGCGTGATCGCCTGTGATAATGTTCACCACGCCCGCTGGCACGTCGGATGTTTCCAACACTTGATAGAAATCAGTCGCCGCCAGTGGGTAGGCGACGCTTGGGATCAGAACCGTGCGGTTCCCCATTGCAATGGCCGGGGCCAGCGCGCTGATTAGTCCCGTCAGGGGGGTATCATCGCATAAGATGCCGATGTTGCCGACGCATTCTTTCATCGCCAGTGCGACCCCACGGATCGGCACACCATGCGCCTGACCGTCATATTTGTCGGCCCATGCCGCATAGGTAAACAGGGTCTGAATGGCGGTCTCTACCTCTGCCGCGCCGGATTTTCCGCCAGTTAACGCGTTGATCCGCGCGGTGAATTCATCACCTCGTGCCGATAGGTTTTCGGCAATATAATAAAGGATTTGTGCACGCAGGTGGCCGGTTGTTTTGGACCAGCCTTTGGCAGCGTTACAAGCTTCAACCGCGTTGCGAATATCCTTGCGGTTGCCGATCCCGACATGGCCAAGCAATGCGCCTTTGGCCCCGTAGATGGGTTTTGAGTAACCGCCGTCGGGGCGCGCTTGTTTGCCGCCGATGTAGAATTTTGCGGTGCGGTCCAATGGGTCCGCCGTTGCGCTGTCCGCGCCTGCAAAAGGTGTCGCGGGTTTGACCGGTTTGGCCGTCGCTTTGGGTTTTGTATATCCTGCCAAGCCTTCCCAACCGCCTTCGCGACCAAAGCCGCTTTCGCGCACCCCGCCGAACCCGGCCGCCGCATCCATCATGTTGGTGCCATTGATCCAGACGATGCCCGAAACCAGTTTTGGCGCGATATCAAGCGCGAGGTTGATGTTTTCGGACCAGACTGACGCCGCCAAGCCATAGCGCGTATTATTGGCGATTTCGACAGCCTCGGCAGGCGTGCGGAATGTGGTCGCCGCCAGCACGGGGCCAAAGATTTCTTCTTGCATCAGCGTGGATGCCGACGACAATCCGGTGATCAAAGTTGGCGGATAAAAACAGCCTTCGGGGGCCGCGATCTGGTAGGTTTCGCCTTCGGTATTTGAGTCGACCATCGCGCTGATTTGCGCATGTTGGACGGGGTCCACAATCGCGCCGACGTCGATGCACTTGTCCAATGGGTTGCCGATGCGTAGTCCGTCCATGCGGGACTTAAGCTTGGCATAGAACCTGTCCGCGATCCCTTCTTGCACCAAAAGCCGCGACCCGGCGCAGCAAACTTGGCCTTGGTTAAACCAAATGGCGTCGACCAGCCCTTCGACGGCGCTGTCGATATCGGAGTCATCAAAGACGATGTATGGGGATTTTCCCCCAAGTTCCAAGGATAGGGCCTTACCTGATCCAGCCGTCGCTTCGCGGATTTTCCGCCCGACTTCGGTTGATCCAGTGAAGGCGATTTTATCGACAGCGGCATTAACCAATGAGGCACCTGTGTCGCCATCGCCCGTCACGATGTTCACGACGCCCGGCGGCACGCCTGCTTGGGTACAGATATCCGCGAACACCATCGCCGACAGCGATGTGTATTCAGCAGGTTTCAATACTACCGTATTGCCCATCGCCAGCGCAGGCGCGATTTTCCACGCGAGCATGAGCAGCGGGAAGTTCCATGGGATAATCTGACCACACACACCCAATGCTTCGCGGTCAGGCAATTCATCGTCCATCAGCTGGGCAAAACCGGCGTGATGATAAAAATGCCGGATCGCCAAGGGCACATCAATATCGCGGCTTTCGCGGATCGGTTTGCCGTTATCAAGCGTCTCCATCACAGCCAGCAGACGGCTGTGTTTCTGCAAAAGCCGGGCAATCGCATAGAGCACACGCGCACGTTTATGGCCTGACTTGGCCCAAGCAGGCTGCGCCTTACGCGCTGCTTTGACAGCGGCGTCGACCTCATCAGCCGTGCCTTTGGTCACGTCTGCCAACTTTTCGCCAGTGGCAGGGTTGTTGGACGCAAAATCATCGCGCAACGCGCCCCATTTGCCGTCAATATAGTGGCCGGCAATGCCGTCACGATCCGCAATCCATTGCAGGGCTTCTGATGCGCTTTCAGGAGCAGGGCCGTAATCCATAGTGTCGAAGATTTCTTTGATGGTCATTGGAATGCATACCGATCGTAGAGGGAATAAAGTAGCGGAAGTAGGGCCAAGAATTGAATTGGCAGTCCGATGGAAATGATGCGCTTCATTCGATCCGAAGAATTTGCGTATCCCTCCAGCGTTTTGGGCATTGCGTCGCGCTCACGCCGGATCGTGTAGAGCTTGTGAAAAACCTCACGTTCGTCGTCTGTCAGCTGTTCGCTGGCAATACTATGAGATTTGATTTGTCGCACGATCAAAACGGAAACGAAGACGGTAACCGTGAAAAAGAGGAGGAATTCAGCGCTCGTAAGGATTTCGATCCAATCGTTCATGACATCACCCAATCGCGTGCCGCCAAGATGCGGAGTATGCACCCGTGACGTGATGTTCGAGTTGCCGTTCAATGTCGCCCAGCAGGGACGAGGCACCGAAACGGAACAGATCGGGTTGCAACCAACGGTCGCCCAGCTCGTCCTTCATCATCGACAGATAGACAAGCGCGTCTTTGGCTTTGGAAATGCCGCCCGCAGGTTTGTAGCCAACTTTGATTCCAGTACGGTCCTGATAATCGCGGATCGCGCGGATCATGGTCAGGGTGACGGGCAGGGTGGCGTTGACGGGTTCTTTGCCCGTCGAGGTCTTAATGAAATCGGCTCCGGCCATCATGCAGACCAATGATGCACGGGCGACGTTGCGCAATGTGCCCAACTCGCCCGTAGCAAGGATGGCTTTGACATGGGCGTCGCCGCAGGCTTCGCGCATCGCTTTCATCTCGTCATAAAGTGCCTGCCAGTTTCCTGTCAGCACATGTCGGCGTGAAATCACGATGTCGATCTCTGCTGCGCCCGCTTTGACGCTTTCGCCGATTTCGGCAATGCGCAAATGAAACGGTGACAAGCCCGCAGGAAACCCGGTGGAGACAGCGGCAACCGGAATGCCGGACCCATCCAGCGCCGCAACAGCCGTTTCGACCATATCGTGGTAAACGCAAACTGCGCCAGTGGTCAGCCCGGTCATACCCAACTGATCCAAAATATCCGCGCGCACAGGTTGGCGGGCCTTGGCGCAAAGTCTGCGCACGCGTCCTTCGCTATCGTCACCCGATAGGGTGGTCAGATCAATCAGGCTGATTGCTTTGCACAGCCATGCCGCTTGGTAATCCTTTTTGACGCTGCGCCGCCCCGGAAGGGTCTTGGCGCGCCGTTCAATCGCGGATGTGTTTGCCTGCACAGCCATGACCCAATCAAGGTCAAGTGGCATGCCGTCGTTACGTTGTTCTTGCACCTGTGGAAGTTTGTGCAAGGTATTGGAATAGGTAGATTGCAAGGGGGCCTCCTGCATTGCCATGTAAGACTGACAGTTCGTCCCCTAAATGGCAAGTTTTGATCAACTGGTCAAAACGATTTATCAGCAGCTAGGTTTGCGGCTGCACCAACTGGCGCTGAAAGCTTTGACGGTATTGTAATGGGGTAAGCCTATGGGTCGCCCGAAACAATTTATGAAAATGCGACATATTCGGAATACCGACATCTGCGGCAATCACGCTGATCGGGTCGCTATCGGTGATCAATGCGCGCGCAGCATGTGCCATGCGCAAGCTGTTCACGAAATCCGATGGGGTCTGACCGTAGTATTTGCGCATCGTGCGGCTGACATGCGGGTGCGCCTTGCCGGTTAAGGCGACGAACCCGGCTGCACCTTGGCGAAATACGTCGGGATCTTTGGCGGCATGGCTGGCATCATTGAGCCATGCGGGCGCGGATTTTTGCCCCCGATCCGCCGTTAGGTCCGCGCAAAGCGGCAGCAAAAATGCTTCGGCCTGCAAGGCGCTGCGGTCACTGCGTTCCAGCGCTACCGCTGCGTGGTTGAGCGTTGCCAATTGCCGGATATCGCGGTGATGTTGGACCAGCGGCGTATCTGCCCAAAAAAGATGACCGTTCAGGTCTGGGTGGCGGTCCGCTAGTGCGGTGATTGTGGCCGGATGAATGCAAAGCGACACGACTAGCGCATGTTCGCCGCGACCTTGTAGCGCATGGGTTTGACCGGGCTGCAAACAGCAAAGATCACCTTCGTGCAGGGTTGTGATTCTATCGGGCGTATGGTGGCGTACTTGGCCGTTTTGCACCCAGAAGGCTTCAAAAAAATCGTGCGAATGTAAGGCTTTGGGGCGTTGAGACGTCAATGTCGCGCGCGTCAGGTGAATTTGCGCCCCATCGTGGAGTATATCTTTGTACCGCAAAATATTGGCCATACCTCCGGATAGCACAGGTTTTTCTGCGTTGCAGCATATATCTTCATAACGTGACAATTGGTGCGGCGCGCGCTATCTGCTTGCAAATCATCAACACGAGGTAGCCATATGTCCTTTGATCGCTCTTTGAAAATCGCCCCGTCAATCTTGTCTGCTGATTTTGCGAATTTTGGCATGGAGTGTGCCGCAATCGAAGCGCAGGGCGCAGATTGGGTGCATGTGGACGTAATGGACGGGCATTTTGTGCCCAATATTACCTTTGGTCCGGCGACCTGCGCCGCGATTCGCCCGCATATTAAGGGTGTTATGGATGTGCATCTGATGATCGCGCCCGTTGATCCCTATATCGAGGCTTTTGCGCAGGCTGGTGCTGATGTGATCACCGCCCATGTTGAGGCTGGCCCGCATATTCACCGCACGTTGCAAGCGATCCGCGCGGCGGGCGCCAAGGCGGGTATCGCGCTCAATCCCGGCACACCGGCAAGCGCTGTGGAATACCTGCTCGATATGGTTGATCTGATCTGTGTGATGACTGTGAACCCCGGTTTTGGCGGACAGAAATTCATTCATTCGCAAGTCGATAAGGTGCGTGAATTGCGCGCAATGATCGGCGACCGTCCGATCCACATTGAAATCGACGGCGGCGTTGATCCGACAACTGCACCGCTTGTTGCCGCTGCGGGCGCAGATGTGCTGGTTGCGGGTTCTGCCGTGTTCCGAGGCGGAAGCGTCGCTAACCCAGCGCCATATGGCGAAAATATTCGCGCCATTCGGGATGCTTGCGCGGGCTAGCCTCTGCACAATTCCTGCACAAACGATCCAGACAACATGCACCCTGCCTTTTTAGACCTGTCGCAAAGCGGTAAAAAAGAGGCAGGACATGATTATTCGCGGCATCCCTAGAAAGCTTTCCAAAGACGCGTGGTGGCTTGACGATGAATAGCCTATCGCAAATCGCGCGCATTGCGTAGTTTGGGGCGCAAGGAGAGCTTAGAATGATCTTGATCGCAGATGATGACGCGCAAATTCGTGATGTTTTGCGCATTGCATTGGGGCAGGCGGGCTTTGCCGTGGCAGAAGCTGCCGATGGCCGCGCCGCGTTAGAAGCAGCCCGTAGCCTGAAACCGGATTTGATCGTGCTTGATATTGGTATGCCGGAAATGGACGGGCTGTCGGTGTGTCGCGAATTGCGCAAGGACTCACAAGTGCCGGTGTTGTTTTTGACCGCCCAAGCGGATGAGATTGACCGGGTCGTGGGGCTTGAATTGGGCGCGGACGACTATGTGTCAAAGCCGTTTTCACCACGTGAATTGGTGGCCCGGGTCCGGGCCATCGTCAAGCGCAGCGGTGTGAGCGCGCCAGAGCAAGCTGTTATGCGGCGTGGATTGCTGAGCCTCGATCCTGAACGTCATCTTTGCCATGTCAATGACGCACCCGTGACATTGACTGCGCGCGAGATGGAACTGGCCTTGCACCTGATGCGTCGCCCTGACAACGTGCTGTCGCGCCCGCAATTGGTGGATCAGATTTACGGGACCAATGTGCATGTCTCAGACCGTACGATGGATAGTCATTTGCGAAACTTGCGCGCCAAGCTGACTGCGGCGGGGTGCGCAGATGCGATTGAAACGGTGCATGGCGTTGGTATTCGGATGGGCGCATGTCGCGGCGGGTAATTGCAAAATGGCGTCCGCCGCTTGGCCTGGTGCTTGGCGGGACATTGGCCGCCGTGTTCTTTTTGCCGTTGATTGGGATCGGCTATTTTCGGGTCGCGGGCGGGGTCCTTGGCTGGGCCGAAACGGCGTGGATGATCGGCTGGATGGCCTTTGCCGCGGCGGCAATTCTAGGGTTCCTTCTGTGGCGGCTGGTGCTACGCCCTGTGCGCGCGATCACCGATTACGCGCAGGCTGAAGGGCGAGCAGATGTCCCCGTACATTTTGGCACGCCTGAGTTCTCTCAATTGGGGCAATCCGTCATTGCAATGACTCAGACCTTACAAGGGCGCGAGGCGGTGTTGCGATCTTATGCAGATCACGTCACGCATGAATTCAAGTCGCCGTTGACGGTGGTGCGCGGCGCGGCGGAACTGCTGGACGATCCGGCCCTTGCCCCCGCCGACCGGGCGAAGATGCTTGGGAATATTATGGCAGCGGTCGACCGGATGCAGGCTTTGCTTGATGGGCAACGCGCGCTTGCCCAAGCGCAAGACCCGATGCCGCGTGGCACCTGCCGCCTGTCTGATGTGGTCGCGGGGCGCGGTGTGGTCATCACCCAAGATGCACAGGTTCCCTTCTCAGAAGAGCTGCTCGCAGTGGTGATGACCCATCTCATCGGTAACGCCCATGCACATGGCGCGACGCAGGTAGATATTGCTGCTGGCGCTGATCAAATCAGGGTAAGCGACAATGGGCCAGGTATTTCGCAAGGCAATCGGAGCCGCATATTTGACCCGTTTTTTACCACGCGTCGCGATGATGGCGGGACAGGCATGGGGCTCGCGATTGTGCGGCGGATGCTGGAAACGCAGGGGGCTGAAATTACGCTATGCGCGGGGCCCGGAGCGGTGTTTGAGATCGCCTATTGAGGGGCAGGTGGATCGAGATCCACCCTACGATCCGGCCCGGTACCAAGCGACTAGCGCTTCGCGGTCCTCGATCGGGATTTGCGTGATATTGGCTGGCGGCATTGCGTGGCTTACCCCGGCTTGCAGATAGATTTGGCGCGCATGTTTCGTGATGTCGCCCGTGGTTTCCAAAAACACCCCCTTGGGCGCGGTTTGCATGTTGCCCCAGAAGGGTTCGCGGGCGTGACACATTGAACAACGGCCAAGCACGATGTCATGGACCTCTGCATAGCCCGCGGCGTTTGCGAACTGTTGCTCATAAGGTGTCAGATCGCGCGCTTCTGCTTCTTCATAGGTTTCATGACCGCGCTGGGTCGATAGCCACGCGATGATGATGAACAAAATCACAGTGACCGCCCACGTCCAGCTTGGCTTGCCTTTGCGCGCATGCATGGAGTTGAAATAATGGCGGATCGTAACCCCCATCAAAAATACCAATGCAGCGATGATCCATGCGTATTGCGTGCCAAAGGCCAGCGGGTAATGGTTGGAAAGCATCAAGAATATAACGGGCAACGTCAGATAGTTGTTATGCGTAGACCGCAGTTTCGCGATCTTCCCGTATTTCGGATCAGGTGTGCGCCCGGCCTTTAGGTCAGCCACAACGATCCGCTGGTTGGGCATGATGATCACAAACACATTGGCGGTCATGATCGTCGCGGTGAATGCCCCCAAATGCAGCAGTGCCGCGCGGCCCGTAAAGATTTGATTATACCCCCATGACATCGCCACCAGCAGCACAAACAGCAGCACCATCAGCACGGTCGGCGTGTTCCCAAGCGGCGATTTGCACAGGTAATCATAAATCACCCACCCCGCGGCTAGGGACGCGGCCGAGATAAACACAGCCTGCCAGACGGCAAGGTCAGCCTTGGCCGGATCGATGAGGTAAAGTTCGGCCCCGACCCAATAGACGACGGCCAGCATTGCAGCCCCGGACAGCCAAGTCGCGTAGCTTTCCCATTTGAACCAGGTCAGGTGTTCGGGCATCTCGGCGGGCGCGACGAGGTATTTCTGGATGTGATAAAAACCGCCGCCATGGACTTGCCATTCTTCGCCGTCGGCAGGGCCGTCGATGTCGCGGTTTAGCGACAGATCGAGTGCGATAAAGTAGAAACTGGACCCGATCCACGCAATTGCTGTGATCACGTGAAGCCAGCGCACAGCAAAGGCCAGCCAGTCCCAAAGAATTGCGATATCGTACATGCGTGTTTCCTCTTTTTTCCCTAGTCTAGCCAGCGGGCTGCTTTTCTTGTATTCCCTGATACTGCCAAGCTCTATCAAAAATAGCAGAATAATGTCCTATCTTGAGAATATCCGAACTTTTGTGCGTGTCTATGAATTGGGGTCGATGTCGGCCGCGGGGCGTGATTTGCGGATATCGCCTGCTGTGACCTCTGCGCGGATTTCGCAGCTAGAGGATCACCTATCTGTCCGCCTGTTTCAGCGAACCACCCGCAGCCTAACCCCGACAGCACAGGGCAAGGCGTTTTACGGTGGCGCCTGTTCGGTGCTGGATGCGGTTGCCTATGCCGAAGGGCAAGTGTCTGATTTGACCGAAAACCCAAAAGGATTGTTGCATGTTGCCGCACCTTTGGGCGTCGGACGCCGTTTGATTGCGCCACATGTGCCGGAATTCACCGCGCAGTATCCGCTGATTGACGTGCGGTTGCGGATGACAGACCGCACTGTTGATATGACTGCCGAAGGGTTGGACCTTGCGTTTCATCTGGGCCAAGCAGCCGATAGCAATCTGCGGCAGCGCAAGATTGCGGATGTCGCGCGGGTTTTGGTGGCGTCGCCCGCCTATATCGCGGCGCGCGGTCATCCTGCCGAGGGCGCGGCTTTAGTGAATGACAAACATGACTGTCTAAATCTGCGGTTCCCCGGCGCGCCTGAATTCCAATGGCGATTGCAGACAGAAAACGGGCCAGAACGGTTTCGGATCAGCGGCCGGCTTGAAAGCGACGATGGCGATGTGCTGACCGATTGGGCGTTGGCCGGGCAGGGGGTGGCGATGAAGCCGCTGTTCGAAGTGGCGGAACATCTGGCCTCTGGCGCTTTGGTTCAGGTCGCGCAGAGCACGCCCCCAGTTCCCGTGCAGATGTCGTGCCACTACACGCATCGCCGCCACCAAGACCCAAAGACCCGCCTATTCATGGAGTTTATGACCGACCGGATCGGAGATGCTATTCGAACCGCCGAAACTCTTTCATGAATAATTTGATAAATTTCTGAATTATATCAGATAAACATAGAAACGAAGTAGGAGACATCGGTGCAAAGATATCCGCGTGACATGATTGGCTATGGGGCGCACCCACCGGCGGCAAACTGGCCGAACGGTGCGCGTATCGCTGTGCAAATTGTTTTAAATTACGAAGAGGGCGGCGAAAACAACGTGCTGCACGGCGATGCCGCTTCAGAGGCGTTTTTGTCTGAAATCGTCGGGGCCGCGCAATGGCCGGGCCAACGCCATTGGAATATGGAAAGCATCTATGAATACGGCAGTCGCGCCGGGTTCTGGCGTTTGCACCGTTTGATGGGGGATTTGCCCGTGACGGTCTACGGCGTGGCCACCGCGCTCGCCCGCAGTCCTGAACAGGTCGCGGCGATGAAAGATGCTGATTGGGAAATCGCCAGTCATGGGCTCAAATGGATCGAGTATAAAGACGCCCCTGAAGATGTTGAGCGCGCCGATATGGCTGAAGCGATCCGCCTGCATACCGAAGTCGTTGGCGAACCACCGCGCGGGTGGTACACGGGGCGCTGTTCCGAAAACACCGTGCGCTTGGCTGCGGAAACCGGGCAATTCGCCTATGTGGCGGATACCTA
Organism: Loktanella sp. D2R18; assembly: GCF_003318235.1. Classification (GTDB taxonomy): domain Bacteria; phylum Pseudomonadota; class Alphaproteobacteria; order Rhodobacterales; family Rhodobacteraceae; genus Yoonia. The sequence continues at coordinate 483,347 of NZ_QOCG01000030.1, read as the reverse complement.
TGCCGATGACCTGCCCTATTGGTCAGAGTTTGGCAAAACCGACCAATTGATCGTGCCCTATACGCTTGATGCGAATGATATGCGGTTTGCGACGCCACAAGGCTTTAACAGTGGAACGCAGTTTTTTGACTACCTAAAATCCAGCTTTGACGCGCTTTACCGTGAAGGTGGGCGGATGTTGTCGGTTGGCTTGCATTGCCGCCTGATTGGGCGGCCTGGCCGGGTCGAGGCACTACGCCAATTTATCGAATATGTGCAAGGCCATGATGATGTCTGGTTCGCCACCCGCGAGCAGATCGCTGATCATTGGGCAGCACAGCACCCGCATCAACGGTTTGCGCGCCCCTCGCAGATGGGCCGCGATGAATTTGTGCAGACCTATGGCAGCGTCTTTGAACATTCGCCTTGGATCGCAGAGCAGGCGTTTGATCTGGAACTTGGACCCGCGCACGACACCGCCGTAGGGCTGCAAAACGCAATGGCGCGTATGTTCCGATCCGCAAGCCAAGATGAACGGCTGGGCGTGCTCACTGCGCACCCAGATTTGGCAGGTAAGTTGGCTGCGGCCAAACGGCTGACGGCAGAAAGCACCGCCGAGCAAGCCAGCGCAGGGCTGGACGCACTTACCGACGCAGAGCGTGCATCCTTTGAGACTGGCAACGCGGCCTATACCAAAAAATTCGGATTTCCCTTCATCATCGCTGTTCGTGATCATGATAAAGCGTCCATTACCGCGGCGATGCAGGACCGGCTGCACAATGATGAAGAAACTGAATTTGCGCAGGCCTGCTATCAAGTTGAGCGGATTGCCCTACACCGGTTGACGGATATGCTGCCCAGATGACGCGCGACATCTTCATAGCCCCGCTAACACAGGCTGCGTTTGCGCCTTATGGGGATGTGCTGAACTGCGATGGCGACCCAGATAAAATGATTAACGCAGGGCTTTGCGGCCGTTTTCATGACCGCGCGCTTGTGGATGCAGGCGACGGGCGGGTTGGTATCAGCTTGTTCCGGTCTGACCTACGCGCACTGCCCTATCAGTTGGACCTGATCGAACGTCACCCAGAAGGATCACAGGCGTTTATCCCGATGAGCATGGACCCGTTTTTGGTCATCGTCGCGGACGCGGATTTGCAGCCACACGCCTTTGTCACAACGCCCGGAGAGGGCATCAATTTTCATCGTGGGACGTGGCATGGGGTGCTGACCCCGTTGTCAGGCCCGGGCCTTTTTGCCGTCATCGACCGGATCGGTGATGGCACGAACCTAGAGGAGCATGAATTCGACACGCCTTATTGCGTGAATTTTAACGATTGACCGGCGCTAAGATCGGCAATTCATCAGGGACATAAACTATGACAGATACAAACTATTCAGATCCAAATGTGACGCGCCACTGGCGCAGGCGATCCCGCTTGGATTTCAACATGTCTTGGCGATGTTCGCCTCGAATGTAACCCGTTCGATTATTGTTGGTGGCGCTGCCGGGATGACCTTTGGGTCGCCTGACCTTGTCTATCTTGTACAAATGGCGATGCTGTTCGCCGGGATTGCGACGCTGTTCCAAACTGTTGGCATGGGCCCAATCGGGTCACGGCTGCCGATCATGCAAGGCACCAGCTTTGCTTTTGTTTGCGTGCTGGCCGGGATTGCAGCCACCATGGGTATGAGCGTCGCGCTTACTGCCTGTTATCATCGGTGGCGCGATTCACTTCTGCCTTGGCGCATTTATTCAAAAACTGCGTTGGTTGTTTTCGCCGCTGATCACGGGTTTGGTGATCTTGGCCATCGGTCTGTATCTGATCCCTGTCGCGATCAAATACGCCGCTGGCGGTGCCGCGACATTCCAAATGGAAGCGGAAAGCTTTGGTTCGCTCAAACACTGGTCAGTTGCACTGACAGTAATCGCCGTTTCATTGGCGCTCAAATTTTTCACCAAAGGCGGGCTGTCTAACGCGGCGATCCTAATCGGGCTGTTGGCCGGCTATGTACTCGCGTTTGTGCTGGGCATGGTGAACTTTGACGCCGTTGGAAATGCGGGTTGGATTACACCAATCAAGCCGTTGCCATATGGGTTTGAATTTAACCTTGGTGCTGTTGTTGCAGTGACCCTTGTGTCAATCGTCTCTGCGATTGAAACCGTGGGTGACGCCTCTGCCACAGCAGGTGCAGGCCGCCATGCCACAGATGCCGAAATCGCGGGCGCCACTTACGCTGATGGTTTGGGTGCGGAGGTTGCTGGAATCTTTGGGGGTCTGCCAAACACCTCCTTTAGCCAAAATGTCGGCATCGTCGGGATGACCGGGGTTATGTCCCGCCATGTTGTGACAATCGGTGGTTTGGTACTGATCCTGTGTGGGCTGGTTCCCAAAGTCGGCGCGCTCATCGCGTCTATGCCTCTGCCAGTCCTTGGGGGCGGCGTGATCGTGATGTTTGGCATGGTTGCCGCTGCGGGTCTGAACGTGTTGGCAGAAGAAACGATGAACCGGCGCACGATGATCATCATCGCGGTATCTTTGACCTTTGGCTTGGGCCTGAACCTAGTGCCAACAGCAGTGCAATACCTGCCTGATACGCTGCGTGTCTTGGCAACGTCGGCAGTGGCACCCGTTGCGCTTTTGTCGATCTTGCTGAACCTCATCCTGCCAGAAGAGGTCTAATCGACACTTCCTGAGCATTGGGTTCTGGCCTCGCGCGTTGCGCGGGGCCTTTTTGTTTGCCACGCTACAAGTGTTATCCCAAAGCAAGGCAAGTAGATGATCGACCATTCAGGTATCAGCGTTTCGAACTACGAAAAGGCCATTGTATTTTATGAGCGCGCCCTGGCGCCGCTAGGTGCATCGCTACTGTATACGGTTCCACTGGAACATACAGGCGGGGTCAAAGTTGGCGGGTTCGGTAAAGAGCGCCCCTGTTTCTGGCTAAGCGAAGGCGCGGCACAAACCCCAACGCTGCATTTTGCCTTTACTGCCGAAACCCGCGCCGAGGTCGACGTCTTCTATGGTGCCGCAATCGCAGCTGGCGGCAAAGACAACGGAAAACCGGGACTACGCCCGCATTATCACGACAACTATTATGGTGCCTTTGTCTTGGACTTGGACGGCAATAACATTGAAGCGGTGTGTCACAGGGCTGCGTAACTGTTGCTCACTGATTGTTGGTTTCATCTGTTTTCTTTGGCTAAGGATTCGATAAAAGCAACCCATGCGAGATATATCCGTTGAAGTCATGAACAAGCCAGAGCTTGACGAGGTTCTGATGAAGAACGAGCACTTACTCTGGTCCGGGCATCCAGATTATGGGCGTAGATTTTTTCAGGCTGTTGGGGCTGAACGGAAAATTCACCTAGGCTTTCTCGCGATGGCTGTTGCAGTTTGGGCTTCTTTTCCTTTCGTTGACGAAAGCGCGCTTGGCGGAGGTGCAGCGGTATGGGTCTTTGGTGCCCTTACGGTTGGTCTTGTTGCGGGGTCATTTTTTCTTGCAAGCCAACGACAGTATGTCTTGTCGAGTTTCGTTTACCTTGTGACTGACAAGCGCGCGATCGTGTGCCGTCGAGGTAGGAACTGGCGCTTTGCAACGCGCCTCTATGTTATTTCTTGTCCGTATTCGAATACCTATCCATACGTGATAATCCCGGACCGCCCATTCCCATCCCTTCAGATTGGAACGTTGCTCTCAGAAAACGTGGTGCAGCCTTTTGGGGTAGGTCTTCCACAACCCGGTCATCCCGCGCTGCTGTCTCAAATTACGGCACCTGTCCGTTTTGACTACGTGCAAAATGCGTCTGAACTTCTGGACATCATTTTTGAGCATACGCCTACAGACTAGTCCAGTTTGGTAGCGTAACAGCACGCCCCGTTACAAAACTTTCACTAATTCTTAACAAATCTGCAAAGAGGCAGGTTCAGACAGCGCAAGACTTTGGAGAGCCTTGATGCTGCAAATTGAAAACCTGACGAAGGCCTTTGGCCAAAATAAAGCCGTGGATGCGGCTAATATAGTCGTCGATAAGCCCGCAATGATCGGAATTATCGGGCGATCCGGCGCTGGGAAATCAACCCTTTTGCGCATGTTGAACCGTCTGACAGACGCAACATCTGGCGCCATTATGTTTGATGGTCAGGACGTGACGCAGTTGCGTGGTTCCGCCAAGCGCAATTGGCAATCACAATGCGCGATGATCTTTCAGCAGTTCAATCTGGTGCCGCGTATGGATGTTGTATCCAACGTATTGCACGGCACGTTGAACCGGCGCTCCACGTTTACCACGATGTTTAACCTTTACCCGACCGAAGATATCCATCGCGCGATTGAAATCCTTGATCGGCTTGGCATTGCCGAACACGCGCCCAAGCGCGCAGAGGCCCTATCGGGTGGCCAGCAGCAGCGCGTCGCCATTGCGCGTGCCCTGATGCAGGACCCCAAAATCATTCTGGCGGATGAGCCCATTGCCTCGCTTGACCCGATGAACGCGCAGGTGGTGATGCAATCGTTGCGTGACATTCATGAACAAGACGGCCGCATGGTCATCGCCAACTTGCACACGCTAGATACCGCGCGCCGTTATTGCGACCGGGTGATCGGGATGCATGCGGGCCGGATCGTGTTTGATGGGACGCCAGATCAGCTCACCACCGGTGCCGCCCGCGATATTTACGGCGCGGATGAAACATTCTCGGAAGCTGCGACATCAACGCAGATCGAGACCCTAAACGAAGAAGTCGTCAAGCTCGCGGATATCGCTGAAAGCGTCTGATCGTAACCGTTAACCCCCCAAAGCCCCGGCTGTTCGGGGCGTTTCACGAAGAGAGAAGACCAATGAAAAAACTGATTGCTGCCGCGCTTGCGACAACATCTTTGACTGGTGCTGCATTTGCGCAAGACACTATTAGCGAATTCCGTATCGGTATCTTGGGCGGCGAAAACGCACAAGACCGTATGAACTCATACGAGTGTCTGCGCGCTTACACCGAAGAAGAGCTGGGCGTCGAGACAAAACTGTTCGCACCTGCGGATTATAACGGCGTTATCCAAGGCCTGCTGGGCGGCACATTGGACATGGCATGGATGGGCGCGTCTTCATACGCTGCGATCTATATCCAAGACGAAAACGCTGTTGAGCCTGTATTGGTCAAGATCAACCTTGATGGGTCTTACGGCTACCACTCAATCGGTTTCGCACGCGCAGATAGCGGCATCACATCGCTTGAAGACATGCAGGGCCGCACATTTGGCTTTGGTGATCCAAACTCAACTTCTGGCTACCTGATCCCATCCATTGAGATTCCGCAGCAAACTGGCGCGACAATGGAATCCGGCGATTACTTTGGTGAAGTGAAATTCACTGGTGGTCACGAGCAAACAATCGTTGCTGTGAACAACGGTGACGTTGACGGTGGTGTGACTTGGGCAGACGGCCAAGGCGAATGGGAAGACGGCTACAACTCTGGCGCGCTGCGCAAAGCGGTTGATGCTGGCCTGATCGACATGAACGATCTGGTTGAAATCTGGCGTTCAGCGCCGATCCCTGAAGGTCCGATTGTTCTGCGTTCTGAACTGCCACAGGACGTCAAAGACAAGATGACTGCGCTCGTTGATGCGCTGCATGATGTTGACCCAGATTGTGCATATGGCGTTGCAGCCGGCGAAAGCCTTGGCTTCGACCCAATTACGCATGACGCATACACGTCGATCGTCGCAGCCCGTCTTGCGAAATCGAACTAAGCGCATTTCATGAAGATCTGCAGGCCCCGGCATCTTGCTGGGGCCTGTAATTTTATCAGCAAGGTCCCCCCTCATGGCAGAGCTTTCGACATCGGCAATCCAGACCGATTATATGGCGCAGGTCCGACAAAAACGGATCATGAACACGATCCTATTGGTCGTTTTTATCGCATTGATGCTAGGTGGCTTTGCCACGGCAAACGATCGCAATGCGGGCGGGTTCTGGAACGGGCTGCCGATGCTGTTGGATTTTCCCGCTGATGTGATCAGTGAAGCCTATTCGCGGGCCGAATTACTGCCGGGATATTTTGTAAAATATTTCCCTTCACTCATTGAAACAATCAATATCGCGGCGGCCTCGACGCTTTTGGGTGGCCTGCTGGGGCTTGTGATGTCCCTGCTGGTGACACGCGGTCTTGCGCCGGTGCCATGGTTGATTGGTCCGCTACGCCGCGTCTTGGACGTGCTGCGTGCGGTGCCCGAAATTGTCATCGCGCTTGTGCTGATCTTTTTGCTGGGCGGTGGGCCTGTGCCCGCGATGATTGCGATTGCGCTGCACACGGTTGGCGCATTGGGCAAATTGTTTTCCGAAGTTAATGAAAATGCCTCTCTCAAACCTGTTGAAGGGCTCGAGTCTGTCGGTGCAGGCTGGACACAGCGTATGTGGCTGGGTGTGATCCCGCAGGTGGCCCCGAACTATCTGAGCTACGGCCTGCTACGCTTTGAAATTAACATCCGCGCCTCTGCGATCCTTGGGTTCGTGGGCGCGGGTGGTATCGGCTACGATCTACGTAACACCATGAGCTGGGGACAGGGCAAATTCGATGAGGCAGCTGCCATCTTCTTGCTGTTGTTCTTTACAATTGTCGTTGTCGACCAGTCATCAAGCTATCTGCGTAACCGCCTGACCCACGGGTCCGCAAAAGGGAAGATCCACGCATGAGCATGGCATCGCTTCAGGCCTCTACGGCCACAAATTTCCAACGTAAACGCCTGATGGGTTTCGCTGTCCCCGCAGTTATTCTTGCCTATTTTGCATATATCTTTGTGGCCTTTGATATGGGTGGGCTTGCTGAACGGGTCAGCCTAGAGAACACGCGCACGTTGGTATCTGACGCCTATAGCTACAAAACCCATGTAACCCGCGATAACCGCGATGGTGGTGTCAGCATCGCGATTGAGGGCGAACGCAAGGGCCGCTACGCCGAAGGCACAGCCCCAGAATGGGTTGCCTTGGGTACCGAAACTCTGGTCGATTTGGGTGATGATCACATCGTGACCTTTGGCGAAACCCTCGTTACCTACGACATCCCCGGCTATGGGATGATCGTCACCGAACCGGGCCGCACGGGCGTCAACGCGACTTTCCCGACAGATGAGATCCCCGAATGGATTAACGCGTCAAAGAACCGCGTGTCGATCACGACGGATGCTGGGCGTCTGACCGTGACGCGCAACCGTTCCGAGGTTTTCCGCTACGCGATGGGCTGGGAGCTGTTCTTCTTCACGCTCGACAGCCCGTACCACGGCATGGGGTTTGGCACTTTGCTGAGCCACGCTGCGAATGGCGAGGCGGGGGCAATCTGGTCTGATTTTTGGGCGAACAAAATGTGGCGTCACGCAGATGTCGCTTGGGCGTTATTTGAAACGATCTTGATGGCCTTCTTGGGCACCTTTGGGGCCGCGATCATCGCGCTGCCGCTTGGTTTCCTCGCAGCTAAAAACTTTACCCCATTGGGTGGGGTACGGTTTGCAGCGCGGCGCGTGTTTGATTTCTTGCGCGGTGTGGACGGGTTGATCTGGACGATTGTACTGTCACGCGCCTTTGGGCCGGGGCCAATGACGGGGTCGCTGGCGATTTTGCTCACAGACACCGGATCATTCGGCAAAATGTTCTCAGAGGCGTTGGAAAACGTCGATGGCAAGCAAATCGAAGGTATCACATCCACGGGGGCAAAACCCCTGCAACGCTACCGTTTCGGGGTGATCCCACAGATCACACCTGTCTTGCTCAGCCAAGTTTTGTATTACCTCGAATCCAACACGCGGTCCGCAACGATCATCGGGGCGATTACCGGTGGTGGTATTGGGTTGCTTTTGACCCAAGCCATCAGCACCCAAAAAGACTGGGAAGAGGTGACATATTACATCGTGCTGATTATTCTCATGGTCATGATGATGGATACATTCTCGGGCTGGTTGCGCCGTAAACTGATCAAAGGTGACGAGGCCGGTCATTGACGCGCGTTCTGGTTACGGGTGCAAACCGCGGCATAGGGGCGGCGCTTTGCGTGGTCGCGGCAAAGGCCGGTGCGGATGTGATCCGCGCCACACGCCCGGGGCGCGGAGGTGACATTGTTTTTGATGTAACCGATCCCGAAGCTGTGACCGAAGCGGTCAGGCAGGTCGCTGGCCCAATCGATATTGTTATCAATAATGCAGGGATCATCGGGCCAGACAGACAATCGACAACGGATATGGATTTTGGCGGGATGGCCGAAACATTTGCCGTGAATGTTGTCGGGCCACTTGCCGTCAGCAACGCCTGTCTTGCACAGCTCGGCCAAAGCAGCGCGCCCCGTATTCTGACGGTCTCAAGCCAAATGGCATGGATGGGATATGCAAAGTCGGACCGCATCGCTTACCGCGCCTCAAAGGCTGCGGTGAATAAGGTGATGCAGGGGCTTGCTACCGATTTACAGCCGCGCGGTATTGCCGTGGCGCTTGTTGATCCGGGCTGGGTGCGGACCGATATGGGGGGCGCAGATGCTGACCTTGACCCGACTGAGGTCGCAAACGGTATGTGGGCGTTGGCCACGCGGTTAACGTTGGCAGACACCGGCAAATTCTTCAAATGGAACGGCACAGAGCGAGATTTTTGACATGGCGCGGCTAACGGCGGACACGCCATTCATTCACCCAGATTGCGACATCAACGACACCACCTTTGGCCGCTATACCGAGATTGGATGCGGCACCCGAATGGCGCATAGCCATATGGGCGACTATTCTTATTGTGACCGTTTTGCCGATATCGCAAACGCTGAAATTGGGATGTTCGCGAACATCGCCAGCTACGTGCGCATCGGGGCGACGGACCACCCGATGGATAAAGCAAGCCAGCACCATTTCCATTATCGGTCTGCCGATTATTTTGATGATGCCGGGCATGACAACGACTGGTTTGCGCACCGCAAGTCACGGCGCGCGGTGATTGGCCATGACACATGGATCGGACACGGCGCACAGATTCGGCCAGAGGTCACGCTTGGGCACGGCTGCGTTGTCGCGGGTGGTGCCATCGTGACCAAAGATGTGCCGCCCTATATGATCGTCGCAGGAATTCCTGCGGTACCGTTACGCGCGCGATTCACGGATGATATCGCCGACAGGATGATGGCGCTTGCATGGTGGGACTGGCCGCATGACCGGCTGCGTGCAGCGCTGGATGATTTTCGGGGGCTCAAGGCCGAAGCCTTTCTTGAACAGTACGCCTGACTATTCGGCAGCGACCCGCAACCTAGGGGCCGCTTGGGTCAATCGATGTGCAAGGCCCGCTGAAAGATGTGACCAACGGCCCGCCGACATTGTGCCCTCTACTTGACGGGTCGTCGCGTTTATAATTGTCAGATCAGCACGCTTCCCGTCAGCAATAACACCGCGATCCCCAAGACCCATAATGCGGGCTGGGCGGGTTGAAATCATCGCCCATGCTTTGGCCAAATCGAGGATGCCTGCGTCGTCAAGCGCAAAGGCGGATTGTGCTAAAGTTGGGTAGTGATAATCAGACACGAGCGCGTCACAAAGCCCATCGCGGATCAATGTGACGGCGGCAATATTCCCTGATTGGGACCCGCCGCGCACCACATTCGGTGCGCCCATGATGACAGGGTCAGCCCAAGTGTTCGCCAGTGCGGCAGCGGCACGCTGGGTCGGGAATTCGCAGATTTTCGCCCCGATCATAGAGTAATATTCGCGGGTGCGCCCGTCGGGGTCATCATGGCTACCATAGCGAACAGTGAGCCGGTCAAAGGCCGCTGCAAGATTACACAGGTAGCGTGGAACCTGTTCGCTTTGATCGCGGGTTGCTTCAACCAATGCGACATGTTCGGCTGCTGTGCGTCCGGCGCGGGCCGCCCATGCTGCAATCCGGTCAGGGTGGGTTTTCGCGATTTCAAGCGCTTCATCGAGGTGATTGTTAAAGATCACGTAGTCAATGCCATAGTTTTCAATCGCGGCAATCAGCCGGTCTTGGGTGTTGACCGTGTGGGTTTCGCAGCGGATTTGAATACGCAGATCAGTCAACATCTGATCGCGGTAATCTGCGTGCGCCTGCATAAAGTCTTCGGCAAAGTCAGGACCACGCCCGCCGCCTTCCCATGACCAGCTTTGCGCCATCCAAGCCGTGGTGACACCATTCGCTGCGGCGTCGCGATCTGTGCCCGCAAGCCCAAATGCCATCGGAAACGGTGCTGTTGGGCGCGGGGCAAGATGGTGTTCAAACGCATCGCCATGTAGGTCAATAATGCCGGGAAGGATGTAATAGCCCGCGAGATTGATGCTCGGGCCGCCACCGATTGGGTCATCGCGCATGAAACCTTCACGCACCGATATATTGCCGGTTTCAATGCGACCACCGCGCAAAATCTGCGCGCCAGTCATAGACAGAAATGCAATCGGGGGGGTCATCGTATTCGTCGCCTGTAGGTTTATTTCAGGTGTTATGACTGCGCGATGTATCGCGCGTATGACAGTTTTGTTTAGGAATTGTTAACAGTCAACGTGACCCTGTCGCCAGCAAACCATGTGTGACCAAATTCGATTGGGGTATCATCAGTGTCGACGTTTATGCCGACTGAGCGCAGGATCGGTGCACCCTCTGTTACACGCAGGTGAAGGGCTTGGGTCGCGTTTGCCTGTTTTGCGGTCAACCGGGTCGTGGCGCGGGTGTAGTCAGAGATGCCTTGCCGTTTAAGCGCGGCGGTCACAGAGTTGGTCTCGGCGATGTGGTCACATAGGTCTGGAAATCGCACCGCCGGAAAAATGCTGCGAAACAGTGCGATAGGTTGATCGTCGGCCAAGGATAACCCGTCATAGACATGCACCGGGTCGCCCGCTTGGATCGCGAGCGCGTCTGCCTCGCGCGCGTCTGCCGCACGGGTTTCAAGCGCAAGGATTTGCTTCGCAGGCGCGCGGCCCGCCGCAGTCAGGTTTTGGTGAAATCGGACACGTCGGCCAATCGGGTAATCTGTTGGCGTCAGCGCCACAAATACCCCGGCGCCGCGCCTCGCGTGGACCAACCCACCCTCGGCCATTGCCGCAAGCGCGCGCCGTACCGTATGGCGGTTCACCCCAAAGCGCGCCGATAGTGCAGCTTCGGTCGGGAGTTTGTCACCGGGGGCATAGCGCCCTTCGGCAATATCATTTGTCAGCGCGGTGCTGATCGAGGTCCAGATAGCGGTACGGGCCATGGCGTCACAAAAGTTTCACATCATAAGGGATTGCCAGTCGCGAACGACATGGCCTAATATTTGTCTAGTTGTATATTAATTTAGACAAACACACAAGGTGTCTAGATGACAAGAGAGAACGATCCAAACGCTGCTCGCAAAACGTGGATGAGCCTTCTGGCGAAATCCGATGCGGGTGTTTTGTCTCAGATTTGGGATAAGGCTGATATCGCGCCAGACTTCCGGTTTCTGCGCGCCCCTGAGATTGGTGGCGTGATGGTGCGCGGGCGGGCGGGTGCCGTTGGTGCTGCATTTAACTTAGGCGAAATGACGGTGACGCGCTGTTCCGTGACGCTTAGCGGCGGGGCCGTTGGCCACGCCTATGTGCAGGGTCGCGATAAGAAAAAGGCCGAAGTTGCGGCGCAGATTGATGCGTTGATGCAAACCGATTTGGCCGCACAAGTGGAGGCTGCCGTTTTGGCACCGCTGCGCAAGATCGCCGAAACGGCCAAGCGAACCCGCGCTGCTAAAGCTGCTGCAACAAAGGTTGATTTCTTTACCATGGTCCGAGGAGAAGATTGATGCAGGCCGCAATTCTAGAGGGCGGGTTCGTCGAGGCCCCCATCGATTCAGCCCGCGCGTTTCGCCAGATTATGACTGCCATGGCGCAGCCCGGCACAATCAATGAAGTTACTGGTGCGCTGCCGCCCGCACCGCTTTCCATCGCGGCGGGGGTCGTCTTGCTTACAATGTGCGACCCCGAAACGCCCGTGTTTCTGACGCCTAAATTTGACACAGACGAAGTGCGCGCGTGGATCACATTCCATACCGGTGCACCATTTACGGCGGCCAATAACGCCGCTTTTGCTGTGGGTGCATGGGGTGATCTGCCGCTGAACGAATTTTCCATTGGCTCGTCTGAATACCCGGATCGGTCGGCGACATTGATTGTAGAAACGGATCACTTGAGTGTCACAGGTGCAACGTTACGCGGGCCGGGGATCAAAGACACAGCGACGCTTTCATTGCCCGATGCACAGGCATTTCAAAACAATGCGCTGCTGTTTCCATTGGGGCTCGATTTTATATTCACCTGCCAAAGCGATCTTGCCGCTTTGCCACGGACGACAAAGGTTTCTTAGATGTATGTTGCAGTAAAGGGCGGCGAAAAGGCGATTGATAACGCCCATGCGTGGCTTGCCGAAGAACGACGTGGGGGTACATCCGTCACTGAATTATCGGTCGCCCAAATTCGCGAACAATTGGCTTTGGCCGTGAACCGGGTGATGGCGGAGGGGTCGCTTTTTGATCCTGATTTGGCGGCACTTGCGATCAAGCAGTCGCGCGGCGATCTGATCGAAGCGATCTTTTTGATCCGCGCCTACCGCACGACGTTGCCGCGGTTTGGTGGGTCGGAACCCGTCGATACCGAAAAAATGGCCTGCGATCGGCGCGTTTCTGCGACGTTTAAGGACGCACCGGGCGGGCAGGTGCTTGGGCCGACGTTTGACTACACGCACCGCCTGCTTGATTTCAAGCTCGCCGCCGATGGTGAGGCCCCGCAAGCGCCAATGACAGATGCGCCACCCGCTGAGACGCCACATATCATGTCGTTCTTGGATCGTGAAAACCTGATCCAAAATGAGCCCGCTGGCCCTGAAGTGCCTGACGATTTGACCCGCGCCCCGCTTGAACTGCCCGCGAGCCGTGCGCTGCGTTTGCAAGCGCTGACCCGTGGCGACGAAGGGTTCATCCTTGGCATGGCCTATTCGACGCAACGCGGCTACGCGCGCAACCACGCCTTTGTCGCGGAATTGCGGATCGGTGCTGTCCCCGTTGAAATGGATATCCCTGAGCTTGGGTTTGCCGTTGATATCGGCGAGGTCACATTGACCGAATGTGAAACCGTTAACCAATTCCAAGGCTCTAAGACCGAGCCGCCGCAATTCACCCGTGGTTACGGGCTGGTGTTCGGCATGACGGAGCGTAAGGCGATTTCGATGGCTTTGGTTGACCGCGCGTTGCGCTGGAAAGAGCTGGGCGAAGACAATGTCGGCGCGCCGGCGCAAGACGAGGAATTTGTGCTTTATCACGCGGACAACATCCAAGCGACCGGGTTTTTAGAGCATATCAAACTGCCGCATTACGTCGATTTCCAATCAGAACTAGAGCTGATCCGGAAATTGCGCCGCGAAGCGCAAGCAATGCAGGAGGCGGCAGAGTGAGTATTTGTTTTGGCGCAAGCGCCAACGCCTTCGGCGAGAGTATTTTGAGCAAGATGATATGGGGTGCTGCGCATGTCTGACTATAACTTTGCGTATCTGGACGAACAAACGAAACGGATGATCCGCCGCGCAATCCTTAAGGGGTTGGCGATTCCGGGGTATCAGGTCCCATTTGCGAGCCGCGAAATGCCGATGCCTTATGGTTGGGGCACGGGTGGCGTGCAGGTGTCAGCGGCTGTTTTGACGCCCGAAGATACCTTTAAGGTGATTGACCAAGGGGCCGATGATACGACGAACGCCGTGTCGATCCGCCGGTTTTTTGAAAAGACCGCAGATGTTGCCGTGACAGAAGCCACGGCTGAGGCCAGCGTGATCCAGACCCGCCACCGTATCCCAGAGCAAGACCTGCGCGCCGATCAGATTTTGGTCTATCAGGTGCCCATTCCTGAGCCTCTTCGCTTTTTGGAACCGTCCGAGGTTGAGACCCGCAAGATGCACGCGCTTGAAGAATACGGGTTGATGCATGTGAAACTGTATGAGGATATTTCGCAGCACGGCGCGATTGCGACGTCCTATGCGTACCCGGTGAAGGTTGAAGGCCGTTATGTCATGGACCCTTCGCCAATTCCGAAGTTTGACAACCCGAAACTCAATATGGCGGGCATCCAGCTGTTTGGCGCGGGCCGCGAACAACGCATTTATGCGGTGCCGCCCTATACGGATGTTGTCAGTCTTGATTTCGAAGACTACCCGTTTGAAGCCAGCAAAGCAGATCACGCCTGTGATCTATGCGGTGCCACTGACAGCTATCTTGATGAGTTGATCGTCGACGATTCAGGCAAACGGATGTTTATGTGTTCAGACACAGATTACTGCTGTTCGCGGCGTAAGGCTGGCCATATCGGTGCGCAAGGTGTCCCTTATGCGGAGGATGCGGCATGAACCCGCTGTTGAATGTTGGTGGAATTTCAAAGTTCTACGGCCACCGGATTGGCTGCAAGGATGTATCGTTTGATCTGTATCCCGGTGAAGTTATGGGTATCGTTGGCGAAAGCGGTTCAGGTAAATCGACCCTATTGAATTGTCTCGCGGGGCATCTCGCGCCGGACACTGGCGCGGTGAATTTTGACACGCGCGTGGATGGCATGCGTGACACGGTCACGATGTCTGAACCAGAACGGCGGATGCTGTCGCGCACGGATTGGGCATTTGTGCATCAACATGCGCGCGATGGGCTGCGCATGAATGTAAGTGCTGGTGGCAACGTCGGCGAACGGTTGATGGCTGTAGGCGCGCGCCATTATGGTGAAATCCGCGATCAGGCGACAGATTGGCTTGGCCGGGTTGAGATTAACGCGGACCGCGTTGATGACCGCCCCACCGCGTTTTCGGGTGGTATGCAGCAACGCTTGCAAATCGCGCGAAACTTGGTGACCGGACCGCGCTTGGTGTTCATGGATGAACCGACGGGTGGCTTGGACGTGTCTGTGCAGGCCCGTCTGTTAGACCTGTTGCGCGGCTTGGTACGCGAAATGAACCTCAGCGCAATTATCGTGACCCATGATTTGGCTGTTGTCCGCCTGCTTGCCGATCGATTGATGGTGATGAAAGACGGGCATGTGGTTGAAACCGGGCTAACCGATCAGGTGCTTGATGATCCACAGCACGGCTATACCCAGCTGTTGGTGTCGTCGGTGTTGCAGGTTTGAATAAGGATTATACGATGATCAGTATCGAAAACGTATCAAAGTCGTTCACCCTGCATAACCAAGGTGCCGCGACGATCCCCGTCATGGATGGCGCGTCATTACAGGTTGCACCGGGCGAATGCGTGGCCCTTGTCGGGCAATCTGGTTCTGGCAAATCGACGCTCATGCGGATGATTTACGGAAACTATTTGGCTGCTGCTGGTCGGATCATGATCGATGATGTGGATGTCGCCTCTGCCGCACCACGCGAAATATTGCAGTTGCGCCGCTATACATTGGGTTATGTCAGTCAGTTTTTGCGCGTTGTCCCGCGTGTTCCCACGGTCGAAGTTGTGGCTGATCCATTGCTGGCAACCGGGGCTGAACGCGGTGCCGCGCTTGCGCGTGCACAGGTCTTGCTTGAAAACTTGAACATCCCGGAACGGCTTTGGGCGCTTAGCCCGACGACGTTTTCTGGCGGCGAACAGCAGCGCGTGAATATTGCACGTGGGTTTGCCTATAATTATCCAGCCTTGTTGCTGGATGAGCCGACCGCGAGCCTTGACGGCAAAAACCGTGAAGTCGTGATGGCGATGATCGAAGAGGCCAAGGCGCGCGGCGCTGCAATTATCGGGATTTTCCACGACGAAGCTGCCCGTGACCGTGTGTGTGACCGCGAGATTGATGTGACCGGCTTTACCCCAAAGGCGGCGGCGTGACCGGGCGTTTCATCTGTGTTGTTGGCCCATCGGGGGTTGGCAAAGATAGCGTTATGCACGCTATGGCCGCGGCTGAACCCCGGCTTGTACCGGTGCGCCGTGTGATTACCCGGCCCAGTGATGCAGGTGGCGAAGACTTTGACGGTGTGACCGAGACGCAGTTTTCGGCAATGGAAGCCGCAGGTAAATTTGCCCTGTCATGGCCGGCACATGGGCTGCGCTATGGCATCCCTTTGGGGGTAGGTGGTGTGCTCGCGTCCGGGCACGATGTGTTGGCGAACCTGTCACGTGCTCAGTTGATTACTGCACGGGGACGGTTCGCGCATACCGAATTTATTGCGCTGACCGCATCGCGCGACGTGTTAGAAAAGCGGCTTTTGGTACGTGGCCGCGAGACGGTAGAACAAGTCGCGGGGCGATTGGATCGCGCGAGCTTTGCGCTGCCCGACGGGATACACGCGCATGAGATCGACAATAGTGGGACGCTTGATGTCACGGTCAACGCGGTCTTGGACCTGCTTTACCCAGATAGGTCGTAGCGATGGATTTCATGAAACATACCAGCTGCGTCCTCACCCATCAGCGAAATCTGATTGATCGGAAATGGACGCGGCACAAGCGGCAGCAGATGCGGCGCCAGCGCGTCGGTCACATCTGCGCCAAGGCCAGGGTCAATGCGCCCAGACAGGGTCAGATGGAAATGGAAATCGGCGTCAACATAAGGGTAGCCCCAAGCCATCAAATTGGCTTCTTGTCGTTCAGTCAGGTTCGCCTTGCGACGACGGGCCAGCTCTTCGGGTGGCGCAGGGGCGCGGAACGGATCGAGGGTCTCAACGATAGCTTGGGTGAATGCGTTCAGCACGGTGACGTCGCCGCGCGGGCGCAGCGCCAAGAAACCACGATGATGCTTCAGTGCAAGACCTGCCAAGTTGAAGGCGGGCAGGGTCGCAGCCAAGGCCCCAGTCGCATCTGCCAGATCGTCTGGGCTGCAACCTTTCGCCAGCCGAAATGGCGCTTTCAGCGTTGCATGAATGCCGTATTTGCGCGGCGTTTGCGTCAGCGCGGTCACATCAAAATCAGCGATTTGCGGATGAGGGCAAGCGCGCCCCGTCCGATTATCCCAACCCAGCCAGGCAGAACAGAAATCAGCGAATGGGCCGGGCGGTGGGGTGTAGAAAATTGCGTATCGTTCAAACATATTCCACTCTTTGCCAAGGTAGCGTGACAGATCCATGACAGATGAAACAATACTCGCCAATGCCCAGATCATTCTTGCCGATGAGGTGATCACCGGCTGCCTGAAAATGCAGGGCGATACCATCACGGATATTGCGCAGGGTGCACAGGTTCCCAAGGGGGCGATCGACTGCGGCGGCGATTTTGTTAGCCCCGGTATGATTGAACTGCATACGGATAATCTCGAACGCCACATCAGTCCTAGGCCTAAGGTCGACTGGCCACACCGCGCCGCCATTGTGGCGCATGATCGTGAATTGGCAGGCTGCGGGATTACCACTGTGTTTGACGCGATCCGCGTTGGATCTATCTTGTCGGGGAACGGCAAACGCTACGGAAAATACGCGCGACAGATGGCCGATGAAATCCTACAAATGCGCGACCTTGGGGCGCTAAAAATTAGCCACCATATTCACCTGCGCGCCGAAGTTTGTTCTGAAACGCTTGTTGATGAACTGGCCGAATTTGGCGAGGCTGACCGGATCGGGATTGTGTCTTTGATGGATCACACCCCCGGACAGCGCCAATTCAGCGACATCCAAAAATACGAAGATTATGTGTGTGGTAAGCATGGCATGGACCGGGCCGAGTTTCCGGCCTATGTGGAATTTTTGACGGCCTTACAAGCACGGCTGGGGGCAGGTCATGAAGAAGCCGCAGTCTCCGCTGCACAGCGCTATGGTGCGACCTTGGCCAGCCACGATGATACAACAGCAACACAGGTGGCCACCAGCCACGCGCATGGCATCACACTGGCGGAATTTCCAACGACTGTTGAGGCCGCAAATGCCTGCTATGATGCTGGGATTGCCACAATCATGGGGGCGCCGAACCTAGTACGGGGCGGGTCACACTCTGGCAATGTGGCGGCGCATGAACTAGCCCGATTGGACCGGTTGGACATTCTTTCGTCGGATTACGTCCCGGCGGCACTACTACAGGGTGCCGTGCAAGTCGCGCAAATTTGGGGGGATTGGGCGCGGGGGATGGCTACCGTGACATTCGCGCCTGCGCAAAAGGTACATCTCGATGATCGCGGCGTGCTTGCTATTGGTAAGCGCGCGGATGTCATGCGCTTTGCCGTTGTGAATAACCTGCCGCTTGTACAATCGGTTTGGACCGCTGGACGTGGTGTGGCTTAACAAACGGAAAAGGGCGCCACAGAAATTGCGGCGCCCTGACCGATTGTTATCTGTGACGCTTAGTCAGCGACTGTGAGATTGATCGCGCTTTCGCGCCCATCCCGGCCAGCTTCAATATCAAAATTAACTTTTTGATCGTCGCGCAGACCCGTAAGGCCCGACCGCTCGACCGCAGAAATGTGAACAAATACGTCCTTAGCGCCGCCATCGGGTGCGATAAAGCCGTAGCCTTTTGTGGTGTTGAACCATTTGACAGTGCCTGAAGCCATGTCTTTGTCTTCCTTCAATATCATCCGCTCGCGGAACTGCAGCGGTTTGGCGCAGTCAAAGTTAGATCGATGGACTGGGCCGAAAAAGCAGACAGCGGTCGATAATTTAACGTCGCGCGGCAATCATGGCAGACTGCGCGACAAAATCAACAATTTTGGGAAAACGGGTATTGTGCAGCGAAAAATCGCACGCAGGGGCTGTGGCACGCGTAAGATCGCGTGCCACATAATTCTTAATAATCGCTTATGCGAGCGCGAGGTTAATCGCAGATTCGCGACCGTCGCGGCCAGCTTCGATGTCGAAAGTAACTTTCTGATCGTCGCGCAGACCTGTCAGGCCTGAACGCTCAACAGCGGAGATGTGAACGAATACGTCCTTAGAACCACCATCAGGAGCGATAAAGCCGAAGCCTTTAGTTGTGTTGAACCATTTCACGGTGCCAGTAGCCATCGTGTTTTCCTTTATTTATCAATGCCATCCGCAGAATTGCGACGGCTTGGCTTAGTCAGTGCAAGATCGATAGACTGTAGCCGGATAGGAAAACAGTGGTCGAGTTGGATAACGTCTGCCAATCCCATGTGGGACCTTAGGGCCAATAAATCAAGTAAAATATTTGCGTCAGTTGTGTATCGGCATGTTGTCGGCATCGCGTCGGACCCCGGCGTACGGTTGTTTTGGGGGTATTTAACTCGCCCACACAATACTTGCGGGGCAGGAGATACCAATGCCACGCATGACCAAAGCCGAACGGATCGCCCGTCAAAAGATGATGCGTTACCTGTACGAGGAGAGCATCGATCAGACCGACCTGTCGCTGGAATTGCGCGATAAGGTGCCGCTGGCGTGGCACACGTTAGAGCATGATCTGGACGTGGAAGAACCCAAAATGAAGATCACGCTGCGGTTGGACGAAAGCGTTGCGAAATTCTACCGGGCGATGGGGCCGGGGTATCAGGCGCGGATCAGCCGGATATTGGGGCTATGGGCCAATATGAAAATTGGCGAAGCCTTGCGGGTGGAAGAGGCGATCTATGCCCAGATGAAAATACTGAACAGATTAGACCGAGAGGCCGAGGCGCGGGGTGAACAGCCCAAGAGTTTTGGGGCGGATGTGAAACAAGATGTCTTGCCCGACTGATAAGTCGGGCAGCCCCCGGTCCGGGGCTTCGCCCGTTTTCGGTCAAAAAGGTCCACCGGACCTTTTCCTACCCTCAAACCCCTCCCCACGGGAGGGGGCTTCACCGCCACCCGGTGAAACCGCCCGCCCCTTGGAAACATGCGAGGTGGGCGTCAACGAGGATTATGTGTGAACATGTCGATTGCGTCGGCAGCATTGGTCGGTCTTCAGCTGAGAAACTTTCGTAGCTGGTTGTCACCGCTTTCAGATGATGCGAAACAGGACAAAATTTATGCCGATAGCGACTTAGCCAACGCTGGGCGGATCTAGGGAAATCGCACCAAGCGAAAGTGCTTGCTCCGCAATTAAGGTTAAGAGAATTTATCATGCTATCTAAAACGAAGCTTATTGGGGTTTGTGCCGTCGCGCCGTGGATGGTTTCAACAGCTGCAGTCGCGCAAGATGCGATCTACCCTGCGCCGGGAACGGTGTTTACCTATGACATGACCGAAACGATAGGCGACGCAGACGGCGATCACATGGTCAACTCTTGGCGGGAGAGTACTGAAATTCTTATGGTGGAAAACGGTGTTATCTTGCACCAACGATGCCGCGAAGGCAGGCCGGCTTGCAATAATTTCGTAAGCGATGGTGCCGCTGTGAAATATGTCGGGGCCCAAGAAAATGGTTCTCCCTCAGATGACACTATTTCACCGCAAGATGTTGCAAAACTCGCCGATGTGATCGCTGACGACCAACCTGCCTTTTTTCCCCTAGAGGATGGGAAAACGATTGCTTGGGTCGACCCGGAGTATGGTTTTGAGATCAATCTGCGCATGGCCTGCTGTGAGGCCGATGAAAACGGTGACAGCCGCTTATGGGCGTTTTCTATCACACGCCCCTCAGATGCGGACAATGACACTGCGGTCGTGCAATTTTTCGATCCGGATTTGGGGTGGTATGTCGGCAGCCGCAGTGTGAACGCAATGCCCCGCTTTCCAAGACGGGTCACCGTTGAGACCTTGATCGAAATCGAACATCCATAGTCGCGCGCGGTTCATGGACCGTCGCGCAGGATACTGGGAGGATTGGGGGTATTCCGCAAACCGCTCTGTGCATCGCTGGTATCAAGAAACTTACCTGCTTTGAGTGTCGCAAGGTGAGCCGTGTAAGGCACTGATCCAATAAGTAAAGGGCGGCCCGAAAGCCGCCCTCATTATCTCACGCTGTGCGCCCGCAATTGCTGCGCAATCGCTTTCGCGCACCCGTTGATTGCTTTGCAATCAACGTACGAACTTCTTATGTTTCATCCGCTTTGGCTCTAACGCATCTGCGCCAAGCCGGGCTTTTTTGTCTTCTTCGTAGTCGGAAAACGCGCCTTGGAACCATTCGACGTGGGCGTCGCCCTCGAATGCGAGGATGTGTGTGCAAATCCGGTCGAGGAAGAAGCGGTCGTGGGAAATAACCACGGCGCAGCCTGCGAAATCGACCAATGCGTCTTCGAGTGCGCGCAGTGTTTCGACGTCCAAATCGTTGGTTGGCTCATCGAGCAGCAGCACGTTGCCGCCGGATTTGAGCAGTTTCGCCATGTGTACGCGGTTACGTTCACCACCTGACAGCAGGCTGACTTTCTTCTGCTGATCGCCGCCTTTGAAGTTGAACGCGGAACAATACGCGCGGCTGTTCATAGAGGCATCGCCAAGTTCGATAATTTCAGCGCCGCCACTGATTTCTTCCCAAACGGTGGTTTCATCTGACAGCGCATCGCGTGACTGATCCACGTAAGAAAGCTTCACGGTATCGCCGAATGTCACGGACCCTTCGTCAGGTTCGATCTGCCCGGTGAGCATCCCAAAGAGCGTGGATTTACCCGCGCCGTTGGGCCCGATCACGCCGACAATGCCGCCCGGAGGCAGATCAAACGACAGGTCTTCGACCAACAGCTTGTCACCCATCGCTTTTTTCAGGCTTTCTACCTCGATCACCTTATTGCCCAAACGTGGTCCGTTGGGGATGATGATCTGGGCGCGGCCCACTTTTTCTTTTTCCGATTGGTTCGCCATTTCGTTATAGGACGCGATCCGCGCCTTGGATTTGGCTTGGCGGGCTTTGGCGCCCTGCCGCATCCATTCAAGTTCACGCGCAAGCGTGCGTTGCTTGGACTTGTCGTCTTTTGCTTCGCGTTCCATCCGTTTTGCTTTGGCTTCGAGCCAGCTGGAATAGTTGCCTTCGTGCGGGATGCCAGACCCGCGGTCCAGCTCCAAAATCCAGCCTGTGATCGCATCAAGGAAATACCGGTCGTGGGTGACGATCAGGATGGTGCCTTTATAATCGATCAGGTGCTGTTGCAGCCATGCGATTGTTTCGGCGTCCAAGTGGTTGGTCGGCTCATCGAGCAGCAGCATGTCTGGCGCGTCAAGCAGCAGCTGGCACAGGGCCACGCGGCGTTTTTCACCGCCAGAGAGCGTGGTCACATCGGCATCGTCGGCTGGGCAGCGCAGGGCCTCCATCGAGATGTCGATTTGCGCGTCGAGGTCCCAGAGGTTCTGCGCGTCGATCTGGTCTTGTAGTTCGGCCATTTCGTCGGCGGTTTCTTCGGAATAGTTCATCGCGACTTCGTTGTAGCGGTCAAGGATCGCCTTTTTGGCGGCAACGCCCAGCATGACGTTTTCACGCACGGTCAGGTTCGCATCAAGGACGGGTTCCTGCGGCAGGTAGCCCACGCGCGCGCCTTCGGCCGCCCATGCTTCACCGACGAAATCTTTGTCTTGGCCCGCCATGATCCGCATCAGGGTCGATTTACCGGTGCCGTTCACACCGACCACACCGATTTTTACACCGGGGAGAAAGTTTAGACGGATGTTTTCAAAGACCTTTTTCCCACCGGGATAGGTTTTGGACACGCCGTCCATGAAATAGACAAATTGATTGCTGGCCATATGGGCGGTTCCTTTTGATCAAGCTTGTTCCCCACTTAAAAGGTGCGCGCGGCGTAGGCAAGGGGAGGTGGTGTTGGGCGCTTAAACCATGTGCGGCGCCGTGCGTTGAATGATGACCAGACCAGCAGCCCACAAAGAACAACAACAGCGAGAAAGCTGAGAAGCGATGTAAAGGCGGTAACTAGATTGATGGATGCCAAGAAGTCGGGGTAATCAATGTAGTGGCGTGGGTGCGGAAAAATGTTGAACATGAAACTTGGAAGAAAGTTCGTACATAAGAGAGAGATGTGTAGGAACCAAAATAGCAACACAGTTGTTCTGGGATAGATAAGAGCGCCATATCGGGAGAGCATCCATGTAGCGGTTGCGAAAAAGGCCATCGGAAATGCGTTGCCTAGCGCGGCGTTGGAGAGACCAACGATGTAGTAGGTATCTACGTTTGCAGGTTGATCGGATGTCATTGCGTTGCGGGTCAGGCTCAGGACAACAAAATCGGCGCAGCTTAAGGCAATGTATAGCATCATCGCGATGGTAAAAAGAGCGACGACGGATCGATTTCGTATCTGCGCCCATAGCGGGAGGCAAATCTGGCAAATCAGGAACACTACTGCATAGGTCAATTGGGGATCCACCTTTGGTTGCAAGGCGAAAAGCACCATTCGCCTTTGGTGTGCCAACAAACCTAATTCTTCAAGCATACAAAAAAGGCGCGTGCATTGCTGCGCGCGCCTTGGTTCGTGAGCGGTATTTCGTGTGTTACATCAGACTTTGGACATTGATCCCGAATGTCATTGCGCCGATGGCTTCGCCGGTGTCTGGGTCAACGACGGTCAGTGATGCTTGGGCTTGGTAGAAGCCGGTGCTGTCATCAAATTCGATGTCGCTGATGTGCAGCGCATCCGGCCCAACGCTATAGGTCTGCTGGTGCTTGGCTTCGTCGCCTTGCCAGAAGTCAGAGGTTGCCACGCTTTGTGCGACGTTCAAGCCGAGGTAGTCCATGATGAACACTTCAGTCACGAAGCCAGCGGTTTCTTCTTGGTGCATGCGCAGCCATGCGGACACATCGTTTTCCAAAGCCGTTGTCATCAGTGGTCCACCATCGCCAGAGGCTTCTGCCCGCCACTGCTGGTCAAGCGCGATCACGGCATCTTCGGCCATTCCAGCGTTGGTGATGTTTTGTGCTTTGACCGCATCGATCACGCGCGGGTCCGCAGCCCAAGTCCGCAGTTCTGCATCAACATATGCCTCGAGAGGGACCCGGAAGGTGCCTTTTTTGCCCGGTGCGGCGATCAGGTACAGCGTGATGATGTTGTTCATCTCAAGCACGAGTTCAGTCGTGAGCGCATTTGAGGCGCTGACGTCCTCGGGTGTTGCCGCGTGTACTTCCCCCAGGATTTCGTCGTAGATCACGCGGTTTTCTTGCCAAGCGGCATGGGCCTTGTCCAGTTCCGCTTGAACCATCTCATTTGGCGGTGGATTGATCCCTGCGGCAGGCATCCCGTCACGCAATGCGTTCAAAGTCAGATCGAACGTTTCGACCGTTTCTGCCAGTTCACGTCGTGCTTCTTCGAGGTGAACCCCATGCGCCAGTTCGCAGGTCGCGCGTGTCATCCGGTGTGCCAACATACGTTGACGCCCCGCAAAGTTCAGCACAGTTGCATCGCTTTGCAGCAATTCTTGTGGGTTGGTGTATTCGCCGGAAATGTCGGCGGCCATGATGTCGGTTTGCTCAAACAGCGCGTGATACCCTTCGGTAATGATCGCGACTTCTTCGTCTGTCGCGGTCCCTTCAAGCATATGAAGCGAAGCGGCTTCCATCGGGTCCCAAAGTTCATGCGTTTTTGCAATTGCTTGCAAAATGCGCGGTGTGGTTTCTTCGCCGGGCATGCCGAGCGCGCGGTCGCCATGTTCCAGCCCGTGCAAGATCGCGTCAAAATAATCGTGAACGTGCTGAAGATCGACGCGAGCGGTTTCTAGGTCATATGCGCCGTCATAGCGGCAGCTCGCAGAGGCAAGGGCTTCGGTCATGCCGCGCAACGCAAACGCGCGGTTCACACGGGCCTTGCCGCCATCATAAAGCGCGGGGTCAAGCGATTGCGCGTGTGGGGCAGTCGCACCAAGCGTCATCAGCGCAATACAAGCTGTGCCCAACAGTTTGGTGGTTTTAAAAGGTGTCATCGTAAACTCCTATGCGTCGCCAGATTTGCATGCCACAGGCTGCGTCTGGCAGTCGTGTTTGAGGATCTGCGTTCCGGTCGCCGTAGGCATCCAAAAGATGCGGCATCAAAGCAGCGCGCGCATGGCGTGCACTAATCGGGAATTAACAGAGAGAATAGGGGAAATGGTGGCGGGCGCTGGTGTGCGCCCGCCCGATGGTTTAGCCGTTCGCGGCTTCGATCCATACTTCAACGCGGCGGTTGATTTGGCGTTCGTTTTCGGAGTTGTTACACGCTGATGGTGAAACTTCACCGTAACCAGCTGTGTCCATTTCAAGTCCTGCCAAGCGGTCGCCTGCGAGGTTTTGCAGTTCTGCCCGGACTTGAGCTGCACGAGATTGCGACAAATCACGGTTGCTGTCGAATGCGCCTACATCGTCTGTGAAGCCAACGAACAGAACCTTTGTGCCTTCTGGCTGCGTTTCGAGATAGTCGGTCAAACGCTCAAGGTTCAAGAGGCCACGTTCATCAAGGTTTTGCGAGCCGGTGCGGAAGCGGAATGTTGTTGACAGGCGGTCATAGTCAACCATCTGAGACAGCATTTCGCGCATAACACCACCTTCGTAGGCGTCAACATTGGGGTCGAGCAACGTACGCGCGCGGCCACTATCAAGTGATTGTTCGCGACGATCAACGCCGAGGTCAATAAACCCGGCTTTTGCGATGACTTCGTCTGCCGCTTCGGATTCAGCGTAGTGGATGAAGTCCATTGTTGCGGCGTCTGCGGTGTCGTCACGTGTATAGAGGTACAAGAGACGCTGTAGCGCGTATTCTTGGGTCCGGGCTGAGAACGCGTCAGGTGTCATTGTGATCCCGCAATCGTTCACCAATGTCAGCGCGCTTGCGCCACGTTGGAACGCGTAACCGACAAAGCCGATCGCTGTTTCATCTGCGTTGACTTGCGCAGCCATTTCGTTGTTCCCAGGAACGACGATTGTGTCGGACAAAGGTGCTGGCGCTTGATCGCCAAATACACGGCTCATAAAGACTTCACGGGTACCAGAATCTGTTGCGCGATCAACCAAAGTGATTGTTGCATTGTCGCCGCCCAGTTCGGACCAATTCGAGATGCTGCCGTTATAGATGCCGCGGAGCTGCTCCATAGTCACAGTTTTCACAGGGTTGTCTGGGTGGGTGATCACAACCAAGCTATCGACCGCAATGATGTGTTCGCTATCGATGCTGACCATGTTGCCTGCGCCGTCAGCGCGGAGCGCACGTGCCTCACCCGGGGTGATGCGGCGTGATGCCATGCCAACCTGTGCAGAACGATCAAGCAAAGTGGCAAATGCGTCGTTAGAGCCTGCTGACGTGACCAAGTAAGAACCAAGCGGATCACCAAAGCCTTCGTCGCCAACCATTTCGGTAATGAACTGGCCGTCTGTGCCGGTACCTGTTTGTGTTGCGTCGGCGTTTAGGTTCGCAGCGTAACCAGACAGCAGCAGCGGCATCACACCAAGACCAATCGCGTCGGAACCAACGATGGTGATGTCGGCGTCAGCGACGCCAAAGGTTGGGCAGTCAGCACCTTCACAGCTTACACGGGATGCAGCGATACGCAGTTCACCAAGAGCTGTGCGGATGACGTAGTTGTTATCTGTGAACGAAACAAACTCACCCACGAGGTTCACTGTGCCATCAGCAGACTTTAGCGAAACTTCGCCAGCCATCGTTGCCGCAGGTGCAACAAGCGCTGTCGTCAGCGCGACTGTCGAAATTATATTTTTGTAAGACTTAAAGACGCTAAGACCCATGATTGTTCTCCATAACTCGTTGTTCAAATTGTAAAAGCTGTGAGCATATTTCCGCCCAATGGTGATTAGAAACAACCTATACTTTTGTATAAGCAGACTGCCGCAATTCAGTTTGCAACTTTTGATTGTTATTTTACCGTGTAATCGAAATAGATTCGTAATCGTTCTAGATTTTGGGCGTGCGTTTCTTCCGGTGGAACGGCTAAAGCCAAGCAAAAAAATCCAAGTACTTCTTTTTTAACGTGTTGATTTAAAAAATAATTATTTTCATCATAGCGGCGCTCAATACTCATCAGTAATAGTCTACTTATTTTAGTGTGTCTTTCCTGACGTGTTGGTGGAAATAATGCGGAATGCAACCTTTGGCTGAGTATGTGTCACTAATGTGTCCGTAGGTGGTGTGATGGGAGTGTGAATGAAGGCAAATAAGGCGAGCCACTGCAATCAGAGCGAGGTGGGTGATGCCTTTGAGGCGAAGAATCGTATCAGCGTATGTGCCAAGGGTAGTGTAAATACCAAAAAAGGCCCCACCTTTCGGTGAGGCCAATTCTAAAACGGTCTTATCGGGGTTTATTGTGGAATATCGCCTGTCAGACCTTCAACGTAGAAGCTCATGCCGGCCAATGTGCCGTCGTCAGCGGTTTCGCCATCAGCCAACCATGCTGAACCGTCTTGTTTGTTCAGCGGGCCAGTGAAAGCATGGTATTCGCCAGATGCGAGGCTATCACGCAGGGCTTCTGCCGATGCTTTTACGTCAGCAGGTACCGCATCAGAGATTTCACCGATGCCAACCATGCCAGCTCCGATACCATCCCAAGTGTTTGTGCTTTCCCATGTGCCATCGATCACAGCTTGTGTGCGGGCGATATAGTAGGGTCCCCAGTTGTCGATGATAGAAGACACGCGTGGGAATGGACCGAATTCAGCCATGTCAGACGCCTGACCAAATGTCACAACGTTGCCAGCTGCCTGTGCTGCTGCCTGCGGTGCAGTTGAATCTGTGTGCTGCAAGATCACGTCAGCGCCTTGTTCGATCAGAACACTTGCGGCTTCGGCTTCTTTTGCCGGATCAAACCATGTGTAGGCCCAAACTATTTTGAATTCGACGTCAGGGTTCACGGCTTTGGCTTGGATGTAGGCCGCGTTGATGCCACGGATGACTTCGGGGATCGGGAATGACCCGATATAACCGATGACGTTGCTTTCGGTCATTTGACCCGCAATGTGCCCTTGAACGGCGCGGCCTTCGTAAAAGCGCGCTGAATAAACAGATACGTTGTCGGCTTGCTTATAGCCTGTCGCGTGCTCAAACATCACGTCAGGGAATTTTTCGGCCACGTTGATGGTTGGGTCCATGTACCCAAACGATGTGGTAAAGATCAGGTCAGCACCGCCAAGTGCCATCTGCTGCATAACGCGCTCTGCGTCTGCACCTTCTGGAACGCTTTCAACGAACACAGTTTCAACCGCTTCGCCGAATTCTTCTTCAACAGCCAAGCGGCCTTGGTTGTGTTCATATGTCCAGCCGCCGTCGCCGACGGGGCCAACATAGATAAAGCCAACCTTGGTTGGATCGTCAGCAAAAGCTGTGGTTGAAAGGCTCGCGGCAAGTGTTGCCCCTGCCAAAATAGTTTTCATCGTCATAGATTTCCCCTTGGTGGTGTGCCTCAACGTGAGGCGTGAAATGATTGGCCCAGTGAACCTGGCGCGCGTCCAGACCGCATAATAACAAGAACGGCGATGGTTGCCAGATAGGGCGACATGGAAAGATATTCGACAGGGATCGCCATCCCCGCCGCTTGTAAGTTTAGCTGTAAAACAGTCACGCCGCCAAATAAATAGGCACCCAGCAAAAGCCGCATGGGTTTCCAGCTAGCAAAAACCACAATCGCCAGTGCGATCCAGCCAGCACCCGCGGTCATACCTTCCGTCCATTGTGGCACCCGGACCAGCGACAGGTACGCGCCGCCAAGTCCCGCACAGGCCCCGCCGAACATAATCGCCAGCATCCGCACCCGCACAACATGATAGCCCAGCGCGTGGGCCGCCTCGTGGTTTTCGCCGACCGCACGCAGAACCAGACCCGCACGGCTGAATTTCAGGAACGCCCAAACGGCCACGACAATGGCCAACCCGACATAGACCATAGGGTCATGCTGGAACACGATGGGACCGATGACGGGAATATCGCCGAGCAGTGGAATATGCCAATCGGGGAATTCTGGTGCTTTGATCCCGATATAGTTTTGGCCCATCAGTGCCGATAGCCCTAACCCGAATAGCGTTAGCGCAAGCCCTGTGGCGACTTGGTTCGCAAGCAAAAACTGTGTCAGGAACCCGAATAACAACGACAGGACCGCGCCGCCAATGGCTGCGCCGATAAACCCAAGAAATGGCGATCCGGTATTCACCGCCACGATAAACCCGCAGACAGCACCGGTGATCATCATGCCTTCAACACCAAGGTTCAAAACCCCCGCACGTTCGACGATCAATTCACCGACTGCCGCCAAGATAATCGGAGTTGCCGCCACCATAAGCGAGGCAAGTAAGAGAATGGGATTGATTGCTGAGAGGTCCATTAGGTTGTTGCCCCTTTGCCAAATCGCACGCGGTAGTTTGTTAAGACATCTACCATCAGTAAGAAAAACAGCAGCATCCCTTGCATCAGTTGGATTGCAGCGCCCGGAAGCCCGAGGTTAGATTGCGCGATTTCGCCGCCGATGTAGGTCAGCGCCATGAGCCCGGCGGCCAAAAGAATACCGATGGGGTGGAGCCGCCCGAGGAAGGCCACGATAATTGCGGTGAAGCCGTAGCCCACGTTGAAATCAATGCTGATTTGACCTGCTGGGCCTGCGACCTCGAATAGGCCAGCGGCCCCGGCAAGCCCGCCTGAAATGCCCATGCAGACCAGCACCAGTAGTTTCGGGTTCACGCCCGCGAACCGTGCCGCCCGCGGACTTTGACCAGCAAGGCGCACGTTAAATCCAAATTGGTGCCGCGATAGGGTCACATAGGCAAAGATCACCGCGATGAACGCCGCGACGACACCCCAATGCATGCCTGCGTTTTCCGAAATCCAACTGCTTGCGCTGTCATATTTGGCCAAGTTGCGCGATCCGGGGAACCCCATGCCTTCGGGGTTGCGCAATGTGCTCAGCGCCATGGACGCGAGTAACTGTTCAGCCACATAGACCAACATCAAGGACACAAGGATTTCGTTGGTGTCGAATTTGACCTTTAATATTCCGGGTATCAGCGCCCAAAGCATCCCACCCAACACGCCTGCGATGACCATCAGCGGAAAGATAAAGATCGATTCAGTTGGGTAGACGGCCAACCCAACAGCCGCGCCGCAAATGGCGCCTACTATATACTGGCCCTCGGCCCCGATATTCCAGATCCCAGCGCGAAACCCAAACGACAACCCAATCGCGATTAAGGCAAGCGGTGCGCCTTTGATCAGCAGTTGCGGGCGGTAGAACCATGCGAATTCAGAAAACAGCGGATCAAGGAAAATGGTGCGGATCGTTTCCAGCGGGGCCTTGCCCAATGCCGCGAACAGCAATCCGCCGCAGATCATTGTCAGGATCACCGCGAGGATCGGGGCCGCCAATGTCCACGTCTTTGATGGCTGGGGGCGTTTTTCAAGCATCAACATGGGCGACCTCCATATCATGCGCGCCACCAAGCAAGAGGCCGATTTCCTCGACGGTCAAACCCTGCGCTGGGCGTGGGGCGGACAGCCTGCCTTCGTTCAACGCAGCAAAGCGGTCCGAAATTTCCATCAGCTCGTCCAAATCCTGCGAAATACAAATCACGGCGGCACCATTGGCAGCCAAATCAAGCAGGGCCTGACGGATCGCGGCGGCGGCAGAGGCATCGACCCCCCATGTTGGCTGGTTCACGACCAAGACAACGGGGTCTTGCATAATCTCGCGCCCGATGACGAATTTTTGCAGGTTCCCACCCGAGAGCGACCGTGCGGTGTTGTTGGAACCCGGCGTGCGCACATCAAATGTGGTGATCACGTCCTCGGCAAAACTGCGGGCCTTGCGCCAGTTCAGGAAACCTTTAGTGGCCAATTCTTTGCGCGTGGTCGCGGTTAGCGCGGCATTTTCAATCAGCGACATATCGGGGGCGGCGGCATGACCCATTCGTTCTTCGGGCGCGGTGAGTAGACCGCCCTTACGGCGTTGATTTGGTCCCAAGTGACCGATGTTTTTACCTTGATAGCTGATCATGCCATCTGCGGTGCGCATTTCACCGGACAGGGCCGCGACCAATTCGTCTTGGCCGTTACCTGCCACACCGCCGATGCCCAGCACTTCGCCCTTTTTCACGTCGATTGTGATGTCCTGCAAGGCGGTGCCAAATTGATGTGGGGCATTGGCGGAGAGTCCTTTGAGCGCAAGAATGGTATCGCCTGCCGCACGTGCGGCGCGTTCAGGCACATGTAGCGCAGAGCCCACCATGAGTTCGGCCATATCGCGCGCACTTGTCGTCCGTGGGTCGCAGGTGCCGACCACTTGGCCTAACCGCAATACGGTCGCATTCTTACACAAGGCGCGAATTTCTTCGAGTTTATGTGAGATATAAAGGATCGCGGTGCCTTCCGCGCTCAGCTTGCGCAGGGTTTTGAATAGGATTTCGACTTCTTGTGGGGTCAGCACCGATGTCGGTTCATCCATGATTAGCAATTTGGGATCTTGAAGAAGGCAGCGAATGATTTCGACCCGCTGGCGTTCTCCCGCCGACAATTCGCCCACGATCCGTGTTGGGTCCAACGGTAGCCCGTATTGATCCGATACCGCGCGGACCTGTGCCGCGATTTCGCGCTGCGGCGGCGGGTTTTCCATGCCGAGCGCGATATTTTCTGCGACGTTCATCGCGTCAAACAGCGAAAAATGCTGAAACACCATCGCCACGCCCGATGCGCGCGCAGCGCGGGGTTCGGTTGGCGTGAATGGCGCACCATTTAGCATCATCGTGCCACTGTCGGGTTTGACCAACCCGTAGATCGTTTTCACCAAGGTGGATTTTCCCGCGCCGTTTTCACCCAAAAGCGCATGGACCTCGCCGGGCAGAATGTTGAACGATACATCTTTGTTGGCGACGACACCGGGGTAGGCTTTGGTCAACCCGGACAGGGCAAGTAACGGTTGTGTCATGCGGTACGGTCCTTGGTCCGGTGTTTCTGGTCGGCGATCATCGCGGTCGCCACGCCAAGCGCAAGGGCCGCCGGGTGTTTGCCAAGTGATGGATCCCCGATTGGACACGCGATACGTGCAATTTGTGCGCGCGTGTGCCCCAATGCCGCGAGACGTGACTGAAAACGCGCCCATTTTGTCGCAGAACCGATCAGGCCGACGCTGTGAAAATCGCGCGATAGAATCGCGTGGCACAGCGCAAGGTCCATATCGTGGCTATAGGTCAGGATCAGGTGATCTGCATTTGCGGGCGCATGTTTGACGGCTGCGGCAGGGTCTGTTGCGATCAATGTGGTGATGTCGGTCTGTGGAAACCTGTCGGCGGATGTGTCGATCCAAGTGATTGTGAAATCGGGCAACGGGGCCATAACGTTGACGATAGCCCGCCCGACATGGCCCGCACCATAAATCCACAAAGGCCGGGTTTGCGGTGCAGTCATTGCACCGGCCTGTTCCCACAATAATGAAACGGACCCGCCGCAACATTGCCCAAGGCGCGGTCCAAGCGGGATCGTTTGCTGCTGCGGTGCAGAACCATTTTTCAACATGGTGCGCGCTCGTGCGATTGCATCAAATTCAAGCCGCCCACCGCCGATTGTCCCATCGGTGCGGTCTGCCCAGACCATCATTTGTGTGGCCGCATCGCGCGGGGTTGATCCGGCGGTCTTTGTGATTGTGATGCGGATGCTGTCTGTCATGCGCGGGTGCGTCCGACGGCGCGCAAGATTTCTTCGGCGGTGGCCGGGGCTTGCAGGTCACCGTAGTGTGGCCCGCAGGCGCGGACTGCATCTGCCAGCGCAAGGAATGCAGATATACCCAACATGAACGGCGGCTCACCCACGGCTTTGGACCGATAGATGGTTTGCGCAGGGTTCGGCGCGTCCCAAAGCGCCACATTGAAAATATCGGGTCGGTCAGAACAGGCCGGGATTTTATAGGTTGATGGCGCGTGGGTGCGCAGCCGCCCTTTGTCGTCCCAGATCAGTTCCTCGGTGGTTAGCCAACCAGCACCTTGGACATAACCGCCTTCGACCTGGCCAATATCAAGGGCGGGGTTAAGGGAGGCACCCGCGTCATGCAAAATATCCGTGCGCAGAATGCGGTTTTCACCTGTCAGCGTGTCGATGACGACTTCGGTGATTGCAACACCTTGGGCGAAATAAAAGAACGGGTTGCCCGTGCCTTTGACACGGTCCCATTTCAGGCCGGGCGTTTTGTAAAACCCTGTCGCCGAAAGGCTCACCCGGTTGAAATAGGCTAGCCCTGCGGCCTGCGCGAAGGTAAAGGTTTGCCCAGCGACAGTGACTTGCCCATCTGCAAATTGCACCTGTGCCGGGGTGGTGCCGTTGATATCTGCCAGACAAGCTGCGATCCGGTCCCGGATCGTGTCGCATGCATTGGCGACAGCCATCCCGTTCAAATCTGACCCAGACGATGCCGCTGTCGCGGATGTATTGGGGACTTTGGCCGTATCTGTTGCGGTGATTTTCACGGCGCTGACATCGATCCCAAAGCGGCTGGCCGCGACCTGCGCCACCTTTTGAAACAGACCTTGGCCCATTTCGGTGCCGCCGTGGTTTAGATGCACAGAGCCGTCTTGATATACATGCACCAATGCGCCCGCTTGGTTCAGGTGCGATAGGGTGAATGAAATTCCGAATTTCACAGGGCTGATCGCGATCCCTTTTTTCAGGATCGGATTCTCGGCATTCCACGTGGCGATTGCGCTGCGACGGTTGGCATAGTCAGAGGTTTCCAGCAGGCGATCCGTCATGTCGTGCAAAATGAAATCAGTGACGGGCATGTGGTAGGGTGTCGTTTGAACGTAGGGTGGATCAAGATCCACCTTACGGGGCATTGGAGCATAATAGTTGCGTTGCCGCACGACCACCGGGTCGATCCCAAGATCATCGGCGATATGATCCATCACCCGTTCAATGCCAAACACACCCTGCGGTCCGCCAAACCCACGGTAAGCGGTGGCCGATTGGGTGTTGGTTTTGAGCCGGTGCGATGTGATCCGCGCGGCGGGCAGGTGGTAGGCGTTATCCGCATGCAGCATCGCGCGGTCGGCGACCGGAAGTGATAGGTCAAGTGCCCAACCACAGCGGGTCATTTGTGTAAAATCGACGCCCGTCAGCTTGCCGTTGTCATCGTAGCCCGCCACATAATCGATCCGGAAATCATGCCGCTTTCCGGTGATCATCATATCATCGTCGCGGTCGTATCGCATTTTGCAAGGGCGGCCTAAGGCTCGCGCAGCCACCGCACAGGATACGGCCAACGCATTGCCTTGGCTTTCTTTCCCGCCAAAACCGCCGCCCATGCGCCGCACTTCGACCCGGACGCCATGCATCGGCACGCCAATGGCCTCAGCAACCTTATGTTGGATTTCGGTGGGGTGCTGGGTCGACGAATGCACCAACATATCGCCACCCTCTTGCGGCACTGCGACGGCGGCTTGCCCTTCGAGGTAGAAATGCTCCTGCCCGCCCATGTTCAACGTACCCGATACTTGGCGGGGCGCATCCGATAGTGCCGCATCCACATCGCCTTTGGCCCAGATAACGGGGCCATCTTCAAATCGGCTATCAGCGGCAAGCGCCTGTGCGATCGTCAGGATCGGGGTTTCTTCGACGTAATCCACTTTACCCAAGCGCGCCGCTTTGCGGGCGCTCAGGTGGCTATCGGCAACAACTAAAAACAGCGGCTGGCCGAGATAATGCACCGTCCCGGTGGCCAGCAATGGTTCGTCATGCACCGATGGCGATACGTCGTTTTCAAACGGCAAATCATCCGCCGTGATCACGGCCACCACACCGGGTGTGGCACGCACGGCATCAAGCGTCATCGTATAGCTGCCGCGCGCGATCTCTGACGTGCCAAAGGCCAGATGCAAGGCGCCCGCTGGTGTCGGAATATCGTCGATATACCGGGCGGCCCCGGTCACATGCAGTTGGGCAGCATCATGTGGAAGTGGTTTTGCAACGCTCATGGGGTCACCTCTAAAACGTTGGTGGCCTGTCCCTTGCTGTCCGCGAAATAGCGGCGCAGCAGATTTTGCGCGATCTCGAGGCGATAGGTGGCCGATGCCCGCATATCAGACATTGGCGTATAATCAGCTGCAAATGCGGTTACCGCCGTGTCGATCGTGGTCTGCGTCCACGGCTGCCCAATAAGCGCGGCTTCAACATTGGATGCGCGGTGCGGTGTGCCTGCCATGCCACCAAAGGCGATGCGTGCGTCTGTCACCACGGCATCGGTGACCGTGATATTGAAACAGCCGCAGACAGCAGAGATATCTTGGTCAAAGCGTTTCGAAATTTTGTAGCAGCGCAGGTCTGGCGCGGATTTGGGGATGGTGACCCCTGTCACCAGTTCACCCGGCGCGCGATCTTGTTTGCCGTATGCGATAAAAAAGTCTTCGATGGCCATGTCGCGGGTCGCATCCCCGCGACGCAGGTGTAACGTGGCCCCCATAGCGATCAGCGCGGGCGGGTTATCCCCGATGGGCGACCCGTTCGCGATGTTCCCGCCAATCGTCGCAGCATTGCGCACCTGATCGGATCCATAGCGGCGGATCATATCGGCCCAATGCGGATGGTGGTCACGCGCAAGCGCCAGAACCTCGGTCATTGTCACGGCCGCGCCAATATGAATGTCTTCATCAATATTGATCGCCCGCAGTTCCGCGCAACGGTTCAAGAAAGCCACATTTGGCAGATCCCGCAATTGCTTGGTCACCCAAAGCCCCACATCTGTGGCCCCCGCGATCAGGGTCGCATCCGAGTTGGCGGCGTACCATGTGGCCAGTTCATCGAGCGTTTGGGGAGCATAGGGGGCTGGGGGCACAGCGGGTAAGTCATCGTCGAGCCATGTTGGTATGGGGGCTGCTTCAGCAGCTTTGGCTGCGCGAATGATCGGCGCGTAACCGGTGCAGCGGCACAGGTTGCCCGCCAACACATCGTCATGATCAGTGCGGCCTTGGGCGTGGCCTGCGGCCATAGAGGCGATAAACCCCGGGGTGCAAAAGCCGCATTGCGATCCGTGATGTTTGATCATCGCGTCTTGGACCGGGTGCAACTGGCCGTCAGGGCCACTGATACCTTCGACGGTGCGCACGGATTTCCCATGCAGTTGGGGCATGAACAGAATGCAGGCGTTCAGGGCTTTGTCGCCGCCCGCGTCGCGCACCAGAACCGAACAGGCACCGCAGTCGCCTTCGTTGCAGCCTTCTTTGGTGCCGTTTAATCCGCGTTCCACGCGCAACCAGTCAAGCAGGGTCTGCGTCGGTGCCGCATCAACCTGCACGGTTTCCCCGTTCAGAAGAAACGTGACATCCATAGTGTAAACCTGCCGCCTTACCAAATATGCAATGCACCCCAATGCGTCGATGCGGCGTAGACGCGTTAGGAACCCAACCCATCAAAGCGATGCAATGGCGTCTTGGCAAGGATAAACATGCCGTGCACTGCAAAATATTTAACTAAATGATCAATTTTTAGGCGATGTTGCCGCATGAGGCGGGCTAAAGTGGTGCTGCTTCGGGCCTATGTTCCCATAGGTGGCGCTGCCACGCAAGCCAACCTTGGGCTTCGATCAGAGGTTCATAGGCGAGGTGGCAGGTCCGCACGCGGCCCTTCTTGATCGATCGCACAATCCCCGCTTTTTCGAGCACGCCCAGATGGCGCATGAATGTTGGTAAAGCCATATCGTGTGGGGCGTGCAATTCACTGACACTCGCCGGGCCACTGGCCAACCGCTCAATCACCGCCCGACGAGTCGGATCGGACATGGCCGCGAAAAATGAATTGAGTTGCTCTGTCATCGGACTGTCATATTCGCGATTTCGGCAGGGGGCGTCAATGCAGGAGGTGGGGCGACCGTGGCGCTATGTCGCCCACCTAAAAGATTAGTCGTTAATCTTGCGGTCACGACGGGGCTCGCGTTATCTAGAGCCCCGCTGATTAAAAAAATTGCTACGAAATGATCCTAGCAATTTTTTAGCCGCGCCCGCGAGGTAAAGAAACTCCTCTTCAGTTATGATGCGCTCTTCCAACTTCTCAGCCAATTCTGCTGCTTGCTGTTGTTGTTTGGTGGGTAGGCCCGTGTCAAGAACCCAATGAAGAAGCTGCAACGCTTCATGTGCCCGACGCGCAGCAATAAGGAGATGGGCCATTGGGGCACGCAGCCGGGCGTCGTTTTGCCAGTTTTGGCCTTCAAACAGGTCTTGCGTCACGCGTTGCCCGGCACCGTAACAATTAAACCCCACACAACCAGAGAAGCCAAACTCTTCGCGTTCATCGTAGATAGAACACCTGCCGCAAGAATTCAGATTGGGGCAAGGCTCGCCTGATTTTTTGTCGATTGCAAAGCTTTCAGATTTCTCAAATTCAAACGCGATACAGCAAAGAGATGCGCAGTTTGCGCAATCAGGTCTTAGGTCTCTATTTGTCATGAAACGATCTTCCCGAGCGTAGGGAAATCACGCAGCACGGGAATGGCCACATTAAAATTGTCTACGCCTAGAGAAAATTTCCGTCCGAGATGAAGCTCAGCGAACAACACGAATAAATCACGACACTAGTGAAATGTCTAGCGATTATGGTAGGTGCGATGATGCCTACTCTGTCCGCTTAGCGGCCATTGCCACCTTGTACCCGCCCCGCCTTCAGATAGTTTGGGCGCATGACAACTGATCCTCGATTCATTCACCTGCGCGTTCATACGGAATATTCCCTTCTTGAGGGGGCGGTTCCGGTGAAAAAGCTGCCCGGCATGGCCGCGGCGATGGGAATGCCTGCCGTTGCGGTTACGGATCGCAACAATATGTTTTGCGCGCTCGAGTTTTCTGAGGGCGCGTCAAAGGCTGGCATCCAGCCGATTATCGGCTGTCAGGTTGATCTGCGGTATACCACGCCTGATCCCGGCAAACGCCCCGAAGACCCTGCGCCGATTGTGCTGCTTGCCCAGACTGAAGCGGGCTACATGAACCTTATGAAGCTCAATTCATGTGAATATTTGGATGCGGATGGGCAGTTGCCGCAGGTCACGCTGGATGATTTGACGCAGTATCACGACGGGCTGATTTGTCTGTCCGGTGGGCCTGATGGCCCCGTTGGCCGGTTGCTGCGCCAGGGGCAGCGCCCCAAGGCTGAGATTTTGATGGACCGTTTGGCCGCGATCTATCCGGACCGGCTTTATGTTGAGTTACAGCGTCATCCAATTGATGGCGGCTTGCCCGAGGCAGAGCGCCTTTCAGAGCGCGGTCATGTTGAAATGGCCTATGCCAAGAACCTGCCGTTGGTCGCGACCAATGATGTGTATTTCCCTAAGACGGATTTGTTTGAGGCCCATGACGCGCTTTTGTGTATTTCCGATGGGGCCTATGTGGATCAGCAAGAGCCGCGCCGCCGCCTGACCCCACAACACTATTTCAAATCGCCGCAAGAAATGGTGACGCTGTTTGCAGATCTGCCAGAGGCGATCGAAAATACCGTCGAGATCGCCAAACGTTGCGCGTTCAAGACCTATAAACGCGACCCGATCTTGCCGAAATTTGCGGATGATGAGGTCGCAGAATTGCGGCGTCAGGCCGAAGAGGGGCTGAAGGCGCGTCTCGCCATTATCCCGCATGCAGCAGAGGTTGCGGAATACGAAAAGCGGCTTGAATTTGAGCTGGGCATTATCGAAGGCATGGGGTTCCCCGGCTATTTCTTGATCGTTGCTGACTTTATCAAATGGTCCAAGGATAACGGTATTCCGGTTGGGCCGGGCCGGGGGTCTGGTGCGGGGTCTTTGGTGGCCTATGCGCTTCTGATCACCGATCTTGATCCGCTCCGGTATTCGTTGCTGTTTGAGCGGTTCTTGAACCCAGAACGTGTGTCCATGCCCGATTTTGATATCGACTTTTGCATGGATCGCCGCGAAGAAGTCATTCGGTATGTTCAAGAAAAGTATGGCCGTGATAAGGTCGGACAGATCATCACCTTTGGTGCACTTTTGTCCAAGGCCGCCGTGCGCGATGTGGGCCGGGTTTTGCAGATGTCCTATGGGCAGGTGGATCGCCTGTCCAAGATGATCCCAGTTGAGGGCGTTAAGCCCGTATCGATTGAAAAGGCGCTCGCGGACGAGCCGCGCCTGCGCGAAGAGGCGAAGAACGAAGAAGTCGTGGATCGGCTTTTGACATACGCCCAGCAGGTTGAAGGGCTGTTGCGCAACGCGTCAACCCACGCGGCGGGTGTTGTGATTGGGGACCGTCCGTTGGACGAATTGGTCCCGCTGTATCAAGACCCACGATCCGATATGCCAGCCACCCAGTTCAACATGAAATGGGTTGAACAAGCGGGATTGGTCAAATTCGACTTTTTGGGATTGAAAACCCTAACCGTCATTCAAAACGCGGTTGAGCTGGTCAAAAAGACTGGGCGCCCGTTGAATGTTGCCGCTGACGGGAAAGAGCTTTACCAGCCGCCCGCCGGGTTTGAATATGACATCGGGGCGATCCCGCTGGATGATGAGGCGTCATATAAGCTTTATGCCAGCGCGAAAACGGTCGCCGTGTTTCAGGTGGAATCCAGCGGCATGATGGATGCGCTTAAGCGCATGAAACCAACTTGTATCGAAGATATTGTTGCGTTGGTGGCGCTGTATCGTCCCGGCCCGATGGAAAACATCCCGACTTATTGCGAGGTCAAGAATGGCCAACGCGAGATTGAATCGGTGCATGAATCCATCGATCACCTGCTTGCGGAGACCCAAGGCATCATCGTTTACCAAGAACAGGTGATGCAAATCGCGCAGGTCATGGCGGGCTATAGCCTTGGCGGTGCGGATTTGTTGCGCCGTGCGATGGGTAAAAAGATCGCCGAGGAAATGGCCAAAGAACGCCCCAAATTCGAAAAAGGGGCGATGGAAAATGGCGTTGATAAGAAAAAGGCGTCAGAGGTTTTTGACCTTCTTGAGAAATTCGCGAACTACGGATTCAACAAATCACACGCGGCAGCCTATGCGGTGGTATCTTATCAAACGGCTTGGCTAAAGGCGAACCACCCGGTTGAATTTATGGCCGGGGTGATGAACTGTGATATTCACCTGACTGATAAATTGGGTGTTTATTTTCAAGAGGTTAAAAAAGGACTGGGGCTGGAATATACCCCGCCGTGTGTGAACCGATCACAAGCGACCTTTGATGTGCATGAGGGCAAATTGGTCTATGCGCTGGGCGCGTTGAAAAACGTGGGCGTTGAAGCGATGAAGCTGATCGTGGACGGGCGCGGTGATGCGGAATTTGTGAACTTGTTTGATTTTGCGCGCCGCGTTGATTTGAAACGTGTGGGTAAACGTCCGCTGGAAATGTTGGCGCGGGCAGGGGCGTTGGACGTGCTTGACCGCAACCGCCGCCGGGTCATGATGAGCCTTGATGCGCTATCGGGATATTCCGCCGCGATCCACGATCAAAAATCATCAAACCAAGTGTCGTTGTTTGGCGAAGCCGGTGATGATCTGCCCGAGCCGCGGCTTGCGGGCGGGGACGATTGGTTGCCAGCTGAGCGGTTAGCCGAAGAGTTTAAGGCAATTGGATTTTACCTGTCTGGCCACCCATTGGACGATTATATGGGCGCGCTGAAACGCAAACAGGTCCTAACCCTGGACGAGGTGACTGCCAAAGCCGAACGCGGGGCCTGCGTTGTCAAAATGGCGGGGACTGTGTCGGGTCGCCAAGAACGTAAATCCGCACGTGGCAACCGCTTTGCTTTCGCACAACTATCTGATCCAACAGGCCAATATGAGGTCACGCTGTTCTCAGATACGCTTGAGGCCGCGCGCGATTATCTGGAAACCGGCAGCCAAGTCGTTTTGTCCTGCGAAGCCACGATGGAAAGCGACCAGTTGAAATTGCTAGGGCGATCCGTAGCACCAATTGACAATGTGGTCGCCGATGCGGGTGGGGCGGCGCTACGCGTGTTTATCGATACGCCCGATGCGATTAAATCCGTGGCGACCATCCTTGCCAATGCCGCCAAAGACAATGTGCGCGCGGGACGTGGTCCGGTATTTTTCAATCTGATGCACCCAGATTTACCGGGCGAGGTTGAATTGGATCTTGGCGACGAATTTCCCGTAAACCCGCAAATCAAAGGCGCGTTGCGTAGCCTCGACGGGGTGATCGAAGTCGAGGATGCCTAAATTGCGAAAAACGGATCAAGCCGGGCAACGGCGCGCGTGTTTTTAATAATACAATAGTTGCGCTGCCCATCTTCGAATTCGGGGATCGCCTTGGTCAACCCGGCAAGCTCTTTAACAGCGAGTATCAAGGCGACACCCGTTTCGCCTTTAAATTCCGCTGTGTCCCTTTCAGTAAATGCGATCCCCATCACAATATCTGAGGCTGCAAACACCCTGTGTTCGAGCTCTGGGTCAAGCGCCGAAATTCGATCGGAAAGCCGCTTGGCGGTTTGTTCAGGTAGCGTCACGATTGCCATGATGAGGCCCTTTGTATGTGAGTGCACAGGCGCGCAAACCCCTATCCTTTTGTCTAGTTTACGGAAGTTTAGGGGTTTTCGCTTAGGCTGGGCAACCGATAGAAAAATTTCTTTGCTAGTGAAACAAGTTGAATAGGGCCTATCATGCCATTTTTGTTCGATTGGACAACGTTTTCTAGTCCGAACGGTACCACCACAATCAACGATGGTGCAAATAGCACGACGTTTACGTCCACGAATGTTGCAACTTCTGGGACGTCTGGATCAAGCTACAGCAATGGCTTTGGTGGGTATATTCAATCTAGCCAAATTCCGGCGGGCGAACTGAACGGTGTGCGATTAGATTTTACTGATCGGGCCGTTGATGACCTGAGTTTTGAAATCCTCGATCTAGACTCTGGCGATACTTGGGATGACCAAGTGATAATCTATGGGATCGACGCTGATGGAAATTTGGTCGCACCCACATTTTCGAATCTGAGTACGACCCACGATATTGTCAATCAGTATACCGTTGAGGCTAATGGCAATAACAGCACTGGTGTCGAAGGGCCGGGAGCAGCGGATTCTCTCACGGTCACATTTGATACGCCTGTTGTGCAGGTCTTTGTCCTGATGGGCGGAAGCTCTACCAGTGGGGTGAGTTCAGGGGTCATTGGCGTTGGCGACCTTTCCGGCGACGTCGTTTGCTTTGCACATGATACATTGATCGAAACTGACCGTGGACAGGTCGCGGTTCAGGATCTGAGGCCATCCGATCTCGTGCAGACGATGGACAATGGTTTTCAACCTATCCGCTGGGTCGGGTCGCGCACGGTCGCGGCGGTTGGAAAATTTGCTCCGATTCATATTTCCAAAGACGTATTGGGCAATTCGAGGGCGCTTATACTATCGCCGCAACACCGCGTTTTGGTGCAAGGATGGCAGGCTGAATTACTATTTGGGGAGCCCGAAGTTCTTGTGGCGGCAAAACATCTGGTAAATGATCGTTCAATCACGCGCCGCGAAGGTGGTGAGATTACATATTACCACATCATGTTTGATCAACATGAAGTCGTTTACGCCAGCGACGCGCCATGCGAGAGCTTTCATCCGGGGCATGTCGGTCTTGAGGGTATGGGCGCAGAGCAGCGCGCAGAAATCTTCACACTGTTTCCGGAACTAGAACATGACATCACGGGTTTTGGTCCGTTAGCGCGGATGACGATAAAATCGACCGAGGCTAGGGTAATGGTGCAGAAAACCGACTAATCTACCAATGCGGCGGGCGCTGGTCTGCGAGCGGGACAGTGCCGCCGCCGTCCAATTCACGCGATGCTTCGCGCTCCATCAACATCGCAAGACGCCGGCTCGCGAGCGCAAGCGCCGTTTCTTGCCGCGCGACGATGTCGGACAGGTCATCGACCGTGCGGGTCAGATGCGCAATTTGTTCTTCAAGATGTGTAATATCGGTCATTCTCACCGTCTAGCGCAATGTATCTTCCCTGCATAGATGGGCCAGCAGACCAACGCGTGAATTGACAGAAATATGAAGATATTGCGCGATTTTTGGCGATTGCATTGCTCCTAAGACTTTGGCGCGTTAAACGGCCTCAATGACCAGTGAAGGCAGAATCCGAAATGGCTAAAGTCAAGAAGCAACCCCGTCCTAAGGCGCAGACCCCAAAGGGTTTTCGCGATTATTTTGGTGCAGAGGTGGCGCAACGCACCGAGATGCTAACCAAGATTGCCGGAGTTT
Source organism: Loktanella sp. D2R18 (assembly GCF_003318235.1). GTDB lineage: Bacteria > Pseudomonadota > Alphaproteobacteria > Rhodobacterales > Rhodobacteraceae > Yoonia. The sequence goes on along the minus strand of NZ_QOCG01000030.1, from coordinate 440,431 downwards.
ATCATCGTTACGGGTTTGACGCGCTAGAAACATCGGCTGTGGAAACGGTCGAGGCCTTGGGTAAATTTCTGCCTGATGTCGACCGCCCGAATGAAGGTGTGTTTGCGTGGGAAGAGGACAAAGACTGGCTGGCGCTGCGCTATGATTTGACCGCCCCATTGGCGCGCGTCGCGGCGCAATATCGCAATGATCTGCCTTTGCCTTACCGTCGCTATGCGATGGGCCCAGTATGGCGCAATGAGAAACCCGGTCCGGGTCGGTTCCGTCAGTTTTATCAATGTGATGCGGATACGGTTGGCGCGTCTAGCGTGGCTGCCGACGCCGAAATCTGCGCGATGCTGTCAGATACGCTAGAGGTCGTGGGCATTCCACGCGGCGACTATGTTGTGCGTGTCAATAACCGCAAGGTGTTGAATGGCGTGATGGATGTCACAGGCCTGTTGGGTGATGACAAAGAGGCCGAGCGCGGCATTGTACTGCGCGCGATTGATAAGTTAGACCGTCTTGGCGTTGACGGTGTGCGCGCGTTACTTGGCGAAGGGCGCAAAGATGCGTCCGGTGATTTCACCAAGGGCGCCGGGCTTGGCAATGAGCAGGCCGAGATCGTCATGGGCTTTATGGATGCTAAACGCGCCAACGGGCCTGCAACAGTTGCACGGTTGCGCGAATTGGTGTCCGGGTCTCAGGTTGGTGCCGATGGCGTGGCTGAGCTGGAAACGATGGCGGAACTGCTTGATGCGGGGGGCTATAATGCAGACCGGATTGAGATTGATCCATCGGTTGTCCGTGGCCTTGGCTATTACACCGGCCCTGTGTTTGAGGCTGAATTGACGTTCGAAGTGCTTGATGACAAAGGGCGGCCGCGCAACTTTGGCTCTGTTGCGGGGGGTGGGCGTTATGATGATCTGGTGAAGCGTTTCACGGGTCAAGAAGTCCCTGCAACGGGCGTATCTATCGGTGTGGACCGGCTGTTGGCGGCGCTGCATGCAAAAGGGCGGCTTGATAAAACGATGGACGGTCCGGTCGTTGTGACCGTGATGGATCGCGCGTGCATGGCTGATTATCAGGGCATGGTGGCGGAGCTGCGCAATGCGGGTATCCGGGCCGAGGTTTATCTGGGCAACCCAAAGAATTTCGGCAACCAGTTGAAATACGCCGATAAACGCAATTCACCCGCTGCGGTGATCGCGGGCGGCGATGAATTTGATGCGGGCATGGTGCAGATCAAAGACCTGATCCTTGGTGCTGAAATCGCCAAGAACGCAACCCTTGAAGAATGGAAAGACCGTCCAAGCCAATACGAAGTGCCGCGTGATCAATTAGTCGCCAAGCTGCGCGAAATTCTGGACGGGCAGGGCTGATGCCGAATTCTCCTCAAATCCTCGCAGAGGCGTACCGGCTACGCGATCTGTTTGTCGCCCACGGCGCGCAAGTGATCGAGGCCGATGTGCTGCAATCTGCGGAAACCTTGCTGGACCTTTACGGCGAAGACATTCGCGCGCGCGCCTATCTGACGTCTGATCCGCTGCGTGGCGAAATGGTGCTGCGCCCCGATTTCACCGTACCTGTCGTACAGATGCATATGCAAAGCCACGCGGATCCCGCACGCTATGCCTATGCGGGCAAGGTGTTTCGTAAGCAAGAAAACGACGAGACCCGTGCGAACGAATATATGCAGGTCGGCTACGAAGTCTTTGACGGCAAGAACCCCGTTGCCACGGACGCCGAAGTCTTTGCCATGATCGCGGAGGCGCTGACGGGGCTGCCCGTGCGTGCGGCCACGGGTGATATTGGTATTCTGACAGCTGCCGTGAACGGGTTGCGGACAAGTGACGCACGCAAGGCGGCATTGCTGCGTCACATCTGGCGGCCAGGGCGGTTTAAGTCACTGTTGAAACGCTATGCCGGCGGCAAGGTGCCCGCAACGCGCACAGCCCTGCTTGCGGCGGCGGATCCGTTTGCGGATGCCGGACCTGATATTGGGATGCGTCGTCGGTCCGAGGTGGAAGCCCGGATCGCAGCCTTGCGCGCCGATGCGCTCGAACCACCGATATCAACGGATGAGGTCATGTTGATCGATGCGATTTTGGATCTGCGTGAAACCACGCCAAATGTGCTGAGCCATCTGCGCGATATCGCAGTTGATATGCCTGCAATATCAAGTGCGGTCGCCCGGATGGAAGCCCGCACAGGTGCCTTGGACGCACGTGGTGTGGATGTCGATAACCTTGATTTTGAAGGCAGCTATGGACGTAGTTCGCTTGAATACTATGACGGGTTCGTCTTTGGATTTTACGCGACGCAGCGTCCTGATTTACCGCCTGTTGCGACTGGCGGGCGTTATGATGCGCTGACAGCCCGTTTGGGCGAGGGACGCGCTGTACCCGCCGTCGGCGGTGTGATCCGTCCTGACCTCGCGTTGGAGATCAAATGATGTTGAAACTGGGTGTGCCGTCAAAAGGGCGGCTGATGGAAAAGACATTTGACTGGTTCGGCAACCGTGGTGTGACCCTGCGAAAATCAGGGTCTGACCGTGAATACGCGGGCGAAGTGTCGGGCATTGAAGGCATCGAATTGGTGCTGCTTTCTGCTGGTGAAATCCCGCGCGAATTGGCAGCGGGCAATATCCACCTAGGGGTCACCGGATCAGATTTGGTCCGCGAAAAGCTGGCCAATTGGGATAGCCAAGTGGGTGAGCTGGCCTTGATGGGCTTTGGCGGAGCGGATTTGATTATCGCGGTGCCGCAGGCTTGGGTTGATGTTGATACGCTCGATGATTTGGATGCCGCTGCTGCCGCATTTCGTGCTAAACACGGGTTCCGACTGCGCATTGCAACAAAATACCACCGTTTGGTGCGTGAATTTTTGCGCGAACAGGGTGTCGCCGATTATCAATTGATTGATAGTCAAGGCGCGACCGAAGGCACTGTTAAAAATGAAACCGCCGAAGCGATTGCGGATATCACGTCGACCGGGGAAACATTGCGTGCGAATGGGCTGAAAATTCTTGATGATGGGTTGATTCACGCATCGCAAGCGACATTGTTTCGCGGGCGTCGCATGGATTGGACAGATGAACAGCGCAAGACGCTCAAGACGTTACAAAAGGTTCTGGGCATATGAGATGGGTGATCGCTGCATTGGCCATGTTGCCGACGCAGACGGTCGCTGATACCCAATATTGGAACTACGGCGATTGGTCAGTTCGTGTTGAAACTGTTGATACCGGCGAGGATTTGCGGGTGTTTTGCGCCGCATCGACGGGCGGCGATGGTCTGCCTGCGCTACGGATTGAAGTGTCAAACGGTGATGCATTGCCGCCCCATTACTACCCTGCACCTGTGCTGCATGAATTTGCCCCGCGCGGGCACACAACGATGATGCAGGACGGGCAACGGGTGTTGTTCGAATTTGATCTTGATACCGTCAGTGAAGGGTTCGTACAGGCGGGTTTGGATGAGGACGGGATCATGCAGGCCCGGGCATCTGTGCATGGGGGCGATAATTTATGGTTGCTGCAAAACATGCGTCATGCTGAAATGCTCTGGATCAAGCTGGATGATGAGGTCGTTTATGGCGCGTCACTGGCGGGGTTCACCGCATCCTATGGCAAAATCGCCGAACAATGCGGATTTTCGACGATCGGCGTGATTGACTAACTATTGACCTAGCGCACCCCAATATCGGCCAATGCCTTAGATAGCTCTGGTGGCAGCGCCGTTTCGGCCTGTTGGCTTTCGGTCAGGTCGTCGGGTGCCTCATCTGCCGCTAAATAGCGCCAACCTTGAAATGCGCGGCGCGGTGTTGCTGCGACGCGGATCAGTCCCGGTTTGCTGACGATGGCACAGCGCCTGATACCATCTTCGCCGATGACTTCATCAAGGCGCATAATCGGTTGGCGGCATTGGATCACTCCTTTGATGACCCAATAGATAGAGCCACCGTTCAATATCTCATCGGCGCGCTTTGGCCACATGCGGGTGATGTGGCGCGGAGAGCCGTCTGCGGCCTGTGCATGCCGTGTGTTTTGCCAAGCCTCTAGCCCCGCGACATCTTCTGTCCCGACCGAAAGCTTTACTATATTTACCCATTTTTTCAAAGGTCACGCCTAGATATTGTGGTATTGTCACTTTATAGGCCGTCTTCTGGGATTCTGAAAGACGGTTTGTGACTTTGCTTTTGGCCTTCCCTTACCTATGCTTTATGCCCTACCTGACCTCTCTCAGAATCAATCAAGGATCATCCCATGACCGCCTTTGCCGCACCGATTGCCGAACAAATCTGGGATATGAAGTACCGGTTTAAGCAAGCTGATGGCACGCCAATTGATAAAACGGTCGAAGATAGCTGGCGCAGGATAGCAAAGGCCTTGGCCGTGGTTGAAAAAGATCAAAGTGTTTGGGAAGATAAATTCTATGATGCACTGGCCGGTTTTAAATATCTTCCTGCTGGCCGCATAACTGCGGGTGCTGGAACGGCGCGCTCTGTCACCTTGTTTAACTGTTTTGTCATGGGGACGGTGCCTGATGATATGGGCGGCATTTTCGATATGCTTAAAGAAGCCGCGCTGACCATGCAGCAGGGCGGGGGCATCGGGTACGATTTTAGCACGGTGCGCCCAAAAGGGGCGGGTGTGAAGGGTGTCGCAGCCGATGCATCTGGCCCGCTGTCGTTCATGGACGTGTGGGACGCGATGTGTCGCACGATCATGTCGGCAGGGTCGCGCCGTGGTGCGATGATGGCCACAATGCGGTGTGATCACCCTGATATCGCCGATTTTATCACCGCGAAATCGGATGCGGCCCGCTTGCGCATGTTTAATATGTCGGTGCTGATCACCGATCCGTTTATGGCGGCGGTTAAGGCTGATGGCCCTTGGGATTTGGTGTTCGGCGGTCAAACCTACCGCACCGTACAGGCGCGCGAATTGTGGGATGCGATTATGCAATCGACCTATAATTACGCCGAGCCCGGTGTGATTTTTATCGATCGTATCAACCAGATGAATAACCTGAATTACTGCGAAACGATTGCGGCGACCAACCCGTGCGGAGAGCAGCCATTGCCCCCTTATGGGGCCTGCCTGCTTGGCTCTATCAATATGGCACGGTTGGTGAGCGAGCCGTTTGATGATGCCGCCGCCCTTGATGTCGACGTGATGACCGATCTGGTCGCCACTGCGGTGCGGATGATGGATAATGTCGTTGATACCTCGCGGTTCCCGCTCGAGGCTCAAGCCCAAGAAGCCGCTGCCAAGCGTCGCATTGGGCTGGGTGTTACCGGGCTCGCTGATGCGCTGTTGATGGTTGGTTTGCGCTATGGCTCAGAAGACGCGGCGCGTCAGACGGATCAATGGATGAAAGCGATTGCGCGCGCCGCATATTTGGCGTCAGTTGATTTGGCTAGGGAAAAAGGTGCGTTTCCCTTGTTCGATGCCGATAAGTATCTAGCTAGTGGCACAATGCAGGATATGGATACGGATGTTAGGGACGCTATTCGTCGACATGGCATACGAAATGCGCTTTTGACTTCTATCGCGCCTACTGGCACGATCAGCCTTTATGCCGGCAATGTATCATCTGGAATTGAACCGGTTTTCGCCTATGCGTATACCCGTAAGGTTTTGCAAAAAGACGGATCACGCACAGAAGAAGAAGTTGTGGATTATGCCGTGCAAATGTGGCGCGACCTTAAAGGTGACGTGCCGCTGCCTGACCATTTTGTGAACGCCCAAACACTGGCACCGCTGGACCACGTCCGCATGCAGGCGGCCGCGCAAAAGTGGATCGACAGCTCTATCTCCAAGACGATCAACTGCCCCGAAGACATCAGCTTTGATGATTTCAAAGAAGTGTATATGGCTGCTTGGGACCAAGGCTGCAAAGGCTGCACAACCTACCGGCCCAACGACGTGACAGGGTCAGTATTGTCCGTGTCCGAAGAGGCAACCCCAGCCGAACGCCCTGATCAAATGCGCGATAGCGAAGACGGTTCCGAAGTGATCTATATGTCCGAGCCGCTTGACCGCCCCAATGAACTGGAAGGCGCGACCTATAAAATAAAATGGCCCGAGTCAGAGCACGCGATTTACATCACCATCAACGATCTGGTGATCGCCGGACATCGCCGCCCATTCGAAGTATTCATCAATTCCAAAAATATGGAACATTTTGCATGGACAGTCGCGCTTACCCGGATGATTAGCGCGGTGTTCCGGCGTGGCGGAGATGTGTCGTTTGTCGTTGAAGAGCTAAAGGCGGTGTTCGATCCACGTGGCGGCGCGTGGATGCAAGGCAAATACGTGCCATCGATCTTAGCGGCCATTGGTGGGGTCATCGAAAAACACATGGTCGCAATAGGTTTCCTCGCTGGGGAGGGAATGGGGCTCAAAAGCGACCCGCAGGCGGATGTCGTCGCGATCAACGGTAAACCACGCGGCAAAGCTTGCCCATCCTGCGGCGCCTACGATTTGCGTATGATCGAAGGCTGCATGACCTGTGGGTCCTGCGGGCACTCTAAATGTGGTTAACTAAGGCTGGACCTGTTGTGGGTGCACCTAAAGTTTTGCCATTTTGCCCCCTAATTCTGCCATTCTATGCCCATAAATTTGCCATCACGTGAATTGTCACATGGCATGATCAAAATACCAAAAGGGTTATTTTGGCGGATAACTTGCTTAGGCGGCATTAGAAACTCTCTAAGGCCGTTTTCTTTTCCTAGAGCTACTATGGCTGCGCTGTTCAATTCCAAATGCTGACAAGTGTTTACACCAAGGGCGGGAAGGAGACCTTCGCTGCAAGTGCGCGATTATTGGTTTTCATAGTGCAAAGCCGACATTCCCCCCCTGCCTGCGCGGTAGTTCTTGCCGCGACATGCGCCAAATGCGCCCTTTAATGCCGAACCGGAAACCCCTGCGCCAACGCCGCAGCGAACCCATGGAAGAGCGCATCAATTTCTGTGTCTGGACGCCCCGCCACTATCGCGCCGAAGAAATTCACCGAAAAAGACACATGCATAACCCCAGCGAACAACAAGTCGATATTAATATCTGGTGAAACTTTGCCGTTATCCTGTAACCGTCTTACACGGATGCGAAAATTTTCATCCGCGAGACCATCTGAATGCACGCGCCCCTTTTCTCGAAACTCGACATCGATGGCGGCGCGACTGACGATCAGCCGCACGATGTCCTCGTCCTTCAGATCGTCGCGTAGCTTTTCGTGCAGGTATCTGTATATCTCGTCTTCCAACGTATCCTGCGGTGGATAGGATAACTTCCCCTCTCGGCGGCTCGCAACAAACTGTTCTGTCAACGCAGTCAGCAACCCCTCTTTGCCCCCGAAATACCGGCTGATCAGCGATAGGTTCGCTTCGGCCACCTCCGCAATCTCGCGCAGCCCGGCTGCATCGTATCCGCGCCGGGCAAACACGGCGCGGGCCGCGTTGAGAATGCGGGCCTCGGTCGCGGCGCGATCTTTTACGATGCCGGCTTTTTTCACTGCTATCACCTCCGTGTGAACAACTGTTTACACGCGCCGGACCTCACCGTAAAGTAAACATATGTTTACACACAGAGATTCGGAGAATCCTTCATGATTGGCCTCATGCGTGCCGCTATTTTCGAGGCTCTGACGCTCCTCACTTTGTTTTGCGTGGCGATGCCATTGAAATACTTTGCAGGTTTGCCGCAACTCGTTTCTGTCATGGGTCCGATCCATGGGTTGGCCTTCGTGATTTTCCTCTGGTTCGTGATCCGATCCTGGGCAGAAGGCCTGATCGGCTGGACAGGTGCCGCGCGCCTTTTTGTCGGTGCGATGATCCCGTTCGGCGGCTTTGTGAATGAGCGCTGGTTGCGCCGAAAAATGGAACAAAAGTAATGCTCTACGACCTCACCAAAGCCGCACATCTGATTGCACTCTTCATTTGGGTCGGTGGGATGGCCGCAGTTGCCCTCGCACTGCGATATCCAGCCTTGATCCATATGAAGTCGTTGAAAGCCTATGACAGGGCGGTGTCGTCTCCTGCGATGATCATCGCTCTGCTTTTAGGCATATCGCTGGGGGTTCAGGGCGGCTGGTTTACATCAGCATGGTTGGGGATGAAGATTGTGCTCGTGCTTGGCTTCTCGGGGTTGCATGGTGCTCTGGTCGGTAAACTACGCCGAGCGGTTCAGGACAACGCGAGTGACGCAAAGCCCAACGGAAAGGCGTTTCTGTTTGTCGGGCTGGCCCTTTTGACGTTGATCGTCCTTCTCGTGACGATCAAACCATGACTATTGCATCGCGTTGCTTGATTGGGGCTAAGCCCTCTTTTTCGGAAGAGAAAAAGAGCAGACATTCAAATGAGGAAACGCAACGACAGCAAAGTCCGCACAGCCGGCGCTCGCCTTCCAGTTTGGCGTCGATTTGGTATGCAAATGCCGACAAACTCGGAAAAGAGCCCACTTTTGCCGAAATACTGCACCGCCGCGAATGTCTGCTGTCGTTGGCTTGTCAAAAACGTTCCAGAACTGCCTTGGTTTTGAAAGGGGTTTTCGACGGCTCAAAATGAGGTGGTTTTTGCATGTTCCAAAAACGAGTGTTTTTTGGTGCATTCCAAATATCTTGTATGGAGAGCATTGCCCCCACTTCTAGGCGCTATCATACTTCATAAGTGAATCACTTCTTCCAGTTTGGGACTGTGAAAAACCTAGGAGCCGGCCCATGAAATCCGCCATCTTCTTTTCCTTTTTTATCGCCTGTGCAACGCCGTCTTTTGCAGAACAATCACTTGGTGTGACATCAATTGCTGTGACAGATGAAGCTCAAACTCGTCCATTGAATTTATCACTCTGGTATCCAGGGAGCGGCGGCACGCAAGAGGATGTGGGTGCTAATGCTGTTTTCACGGGCGTTATTGCAGGCCGCGATGCAATGGTGACTGAAGATCGCCTTCCTGTGGTGTTTGTTTCGCACGGCGGATTGCGATCCGCCGAAGACTCAGGTGCATGGCTGACTGCCGGGCTTGCACGTGCGGGATATCTTGCCGTTGAGGTCAACTCGCCACGGCCAACTAATGCTGCTACTGCCGTTGATGAAATATGGCACCGCCCCAATGATGTCAGTCGCTCAATTGATGCAATTCTGAGAGACCCTGTTTGGTCTGAACGCATTGATAAAGATCGCATTTTCGTAGTGGGATTTGCACTTGGTGGCACGGCAGCACTGGGACTTTCCGGAGGCAACTTCGATTTACAATCCTATAATCTGTCTTGCGACGAGCCTGCCCAAGGACCGGACTGTGCTTGGTATCAATCCCAAGATGTTGCTTTGAGTGACGTTGATCAGATTGAGTTGGCTAAACCCCGGCGAGACACCCGCATTTCCTCGGTCGTAGCGATTTCTCCTGAATACTCTGCTGTGTTTTCTGGCGGGCAATCCTCCGTAGAAGCGCCGACGCTGGTGGTTGCTCTTGGCCACGATAATGCGCTGCCATCCGTTACACCGACAGCTCTCCTCACCCAAGCGCCGTTCACTGATGCGAGTGTATTTGACGGATTTCAGACTTGCACTCCGGCTGGTCCAGAAATTCTTACTGATGATGGTGGCGACCCTGCACTTTGCGGAGCGTCTACCGAAGCAAGACAGCAAGCACATGATGCAATGTTGAACAAAATTACGGGCTTCTTTGAAGGGGTTCAATAAGTGCTCATGTGGCACGTGCAGTGGCCCGCAAAGTCCGCGTTGCTGTCATTCGGTTAACCCAAAATGCTGCGGTGCGCATGAAGGTCCGCTCTGGGGAATTGCGGCGAGGCGTCGAGAGCCTTCACCAACGGCGGATTCGGGCCGTTCTTACCTACATCTCGAACCTTAACTGAGCCCCACCGTATCGGTTGCAAACCGCGTATAGGCTTTAATCCGCGGCATAAAATCTGAGATGGATTTTGAGTACATAATGGCGGGTTCCAGTCTTGCCCGGAATAGGTTTCACTTCATTTAGGACAGCCGGAATAAGCTGGTTCTAAATCAAACACTTACTTTACTGAACAAGCAGCAGTTCTTCACCCGCTCGATCAGAAAACAGGACCTATCAATTTGCTCCGTGTGCTGGATCGAAGATTTGGAAAAAGGCGCGCAACAGGTCGATGGCTGTGTTCAGCGGTGGTAATGACCCCGCGATCAGATCCCCTTACTGCAAAGAAGTGGAGATGCCGCTGGGGAGGTCCGTGAAGACACGCGATTTCGCAGAAAGGCTTCTGCATGCCTCTCATTATGCAATCGGCGAAATGAGAGGTGGTCCTGCTTTTCCGACCAGTTTGCAGCCTTGATTAGGTGGATCAGGGTTTCATTTCAGGCTGCTAATCTCATTGGTTCTGTTTTGCTGGCATAATCTGCTCGGGGGCCGAACCCCAGCGGGTAAAGGCCGTCGCCATGTTTTCTATCGCTGCGCGCTTCCACATTCCGATCTGCGTCGGGTGAACACCGTACTTCTTGGATAGCTCCGCAAGCGTCATCTCCTCGCGGATCGTTTCAAGCGCAACCTTGGCTTTGAACTCCGGCGAATGGTTCTTTCGTTTCTTCATTCTGGATCACTTCTTTCGTCATGCGATCCACCTTAACGACTGGTCCGAAAATCCGCGACCACCTCTGTGTGCGCTGGTACGAGCGATTTAACAACATCTGTCATCGAAAGCGTCCCGACATTTTCGCCGTGGCTGGTGACGATGAATGTGACATTGGTATTACCGTCCGACGCGGCGATGAGATCCTCTAGCGTAGCGGATGCATCGGCTTCGTGGCTAAGCCCCGTGGTATCCCCGCCTTTTGTCATTACTGTACCTGCACGCAAAACGCGGGCGCGGTTAATATCTGCGATGAAGTCCATGATATAGGGATCATTTGGATTGATCAGAATATGCTGAGGCTCGCCTTGTTGGATGACTTGCCCGTCTTTCAAGATGACCAAGTGATCTGCAAGTTTCAACGCTTCATCCAAGTCATGCGTAATGAATACAATCGTTTTATTGAGCTCTTTTTGCAGCTCAAGCAGCAGATCTTGCATGTCCGTGCGGATAAGAGGGTCAAGCGCCGAAAACGCCTCGTCCATCAGCATAATGTCTGAGTTCGAGGTCAGTGCACGCGCGATCCCGACCCGTTGCTGCATTCCGCCAGATAACTGATGTGGATACTGCCCGCCCTGTCCGGACAGGCCCACGCGTTCCAACCAACGGGTCGCTTCGGGTTCCCATTCAGCTTGCGGAAGCCCGTCGATGATCAGCGCTGTCGCGGCATTTTCCAGCACGGTCCGGTGCGGAAGGAGCGCGAATTTCTGGAACACCATCGACATACATTTGCGTCGCATGTCGCGCAGTTGCGCCGCGTTATAGGTCAAAATGTCTTCGCCACTGACAATAACCTCACCGCTGGTCGGTTCGATCAGACGGTTCAGGTGGCGAATAAGTGTCGACTTGCCGGAGCCTGACAAACCCATGATGACAGTGATTTCACCGGGTGCCATATCGACGTTGATATTGTTCAGACCAAGGGCATGACCATGGTCTTTGAGCAGTTCGGTTTTGCCCATGCCATCTTTGACTTTACTCAGGACGTCTTGTGGGCGGGGGCCAAAAACCTTGTATAGATTACGGATCGATATCTTCGGTTCGGTCATTGCGTGTTCCATTCAAGATTTTTGAGCGGCATTGACGCGGGCAAGTGCAGCTTTGGTCAAGCGGTCGAGGATGATGGCCAGCAGAACGATGCCAAGACCGGATAGCAGACCGACGCCAAGCTCAAGATTACGGATGCCGCGCAGGACGAGAACACCAAGACCCGGGGCCGAGACAAGGCTGGCAATGACAACCATCGCGAGCGACATCATGATGGTTTGGTTCACACCAGCCATAATGTTGGGCAACGCGAGCGGAATTTGAACGCCATAAAGCTTTTGCCGTTTGGTCATGCCAAAGGCATCCGCCGCTTCGATAACCTCTTCATCGACCAAGCGGATACCGAGATTGGTTAACCGGACCACGGGTACAATTGCGTAAAGAATAATCGCAATACCGTACAGCTTTGGTTCGGTGACTGAGAACAAGAAGATCAATGGGATAAGATAGACAAACGGCGGCAAGGTTTGCAGCATGTCCAACACGGGTATCATGCCATTCTGAAACCTGTCCGATCGAGACATCGCGATGCCTATCGGCACCCCAAGAAGAATACAGATCAGGGTACAGACAAAAATAATTGCCAGCGTTTGCATCGTGTAATCGTAATAGTCAATGAAAGCGAGACCGACAAAAGAACCACCAACGAAGGCAGCAAGAAGCCAGGACCGGCTGACAAGCAGCGCCAATAGGGTCAACAGCGGTATCATGATCCACCACGGCGTCGTTTCAAAAAACCACAACGCGTTGTGCAATGCCCAGCTCAGCGGTTGTGTGATCGGGTCAAGCACGGCCGAAAGCGAATCTTTAATTCCGAGAAACCCGTTTTCCAGACCAAGAGCGACAGATCGCGATTGGGGAAAAACGCTGCAGGCGTCATTGAGAACGTCCATCGACGGAAACGGTGTATTCCAAAGTGATGTTTCGGGGGCCTCACCGCTCGCTTTCGCCAACAAATCGGCCATAGACAACGGGGCGTTACCGCCTCCGCCGTCTCCATCGCACCATTCACGCAAACCGAGTGTGTTAAAGATCCAATCGAAGTTGGCCATTGGTCGTGTCCCCTGTTCTGATCGCTGCACCATTTTGGGTGTCTTGCGAAACTGCGCATCGGCTTCATCGCCTTTCGCGCGAATAGGCGGCCCCTAAAATAAGGGACCGTCTGAGTTGTAGCGCGGTTTTTATTTCAGAAGTGCGCTCAGATTTTCGCGTGCATCGTCGTTGATCCAACCAGACCAAACGTCCTGATAGGTGGACAAGAAGTAGACAGCGGCTTCTTCGCCCGTTGCGGAATTGTCGTTCATCCAGCTCAAGACCTTGTTCATCGTATCAGTCTCAATGGTCATGTTGGCCAGGAATTCGCCCAACTCTGGATGCTCTTCAACGAAGTCGGTTGTGACGGCCGTGACCACGGGTGATGGCGGGAAAGAGCTGCGACCAACATCGGTGGAATCAACGTCACGCGCCGCTTTAAAAGCAGCTTCATCATATTCGCCCATATCAACCTGAACGAGGTCGTAGCGACCGATAACCGCTGTCGGTGCCCAGTAATAGCCGAACCATGGCGCGTTATCTTCAAATGCTGCCGCGATTGACGTGGCAAGCGTTTCGCCAGAGCCATGATTGAAAATTTCGATACCGGCTTCCTCGACACCGAAAGCTGGCAGCAGGTTGTCATTAAAGACGCGGCAACCCCAACCTTCGGGGCAGTTGTGGAACCGTCCGCCGACCAATTCAGGGTTCGCAAGGATACCATCGATGGTCGCAAGCTCGGGGTGTGCTTCGACAAGATAGCCGGGGATCCACCACGCATCGACACCGCCGGGATCGATCACAGCGCCGAGCTCTTGGATCAGGCCTTCCTCTTTAAGACGCGCGTAAGCTGTCCCTGTGCCGTTAACCCACAATTCGGTCACGATATCGGGTTCGCCGTTTTCAGCAACAGATGTCACCGCTGGAACCGTGTCAGATGGCACGATTGACACGTCGCAGCCGTATCCTTGCTCCATGATAAAGTTCGCAACATTGGTCACAACAGACGCTGACGCCCAGTTCATTTCAGTAATCGTGACTGCACCACAGCTGTCTGCGTCTTGGGCAAAGGCGGGGGCAGCAACCATTGTGGCGGCGGCGGCTATAAGTAGTTTTTTCATTGATATTTTTCCCTGTGTTATTGTTGAAAGACATGAATTTGCGTGTTGTGCAGCGCTGCAAATGACATGGCGCAAAAGCGGAAATCCCCTCAGGCATACGTCAGCTTGCATTGCGCTTTATTTGAGAAGTTCCTCTTCAAACGGAAAGCGAGAGAGCAACTCAACCCCGGTTTCAGTGATCAGCACCTGCTGTTCGAGTTTGACACCTTCGCGCCCGCCATCTTCACCGGTATAGCTTTCGACACAAAGCGTCATGCCGGGAAGGATTTCACCGTCGTATCCGGCATCTGGAAAATCGCCGTTATGATACAGGTACGGATATTCGCCCGTCATCCCGCAGCCATGGGCGCTAAGATAGTACCGGTTGGCGTAGTATTTCTCGGGGATATCCCATGCGGCATCCGCGTAGTCACGAAACGACATCCCCGGACGCAAGATACCCATGTTGTGATGCACTTGCTCGTAAGCAACTTTGTACAGATCGCGTTGTTTATCTGTCGGTTTTTCAGGGCCTGCATGGAATGTACGTGAGAAATCAGAGTAGTAGCCGTGGCAACCAACCACATCAGTATCAAGTGCAACAAGGTCGTTTGCCTGGATGAGATTAGAGCTGGTTTCTTGAAACCAAGGGTTCGTTCGGTCGCCAGAGTTAAGTAACCGGGTTTCCACGTAATCACCGTTCTGCGCGATGATCGAGTGATGCAAAACCGCCCATAATTCGGCCTCTGTCATACCGGGTTTAAGCGCGTCTCGCAGTTCGCCAACACCGCGTTCCGTCGCGCGCAGTGATGCGTTGATGCACTTCATTTCTTCCGCGGATTTGATCGCGCGCGCCATTTCAACAGGTTCTTGCGCATCCACAAGGTGGATACCATGATCAGCCATCGCCATTGCTGTGCCGGCATTCATGCGTTCCACACCAACCCGGGGGTTTGTACCGCAAAGTTCGCGCAACGTGGCTGCCATGTCCTTGGCCCACTTTTGTTCACGCGCAACAATATCGGGCCCTGCGGCTACAAAGCTGGCGGTCACAGCGGGGCGAATTTCGTCGATCGTCTCTAGGCCTTCGGGCAGATGCAACGCGCCGGTAAATTCATAGATAATCGTGCGATCAGCGGTCATAACAAGGTAACGCGACGGGCCATTGCGCATTGAAAAGACTTGCATGTTGCGGGCCCCGGTCGCGTAACGGATATTGATCGGGTCCATCAATATGACCGCATCAATGTTGCGTGCAGCCATCTCACGGCGCACCTGACCTTGGCGCCAAGCACGCACTGCGACCAGATCTATGCCTTCATTTTCAGGTGCACGATCAAGTAGCGCGAGCCCCGCAAGATCACTTCGTTCGGCATGCCAATCAAATTCAGCCATTTTAGGCTCCTGATAGTGGTTGTGAGTTTTGGTGAGGTTAGTAGCCCTAACAAAACTATCAAACTCTGGTAATTTTCATGAATTTAGATAACCTAGAGTTATGAAGAAATATCGAAACCGCCTTCCGCCACTCGACACCTTTATTTTTCTAGAGTGCGTCTTGCGGCATGGCAGCTTTACGGAAGCCGCCGATGAACTGCTCGTGAGCCAAGCGGCCGTCAGCAAACGGATCGCCCAGTTAGAGGGATGGCTAGGTGTGCAGCTATTCCACAGGCGGAAACCGAAACTGGTGCCAACATTAGCCGCGCGCCGCTTGGGTGATCGTATGTCCATGGCGCTTGAGTTCATTGATCAATCTATCGCCGAAGTTGCCAACCCGGCGAACCCAATCGTGCGTATCGCCTCCATGACAGCCGTTGGCATGTTTTGGCTTCAGCCCCGATTGCGAGACTTTGCGCTCAGCGAAGATGCCTGCATGTTTAATCTGACCCTCAGTGATGATCTCACCAACCTGTTTTCAGACGATAACGATCTTGCCATCGTCTATGGCGACGGCACATTTCCGGGTTGGAACGCGACGAAGATACTCACTGAAGAACTCGTGCCGCTGGCCACACCAAAAATTGCGCAACGGTTGGCGGGGTCTGCGATGTTGGCCGACGCACAAGCCCCGCTTTTGGTTTATGATCGCCTATCACCGGAATGGATCGACTGGGAGGTTTGGTCAGAACGGCTGCAGGTAGCCCTACCCGAAAGCCTAGCACGGACACATTGCTCAAGCTATTCGCAATCAATCGGCCGCGCGCTTGCCGGCCACGGCGTATCCCTCGGATCGCTTCCTCTATTTGAGAGGGAAATCGCGGAAGGCCGCCTCGCTCGACTTCAGCAACCCTCTTACAGCGGTTTGGGTGGATATTGGTTAGCGTGGCCGCAAGCGCGGCATATGACAGATGAAACCCAAAGATTTCTCAAAGCATTCTCTGATCTGAAAGTTTCGGACAACAATTCGGACAATCTCCCAAATTGATAACTCATTGCCTCCACGACAAAAGGGCGCGCGGGCACCATTGTCGCTACGGGTCAGTCCGCAAATATGTTTGCCATCAGCGATAAGTGCTTAAGGCCAGTGGCCGGCTTATTGTGCAAGTTCGGCGATGGGTTGTTCGGCGCCTAAAAAGACCGTTTGCCGAAGGGTCTCGTTCCACGGCATTGGGCGGTAGGGAATGCCGCACGACCGACCAAGGTCTGCTTTGGGGAAGCTGCAGCGCAGCGCCAATCGATGAGACGGACGGCTGCAGTGGGCCGTTCGCGTCGATCGACCTCAAGGGCGGAAACCTGACTTTCGCTGCGGCAGCAAACCAGATTGGACAATTCAAAGAAAGCAGACCTTCAGGGCGACGATCCAGTTTGTTCAATTTCCAATTGCAGCTAACGGCAGGTTTGAGCCCACACCGGCCCCATTGATTTTGTGCTGCGCGCGCTCGCAGCGTTGCTTATGCTGCAACCGCTAAAATTCTGTTGTCGCAACGCGGCGTGAAAACCAGTCATTCGGATAATTTGCAGCAAAGGAATGATAGCCAAGTATCAAAGTGCGGAATTTACCGCGCACGCCGTCTCTCTTACGTTTAAACAGTGCTACTAGGACGCATCTCATCAGGCGGCAACTTGGAGAAAGCCTATGGTTTCAAAAGATCGAGAAAGTCCTGCAAGATCGCGGATTGATTTCGATCAGTGCGCCAAACGGCACAGATCGGAGTGGAATAGCCAAAAACATCAGGCAGAATTTCATAGAACTCATCACGAATTAAGTCTTGGCAATGAGACGGGAAGTAGCCCAAGTAAACACCGCTTCGCACAAGGGAAAGTACCGCTTCGGTCTGGTAGACCGTACTGCCAACCGGAAAGATTTGCTTTCTTTTGCGCAAACGCTCGCCTTCAAAATATCCACGATGAACCAGCTTGTGCTTACAAACGTCCCTGTCCGACAATGTAACTCCGTTAAGTAAATCATCGACCAGTGGGTGATTCCCACCACAAAACAGCCCAACGCGTTCATCGTAAAGCGTCATATAATTAAGGCTTGGGTGGCGTTGGTAATCGGGGACGATCCCCACGTGTAATTTGCCGTCAATCACGCCGCGCTCTACCTCGTTCGGCGATCCCGTCATCATAGTGACCGACACATCTGGGGACATAGCTTGAAGGCTACGAATGGCGGATACGAGCGGATTCTTCACGTCGCTTATCGTAAAATCGATCATGCCGATTTCGATTTTTCCAACCAACTTGTTGCTGATACTGGCAATGCGCGATGTAAAGTCTTCGCTCTGTTTTAAAAAGTGGTCAATGAAATCATAAGCCTGCTGACCTTGCTGCGTCAGGTAGAACCCACTGCGCCCGCGATGACACAGACGCAGCCCAAGTCTAATCTCAAGATCCGAAATTTGCCGAGAAATCGTGGATCGACCAACGCCCAACTCGGTCTGCGCAGCGGACAAGCCACCACATTCAATCACGGTTTTAAACACACGCATCAAACGTAAATCCACGTCATTGATCGTGCCGGAAAAAGCTTTCTTGGGTCGAGGCATACGAGAAAATCCATGAGTAATTCAAGTTGCATAACTATGAAACAAAACTTCCAAATGTTCAAATTTAACTCACCACTCAGGCTGCGCTAAGCATGAGCGATTAATTGGGAGATTTGTATGGCTTGGACGGCGGAAAAACTCGCCCGTTTGCAACGGAAATTCGAGGACACAACGGGCGGCGACTTGCACGATCCAAAGGCGCAAAGGATAGCCGCGAAAATCTTTTCTGAGGGTGGGCGTCGGCCTGCCCCATATGCCGGTATGCCGACATTACTGGATGCGCCGCATATTCCCTTTAATTCGGGTGTTGAGATTTCCGCTTTGGATGTTGCGCTTTATGGGGTGCCGATGGACCTTGGCGTGACCAATCGCAACGGGTCGCGGTTTGGACCACGGGCTTTGCGAAGTATCGAGCGCGTTGGTCCCTACAACGACGCGCTCGAATGCGCTCCGGTTCACGAAATGTCTGTTGCAGACATTGGCGATGTGCCGATGCAGAGCCGGTTTGACCTCACGCAAAGCCATGCTGACATCGAAGAATTTGTCACCAAAATCGTAGCGCATGATGTGATCCCATTAGGTGTTGGTGGTGATCATTCCATCAGTCACCCAATTCTAAAAGCTGTCGCAAAAGATGGCCCTGTCGGGATGATCCACATCGATGCCCATTGCGATACTGGTGGGTCTTATGAAGGCGAGAAGTTTCACCATGGCGGCCCTTTCCGCAATGCGGTGCTTGACGGGTTGCTTGACCCCGAGCGCACGATCCAGATCGGCATTCGAGGGGCCGCAAAATACATCTGGGAATTTTCCGAGATGTCAGGGATGACCGTGATCGAGGCCGCAAGCATCACCGATGCAAACCTGCCTGACATCATCGCGAAGGCACGCGAAGTTGTCGGAGATGGCCCTACTTACTTTTCCTTTGATATTGATAGCCTCGATCCAGCCTATGCGCCCGGAACTGGTACGCCAGAGGTCGGTGGGCTAACCACGCGCGAGGCTTTCAAACTGATCCGCGGCATGAAGGGCGTGAACCTTGTCGGCGGTGATGTTGTCGAAGTTGCGCCCGCTTATGACCCAACAACAAACACGGCCCAGAATGGCGCGCAAATGTTATTCGAAATCCTGAGCCTGATTCAATTCTCTCCCTCTAGAACACCAAAGTAAGGATACCTGCCAATGACGATCACACGCACCGAACTTGACACTCGCATGAGCCAATCTGTGGTCCACGGTGATACAATCTATCTCGCAGGTCAGGTTGGCAGCGGGGCGGATGTCACCGCACAGACCAAAGACATGTTGTCCGAGGTCGACCGCTTGTTGGCGGATGCAGGAAGTAACAAATCCCAAATTCTGACCGCGACGGTTTGGCTTGCCGATATCGCGAACATCGCGGATATGAACGCTGTTTGGGATGCATGGATTGATCCCAAAAATCCGCCTGCGCGCGCCTGTGTTGAGGCACGCTTGGCCACGCCAGATTATTTGGTTGAGGTCATGATTACGGCCGTAAAAGGGTAATATGCTGCGGGTTTTTGACACGAATGAAACGCGGGCGGGGCTAGAGTGGCCCCGCTTGATCGACGGGCTGGACGCGATGTTTCGGTCGGGCTGCGTCATGCCATTGCGCCACCATCATGAGGTCGAGGTCCCAAACGAAGACAGCGGCACCTTGTTGTTGATGCCAGCGTGGACGCCGGGAAAATACATCGGCGTTAAAATGGTCAACGTCATACCCGGCAATTCAACGCGATCGTTACCTGCAATTTCGGGCGCGTATCTTTTGTCGTCAGGTGAAACTGGCGCATTGCTTGCCGTGCTTGACGGCGCGGAATTAACCGCACGGCGCACGGCCGCAGCGTCAGCCCTTGCAGCGCGGTATTTAGCACGGCCGGATGCACGCAATTTGCTTGTCGTCGGGGCCGGAAAGCTGGCGCTTAACGTGATCGAAGCACATACTGCGGTGCGCCCCCTTACATCGGTGACGATCTGGGCACGCCGCATCGAACAGGCCCAAAAGGTGGCAAAGGCTGCCCGTACTTTGGGGTATGACGCGCAGGCCACTGATGATCTGGAATGCGCAACCTTGCAGGCCGACATCATCAGTTGCTGCACGCTATCTCGGGCCCCCCTGATCAAGGGGGCTTGGGTAAAGCCAGGGACGCACATCGATCTTATCGGGGCGTTTAAGCCAGAAATGCGCGAAACGGACAGCGCGCTGATCGCGATGGCGTCGGTTTTCGCAGACACGCGCGAAGGTGTTTTGTCCGAAGGTGGCGATATCGTTCAAGCCATTCGCGAAGGTGCCTTCGGCGCTTCAGATATTAAGGCGGATTTGTTCGATCTGGCACGAGGGGATCATGCCGGACGCCGGTCTGAGGATGAGATCACCGTCTTTAAATCGGTCGGTGCCGCATTGGAGGATTTGGCTGCGGCAATCCTCACGTATGAGGCCACCGCAACGACGCATTAAGCCGCCTTAAACAGCGACACCAACGCAGGGTCGAATGTCAGCGCCACTTTTGAGCCAACATCAAGGCCCTGCGCTTCTACGCTTGAGCGACGCACGCGCAGGTTCTTGCCATCAATTGCCACGACAAATTCGGTTGCCGCACCCAGATCACGCATGAAAGAAATCGCGCCGATGCCCGCATGGTCGTCATTGGCAACAGGGGTCAGGCCCACGTGTTCTGCCCGCACAGCGGCGAGCATTTTGTCGCCGTCTTGATGGGGTACTGTGCTTTTGACGGGGGTGCCGAACAGATCGATCGCGCCCCCCTTCATTGCGCCCACCTCGATCAGGTTAGCCGCGCCAAGGAAATCCGCGACAAAGCTGTCTGCGGGATCGTTGTAGATTTGTGAGGGTGGTGCAGACTGGCGAATTGCACCGTCTTTGAGGACAACCAACTCATCGGCCAGCATCATCGCTTCGTGCTGGTCATGGGTCACCAGAACAGTAGTCACGCCGAATTTTTGTTGCAACTGGCGCAGCTCGATCTGCATGTTGTCGCGCAACTGAGCGTCCAGAGCAGAGAGCGGTTCATCGAGTAAAAACAGCGGTGGCTGGATTGCCAAAGCACGCGCAATGGCCACCCGCTGGCGTTGCCCGCCCGACAAGGCCGAAACGGGGCGATCCGCAATGTGCGGTAGCCGGATCACGTCCAGCAGCTCTTCCACACGGTCCCGTTGTGCCGCACCTTTGACGCCGCGCAACTTCAAACCATAGCCAATGTTGCGCGCGACACTCATGTGCGGAAACAACGCCAGCGATTGAAACACCATGCCAAAGCCGCGTTTGTGCGGTGGCTGATTTGAAATGTCTTGTCCATCGAGGATCAGGCGGCCTTTGGTTGCGGCCTCGAACCCGGCGATGATGCGCAGCAACGTGGTCTTGCCGCAGCCCGATGGCCCCAAAAGGCACACGAAAGATCCGCGTTCTATTTTGAGATCAACGTCGCGTAGCGCGTCGACGGTACCGAATTTTTTCGACACGTTTTCGATGTGGAGGTGAGTATCAAATGTCATATCTCTGACCTTTCTAAAAGAGGCTCGCGCGACCGGCGATCAGCTTGTCCACAAGCACAATCAACACAACATCGGCGACAATAATGAACACGGACAGCGCCAGTGTTGATGGGTCCAACGAAGACACCGTGCGGCTGTACATCCAGATGGGCAGCGTGCTGACATCAACGGTGTACATGAAGAAGGTGATTGTGAATTCGTTGAAGCTGATGATCAGCGCAAAGATCAGGCCAGCAAGGATACCGGCCTTCATCATCGGAATGACAATATCCCATATTGCGCGCAGTGGAGACGCACCGAGCGATACGGCAGCTTCTTCAACTTCCAAGCTGATCCCGCTCATGGCGCTGAGACAATTGCGCAGCACGAACGGCAGGACGAGCGCGACATGAGGGATGATGATGCGCCATATGCCGATGTCGAGCCGCAGGCTTTCGGCAATCAGTAAAAACGCAATGCCAAGGATCACCAGCGGGAAGACCAAGGGCAATGTGAACAACAGTTCCATCCCGCTGCGAATGCGCCGATCACCCCGCGCCAAAACATAAGCCAGAGGAATGCACACACCGGTTGAAATCACCATAACGATGACCGCGACGACAAGGCTGGTGATCGTTGAGGACACCACCGATTGCGCGCTGTTGGCGTCTTCGGTTGTGAACATCGCGATCACTTCCGAATACCAACGCAAAGACAACGCTTCGGGCGGAAAGCCTGTGTTGTCGGCCGCAGAGAAGGACATGATCGTTACGACGATGACGGGTAGAGAGGAAATCAAGATGCCGCAGATCGCGAGCAGGATGATAACAAAACGATAGGTGCCGCCCCCTTCAGTTGGAAGAAGATCAACCCGCATATCAGCGCTCCACTTTTTCAGATGTGATCCGCGCCAACCATGCTGCAAACAGCATCGTAATCATGGTGACAAAGATCAGGATCATGCCAGCCGCCGCAGCGCCAGACCAATTAAACAATGGTGAAATCATATCTCGGATGGCGATGCCCATCATCTGGACGCGGCGACCACCCAACAGCAACGGAATGGCGAAGGCGCTAGCATTGAAAGCAAACACGATCGACGCTGCACCAAATAATCCGGGCCGAAGCAGCGGTACGGTCACGTCAAAGAAGATGCGCCAATGCGAGGCGCCCAGCGAACTGGCCGCCTCCAGATGTTCGCGCGATATGCCGCGAACGGAACTAACAATCGGAAAGACCGCCAAGGGGAGAGAGGTTTGCACCAACCCCAGCAAGACTCCCGTCTCGTTGAACAGTAAAAAGATCGGTCGTTCAATGATGCCAAAGCTACGCAGGGTGGAATTCAAAACCCCACTGGGCCCGAGCAGCAATATCCAACCGTAGGCTTGCACGAGCAGGTTCAGAATGAGCGGCAGCAAGATCACAATGGTCAGGCTGCGGCGGGCAAAGGGACTGCGTAGGCTTGTCAGCAGGAAGGCAAGCGGAACCGCCATCAACATGGCAAGGATGGTCGCAATAAACGCAAGCCGCAGTGTTAACCAAACGGTACGACCAAAATATGGCGTCATCAAATCCACATAGGGCTGGATCGAAAAGCCCTCGATGCGGGATTGTTCGCCTGAAATGGAAAAACGAAAGATATAAAAACACGCCCCTAGAAAGGGGAGAATTGCGATGAGCGCTGGCAAAGAAAATGCCAGCGCTTTTGATTTAGTTAATTGAAGGCTCACTGAGGAACGTCCTGTCTTGGGCGGATCACGCCAAGGTTTGTGTGTAACGGGTGATCCAATCTTCACGCACATCGGCGATGAAAGATTTGTCATGCACCACGGCAGTATCGCCCATTTGCTCGGGCTTGATGATGAACGGGCTTGCTTTGGCCTCATCAGACATCACCGCGTTTTGGTTGATCGGGCCGTTCAAGACGGCTTCGGCCATTCTCCCCTGCACATCTGCGTCCAGTGTGAAATCGATGAAGGCGTGAACAACGTCATCGTCACCCGGCTTGGCCTTTGGAACGATTGTGTACATCAGATCCGCAAAGAAACCTTCGTCGATGTCATAGGTGGCACCCATGTTTGAATTCGCAGGGTCCTTCAATTCATCCGCATAGAATGCAGGCGCATAGACACCACCGATATCCAGCGCATCAGAGCGGAACAGCTCGGAGATTTGCGCAGGGTTTTCACCGAATGTAAGCAAGCTATCGCGAAGCTCTGCCAATTTGGCAAATGCTTCTTCAGCGTTGGTGCCATCGCCACCAAGCATCTTGCCTGTCGCAAAGATCGTGTCGAGTGCATCGGTCCACGTGGACGGCGGCAAGAACAGACGATTTTGGTGGGATGCGTCCCACATTTCCGCGTAGGATTTTGGTGGCTCTGCGAAGGTCTTCGTGTTGTAGATCAAACCGCCTGTCCACAGGAGGTAACCGATGCCGTGCCCGTCCGCACCCGTGCGGAACCTCGGATCAACCTGTTCGAGGTTTGGCAGCATGTTCAGATCCGGTTGTGCCAAAAGTCCATCTCCGGCCAACTCAACCGCGCCAACACCCGCAAGGGTAATCACGTCATATTGTGGGCGGTCGCCAGCAGCGCGTAATTTGGCAACCATTTCAGATGTGGATCCGGTACGGTCTGCAATGACACGCGCGCCCGTGGCTTCCTCGAACGGCTTTGCAATGTGATCCAGAATGGCAAGACCTGTGTTGTCGGACCACGTCAAAAGGCGCAGCTCTTTGCCAGCCAGTGGCTGGTGACCTGCGGCACGAACGATTGCTGGCATTGCCAAGGCACCTGCTGTCGCCGCTGATGAGGCCAGAAGCCCGCGCCGTGAGATTTTGTATGTCATGATGTTCCCTTGTTGGAAGTCGGCTCTCGTTTTTGAGCCGTTGCTTTGATTGGGGCATCATTGCAAACACCGCTTCAATTTAAATACCGCTGAAACCAAGGATTGTTTCATCGAAATGCAACTTATGCCAACTTAATGGGCATCAGGTGCATCAAACTGGAAAATTTCTGGAAATTCTTTTTAACTTGATCCAAGGGCTGTTTTGTGAAAATTTCAACGTCTGCGACAGGCGGGTTTGCCTCGCTTCGCGGAACTTGGCGCATCTAATGGGACGTGAGCCCAGAGTGAGAGACATTCCACACCTAGACCAGCCCGCTTGCCCTGAGGTGGCCCGAGGCCCCTAGACGCTTGCCTCTTATTCTCTGCTGTTTCATTTCATAGTCAACCGGTGACAGCATGCCGTTGTTCGTGTGCATGCGGTTTGGGTTGCCAAACATCTCGATGTAATCGAACACGTTCTGCCGTAGCGTCGCGTGTGAGGTACGTCTGTCGCCTGATGCGTTCGCGTTTCAATAGACAAAAGAAGCTCTCGGCGACGGCGTTGTCATGACAGTTCCCACGTCTGCTCATGCTGGAAACCAGATCGTGTTTGGTGAGAAACGATTGCCAATCATTTCTGAAGAACTGTGAATAGCCCCTAGCAACTGTATTAAATTTCCGGGTTCCACACAGTATTTTTGGTGAGCAAAGAGTTTACCAACACAATCAATTTTCTAGCAACTGCGATGAGAACGACCTTGTGTGGCTTGCCCTTTGCGCGCAATCGCTTTACTAAGTCGCTTAGGACTGGATTGATCCGAGCAGCTGATAATGCAGCTTGGTACAGAAGCCGTCGCAAGCCGCTTCGCTCGCCTTTGATGCGACAGCGCCCTTTGTATTTGCCGCTTTCACAATTGATTGGCGCAAGACCCACGAGAGCCGCGACCTTTTTTTCGTCGAGCGTTCCGAGCTCAGGCATTTGCCCAACCGCAGGGAAAATGCAGTTTGGAATTGACGTCATCAACCCACGTTGAATGGCCGCTCTGACGACGTTGACTGTAACGCCGCTAAGAACATGCTGCGCCCGCGAAGAGATGCTGCGTCAGCATTAGCTGCATGAGCAAAAGGCCGGTTTGTCCGCTTAGCAGCCATCTGCTCCCCAATTTTGCGCTGCGACGCGGAGAATGTCTTCTTCGAGCCCACTTTACCGGATGCTGCGTGTTGCAGGGATGTCCGCTTTCACCAATTGCGACCTCTCGCAGCACACCTTCTGCCGATCCCGAACTCACTTCTGATGGCTGGTTGCGTTTTCGGCCCCAAAGTCTGCCTCGGGTTGGCAAGGTTCAGGTTCACTTCAAACAACGTAGGGAGTTTTTTAAGTAGTAAATTAACTGGTGTTTGCAGTGGATTGGCTCGTGTTTCTATTCGATAATCAAAAAAGAACCATTTTTCGAATGCATGTCGAAAAATCAGAATGGCGAACGTCCTAGAGGTATCAAAACGCAAAAATAGGAGATCTTACTATGTTTACAGATCACACCGATCTACGCCCTCGCGGTTGCAGTCGTCACCCTTGCCCTTTGGTTTCGGGTGACATTATACAGAGGCAACATTGGCATCTCAATCGGCGACAATGGCGATGTGAATTTGCTTCAGCGCATCCGCCAGCATGGGAACTGCGTTGAATGGAGCAGCTTCATCCTGATCATGATGATCCTTGCCGAGGGTATGGGGGCTCCGGGTCTTTACATCCAAATTTCGGGAGCGTTGCTTCTGATTGGCCGCATCGCCCATCCGTTTGGCCTCAAGATCGATAACGCCGGACACCCTTTGCGCTACGTTGGCAATGGCACCAACATTCTGGCAGCCTTGAACATCATGGTTTGTTTGGGCGTGAATATCCTCGGCCTGTAATTCCCTAGAACTGAAACCAACTTGAACTGAAGGAACGAACCCATGAAATATATGCTCTTGGTTTATAACAACCCCGCCGAAGAACCCACCTATGGGACACCTGAATTTGACGCCATGATGGGAGGTTTCTTTGCCGCCAACGAGAAGATGCAGGCCGATGGTGTGCTGGCAAGTGGAGAAGGCTTGCAAGGCATCGAAACCGCTACATCTCTGCGGATCAAATCCGGAAAGGTCGAAACCATGGACGGCCCGTTTGCCGAAACACGCGAACATCTAGGTGGCTACTATGTCGTGGATGTGCCGGACCTTGATGCAGCACTCAAATACGCGGCCTTGTTGCCTTCTGCAAACTTTGGAACAATCGAGGTCCGCCCTTTGATGGACTACAATCCAGCAGGATAACCCATGACCAACGCCGCCCCCAAAGCCATCGCTGTCAACAAAGCCGTCGATGACGTCATATGTAGCGATAGGGGACGGCTCATGGCTGGATTGGTTTCCCGATTGGGCGATTTTCAACTTGCTGAAGATGCGCTGCAAGACGCAACAATCTCGGCTCTGGGCCATTGGGGTCGTTCTGGAATACCGGACAATCCAACGGCCTGGCTGATGAAAGCATCTTTTAACAAAGGGATAGATCGGATCCGCAAAGCGAAACGCGAAGGTCAAAAGGGACAAGACCTAAGCCTGATCATAGAAGATGAAGACCCTATGCATGCCACCGAAGAAATCCCCGACGAGCGGTTGCGGTTGATTTTTTCCTGCTGCCATCCTGCTCTGGAAGAGAAGTCCCGCATCGCTTTGACCCTACGCACCGTGTGTAACTTGAACACGCGCGAAATCTCGGATGCGTTTCTGAATACCGAGACTACCATGGGCCAGCGCCTTTCCCGATCTAAAGCCAAGATTAAGTCCAAAGGCATTGGTTTTGTCGTGCCAGAGCCCGAACAATGGGCAGAGCGGTTGAACACTGTCTTGGCCACCCTCTACCTGATCTTTACCACAGGCTAGGCCCGCGAAGAACTGGGNNCCACATCCGTGTCTCGGTGCGCGGTAATCCATTTGTTCAGCGTCGACATGCCGACACCCAGATCGTCGGCTACTTGTTTACGCGTTAGCCCACTGGTCAACGCGATACGCACCGCATCTTGGCGGAATTCATCCGTCCGTTTCAGTCCCATAGTCAGTATCCTTTGCTACAATAAATGCTATCAAAGGAGCGGCATCAAACCGTGACAGGTCCATGACCACGAACAATCCCGACTACATGTTTGAACTTCCTGACAACACCAGACGTTAGCCGGATCGAAGCCAAGGTCCGCAAAGTCCGCGCACCGGACCGAGACTCGCGCCGTGTTAAATGTCCAGGTTGGGTCAGAAGTGCTTGACGTTTGGGCCAATGTCGCATGACGAGGTCCCTTGATCGGATTCAGAAGATCGGCGTCATTGAAGCAAAGCTGCGTGACGTTACACCTATGGAATTTTCATTCGAAAAAGAGAAATTTTAAAAGCAGTTGTAGATATTTGGTCTCAATAAAATCATAGGCTTACATTCGCGATTATGGAACGTTTATGTGAGACGGGACACCTGTCTGTGGACGTCCCCAAAGTCTTGCCATTTTGACCCCAGGGATTGCCATTCTGGTCTCATAAAATTGCCATCGGGTATTTTTGTTTGCCTAAATCAAATTTGATGCTTGGGCCAACGTTTGCTCAACGAAAGCGGGGGAATGTACGCGAGCATGTGCACCTTGCAGCATCAGTTAATAGAGCTCGTTTGAGGCATTCGCTGGGCAAAGCTCAAACGCCCGTCGGCACGCGTTAGCTATATGACAAGCACTCGCGCCAAGCTGGACGGTGGTATGTCCTGCTTGTCACTTCGGATTTAATTGGGTGAGAATTTAACCAAGAGGCAACGCCCGTTCAATCAAGCGCGCAAAAAATGACGCACCGTAGGGCGATGCGGTGTCATCAAAATTAAATTCGGAGTGGTGCCATGCGGCGCTGTTTCCGTTGCCGATAAACAGATAGGCCCCCGGACGTTCACGCAGCATATATGAAAAATCCTCGGCGCCCATGTCGCGGGGGCGGTGGTCATTGACAGATACAGCAATCTCGCGGGCGACATCTGCTGCAAAGATTGCCCGGCCCGGGTCGTTGATTGTTGCGGGATAGCCCAATTCAAAATCTAATGTGGCCTCGACCTCGTAAGCGGCGGCATGACCGTCGACGATCGCTTGCAAACGTCGGGCCACCATTTGCTGCACCTCGGTATCAAAGCTGCGCACGGTGCCATTGATATAGGCCGTGTCGGGAATAATGTTATCGGCGGAACCTGTATGGATCTGCGTGACAGAAACAACCAAATCTTGGTTTGCATGATGGTTACGGCTGACGATGGTTTGAATCGCATTCGCAATCCCAACGGCAGCGACAACAGGGTCAGCCGTTTCATGCGGCATCGCCCCATGGCCGCCTTTTCCTTTGATATAAACGTGTAAGGTATCAACGGCCGCCATGATCGGCCCAGGTGTCGTTTCAAATGCACCGACATCCATGCCCGGCGCACAATGAAGCGCGTAAACCTCGGCAATTGAAAACCGGTCCATCATGCCTTCGTTAACCATGATTTCGCCGCCGCCCTGATCTTCCTCAGCGGGTTGAAAAATCAATGCGACGCGGCCTTTAAAGTTACGGGTTTCCGCCAAATACCGCGCCGCGCCCAAAAGCATTGTGGTGTGCCCATCGTGGCCGCAGGCATGCATGCGACCGGGAACGGTTGACGCGTAATCAAGCCCCGTTTGCTCATCCATCGGCAAAGCATCCATATCAGCGCGTAGTCCGATAGTTTTGCCATCTTCACGCCCATTAATAATGGCGACAAGGCCAGATGTTGCGATGCCTTCGTGTATTTCATCAACGCCAAATTCACGTAAACGGTCTGCAACGAACCGCGCGGTTTCATGACATTCTAATCCCAATTCAGGATGTGCGTGCAGATGCCTGCGCCAAGTGGTCATATCCGCGGTGAATTCCGCGATTCTGTTGATGATAGGCAAGGTGGATCGTCCTTTTGGAGGGAAAGAGAGCGAGTGTTTTAGCGGCGCGAAGGGACTTGGTTTTCGACGAATTTAAACGCAACAGACAAAATCGCGGCGATGATCATATACACAACCGCGAGTAACAAAAGCGGCTCATACACGATAAAGGTATCTTGGCGTACCCGTGACGCGACCGAATAGATTTCGACAATTGTGATCGTCGCCACCAAAGGGGTCGCCTTGAGCTGTAAGACGGCTTCGCCACCCAATGTCGGTAAAACGTCGCGAATGGCCAAAGGCAACCACACCCGCCGAAACAACATAAACCTTGGCATGCCAAAGGCGCGCGCGGCCTCTAACTGACCGCGGTTCACACCTTTTAACGCGCCGCGCATGACTTCACCTTCGTAACCTGCAACGGATAGCGTCAAAGCGACAAAGGCATAGGGCCATGCGGACCGCAAGTACGGCCAGAAAACGCTGTCACGAATGCCTTCGATTTGCGGAAACAAAGAGCCCAGCCCGTAATAGATAAGCCAAATTTGCAAGAGAAGCGGCGTGCCGCGAATAACTGTGCAAAATATGCGCGCAGGCCATGCCAGATAGAATGGTCCAAATGCTTGGGCAAAACCGATTGGGATTGCCAGTAAAAAGCCAACGACCAAGGAAACCGCAAGCAACAAGAGCGTGTTACCGATGCCTTCAATCGCGAGCGGCATATATTTCGGCAGCCAATCCCAGCGCATCGACAATACACACCACAGCACAAAAGCTGCGAGAAGCATCATCATCACAATGCGATGCGGTACCAAGAGTGCACGTAGATTGTTCATTTGCTATCTCCGCTCATTGGGCGTTCTCCGCGTCGTGCCCATTTTTCAATGCGTGAAAATGCAAATGTCGAAATCAACGTCATGGCGAGATAAAGACCGCCGGCCGCCAGAAAGAACGTCATATAGGCGCGGGTGCTGCTTGCGGCTTGGCGTGTTTCCAATGTCAATTCACTGAAACCAACGACCGCCAAAAGCGCGGTGTCTTTGGTCGCGATCAGCCAAAGATTTGCAAGGCCGGGTATCGCAAATGACAACATCGCGGGAATGGTGACCCGGCGCATCATCATCATGGTAGGCATGCCAAAGGCGCGGGCCGCCTCTATTTGTCCAATAGGAATAGCTTTGATCGCGCCACGCAGAACCTCTGTCGCATATGCGCCCTGGACGATGCCTAAAACGCCAATACCCGCGGCAACACCGCTAATTTCCACGCGCCCATAGCCCAAGGCGCTGGATGCCTTGTTGATCAAATCAGTGCCTACGAAGTAGAGGATCAAGATCAGAACAAGTTCAGGAACCGCCCGCACGACGGTGGTATAAATCGCCAATAAATCACGCGTTATCGGCCCACCATTCAGCTTGCCGTAGGCGCCAAACAGCCCAATCACAAGGCCAAGCAGATAGGCGCCGACCGCGATCTTGACAGAATTAGCGAGCCCCCGGAGCAGGTTCATGCCCCACCCCGGCGGCGAAAGCGAAAGAAGTTGGAGACTGTCAGTCAATCCCAATGCGTCAATAACAGTCTCCAACGTCCGAACCCTCAGCTTAGTAGATTGAACTTGCGAAATACCGTGCGGTGATTTCTTCATATGTTCCGTCTTCGAGGACTTTCGCGATGCCCGCGTTAAAGGCTGCTTTCAACTCATCTTCGCCTTGGCGCAAACCAACGCCCGCGCCCAGCCCAAGAATTTCATCGTCTGGCGCAACAGCACCGATGATTGTGCAGCATGATCCGCCTGTTTCCGACAAAAATGCATCCAGCGCGATGCTATCCGCTTGGGTCGCGTCGATCCGACCTGAGAAAAGGTCTTGATTGGCTTCGTCTTGGGTTTGGTAAATGCGCAGTTCGGTATCCGGGAAATGTGCTTGTGCGTAAGTTTGGTGAATGGTCGAAGCTTGAACACCCAAGATTTTTCCAGCCAAACCTTCAGCAGTCGGTTCGATATCCAAAGAGCTATCGGCCATAATCACAGCCGGTGTGTTGTAGTATTTATCGCTGAAATCGATGACCTGCATACGCTCTTCGGTGATGGACATGGACGCCATGATGGCGTCGATCTGTTGACCTGTAAGGGATGGGATAATGCCGTCCCATGAGACAGGTGTGATTTCGCAATCCAGTTCGGCCGCGGTGCAAATCGCACCGATCATTTCGATTTCCCAACCTTCCCATTCGCCCGCAGAATTCAACGATGCGAAGGGTGGGTAAGGTTCTGCGGCAATGCCAACTTTGATTGTTTCGGCTGTGGCAGATCCAGCCAAGACTGTGGTGCCAAAAGCCAGTGTGCCGGTGATAAAAAACGTTTTCAGTTTCATTGTTTTCTCCATGTTGGATGTCGTTGGGGTTTAGGTAACAGATTGCAAAAACTGTTTTAGTCGCTCTGATTTAGGTGCGCCGAATATTTCTGCGGGGGTGCCGTGTTCTTCGATCCGGCCTTCGTAAAGATAGACGATTTTGTTCGCGACCTCGCGGGCAAACTTCATTTCATGCGTGACAAGAATCATCGTGCGCCCCTCCGCGGCCAGATCTCGGATTACGCCAAGCACTTCACCGACCAGTTCGGGATCGAGTGCGCTTGTTGGTTCATCAAACAACATCACTTCAGGGTCCACAGCCAAGGCGCGGGCAATCGCGGCACGCTGCTGTTGTCCACCAGATAGGAATGCAGGGTAGGAGTCTTCTTTGTCTGCCAGACCTACGCGTGCCAGCAGTTCGCGCGCCTTTGCGATAGCTTCTGTTTTGGGGACCTTCAGCACATGAACGGGAACTTCGATCATGTTTTCCAGAACAGTGCGATGCGACCAAAGATTAAATGATTGAAAAACCATCGCGACGCGGCTGCGCATTTTTTCGATTTGCTTTTGATTGCGCGGCGACCCGTCAGGTTTCATTTCGATCACTTCACCGGTGACCGAAATTTCACCAGACGAGGGTGTTTCAAGAAAATTTATGCAACGAAGCATTGTGGACTTTCCTGATCCGCTGCCGCCGATGATCGCAACGATATCGCCTTTTTCAGCGGTCATTGAGACGCCTTTAAGAACCTCTAATGTGCCAAATGATTTGTGCAGATCGCTGACTTTGATCGCTTGTGGCACCGCAGCCTCACTAGATACCATCTTGTCTCTCCGTCACGCATTTTTGGCATTGGTTGCAAATATTATACAATTGTATAGTAGGGGGCCTAGAGAAAAGACAACTTATTAGCCGGGCAAACACTTGGTTGCTCTTTTTCTGGAAGGAGCGCGATTTGAGCGTTCTCAATCAAAATCTATGTCAGAAATTCAAATCGAGTAGAAGAATTTAACGTTTATTTAGAATAGCTTGATAGGATTCTATTTCACGTATGAGTAATAAAAAATATCATAAATTTGATGCTTAATTCGGTATTTCCCCAAAATGTGCCGCCCAATAATTAGGCGCAATTCTCCCAAGTGACCAGATTGCGCACCGCAAGCAAAGTGCTGATGGCTGCTAGCAAGTCGATATCCAGTAACACGCCGACGTCGCCCAAGCCTATTTTAACGATTTGAAAGCCTGCATGGGGCCTGTGATCTTCTTTATGAAACGGTGGTTCTGTTCTATAATATTGTTAAGGTATTTACCTGCAGAACCTCGATCAACCAGCATCAGCTATTCATCACTGGTAGGCGATTGATATTGAACAGGCTGAACCGCGTTGGACCCGCTTTGTCGATGGCACCAGCGTATTTCCGACCCAACGATTGAGGGTTGCGTGGTCCATGGTGCCGCCACGCTCGGCCATTCTCGTCTTCCAAAGCCCGTAATCGCTTTGCGTCAGAAGTTTCTTTCCCACCTTACTTTGACTTGTATTCGTAGAAAGTCGCCGAACTGATCTGTTCGCCCGCAAATCGTGCCTTCATTTGTCCGTCCTTATGTTGGGCGGACTCTATACCAATATAGGAGAGTTTTAATGGCGCAGGTTAATGATTACCCGCGTACAGAACACCACCCAGTTGGAAACACCACGCCCGGGTTGTTTGGGGCGTGGTGGATGATGCGATGCGCTGTTTGCACGCTATTCTGCGTAACCGCCATTATAGTCTGCGCTTTTGCGACGGATTTGCGATTGTTCAACGATCCGTTCACGGGCGATTCCGCGGAAGTCTTCGATTGATGAAAACCCTTTGTCTTGCAGATAGGCACCAAGATCGTCTTTGAGTTCTTGGATAAGTTTGATGCCTACGCCGCCGCTGCCTTTTTCTTCCATCGCGGCGGTGCAGACTTGCAGATTTCCAGCGCCATGCACGATAAAATTGAAGGCCTCGCGGAATCCTTTGATGCCGCCAATGCCCGAAATTTGTTTGTCGGGGAAGGCGCGCGAAAGATCAGAGACGCGTAGCAAAGCTTGGTTTAGAATGGCCAAACCGCCTTGTCCGCCCGAAGACGTAAGCCCATCAACCTCGACTTCGAATTTCATCGTGTCAGGGTCCATCAACGGCAGTGATGGGAATGTGTTGCACAGTGAAATTGCTGACGCGCCCGCCGCATAGGCCGCTGCAGAGGCGCTGACGAGGGTCGACGTTGACGGCGTCAGTTTAACCCAAATTGGCACGTCGACGACGCTTGTTACCGCTGCGAGAATTGACGTAATGATATCTTCATCATTGGCGACGTTCGCGCCCATGTCTTTGCGGTCCATGTGCGGGCACGACATGTTTAGCTCAAGCGCGTCGCAGCCAGCATCAATGCAGGCGGTCGCGAGCTTGCGCCAGTTATTCATTTCTTCTTCATTACCCGCACCAGCCATAATGGAGGCAATCAGCATACGGTCAGGATATGTTGCTTTGATCTCTTTCAGATCAGGAAGCCATAATTCAAGCGGTTGATCCGAGATGAGTTCCCAGTTCCAAGAAGAATGAGAGACAGTATCGGGTCGCTTGTTGCGCGAAACATAGGGTTTTTCTTCGCTTGTGCGCTGGTAGATCGTTTTGGGCCCGGCGACATTTTCGACCGGATGCAGGCCAATGGTTTTCGTGACCACGCCACCCCAGCCGGCCTCAAAGGCCTTAAGAATTTTGCGCTTACTTTCCGTCGGCGGCGCCGAGGCAAGAATGAATGGGTTTACAAAATCGAGACCTGTAAATTTCGTCGTAAGATCATATGTCATGGCTATCCCTGCGTTGTTGGTCTCAGGAGTGCAATTTTTTACCAAAGAGTCAATATTTAACCTGCCGCTCTGGTCACTCGTCTGTAAATCATCACATTTCCGGCTGCTTGGTGCCCAAAAAACGGGATGCGATCAAGGATTCTGAAGCATATTTATGCAGCAGCCTAACGGCATATCTTTTCACCCAGTCGTACACGGCCGGGTTGGAGCGCAATGAGGCAGTATCTGTGTACTCTCACACGCGCCTAGCCTGCATTGCGCCCCGCTGCCCGCCCAGAAAAGATGCAGCCGCCCAAAAATGTCCCCTCAAGAGAATTGTAGCCGTGATACCCGCCGCCGCCAAAACCGGCAGCTTCCCCTGCAGCATAGAGCCCTGCAATCGGTGTATTCGTGGCATCAAGCATTTGGCTGTCGAGGTTGGTCTTTAGCCCGCCCAGCGTTTTGCGGGTGATGAGGTTGAGCCGGACCGCAATCAGGGGCCCATTGTTGGGATCAAGAAAACGGTGCGGTTTGGCCGTGCGGATCAGCTTGTCGCCGCGATAATGGCGGGCCTCTATCTGGCGGTGCAGATGTGCCTCTTCGATGAGCGCCTCATCGGTAAGACCGTTCATCTCTTTGACAAGGTCAGAAAGATTGTCCGCCACGACAAAATCTGCGCCATGTTCTTTGAATGCTTCGACCGGGCCAGTTGCGGATTTTCCCGACAGGATACGTTGTTTAATGACCTCGCCCCATTTGGCCGATCTCAGGTCAGGATTTTGTTCAGACCCCGAAAGCGCAAATTCCTTTTTAATGACCTTTTGGGTTAGAACGAACCAACTGTAGTCATAGCCTGTGTCAAGGATCGCCTTGAAGGTTCCGTTGGTATCAAAACCGGGCATGGCGGGCGGGGCAAACCGGTTTCCGCGTGCATCGAACCACATTGACGACGGCCCGGGCAGGATGCGGATACCGTGGGCCGGCCAGATCGGATCCCAGTTTTTGACGCCTTCGGTATAAAACCATAGCCGGTCGCGGTTGATCACATGTCCGCCCGCGTCCTCGGCAATGCCGATCATGCGCCCATCGACATGGGCCGGCACACCCGACAGCATGTTTTTGGGGGCGGGGCCAAGACGTTCTGTTGGCCATACTTTGCGGATTAATTCGAAATTACCGCCGATACCGCCTGACGCGACGATCACGGCATCTGCATCGACACGAAATTCGCCCGTGCTTGTGCGGTTGGTTTGCGCACCCTGCACCGCGTCGTCTGGGGCAAGTGTTGTGCCGCTTACGCCAACTGCTGCGCCATTTTGCATTTCGAGCCGATCGACTTGGTGCCGATGAAGGTAGGTTAACCGACGGCTCACATAAACACCCTCGGCGGCTTCGGCTGCCGGGGGAACCCCACTTTGTTTTTTTATTCTGGATTGGAGGGCTAAGGCGTGCCAATCGGCATGCAGGTGCAGCGAAAGTCGGTTAAGAGCCCATGTTGATCAATGCTGCACAACACACGAATGGCCGCTATTGAAGGAACCGTCTACGGTTAGTCCCACGACACAGTGCTTCACTATCCCACTTTCTGTCGAAAACATTCCCCTCCAGCGTCGTATCAACCGTGAACCCTGCTTCCCCCAGCAGGTCGCGAACTTCTTCTTCACGACCTTGTCCTACCAAAAATCTGAATATGTTCGTATATGATCCTAGCTGATTTGCCACGCTATCGCTTAGCAAAACAGGTCGTATCCTTATCATCAATTCATCAGTATATGACGTCAACTTGTCAGGTGGCAGTTCGCAAATCGCATCTTTCCAATCGAGCAAAGCATTCAGATCAGCACCCGTTGGAAAAGCATTCATAAACGGCCGTTCATCGATCCCAAACCGGTAGCCAGCCGAAACTAGACCCAAGTACTGCCCGGCAGGATCAAGAGCGAGTTGCGCCTCCATAATTCTAAGAATTTGATCTGCGTGTTGTTCAAACTGCTCAATATAATTTTGTCCAAATCGCAGCCTTTCCAACATTGGCTCAATGAGCGCATCATCGCGTTGTTCACCTCGATCAAATTCTGCGATCAAACGAGGGAAGAATTCCTTAGCGAGTTCATCATCCTGCCAAAACAACCACCGCGTGGCATCGGCAAAACGAGCGTCGCGACTGTCCAGAATTTGGCGAATAATGTCTCTGTCAAGGTCAGATAGCGAATTCCTACGTTGGTTTATTCCGCGAAGCCAAGTGCGAATGTCGCCGGGCCTTACTCCGCCAGGATCCGGGTGCGGGATACCAGCATATATTTGGTAAACGCTGTTTTGAGCATATATGAATGCTTCCCTTCGCCTCATGTTGTCACGTTCACGCTCTTCGGCCCGAAGGCGTGCGCGCCTTTCAAGCGGGGTTTCATATTCGCTTACCGGTATAAAAAGGTCTTCAGCAATATCCCACAACGTGAACGGATTGCTTTGCCATTTCTCCCGTCTCATCGATAGACCGCCATCATTGCCTCCACTTGTGAGCCCGTCAAATGCTGGAACTGGGAACGAAGGGAATGAAATCAGCGATGCTTGAACATTCGTTCGTCTCAAAAGTGGATCAGAAGCCAAATCCTGAATGCGACCATGTGTTGTGACTGTGACGCGCTCGAGCTTTAAATTAGGAATGTCGGCGATCAATCCCATGTCGATCGTTTCCTCACTGGTTAGTTGACTGGCCCATGATCCTACCCAAAATGTTAAGTCAATATCACGTGGAAATGGCTCCAGTGCCTCGATTTCGTCACCGCTCAATGAATAGTCTATGAAGCGGTTCTCTGCCTCAGTGGTTCCTTGCCCCATCCGAACAACTTCGACCACTCCACCATGCAAAAGGGCCTCACAAAAGGCGCTACAAGAATTCTGTCCACCAACTCCAAAAGATCGCGCTCCATCAGATGTGGTGGCAATAGCAACCACTTTAGAGACAATCTCCGTTGTTCCAACAACCACGACATCCTGGGCAATCTTACCGTCTATGAATTGATTAACGGGTTTTCGTTCTAGCCAGCTAGGGACAATTGCCAAGGCAGCGATAAGGGCAAAGCTGACTGGGACCGCGCGCCAGCCAATCACAGCCATTGGCAAGAAGCAGAGACCGTAGACAAAGCAAGCCGATACAAGAATCATCAGTGGGACCGCCAGCCCAAATGTGAGCACCGCGACAATCAGCGAGAAATCAGGCATCGCGGCAAGCGCCGTAGCTACGCCCAAAAAACCCATAGTTATGAAATACGCTCGCAAGCTAGTCTCCAACGTTCTAGCATCCGCTTCGAAAGCAGAATCAAATCACTTTATTAATATCCTGTGAATGCCTCACAAAATCATTACGTTTCAAAGAGTTTAGCATTATTATGGGAACAGATTCAGGCCGCGGTCAATGTAGCGAAGCGCCAACACCGGCCATTGGTGCCAAAGCAGCGAATGTCTCAAAGTCCCGCATAGCCGACCTTGCCAGCGGCAATGCAGCCCCAGTGCCCCAGAGCCGCCCGCTCTTGACCGATGTGACCTAGTGGATGGGGGTAGCTATGTGTTGGTATGGTATTTGGCTTTGGTTAATCAGAACTGGGTACGCAGTAGTCGATACTTGCTAGCATGACATTCTGCAAATCGTCTTTTTCGGCCAGTGTACTTGGTCTGATAGGCACCGTAATCGCGCTAGGAATGTAGTCGATTTGGCACATATCTCCTCGGCATTGTTGGTGAAGCCGATCACGGAAGGACCGCCGTTGGCTACGCGAAGGCCGATCAATTCGAAAGAAAGCAGTTGCGGTCTCGCCCGTGATAGCAATCGACCACCTTGTACCCCCTTCTTCTAGTAGGCTCGGCATAGTCAGCCACGAAATATTGCCATGGAGCGATGCGAGGGGGACGGTAGTCCTAGTCAAAACAATATCGGAGTAAGGATGATACCGATTGAGAGTTTCGAGCGTGAGTATGCAGTCTGATATAGTAGCCTGTACAATATTAAGATCGGGTTCTTCGGCCTCATAGTTCAGGAGCTGTGTCAAATTGGCAAGTGGGTTTTCAGGCTCAGCTTCGACGGGTAACGAAGTGAGGAGAGAAGCCAATATAGAAGACTTGCATACGAGAATGGCTTTTTTTAGCATGAGAACTCTCTATTGCAATTTAGTAAATCTGGTAACATTCGGCAGCCATTCAGAACAGCCAAAAATGTCAGTGCGCCGCCCTTCTCAGCTCCTCCGGAGCGCCCCAGAGACGCCCACTGGTGGCATTGCTGTTGCCTTGGATGGGGGGTAGCTATGCCTCGGCGTAGCTGACCCACTGTGGCAGAGGTTGCGGGTCATATTAACCGTTAGGGTGGTAATCTGTTCTACGGGTAATAGGTATAAGTAATGGAGAAGAGGAGGGAAGCTTAACCCCTTCCGCTAGAGCATACCCAAGGGAGACATAAGCAATGGTAGGGATAGATGACCCTTGGCATAGTAGACCAATAGACGTCCACCGGTGGTCAGACCATCCTGAGGTGGCTAGCATTGTTGCGCAGATCTGGGCAGAACACTTCCCGGCTGAGAATAAGTCCAAGCCCGGTCCCAAGCCCAAGACGCCCTTCAAGGATCAGCTGAAGATCCTGCTGCTGGACTGCTACGTGGCTTGGCTGGAGGACCCGGAGCTGAGCATAGGCATATCAATGAGCACCAACGCCTATGACACAGGGTCACGCTATAACGCCCTGCGCATCAGCAAGCATATGATACTGGTGGTGAAGCGCCTCATAGACGTGGGGCTGCTAGACGAGGCCAAGGGTTCCTACGGTGGCGCTGGTATAGGTAGCAACCGAACAACAAGGATCCGACCCTCTGAGGCACTACAGGCGCTGTTTCAGGGTGCCAAGGTGACCCGTGATGACATCCGCCGCGCAGCCAACGAAGAGTGTGTGATCTTGCGGGGAACGGATGACCGCCGTGTTGACTACGAAGATACCGAGGAAACCAACCGCCAACGGGACGAGCTACGGGCCTATAACAGCGTTCTGGCAGCCCATTACATTGACCTACCGGGCCTTGAAGAAGCTCCTGCTCACAGCTCTTAATGCAAGAGATCGACAGTCAGCCTATCGGTCTTTCCGGGGTGAATGGCCTGATGGACATATGGGTAAGAACATGACCAACAATGACCTTGACCGAGTACCACGGCGGCCATCACCCCAAAACCGGCTACAGCGGTCATGAAGGGCGGAAAGCGGACTTTCGCTGCGGGTGCGAACTATTCATGTCGAAGCTGAAGGAGCGGACATTCATAGTTGGTTTGGTGGTGCGCTGGCTGGCTTGATAGAGCTAAAAATACCCATCTCGCCACTCACGGCTTTCGCGTTCTATTTCGGGGAGGCGTTCGCGGATAGCATGCGCTTCACTTTGCGCCTTCAGGCCCTCCTCATTGCGGCCTAATTGGACCAACATAGCACCGATTTTGTCGTGACTGCGGGCGATGTTTTTTTGTCCGACAGTGGTTTTGGGCGTTCTATCTTCAAGGCGCTCTTGGACCGCAAGGCAGTCACGATAGGCCTGCAAAGCCTCTTCATACCGGCCTTGTTTGAACAAGATGGTGCCTATACGGTCATGGCTGACATAGAGGTAGCCGCGCCAATGTTCGTTTTCAGGCTCTTGTCCTAAATACCCTAGCGCCAGATCGCGCGCCTCGCGATAGGTACGCAGGGCCTCGTCGAGACGGTTCGTCTCCAAAAGCGCCTTGCCGAGCTTGTTGAAGCCGTGGAACACATCGTGCTGGCGCAATCTGTTTTCGGGTTCTTGCGCGGCAAGGCCCGCTCTTTTGACAATTTCGTCGCGATGGGACTGCAACGTGGGTTCGACATCATGCGCCAAAGTGTAAGGTCCTGAGTAACGGAAACACTTGGAATGATACATACACACCGATTGACCGAAACAGAAAAATGG
This sequence comes from Loktanella sp. D2R18, assembly GCF_003318235.1. GTDB lineage: Bacteria > Pseudomonadota > Alphaproteobacteria > Rhodobacterales > Rhodobacteraceae > Yoonia. The sequence goes on along the minus strand of NZ_QOCG01000030.1, from coordinate 400,263 downwards.
TCGACAGGTCTCGTTGGCAGCCTAGAGTAGGGCATGCTGATGGTCTAGAAAAGTGAGGTTCCATGAATGATGCCGCCGATAAAAACGATAAATTCATGAAAGGCTTGGATCGCGAAACGATACGTGACGTGCTCAATAATTATGCTCATGGTGGCACGGTAGAGCAATGCGCCGAGAGTGCCGGCGTCGATTACGATATGGCCTATCAGATCATAGGAAATGCCATTTCAGCGCAGAAAAAACCGGAGTGAGCCAGTTCTATTGTAGCTGGTTCACAGATGCGCGATCCGTGAGCATTCTGAATGGGACGCCAGACGCTCCCACCTTGCGCGCCATATCCTGATTATAACGCCTAATCCAAATATTTCAGATATCGTTTTAGCGGTAGCAAACTACAAGGGCCCTTCCCTGTACAAAAAAGTCAGTATGAAGAGGCGATACAGGCTTATCGCAAGGGCCTTGCTCTTGATGAATGCTTGGAGAAAGGGTTGGTCAAAACCACCGCTGGGCAAAAAAATCGCCCGCTGTTACGACAAGATAGCCCTTACGTTGATCAAGTTAAATCGCCGCGAAGAGGGGCAGGAAGCCGAACGTGCTGCTCTCGAAATCCAAGAAAACCTCCCCGAAGTTGAGCGCGCATACCGAGAATGGTGGGATGGCTATCCCTAACCACCCCAATATCGCATGCGTGCCGGTCGATAAATTTGGCTACCAGCCCGACCGACCGCAATGACGCGTTATTCGAAGCCTACATCCTCGAAGTGATAAGATGTATCGTTACAAAGATTGACGTTCTCAAAGGTTGCAGTAGATCCATCTTCCTTCGTCGCGCGCAGATCGTAGGTACAGACAGTTCTTCCGTCCGTGATTTCATAGGGGAAAACCTCAGCCGGTGCCATAGTTCCGTCAGTCAACGGTAGGCTCACAAATACGTCTGCACCAGCGGGAGATAGCTCCACGGAATTCAAAGTGTCCCATGAATTGCTGCGGAACTGAATGGTCATAGAAGCGTCGTCACTGCCGCCTTGTTGGGACCAGAAGTAGTAACCGACACCAGCGGCGGCGAGAATGACAAGAACGGAAATAGCTTTAATGCGTGAAGACATGAAATGGTCTTTCTTTATGGTTGAGTAAAAAATTACATAAGCAAATATCCACTATTTTGTGTGTCTGTAAAGACTTGGGTTCGAAAATCTCTGGTGTTCAAAGCCAGAAGAGGGAAGAGGGCAGTGTTCGCAAGTAAATGCTATACGTCGAATTTTTCGATCCAAAGGGATTTGGTAATGCACATATCTGCTCCCCTGTCACATCAGATATAGGCTCCATAAGGACCGTTTGTTGAACAGTTCGCCAAAACGGACATTGGCGCATTTGCAGCGGAGGTTCGGTAGGCCAGCTGATCGACTTTGGCCCTCCAAAATGCTGCAACATGCATGAATGACCGCTCTGACGGGTTGCACCGCAGCAGCATGAAAGTGGGGCGAACGGCGGCTTAGGTCCGCAAGCATCCCCCAAACACCCCCCACCCAAAAACCGCGCAACCCTCCGTATCTAAAATGATACCAATCAAAGGAGGGTTACTCATGCGTATCTTAACGTCCCTCGTCGCGGGCTTTCTTTCACCACCACCACCCAAGGCCGTGCTGGTCACGCTGGTCTGGCTTGGCGGGCGGTCACACCCGGTCATCACCCTCATGGCAACCATCGCTATCCTGGCTGCCTGGAGGCAACCTCATGATTGACCTACAGGAGGGCGACGTGGTGGTCATTCGTGCGTCCGAGGACTGGCCGGAGCATCTGTTTGAGGTCGATGAAGTCTTTGAGGACTGCGTCAGTGGCTACTCACTCACGGGGCCTCTGAGCGGCGTCTATGGCGAACCCGGCTGGGAGCTGATCCTGCGCAAGGCACCGTGACTGGGGCAGCGGTTGGGGCGACGCGGTTTCCGGCTAGGAACGTTCCAAACCATCAAAGCCGCTGAACCCAATCAAAAATCTCAACTCAACAATCAAACTGGGGCGGTTGCCCCAAAGGAGGAAGCATGCGGATAGGCGGCCGGTCACACCCGGCCATTACACTGCTCGCCACCATCGTTATCCTGGCTGCCTGGAGGAAACCCAATGACTGACCTGCAGGAGGGCGACGTGGTGGTCATTCGTGCTTCCGAGGACTGGCCCGAGCATCTGTTTGAGGTCGATGAAGTTTTTGAGGACTGCGTCAGTGGTTACTCACTCACGGGGCCTCTGGCGGGTGTCTACGGCGAACCCGGTTGGGAGCTGATCCTGCGCAAAGCACCGTGACTGGGGCAGCGGTTGGGGCACTTGCGGTGCGCTGCTGTCATGCTGCGATCGACGTTCGGTGGTGTGGAAAGGCTGGCTGGGGTGGTAGGATTCCCACCCGACTTTTCAGCAGCATCATGGGGTGCTGACATACATGCAAATAATTCGACATCCAAAAAAGATGTGATGCAGTTATGTTGCACATCTGGTGATCGAATTCAAATCGCTTTTAATGAAGCGCAAGGTGGTTTTCTTGGTCCAAATAAAACTGCAAAAGTATAGGTATTAGATCTGCAACCTGCTCATTCAGCTTCGACATCTCATTACGCTTGGTCTTCAGTTCAAGAGGGAGGTCTTGATGCAATTGCTGCACAGAACGTATAAATCTGACTTGGCATAGCGGTCGCTTGGCAGATCTCAGGTCGTAGTCCGCAAAGGATTTTGACCGGGCACGTTTTCCACCAACCTCAACAACATAACTTATTAGGGTCAAAATCGCCACGAAATAGATAATTTCGAAGCATTCAAGCGCTTTCAAATATTGTGGACCGTCATCAAGGATGATCTACTCTACTTTAGGGGGTGTCCGTGGTGGCAGTCGTCACGGTAAACAGGTGAAGAAGAAATCGATGTCAAATAAAAAACTACTGATAAATCAAGTAAAAGTCGCCTCACTGCAAGACCGAGCGACGATACCTACGAAAATAAGGTATGAAGGAAAAAACTTCAAAATTGGGCATGATGTACGCGCTGAACGCAGTTCTGATGACAGGGTTATCGGGAACTTTAAAGTAGAGCTTGGGCGTCAAACGCGCGAGCAATTGATTTCGAAAAAGGCACGAGTTTCCAAGGGTCACACCAGAACTGCGTTAGGCATTGCCAAGGACTTCCTCACAGCCCTGTGTGACGAGATAAACTCTGATGTCGAGAGATACGGACGGCAAATGCCCAAGAAGGTTTTAGTGGCAGAACCAATATCTATTGAAGAGGAAGGCAAGGTCTCAGGACAATGGCTTGCGAACTATAGATATGCGATAAAAGCTGCTCTACAAGGGCGCTTTGAAGAAGTAGATTTTTTACCCGAGCCATTTGCCGTTTTTCAGTATTACAGATACGGGCTTCGCCACCCATTACTGAGTGAGCATGCTTCCCATATTGCGCTTGTATTGGATTTTGGTGGCGGCACATTCGACGTTTCCGTAATTGAGTCCACCAAATCTGGCGATATAAGTCAAAGTGGTCGTGCGTCTCGACCTCTTGCAGCAAAGTCGATTCCGGTGGGAGGATTTTTTATAAACCAGAAAATTGCTGAGCACTTGCTTTTCGAAACACTTCCAGGAAAGCCCGAGAAAACAGCCGCCCGGAAGGTCTTGAAGAGCATTGGGGAGGCTTCATCCTGGTTAACTCTGAACAGTGAGGATCACCCGCCCGAGCAGGCAAACTTTATAAAACACTTCCAAAGCCTGCTTGATGAAGTTGAAACGGCTAAAGTGAACATTTGTGGCTCCATACGAAACTGGGAGCTTACAGAGGATATCCCACTTCAAGTTCGTCAGATTGTGGAAGTTCCGCGAAGCCCGTTTTCAGATAGTGGCGACTTTGTTGGGATTTCCCTTTCTGCGAGTGAAATTAAGACTGTTTTTCAAAGAGATGTTTGGAGCTCGCGCCTAAAGGAAGCAGTTTTCAAAGCAATCGAACGCGCTAAGCAAGAGGTTCAAGGGAAGCCCATATCCGTCGTTCTTCTTTCTGGGGGCTCAACCAATATTGGCTGGACCAAAACACTCATCGAGCGAGATCTCGTCAATGCGCTCGGTGGAGCATCAATTTTGGAAATCTCCGAGAACTATCAAGAGGTTGTCGCAAAAGGTCTAGCTGTCGAATGTGCTAGGCAATTTTACACCGAGGGTGATGGAGATTTCGGTGCCGTAACCTACAATAGACTCAATCTTGTACTTAGTAACGACTCAGCAACTGCAAAAGTCTACCCATTCAAGCCGAGAACAAAGGGGCTCCCAAAGCCTGAGGGAGACGGAATACTTCTGCCTTCAGCCGCATCACTTCGTGCCTATCAAGATGAGGTTCTTTCTTGGAAAGTAAACTTAGACTCGTCTCCCCGACATTGCTTAGAGTACTTCTATCTGAAAAGCTCATTTGATCCAAATGATCTGGAAAATCTGCACAACGCAACAGCAACCCGTGTGTTTTTGAAGGATAGAATATTTGGCCAATCGATTGATGTTGAACTGAAAGTTAATGCGGATGGGTCAGCGTTTCCAACATTTCTCCTCAATAGAGGGAAAGGGGAGCGCGAAAGACGGGTCTCTGGAGATCCCTTCTACTTGGACATGACCTACGCAGGGGGAAATGAAGCCCAGGATTCATATCTTGGGCTCGATTTCGGAACGGCCACATCTGCTGCTTCAATCGTCTTTGAAAATGACATAAAGGCCTACGAGGATAGATCAAAACAGAAATCGTGGCTCGAGTTGAGTGACCTTATAGAGACTCTTCCCTACCCAGCATCGCACCCTCTCGCGGTTTATGTAGCTCAGACAAATAAAAATTTACTTGAGTCAGCCTGGAAAACAGCTGTTGAATCCATTTTAACGCTTTTTGCATATATTGGCTATTCAGACATTTGCTCGACATTGGGAAGAAAGCCCTTTGAACTCCCAGCCAACTTCAATCGCAGCGCCGGGCCTCTGCTGCAACTTATCTCACGTTTCTCAGAGGTGGATCTATCCAAAACTAAATATGCTAGTAGCTTTCACAGAGCGATAACCCAAGATATCGATGCGGAAATTTCCGAAATTTCTGCGGGAATAAATGACATTAAACATGATCGCATTCCCAAAGTTGACTTCAACCATACGCTGGGTTTGCTTGGAAATTCACTTAAGAAGTCCCTTGATGGAAGTCATTTTGGAACATTCGAAGCAATGCGGCGCAAATCATTCGGATCTGGGTATGAAGGGGTGTACCGATGCTTCTTAGGCGCAAACCCTCCTTTTATTGTTCTCAATACCTATTCCGGCGCAAATGATTTTGGGCCAGCTAATGTCTTTATTTCAGATTTGGATACAGGAAGTATCCTTGATCTGTCACCATTCTACTACAGCTTTCCAGATTCAGGGGTACCGATAGAGGGCGACTGCCCGATACATTTTTTGGATAGCGTGAAGGGTTCTTTCGAAGATTACCGATATATTCCTGTAAAGAAGGGGCGAGGCATCGACTTGGAACAGCAGGCAGCCCTCAAAGATTTGCGGGAGTTTGTTTCGGCTTGCCTAAAAGGGGAAGAAAATTGCACTTTAATTGCAGAAGGTAAGTTTTCCGAGAGAGAGCGATAGAGCAAACTCTTCTACGCTCCCGCCGTCCGCTAGGCTCCAGAGCCATTAATCGGCTTGATGCTGAAACGTTTCTGTGATTCAGGGTCCCCAAATATGGTGGTGCCACGCCCTGTATCCCCGGCCGCAAGTCTCATAGCAAACTCGTCAAATACGACAAGCGCCGCTACAAACGCCGCAAGCCAAAGCCCCAGCTCCGCTTGTTAGCAGTTAGCCGTTCCAATCAGTCGGCGATCTCTGCGTTCTCATCGCTCAGCACTGGGCTGTAGCGATAACACGTTTCGCTGATCTGGAACGTGCGACAGGCCAGAGCGATGCTCACCCCATGCAGTGCGGCGGCATTCATGGCCATCTCGCGCCTTTGAGATGACCTACGGCATCTATTCCGCGGGCATCAGTGACACCCAGACGTCTGCATCTCCGGATGCTATTTGGGTGGCCAGAATATCCATTGCGGCGACACCTGCGTCGAGCTCGGCCTCCTTTTGCAGGTACGACCTACAAGTAGCGTCCCATCTGGATCAACGTACATGTCGGTCAAAGTTTCAGCGTGAGACTGAATATCGGCAAGCTCGATATACTCCGTCACAACATGAGCACTGTCAGTGCCATCAGTCCCTGAGCCAACGGATGCAGCTAGCGCAACTACAGTCTCGCATAACAGCCAAAGACGAATTGCCCCTGAAAACAATTGGTAACTCATCTGATTTCGATCGCATCCATTCCCGCTCCCTGAACGAAATGCCATCCATCGCTTCTACTGGCATCAATACTTACAAGTGTTGCAGTCAATATGTAGCCTTCAGGCAACTCGACTCCGCAGCCTAAAAGTGCGTCGATGTTGAGTTCGACGTCTTTGGCCTCGTCATCTCGAAGGCTTACGAAAACGTGGGCGCTTGCGCCATTTTCATATGCAGATATTTCGAATTGTTCTCCAAAATAGTTATCCGCCAACAGCGTACTACCGACCAAAACCTCTGACATGAGCTGGAAAACAGCTCCCTGAGGTGTAGCGAAGGAGCGGTCTCCGGGCCTAGCTACCGTTGATCATTTGTACCGACGCCGCGGAGCAACTTGCCGAAAGCAGACCTTGGTCGATAACAATCCTGGCATCAACTTGTTCTGGCTTAATCGCCCTTTCCCAACGACTAAAAGTAACACGGGCCGCGATTGTTCAGCGTCCGCGCATCGCTCATTGGCAAGCTCTATCAGAACTGTGGGAATTACGCGACGTATCCGTGGGGAACGAAAATCTTCTGCTTCGTCGGCATGACGGGTGAGGATTTGATAAACCTCAAATGCCCAGTCTGAACATTCGCAAAAAGTATTAACCGAGGTTTAAAAATCTCAATTGTTTTCCACAATTTTCCGCACACCACTAAATGTATTTAGAGATCTCAAAGTCTATATGCGTTATATTGCCAGTCGATAAACCACGTTGGAGATAATTATGAGCAAGACGAAGACTGGTACTAAAAAAAGTACTATTAACGATGACGGTGATGCAACTCAAATGGGTACCCCAGAACTCATTCCGTCTAAATTAGGCGCCAAGATAGATAAAATCGCAGAAAATGGATGGAGCTGGCCTAGAGCCATGCGTCATTTGTTGAGATTAGGTTTTTGTAAAAATGCCATTGCCCAAGCTCTGAAGATTGTAGGGATTAAAGAACCTGCAGCACAGATCGGC
>NZ_QOCG01000030.1:0-392932 GCF_003318235.1 Loktanella sp. D2R18 | reverse complement strand
AGCACAGGTCGACAAACCTGAAGCACAGGTCGACAAACCTGAAGCACAGGACTGTGAAAATGATGACTTTAGCCTCTAAAACGCCTCTATATTTGTGTTGATTTCCGCCAACATCTGATTGTAGGCAATCACGACAGTGATTTGACCAAAGCATTACTGTCAAAGAGTTGGTGTTTGCTCCCGCCCATGAGCACGTCCAATCACCCTGATAATTTTTCGAAACAGATTAGCAATCTTAGTGTTTGATGGTTTGACTCCAAAGAGACGCTCAAAGAATGGTGGCATGTCCGTCATGGTAATGCCATTATCGGTAACGTCTGCATGTCCGGATGCTATTTGGGTGACCAGAACATCCATTGCGGCGACGCCTGCGTCGAGCTCGGCTTCCTTTTGCAGGTAGCGTTCTTTTGCGTCCAGTGCATATCCTGCATCGTCCTCAGCTCGCGCCAATCTGCGTTCAACATCCTTGATGCTGGTTTTCAATTTCTGGGCCGTGGCTTTTTGAGCCTTATATTGCTGCGTGGAAAGGCGCTGCTTTCGAGGACCGTCGCGCAACAGGCCGCAGGGCTTGCCGACCTTCTCATGATATCGATCTTGCAGCTGTTTGAGCGCAGTGGTGTAAGCTTGCTTTTCCGGGATTGGTCCCCGGGCTTTACGCGCCACTTGGAGATGCTCCCCATTCTCTGCCTCCCATTCCTCCGTCAAAACCGCGTTGCGTGATACAACCTCGCGGCATTGCAATTCCCATGCGGCCAGTTGCGCTTCTCGTTTGATCTTGTTCTTCTTCTGGGTCTCCCGGTTTTTGGAAGGACGAGGCTGCTTGGGTTTGTTGGGGCGCTTTTCCAAAATGGGTTTGGGCACCGACGACACAGCCGTCGGCGTATCCAATTCTTCCCGCAGTTTGGCAGCGGCCATCTTGCCTGCGTGGAGTTTGTTGGCGTCAAGTTTAGGATCTGATGTGTTGATGGCAAGAATGTGGAAATGTACAAACCCCTCGGCGCGGGTGATCCGGTTGCTTTTCACGCGGCTGATAAAGGTCGCGAAGTTTAAGTTTACCAGTACCGCGACAGCCTTAGCTGTGGATAACTTTTTCGTTTTTAAGCTGACTTGAACAAAATCGCCAGTTTTACCCGTGACTTCTCGAGGTAGGCGCCGCCGCCAAACATAGACAGCGCCTCGGCGCGTTACGTGATTTAGATGCCCCATTTCGGCTCCTTCGGTTACTGGAAGGATGCCGGGCTTACTTGCATGAGAACTGCCATTTACGCACCAATGTGATGCATAGATGTGATGCAGTGGGGAAAATCCACCGCAGCCCCAAAGGGCAGTTCATATAAATCAAACACTTAGGGAATGGCTGGCTGGGGTGGTAGGATTCGAACCTACGGTACACGCTACCAAAAAGCGTTGCCTTACCACTTGGCTACACCCCATCAGCGAAGCGGTGAATACTGCGAAGGGGGGCGGGGTTCAAGCCCCGTTTTTACAAAAACCGCTATTCTTTTAAACTGTCTTCGCGCAGCAGATCTTCGGAGCTTTCAAGGCCCCGTTCTGCATCGACAATCCGTGTCAGCGCGGCATCGCCTTTGGCCGCGACTGTTTCAACGCCCGTGCTTTCGGCGCTTGCTGGCTTTGTCGGCTCTTTGATCATTTGGATGGCTTGCGTTGCGTCGGGAATCACAATGCCTGCGCCTTGAAGGGCCAATTTAACTTGCCGTAGCGCTTCGCCTTTGGCGCGCACAAGTGAGCTTTCATTTTGATTAACCCAGCCTGTCACAACCAGTTCAACACCTTCGGGGTGCAGGGCTTCGATCCAGGTGTCTGCGGCAGGTTCGTCCAAGGTAAAGGGCAGGGCTTGCACCGTGTCTGCGATCAGGCCGCGGGTGGCCTTTAGATCGGCGTCGCGTTCGACCATGATCGCAAATTTAAACCGGCGCTCCGCATTCTGGCTGAAGTTAATGATTCTGCTTTTGAACACGGTTGCGTTGGGAATGCGAATATGGTTGCCGTCAAATGACAAAAGGATCGTCGCGCGGCTGGTCAGGCGGATGACCTTGCCTTGGTCGCCGTTGATTTCGACCGTGTCATTGGGACGAAATGGTTGCCGGATCGACAGCATGATTGACGCAATAAAGTTTTCGACCGTGTCACGCACCGCAAAACCAAGCGCCAAGCCGATGATCCCGGCGGCCCCTAAAATCGTCGAAAGCAGGGCTGTCGCATTCACAATATCAAGCGCGATCACGATCCCGAAAATCACAAATGCGATGCGCAGCAATTGACGGAACAGTTCGGCAATAAACAGGTTCGGGGCCAGTCGTTCCCATGGTTGACGCATGCGTGCGATCGAAAAGCCAACAAAAACCACGAAAGAAAAGACAAGACCGGCAATCAGCGCGAGGGGAAAAAAAACAATGAACTGATCGATGCGCGCGCGGAACCGTTCGATTGCGGGGTCCAATCGGCGGCCGATATCCGCAGTTTCAGTCACTTGGTTTTTGACGGCAACGACGCCGGTGATCCCACCCGCCAAGGTATCAAGCGCTGTGATTTCTGTTGCGGATGTGGTCGTGCCGCGTAAGGTGATCACCCCATCGTTCACCTGAACGGTTACATCGCCGTAATTGCCCAATTCAGCAAGAATTTCGCGCATGCGCACCGCAATATCCGCGTCTTGCTGTTCGTAATCGGGTGAGATGCCAGCGGTGCTTTGGGCTGCGGCCGGTGCCGCAAACGACAGGGCAAAAACTAGAAATACAAAAATGCGCATAGAATCCGTCCGAATAATAACTTTGGTCGATCCTATGAAGATGCCGCGCGCGGGAAAAGCCCTAAATTTTAAACGCGCAGCGGGTCAGCCTTGGCCAATGCGTCAAAGCCCATCAGGCTTTTGACCAGCGCATCCATGTTTTCGAGTGCGATCATATTCGGCCCGTCAGAAGGGGCGCTGTCGGGATCTTCGTGGGTTTCGATAAACACGGCCGCAATGCCAAGCGACACAGCGGCGCGCGCCATAACAGGTGCAAATTCGCGCTGCCCACCAGATGATCCACCCATTCCGCCGGGCTGTTGCACCGAATGGGTCGCGTCCATCACAACCGGATAACCGCTGCGCGCCATCGTCGGCAGCGACCGCATATCAGCGACCAATGTGTTATAGCCAAACGATGATCCGCGTTCGGTGAGCATGATCCGTTTGTTGCCCGTGCTTTCGATTTTGGACACGACATTGGGCATATCCCAAGGTGCGAGGAACTGCCCTTTTTTCACATTTATGACGGCGCCTGTTTCGCCAGCCGCAAGCAACAGGTCCGTTTGCCGACACAAGAACGCAGGGATCTGCATGACGTCACAGACTTCGGCAACGGTTGCGCAATGTTCGGGCGCGTGAATGTCTGTCAGGACCGGGCAACCAATGCTGTCTTTGACCGATTGCATGACCCTCAGCCCTTCATCCATTCCCAGCCCGCGCACCCCATTCAGCGAGGTGCGGTTCGCCTTGTCGTAACTGCCTTTGAACACAAATTGCGCGCCGTGGCGGGCGCAAACCTCGGCCATATGTCCGGCGATCATTTGCGCGTGATCCACGCTTTCCAGCTGGCAAGGGCCAGCGATCAACAGCAAAGGGGCGTCATTACTGACGGTGAGTGGGCCAATGTCGACGTTATGCATCAAGAGCTTACCTGTTCGCGAAGGATTGAGACGGTGATAGATATAAGAAGGTAAATACCCGAGAATATCAACAAAGCCAGCAATGTGTTTTCGAATGCGCGAGGGTATGCTGGCTCATCCGGGATCACAGGGTTCACACTTTGCGACAGATAGCGGACCTGCCGGTTTGCCTCGATCCGGGCGGTTTCCATCTGGGTGAGCGCCTGCTGCACCATAGCTGTTTGGAAGTTATAGTTTTCTTCGGCCACGCGCAGTTCAGTATTGCGCACCGCGAGCGAAACACCGTCGCCGACAGACCCGGTTAATTCTTGCCGCAATTCTGCGATCAACGCGTCAATATTTGCGATTTGGTTCCGTAGGGCCTGTACTTGAATTTCGCTCGGCCGGTCAACGTTCAGGCGTGATTGCAACACAAGGCTTAACTGTTGGCGTTCGCTTTCGAGCGCGTTGATCTGGCCCATGCGGGCCCCCGATTCACTGCCCGCATCGATTTGCTGCATGCTCTCTTGCAACGCAAGCCAAACCGCCAGTGCTTCGGCGCGACGGGCTTCGGCATCTTCGTAGCTTTGCAATGCGCCGCGCATCTGATCGGTACGCAAACGCGCCGTCAGCTGATCAACCTGTTCTTCGGCGTAAGCAATCAGAGCGGTTGAGAATTCGAAGCTGGTCACAGGATCAGCGGCGATGACCTCCATCTTGATGATGCCTTCAGTGGGATCATAGCTGATGCGCACGTGGTCAGTGTACAGTTTAAATGTTTCTTCGTTGGTCGCATCAGCCTGAAGGCGCTGAATGGAATCAATATTTTCATCGCTATAATGCGCTCTAAACCCATGTTCTGCATCCAGTCGCAACAACGCCTCGCGCGAGGCCAGATAGGATTGCACCGCAATACTGTCTTGTTGCGTTGCCATCGATGTGCCTTGAAACAGGGTGGAGAGGCCGCTTGGTGCCGCTGATGCCGATTGTGCCTGCTGGATGACGATTTCGGATTTTGTCGCGTACATCGGGGTCGCCATCGTGTAGAAATACCAGCCCGTCATAAAGGTTGGCAGGAACACGAAAAACGCGAGCCGCGTGAACATCAGCAGCATTTTGCGCCGCCGCCGGCGCGCGATGTCGACTTGAATTTGGCGGATTTCCGCAGCATGTTCCGGGTTCATTTTGAGCCCGTTTTGTGTGCTGACCTGCGCGCTGTGGCGGCGGTTCACCTTTTGCGGCAATTGAATTTGCCCTTGTTCGCCCGCGTTCTGGCTGCCCTCGGGCATCACCAATTCAAGAACCGATTTTTGTTGGAACGGATCGATGCCCGCGGCACGCAATTGGCGGACAGCATCAAATTCAGAGGTAAATGTCAGCCCACGTTTTTGCGCAACACGGCGCGCCATTCGCAGCTGGCGTGCGGTCAGACCTTCGTTGCGGATTGCATCTATTTGGGCATCTAGATCGTCAGGGTTTGTGTCGACAGGCTGCTCTTGTGGTGCAGCTTGCGTGGCAGAAGCCGCGCCGCGCCGAATGCGAAACCGTTTGACCTTGGGGTTAGTACTCATATGCGGCCTTTGCCTCTTCCAAGGTGTCAAATAGGTAGAGCTGACCGTTCTTCAAAACAGCCGCAGAGCGGACAAAGCGTTCTAACGTGGCCGGTTGGTGCGACACGATAATCATCGTGGTTGTTTCCAAACGCTCGCGTAAGATTTCGCCGGCCTTGCGGTTAAATTCGGCGTCGGTTGATCCTGGCATCCCTTCGTCGATGAGATAGATGTCGAAATCAAGCGCGAGCATCAACGCAAATGAAAACCGCGATTTCATTCCGCTGGAATAGACGCCGACGGGCATGTCAAAATATTCTTCAAGCCCGCAAAGCCAGCGACAATAGGCTTCGACATAATCGGGGTCCAACCCATAAAGCCGCGCGATATAGCGACAGTTTTCATTGGCTGACAGGCTTTGCACCACGCCGCCCATGAACCCGAGCGGGAATGAAATGCGGCAGTTGCGGGTGATGCGCCCTTCGTCCGGTTTTTCAAGCCCAGCCATCATATTGATCAGCGTGGTTTTTCCGGTACCGTTTGGCGCAAGAATGCCAAGCGAATGCCCAAGTTCAACGCGAAACGAGGCGCGGTCAAGGATCACCTTGCGCTGGGTGCCTGTCCAAAACGATTTACTGACTTGTGCAAATTCGAGCATCTGATTCCCACGGCGCCCCGATAAGGGTTTGGTTGATCGTGACCGAAAAAGGTTAATACCCGGTCACGATCATCGCCTTATGATACAGTATCGCCAAATTGCGTCGGAAATACAGCACGATCTGTGCATGTCCCTAGCCGTGCTGCTTTTGTACCTTAGCCAACTTGCCAGCGGCGAGCGAAACGACCGCGGCAAAGAAGCTAAACAGCGCACCCATTTTCGCAGCATCTTGCACAGGCACGTCGCCCAGCATCACAGCGCTATCAAAGGCGACGGCGGCAATAAACAGCGAAACCGTAAAGCCAATCGCAGCCACGCAGCCGATCACAACCAAGTCAATGATCCGCATGCCTTCTGGAAGTCCTAGCCCAAGCGGACGTGCCGCAAACCAGCCAAAGAGCAAGATGCCAACCGGTTTCCCGATCAACAGACCTGCGAGGACAAGCCAAGTCGGCGAGCCAATGGACGAAAATTCGACTCCGGCGTTCAACAGTCCAAAGAAGAACAACACGACCTCAACCGGGTGTTTGAGAAGATGTTCGATGTGGTTCAAAAGGTCGGTCAGGTACTGTTCCGCCTCGGCAAAGATACCAAATGCGCGGTCTGCATGTGGGATCGTAGGCACGATTGGCAGGAGGCCGAGAGCCGGGTGAATACCCGCTTCTTGGAAGCCATACCAGCTCGCTGCGGCCGCAACGAGATATGGCCAGAACGACAGTTTGTTGCGGACCCATGTTGAATTCGGGCGCATTTCTTTGCCGCGATCCAATTGGCGCGGCAGGCGGTTAAAGAAGTAAAATACCGCGATGGCCGCGAAGAGTGACAGCAAAAGCCATTCCGGTGCCAATTCACCTGACGGGTAGAAGATCGCCAGAATGATCAGCCCAGCCGCATCGTCGGCAATCGCCAACAGCAACAAGAAACGCACCGCAGGGTGGCCAGCGCCAAACACCAAACGCCCAACGAGGTAGCTAAATGCGATGTCGGTTGCGGTTGGAATAGCCCAGCCGTTTGCCACCGCATCATAAGTTTCCGATCCAAGGAACAGCGCAAGTCCAAGGTAAACCGCGATTGGGCCGATCATGCCGCCAAGTGTTGCGAACAGGGGCGTCGCAGCTTTTTTGCCGCGCAGGCTACCGTTTTTCAGAATAACGGCTTCCCAGACTTCTTTCGCAGCAATTGCAAAGAAGAAGGCCATCAGCACATCGTTGACAAGGTAGTGCAGCGTCAGCGAACGGTATTCGACCTGCCCATTGGCGTCATAATGGGCGTGCCCAACCCATGAATCGTGGATAAGTTCCAAATCTACAAAATGATGATAACTTGTGGGATCAATATTCGCCCAAACGAGCGCAATCCCCGCCCCGATAATCAACAAAAGTGAGTAGTTCGTTAGAAAATTCCAGACGCGATACATGCTGTCCCCCAGTTTACTTGCTTCGCAATTACCGCAAAGGTGCGAAGGCATCAAGCGTGCGACAAATTAACTTGCTGTGAACGGGCAGTTTTGCGAATTCTAGGCTGGGAGAGAGTGTGAAGTTGGGTCTCAGGCATGACATATTGTCCTGTGAATTATGCGCTGATCGGTTTGCGCAGACCCAGACGGCGCATCACCCGCGGCCTGTTGTTTGGTTTGATGCTGCACCGCGCATATTGATCGCGGGCCAAGCGCCGGGGCTGCGTGTGCATGAAGCAGGCAAACCGTTTTGGGACCGTTCAGGTGATCGACTGCGGGATTGGTTAGGGCTTGATCATGACGCATTTTACGATGTCGCAAAGATTGCGATTGTACCCATGGCGTTTTGCTTTCCGGGATACAATGCGGCGGGATCGGACCTGCCCCCGCCGAAAACTTGTGCGGACACATGGCACAAAAAGGTGGTGGCCCATCTTGGTGAAGTGCCTTTAACACTGGTTATTGGTGGTCATGCGCAGCGCTGGCATTTGCAGAGCCGCGGCAGTGTGACTGACACAGTCGCCAGTTGGCGCGACTATGCACCACGCGTGTTTCCCTTGCCTCATCCGTCGTGGCGCAATACCGGGTGGTTAAAGAAAAACCAATGGTTTGAGACTGACCTGCTGCCTGCGCTGCGGGCCCAAGTGAAAGACGTGTTAAATGACTGATCTCGATACGGCCCATGCGGCCATGGAAGCTGCCCCTGAAGACGATGCAGCGCGTTTGCGGTTTTATGAAAGGCTTGCAGATACCGAATTATTCATGCTGCTCACCGCAGAAGCCGAAGGCGATCAAGTTTTACCCGAATTGTTTGAAATTGAAGACCAGCGTTTCGCGCTTGTGTTTGACCGCGAGGAACGGCTCGCGGAATTTGTTGGCCGTGCGGCCCCCTATGCTGGGGTGCCGGGGCGTGGGTTGGTGCAAATGCTGGCCGGGCAGGGGGTTGGGCTGGCATTGAACCTAGAAGTCGCGCCATCTGCGATGCTGATCCCCGCAGAGGCTGTGGATTGGTTAGTGCAAACGCTGTCACATGCGCCAGACGAAACCGAAGCCCGCCTGACCGAAATCAACGCACCCGGCGGTCTGCCCGAAGCTGTAGTGTTGGGGCTTGACCGGAAACTCGCGATTGCGGCGGGTATGGCTAAATCTGCCTATCTGGCCGCAGCGACCTATGAGGGTGGGGCGACAGGGCATGTCTTGGCTTTTATCGATGCAACGCCGGGCGCGGAACAGGCGCTCGCCAATGCGGCAAGTGAAGTGCTGACATTTTCGGGGATCGAAGCAGGGGTTATGGATGTGATGTTTGTGCGGGCCAGCGACCCGCTCGCGGCACATCTGGCCAAGGTCGGGCTGCGTTTTGATCTGCCTGAACCCGAAACACCACATGTACCCGGCGCCCCCGGAATGGACCCGGCAAAACCGCCCAAGCTGCATTAGTACCCGCGCCCGCGATCAACACGATTCTGTAAGGGGGCGCCGTTTTCGTGACCCGCGATATTGTTGGCAATGACTTTTGCTGCGGTCTCGGGGCGTGTTGTGGCGGCGATATGCGGGGTAACGGTCACCTGCGGGTGCCCCCAGAAAACATGATCTTGCGGCAGGGGTTCAATGCGGAACACGTCAAGCGTGGCATGGGCGACTTGGCCGGTTTCAAGCGCCGCGAGCAAGGCCGCATCGTCAATCAGCGGGCCACGGCCGGGGTTGATGATAAAGGCACCCGGCGCAAGCAAGGCAAGGCGGGCCGCATTCAAGGTGTTTTCTGTCTGTGCCGTCATTGGCAGCAAGAGAATGACAATCTGTGCACCGCTTAGCGCCTTATCCAACCCATCGTCGCCGTGCAGGCAATGCAGGTTTGGAACGTTCTTTGGTGATCTGCTCCACCCGGTTACTGGGAACCCAAGCTGATGCAGCGCTTGTCCACAGGCTGCCCCCAGTGCGCCGATCCCTAGGATCGCGACCGGACGATCTGCAGCAATGGGTGGATACACATCGTTGCGCCATATACCGTCTTGCCCATGAATATGCGCGTCCATTCCCAAATGATGGCGCATCGTGTGGCCCACGACCCAATCGACCATCGCATGCGTGAGGCTCGGATCAACCATGCGGCAAAGAGGTTGGGTCAAGGTCTTGTTTTGCGTTATTTTTTCGACGCCAGCCCAAAGGTTCAACACGGCCTTACAGCGGGTAAAGGGCGTGAAGTCATCGACAGGCCCGCCGGGGCCAAAGATGATATAATCCGTGGTCTCTGCTCTGTGATCGCGACGCAGATCGGCTGTGACGCGTGCGGTCTCAAGCGCCCGCTTTAACGCGGTTTCATAGTCGTCCCAAAGATCGTCAGTCGCGGCAAACAGAATGTTGATCATTAGCGGGGCCTATGGACATGGGCGCTTTGGACAAGGCCGAAGGCAACAAGAAGAACTAGCATGGCGGAGCCACCATAGCTGACAAGCGGAAGGGGCACGCCGACGACAGGCGCAAGTCCCATAACCATCGACATGTTGACCGCGAAGAAAAGAAAAAACGTCATGGCAATGCCCAAGGTCAAAAGTGCCGCAAAGCGGTCACGATTGCCGAGCGCCGAGACAATGCAGAAAACGACAATCAGAAGATAGAGCAGCAATAACGTCGAGGCGCCGACAAAACCGAATTCCTCTGCTAATGTGGTAAAGATAAAGTCGGTATGTTTTTCGGGTAAGAAATTCAGCCGCGATTGCGTCCCTTGCATAAAACCGCGTCCGGTCCAGCCACCCGACCCAAGCGCAATTTTGGCCTGCGTGATGTGATAGCCCGCGCCAAGCGGGTCATTGGAGGGGTCAATAAACGTATCGATCCGGCGATATTGGTAATCTTTCAGCAATTGCCAAGACGTGCCTCGGCTTTCGAACACGGCAACGATCGCACCGACACCCGCACCGACAACCGACGCAAAATAGGCCCAGTGTACGCCAGCAAGAAACATCACCGTTGTCCCACCGAACAAAAGCAAAAGCGATGTACCAAGGTCAGGTTGCTTAAGAACCAACATCGTTGGGACAAGGATAAATATCACAGGCAAGGCGACCCAGACAGGCCGCGATGTTTTTTCCAAGGGCAGCCAGTCGTAGTAGGCCGCAATAAACATCACCACGGTGATTTTTGTCAGCTCTGACGGCTGCAACACCATAAATTTCAAATCGATCCAGCGTTGCGCGCCCATGCGGACTTCGCCAAAGAACTCTACACCTAGCAGCAAGATGATTGATGCCGCATATGCAACAAACGCCATGTTGCGCCAAAACCAAATCGGAACCATGGCCACGATGAACATCAATACCATGCCAAGGCCAAAACGTTTGACCTGCGGTTCCATCCAAGGTGACGTGGACCCGCCCGCGACAGAATACAACATCAGGAACCCAGCGCTCGCTACGGCTGAAATCAACATGACCAACGGCCAATTGATATACCAAATTTTGCGTAGCCCCGTGGGGACGTGCTGCGTGTTATGGGCGAGATAGCTCATGCGCGGCTCTGGGCCTTTGCACCCATGGGGATACGCGCTTCGATGCGGCGTTGTTGTTGTTCAATCTTGTCGCGTTGGTTCGCCGGATAGGCGTCAAGCGGCGGGGCACCGCCATAGAGCGCTTGTAAAATGACATCGCGTGCGATGGGCGCCGCGGCACTTGAACCGCCGCCGCCATGTTCGACGATCACCGCAACAGCGTAGCGCGGGTTATCAAGCGGTGCATAGCTGACGAAAAGCGCGTGATCACGGCGTTCCCACGGCAGGTCTTCGTTGCGGGTGACCCCGGCGGCCCGTTCTTCGGGGGTGATGCGGCGGACCTGGCTGGTGCCACTTTTCCCGGCCATTGCGTAGCCTTCGGTCAAAATGCGCGACCCGTAGGCCGTGCCGCGTCGGTTGTTGCACACATCCGTCATGGCTGCACGGATGCGGCGCAATGTGTTTTCGTTCAAGCCAAGGCTTTCTCCGCGCCCAGAGGGCTGTTCAACCCCATCAATCAACCGCACCAGCCGGGGGGCAATTTCATGCCCCGTGGCGATCCGCGCGGTCATGATTGCCAATTGCAGCGGCGAGGTGAGCACATAGCCTTGTCCGATTGACGCATTCACCGTGTCCCCGATCCGCCAATCTTCGCCCCGGACCGATGATTTCCATTCCTTATCCGGCGCAAGCCCAGAAGCCACCGCAGAGAGCGGCAGATCATGTTTGGTCCCTAGCCCAAGCTTGCGTGCCATCGCCGCCATTTTGTCGATACCGACCCGCTGGGCGATCTCATAATAATAGCAATCGCAACTTTGCTTGAGGCTGTCGTGCAAGTTGATGTTGCCATGCCCGCCGCGTTTCCAACAGTGGAAACGGATGCCGTAAACATCGGTATGTCCGGGGCAGTAGACAGTTTCGTCTGCGGTCACGACGCCGTCTTCCATTGCGGCCAACGCCGTTACCATCTTGAAGGTTGAGCCCGGCGGGTAGGTGCCCTGCACCGCCTTTGCCGCCAGCGGGCGGTATTTGTCTGCGTTCAGGCCTTCCCAATCGGCGACAGAAATTCCGCGCACAAACAGGTTTGGATCGAAAGACGGGGCCGAAGCAATCGCGCGCAGATCACCATGTTCAAGATCGATGACAACGACGCCTGCGGATTCGCCGTCGAGCCGGGCTTGGGCGTAGGTTTGTAGCCGGTTGTCGATGGTCAATTGCACGTCTTTGCCAGCGTCGCCCTCTTGGCGGTCCAATTCGCGCATCACCCTTCCGACGGCGTTCACTTCGATCCGACGATGGCCCGCACTGCCGCGCAATGTATGTTCGAGCTTGTTTTCCGCACCCGTCTTTCCAATTTGGAACTTGGGAATTTGCAAAAGCGGATCTTGGTCGTCGATCCGGCTCAGGTCGTAATCGCTGACCGGGCCGACATAACCAACCACATGCGCCAGATCAGCGCCCCAAGGGTAGACGCGGCTTTGGCCGACTTCGGCGGAAATGCCGGGTAGGGCGGGGGTATTCAGATTGATCTTTGCGACATCTTCCCAAGTCAAACGCTCAGCGATGGTGACAGGCACAAAAGGCGAGCGGCGGTGCATTTCCTCCATTGCGCGACTTAGATCCTCGGGAGCGATATCGACAATTTCAGTGAGCCGGGCGAGCACTTCGCCCACGTCGCCTGCATCCTCGCGGACCATCACAACCCGGTAGTTTTGTTCGTTATCTGCGATGGCTATCCCGTTGCGGTCAAACACCAACCCGCGCGACGGTGGTAAAAGACGAATGTTGATCCGGTTTTCTTCGGCAAGCAGGCGGAATTCGTCGGCATGTTCAACCTGCATTGACCGCATACGCCAACCCAACACGGCCATTAGCGCAATTTGGGACGTGCCCAAAACCAACGCGCGCCTGCTAATGGTGCGGTTGCTTGCGATAATATCTTTCGGTTGCCGTTTCATACACGTTGCCCTCTGCTGCCGGTTTCACCGGGTGCCACGCGGGTAATGCCAAAGACATAATGCATGAAAACTGCAACAAAAGGGTAGACTGCAATTGTCAAAATCAGTTGAAGAAGCACCATGCCCAACGGCGGGACGTTCAGCGCGAATATAGCCAGCACCAGCCGATACGTTGCAAAAAGCGCAAACATGCCAAGCGCGACACTGCTCCATTCACCCAAAAATGGCATGGCCCGAAAATCACGGTGCCGTTTGCGCAGCTCTTCTGTCAACCAAACGACCATACCCGCCCATAGGCCAGGTGGGCGCTGAAAGACCAGATCGCTTAATAGGAAAGTACCTGCGATGATCCAAACAGGGATAAATTTAGGACGGCGTACGATCCAAACAATCGTTACAGCCAAACAAAGATCAGGAGGTACGATGCGCAAGCGCCAAGGTGCGAACATGTCGCCGGGCAAGGCAATCGTTAAGATATTGGGTTCCATGCTTTGCGGGACCAATTGCACAACCATGATCACAAAGGCGATCAATACATATGTCATGCATTTCACCCAAACCTGTGGTCCGACGGGGCTAGCCATCGTCGAAATCACCCAGTGGCAGCGGCTGCGGCGCAGTGACCGGCAAGGCCGCGGGTCCGAAGAATTCAGCGCCGGGAGTCAGCAATCCACCGGGGTCTGCGATAACCTCATGCGGGTGGGCGCGGAGCACGCGCAGAAATTCCAAACGTTGATAATCGGCGGATAAACGGACACGCAACCGCTGATCCGTTCCAAGGGCGACTTGGCCGACCAAAAGATCGGCTGGGAACACGCCACCATCAGACGATGACACAACCCGGTCACCAGGCCGCACCAATCCGGTATCTTCAAGAAATTCGAGCGGCGGGTTCAGCGTGTTATCCCCGGCCAAAATCGCCTTTTGACCAGAGGGCTGAATGATCACTGGTATACGGCTTGATGTGTCGGTCAAAAGCATGACGCGGCTGGTTTCTTGACCAACCCCGGCGATGCGCCCGACCAACCCGATGCCGTCCATCGTGGGCCAACCATCAATGATACCGTCGCGCGCGCCGACATTGACCAGCACTGATTGGCGAAAGGGCGACCCGCTATCCGTCACAACAACCCCGGTAACAAAAGTCATCTGTGGATCGATGCTCACGTTGTTCAGGTCAAGCAGTTTAGCGTTTTCTTGTTCCAACTGCAGCGCGGCTTCTTTCCACGCTTTCATCTGCTGCAGTTCACGGCGGAGGTCTTGGTTTTGATCGGCAAGTTGTTGATAGCTTTGAAAATCGCTGATCAAGTGCGCAATCCCGGTGATTGGGGCCATTGCCCAATCAAACGAAGGTACAAAATTGTCGATCGCAGCGGCGCGAAACCGTTCGACCCGTGGGCTATCAATCCGCCAGACAAGGAACAAACCAAACAGCACAAGCAGGATCACCCCAACCAGCAATCTACGCAGTGGGCCGATAAAGTCTTCGCTGTTTTTATCTTTTGCCAAGGGCAATTATCCCCGGTGTGTTTTAGCTATCGTAGTCAATAACGTGCCGCAGCTGTTTTTCGTACTCAAGCGCGCGCCCGGTGCCCAAAGCCACACAGTTCAGCGATTCATCGGCCACCGAAATGGCCAGCCCCGTTTGTTCGCGCAGTGCCAGATCAAGTTGCCCAAGAAGCGCGCCACCCCCGGTCAACATCACGCCGCGATCCACGATGTCCGCGGCCAAATCTGGTGGTGTGGCCTCAAGCGCGGTCATCACAGCCTCGCAGATTTGCTGCACGGGTTCTGCAAGTGCCTCGGCAACTTGGGCTTGACTGATTTCAGTTTCCTTTGGCACGCCATTCAACAGGTCACGCCCGCGAATGTGCATCGATTGGCCGCGACCATCGTCAGGCATCCGTGCCGTGCCGATGGATGTTTTGACCCGTTCCGCCGTGGCTTCACCGATCAGCAGGTTATGCTGGCGACGCAGATAGTTAATGATCGCCTCATCCATGCGGTCACCACCGACGCGAACAGAACGCGCATAGACAATATCGCCCAGCGACAACACGGCGACCTCGGTCGTACCACCACCGATGTCGACAACCATGTTACCAGTCGGGTCCGTGATCGGCATGCCCGCGCCAATCGCGGCTGCAATCGGTTCCGCGATCAGTCCTGCGCGGCGCGCGCCAGCAGACAGCACAGATTGGCGGATCGCGCGTTTTTCAACAGGTGTCGCACCATGTGGGACACAAACGATAATTTTGGGTTTGGAAAATGTTGAACGGCGGTGCACCTTGCGGATGAAGTGTTTGATCATCTCTTCGGCGGTATCAAAATCGGCGATAACACCGTCACGCATGGGGCGAATGGCTTCGATGCTGCCCGGCGTGCGGCCGAGCATCAATTTCGCGTCTTCGCCGACAGCCAATACTTTCTTGACGCCGTCTTTGACGTGATAGGCCACAACCGAAGGCTCTGACAAAATTATGCCTTTGCCTTTGACGTAAACGAGGGTGTTTGCTGTCCCCAAGTCAATCGCCATATCCGAAGAAAATAACCCGCCAAAGCCTGCCATTCGATGGCCTTCCGTATTTTTTGTTTTGTTCAACGCGCCGTCCCTGCGCATTCGCTCCTAAACGTTATACGGCGGCTCGTGCGAGGATAGAAGCCCTAGATTTTGGCGCAAACTGGCGGGTTTAATAGTATCATATTTCGAACATATATTTTCAAATTGTGCGTCTATTTGCAAAATTATAGCATATTTGCGATATGCATAGGTCAGCGCAATTGCGCCGTTGCCAAATCGTAATAGCGTTAATGTGATTGCAAAAACGCAAATGGGCGCCCCAATTTCATGGGGCGCCCATTGCGACGAGTCGCAACTTTAGCCTACCGATCTTTGTAACTCACGCCCTTAACGTCATAGCCCGGCGCAGATTCTTCACGCCGCACAAGCAAACGGTTGAGCGCGTTGATATAAGCTTTGGCGCTGGCCACGACAGTATCGGTATCCGCTGATTGCCCGGTCGCGATACGGCCTTCTTCTTCCATCCGCACGGATACAGTGGCCTGCGCGTCGGTGCCTTCGGTGACCGCGCTGACCTGATAAAGTTGCAATCGCGCGCCATGCGGGAACAGTGCCTTGACTGCGTTGAATGTTGCATCAACCGGGCCGTCACCCGTGGCTGATGTTTTAACGTCAGCCCCGTCGATCTCCATGACCATATCGGCTGTTTGTGGCCCTTCGGTGCCGCAGACAACGCGGAGCGATTTCAGTTTCAACCGATCTTCGTCACCGCTGTTTTGATGCATCAAGGCGAGCAGGTCATCGTCAAAGACTTCTTTCTTGCGGTCGGCCAAATCTTTGAAGCGGACAAAGACGTCTTTCAACTGGTTGTCGGCCAGATCGTCGAAACCCAATTCATTCAGTTTCGCGCGCAGCGCCGCACGGCCTGAATGTTTGCCCAAGGGCAGTGATGTGCCTGACAGCCCCACATCTTCGGGCTTCATCACCTCAAATGTTTCGCGGTTTTTCAACATCCCATCTTGGTGGATTCCGCTTTCATGCGCGAATGCGTTTTTACCGACGATGGCTTTGTTGAATTGCACCGCAAAACCTGACACCGCTGCAACGCGGCGCGAGATGTTCATGATCTTCGTCGTGTCAATGCCTGTCGCGAACGGCATGATGTCGCCGCGCACTTTTAGGGCCATGACAACTTCTTCAAGCGCCGTATTACCTGCGCGTTCGCCCAGACCGTTGATCGTGCATTCGATCTGACGCGCGCCGCCTGCAACAGCCGCCAGTGAGTTTGCGGTCGCAAGGCCAAGGTCATTGTGGCAGTGTGTCGCAAAAATAACGTCATCCGCACCCGGTACAGTCGCGATCAGATTGCGGATCAAATCGGCGCTTTCAACAGGCGCCGTATAGCCCACGGTGTCGGGTATGTTGATTGTTGTGGCACCCGCCTTGATCGCGATTTCGACTGTGCGGCACAGATAATTCCATTCGGTGCGGGTTGCATCCATGGGCGACCATTGCACGTTATCACACAGGTTGCGGGCATGGGTGACGGTGTCATGGATACGCTCGGCCATTTCATCCATCGTGAGGTTTGGGATCGCGCGATGCAGCGGCGATGTCCCGATGAACGTATGAATGCGCGGAGACTTCGCATGTTTTACGGCTTCCCAGCAGCGATCGATGTCTTTGTAATTGGCACGCGCCAACCCACAAATCGTCGACGTCTTTGCCAGTCGCGCGATTTCGCTGACGGCTTTAAAGTCACCTTCCGATGCAATCGGAAAACCGGCCTCAATAATATCGACGCCCATCTCGTCCAGAAGTTCCGCGATCTCAAGCTTTTCTGCATGGGTCATCGTCGCGCCCGGAGACTGTTCGCCGTCGCGCAAAGTGGTGTCAAAAATCAGAACATTGTCTTTGGTCATCTGATTAGTCCTTCAAATATGGTCTTTGGGGGCGGCGGGTCGATCCGCATCGCCAGAATTCGGTTCACCTTTTGGTTCGATCAAAAGCACTTTGGCCTCTTGTTCGGCTCGGGGGCGATGTACGACACCTTTGGGGACAATGAAAAGCTCGCCAGCGCGAAAAGTCACACTTTCTTGGTGATCGAAGTCCATTGTTACCTGTCCTTCGATCACGAGAAAGAAGTCATCGGTGGCGTCATGCTTGTGATAGGGGAATTCACCTTGGAATTTCACGACCATGACGTCGTTGTTATTGTAGCTGGCGACCACTTTGGGGTCCCAATGGCTGTCGAAAAGCGATAGCTTTTGCGCAATGTTAATAGCTTGCATGATTTTTCCTAACTCTGATGGGGTGCTTTAGCGCTGTATCTCAACTCCTCTGAGCACGCGCGCCAAACAAGGCCGCGCTCAGAGGCGAGTTAGGAGTAGGTCGAGCCCACGCGCAAACGGCGCCGGAAGGCGCTGCGGGTTTGCGATATGTTGGGCGTTAAACATGTGGCGACTATAGTCGGGTTTTTTGCGTTGAAAAGGTATAAATTCGCAACACCTGTTTTATCCATCCCGACCGGGCGCAGTCGGGTCATCGCAAAACAGCGCGATCTTATTGCCCTGAGGGTCGCGCAAATAGCCAACATAAAAATGTGACCCATATGAAGCGCGAAAACCGGGTTGGCCTTCGTCTGTGCCACCTGCGGAAAGCGCTGCAGCATGTAGATCACGTACCAATTCTTGGCTGCCTGTTTCAAAGGCGGTCATTGCACCATTCCCAGCAGAGGCTGGCTGCCCATCAAAGGTAGGTTTTACGTAGAAGTCTGGAGGCAAGGGTGATTGGCCCGACGCGACTGGCAATGCAAAACTGAGCCCTTCGGGCCCTTCTTTTAGATCATACCCAAGTTTAGGCAGGAACGCCGTATAGAACCGCTTGGCAAGTGAGATA
Organism: Loktanella sp. D2R18; assembly: GCF_003318235.1. Lineage (GTDB taxonomy): Bacteria > Pseudomonadota > Alphaproteobacteria > Rhodobacterales > Rhodobacteraceae > Yoonia. The sequence continues at coordinate 374,756 of NZ_QOCG01000030.1, read as the reverse complement.
TCATCGGCCCCGACGGTAACGTAAGCAATCATTTTGCGCGTTCCTTAGGATGGGTACAAAGAAGCCCGCGATGCGGGTTGCATGCGGGCTTCTGGCTGTTTTCCGATTGGCTTTATTCAGTCGTTTCGGACACGAGCGCGCCGTCTGACCAGATGCCGATGCTTTCTTGGCCAGTGGCAAATGTCATTTTACCTTCGCCTTCGCGGCGGCCACGTACAAATGCGCCTTCATAAACATCGCCATTGGCATAGGTCGCAAGACCTTCGCCGTTGATAGTGCCATCGACCCAGTCGCCGACATAGTTGAACCCGTCGGGCAGGGTGATTTCGCCCTTACCGTTACGCTGGTTGTTCGAAAACTCACCAATGTAGACAGTACCGTCCGCATAAGAGGCTTGCCCTAAGCCGTTGCGTTGTCCTTCGGACCATTGGCCTTGGTATGTATAACCGTCAGTATAGGTCATTTTGCCAGTGCCATGGTTTTTCGCGTTCAGGAATTCACCTTCATAGACAAGACCATTGACGAAGGTCGCTGTGCCTGAGCCACTAATCACGCCGTTGTCCCAATCGCCTTCATAGGTTGAACCGTCAGGATAGGTCATTGTGCCTGTGCCATGTGCGAGATCATTCATAAATGTCCCGGCATAGACGGATCCGTCGGGGTAGGTGGCTTCGCCCGTACCTTCGATCCGGCCTTCGACCCATTCACCAACATAGACATACCCGTCAGCCCCTTGCAGTGTGCCGGTGCCGTGGCGTTTGTCATCCGCAAACGTACCTGTGTAAACGTCGCCATTTGCATAGGTAACAGTGCCTTCGCCTTCGCGCTTGCTGGCGACAAAGTTGGCGTCGTAGACATCGCCATTTGTCTGGGTCAGTGTGCCCCGTCCTTGTATTTGGCCATCGACCCATGCACCGCTGTAAATAACTCCGTCGGCCATGGTCATTGTGCCGGTGCCGTCACGTTCACCTGCAGTCAGATTACCGGTGTAAACGGCGCCGTCTGGATAGGTGATCGTGCCTTCGCCTTCTTTGATACCATTGACCCATTCGCCCGCGTAGACATAGCCTGTCTCGCTCGTCATGGTGCCTGTGCCGTGGTACATCGCGTTGCGAAATTCGCCTTCGTAGGTCAGACCATTTGCGTAATGTGAAATGCCTTGGCCGGTGATGTTGCCATCGACCCAATCGCCTTCAAACGTGCCGCCATCCGCAAATGTGATTCGGCCTTGGCCTTCGGGTTTGCCAGCGACAAACGCACCTTCATAGACGGACCCATTAGCAAAACGCGCAACGCCTTGGCCGCGAATTTCGCCTTCGACCCATTCCCCTGTGTATTCATAGCCGGTGGGCAATGTGTAGGTGCCAATCCCGTGCTGTTTTCCATCAAGGAATTCACCTTCGTAGACGCCGCCGTCATCGTACTGCTTTGTTTGGACTGTTTGCGCTTGCGCGCCTGTCGCCAACCCAACAGTAAGCAGGGCGACCGCCATTGTTTTTGGTAATCCAAACATAGTCATTCGAGTCCTCCGATTACTTAACTCACACCGCAGCTTAGGTAAGGCTCTGCATTCTGACAACGGTTAAGGGAACATTATCCCCACATTGTTTTGCAGCCGCCTTTTCAATACGCGTTATTCTGGTACATGCATTGCTGTGAATTAGGACAAAACTATGACAAAAATGTTCCGCCTTACGATGGCTCAGCTAAATTCCGCCGTTGGTGACTTATCAGGCAATGCAGACCTCGCCCGCGAGGCATGGGCCGCTGGGCGCGCCGCAGGGGCTGATATGGTCGCTTTGCCCGAGATGTTTATCACGGGCTATCAGACCCAAGACCTTGTGCAAAAGCCAGCATTTGTTGCTGATGCGATGGCGCATATCATGGCGCTTGCAGCGGATTGTGCGGATGGTCCGGCCTTGGCGATTGGTGGGCCGCAGTTTGAAGGTGACCGTCTTTATAACTGCTATTTTATCTTGCGCGACGGCAAAATTTCCGCCCGCATGAAAAAGCACTTTTTACCGAATTTTAATGTTTTCGATGAGGTGCGCCTTTTCAAAAGTGATGATATTTCAGGCCCATACACCGTGAATGATGGCCCGCGCCTTGGCAGCCCTATTTGCGAGGATGCGTGGTATCCTGACGTTGCGGAGGCGATGGTTGAAACGGGCGCAGAGATTTTGATTGTCCCGAATGGGTCGCCCTATTTTCGCAATAAATTTCCTGTGCGGCTCAACAATATGGTTGCGCGCGTTGTCGAAAACGATGTGCCGCTAGTCTATCTGAATATGGTTGGCGGGCAGGATGATCAAGTGTTTGATGGCGGGTCATTTGTGTTGAACCGTGGCGGCCAGTTGGCCGTACAAATGCCGATCTTGCAAACTGCGATCACCCATGTCGATTTCGAACAAACCGATACAGGATGGGAAGCAATCCCTGGCGAATTTGCGCCGATGCCCGATGACATCGCGCAAGACTACCACGTGATGGTTCTGGGTTTACGCGATTACATGCGAAAAACCGTTTTTAAAAAGGTACTTTTGGGCCTGTCGGGGGGAATCGATAGTGCCATCGTGGCAGCGATAGCGGTTGATGCTTTGGGTCCTGACAACGTGCGGTGTGTCATGCTGCCCTCTGAATATACGTCGCAGGCCTCGCTCGACGATGCGGCGGCGGCGGCGGATGCATTGGGCGTCAAATACGATATCGTCAATATCGCGGGCCCCCGTGCGGCCGTGACTGAGGCGCTAGCGCCTTTGTTTGGCGATATGCCCGCAGACCTGACCGAGGAAAACATTCAGTCGCGTATTCGCGGGTTGCTGTTGATGGCGCAGTCCAACAAGTTTGGTGAAATGCTGCTGACCACGGGCAATAAATCCGAAGTCGCCGTTGGCTATGCGACGATTTATGGGGATATGGCGGGGGGCTATAACCCGATCAAGGATATGTATAAAACGCGCGTGTTCGATACCTGCCGCTGGCGCAATGCCAATCACTGTGACTGGATGCAAGGCCCCGCAGGCGAAGTGATCCCAACTGCGATTATCGACAAACCTCCATCAGCTGAACTGCGTCCCGATCAAAAAGACGAAGACAGCCTGCCGCCGTATGACATTCTCGATGGCATCCTCACAATGTTGGTCGATGATGAAGCATCCGTCGCCGATTGCGTGGCTGCCGGGTATGATCATGAGACAGTGAAACGGGTCGAACATCTGATTTATATCAGCGAATATAAACGGTTTCAGTCAGCCCCGGGCCCGCGGCTGTCGCATCGCGCGTTTTGGCTTGATCGGCGTTACCCGATTGTAAACCGCTGGCGTGATAACAGCGGGGCATAAAGGCTAAACTGGACATCTTGCCTGTTGCATGGTCATAAGTGCGCCAACAGGAGATGACCCCATGACAACGACCAGATTCGCCCCTTCGCCCACCGGCTGGCTGCACATCGGCAACCTGCGTGCAGCGCTGTTTAACTATGCTATTGCGCGCCAAAACGGTGGGCAATTTGTGCTGCGGATTGATGACACGGATGCGGAACGGTCTAAGGAAGAATATGTTGAGGGCGTCAAAGAGGACCTGACATGGTTGGGCATCAAATGGGACCGTATTGAACGTCAGTCCCAAAGGATGGACCGCTATGAATTGGCGAAACAAAAGCTGATCGACATGGGGCGTTTGTATGAATGCTTTGAAACCCCGGTTGAACTGGACCTGAAACGCAAGAAACAGCTGAACATGGGCAAACCGCCGGTTTACGATCGGGCAGCCCTTGCTCTGTCTGATGCCGAAAAAGATGCACTGCGCGCCGAGCGTGGGTCGCATTGGCGCTTTAAGCTTGATCATGAACGGATCGAATGGGCTGACGGGATTATTGGCGACATTTCAATCGACGCGGCCTCTGTCAGTGATCCGGTGCTGTTTAAGAACGGTGGTCAAATTCTGTATACGCTGGCCTCGGTTGTTGATGATATTGAAATGGGTATGACCGATGTTGTGCGCGGGTCCGATCACGTCACCAACACCGCGACCCAAATTCAAATCATGCACGCGTTGGGCGGCACGCCGCCGCGTTTCGCGCATCACTCATTGCTGACGGGCCCGCAAGGTGAGGCACTGTCAAAACGGCTGGGTACATTGGCGCTACGCGATTTGCGCAAGGCGGGCATTGCTCCCGAAGCTATCTTGTCTCTGATGGCACGTCTTGGATCGTCTGAGCCGGTCGAATTGCGCGCAAATATTGATGAAGTCATCGCAGGTTTTGATATCAGCAAATTCGGCTCTGCGCCGACGAAATTTGACGCCGATGATCTCGGCCCTCTCACGGCGCGCCATTTGGCGACCTTGGATCATGCTGCTGTCACTGACACGATCAGTGCGGCGGGTGTACCAGATGCATTGGCCGAACCTTTCTGGAAAGTCGTGCGCGACAATATCAACACTTTGGATGATGTGGCCGCATGGTGGGTTTTGTTCCGCGATGGTGCAACGCCGTTGGTCGCTGACGAAGATGCAGAATTCGTCACGCAAGCGTTTGATATGCTGGGTGAGCCCCCGTACACGGCGACCACTTGGGGCGAGTGGACCACGCAGGCGAAGGCTGAAACAGGCCGCAAGGGCCGTGGGCTGTTCATGCCATTGCGCAAGGCCGTTACTGGCCTAGAACGTGGTCCGGAAATGGCGGATGTTATGCCGTTGCTACAGGTAAAACCTAAAGCAGGTTAAGCTGGTTCAAATGGTGATCCACCAACGCGGTTTCATCTGATGTAAGTACGCGGTGGCGCGGATACTGTGGGTCGCTCCGGTCTTCGATGATCGGAGCCCATGCATCGGTTGTGTCAAAAAACGCAGCTACGCCATCGACCCCAAACATCTGATGATAACCTTGCACAACAACATCTAGATAGCTGCGCAAAATCCCGTGGTTATTGGTGTGCGGCGTGTGGATGTCAGGGTTGACTTGGTACACCGCCGTCATTGCGCTGGGCGCGTCATGGATGACGGTATCTGTCACGTTATGACGGTTGTAGACGTCTTCGCGCGCGTCAAGCGCGACCCAATCTGCCCCCGGTACACGCGCAATTACCCCGGCGATTTCGCTTTCGGCATCTTGGATCACCGATAGATATGCGATGTTATGCGCGGTGGTACCCTGCCATGTGCGCCGCCAGCCTTTCAGCCGTGCGGGGCGCGGGTCATCGTAGTCGTGTGTGGATAGGTTGACGAGGCTACCATAGCCGAAAAACGCCGGATCGTTCATTCACGTGCCCTTAATACTCGGGCGGGCTTTGCCGCCAATGACCGCCATGCAAATCCAAGACCGGCGGCTGTTGATGCAAGCAACCCACCGAAAATGATCAGCAGGGCATTGCCCCAAATGACGCTATATGTGTTTTCCATAATAAACGTTGTAACGGCCCAACCACCCAAGATTCCAGCCCCCAATGCGACGATCCCAGCCGCGAGCCCCAAAAGCGCGGAACGCAGCGCAAAGCTAAGCAAAATGCGGCCTCGCGTGGCACCCAACGTCTTGAGCACGGCGGCTTCATAGGTGCGGGCGCGTTCACCTGCCGCGGTCGCCCCAATCAACACCAAAAAACCTGTGATCAGGGTGATTAACGCGCCATACCGCGTGGCGGCTGCGATGCCGCCGATTAGCGTAATAATCTGGTCAATCGCATCCCGGATACGGATTGCCGTGATATTTGGATAGGCTGTGGCAAGGTCATGCAGGATTGCAGCTTCGGCCTCTTCTTCGGCATAAACGGTCGCGATCCAGCTATGCGGTGCGCCTGCAAGCGCTGCTTGGTCCAGGGCAAGCACAAAGCCGATCCCAGCGTCTTCCCAGCTGACATTGCGGAAACTGGTGATAGTCCCCGTGATGTCGCGCCCAAGCACGTTGATGGTCATCGTGTCGCCCAGTTGCAGCCCCATCTCGGCGGCTTCTTCTTGTGAAAAGCTAATCTGCGGTGGGCCGTCGTAGCCGACCGGCCACCATTCACCCGCTGTAATTTCTGTGCCATTTGGCTGCGCATCGGCATAGGTGATCCCGCGATCGCCACGCACCACCCAATGGCCCCCGGCTGCCTGTTGGGCCGGTTGGTCGTTGATCCGCGTGATGACACCGCGTAGCATCGGGGCTGTTTCAACCTTGCTGACCGCAGGATCGCTATCAAGCCGGGCGTTGAACCCGTCAATTTGATCAGGCTGGATGTCGACAAAGAAATAGCTTGGGGCGATGCTGGGCAACTCATCAGTGAAAGAGCTTTGTAAATTGCCATCAATTTGTCCCACTGCGGCCAGTACCGTCAGCCCAAGCCCAAGCGATAGCACAACAGATGTGGCTTCGCCGCCCTGTGCACCGATTGCGCCAAGCGCCGAACGTAGGGCGGGCCGTCCGCGCGAAGACGTGCGCAGGCGTCTCGCAATCCAGCGGATCACAAAGGCTGCAAAGACGAGGATTGCGAGCGACCCCGCGATCCCGCCTGCCGTCCATAGGGTTAAGAATGCGGTGCCTGAAAAATAGATCGCTGCCGCGACAAGAGTGATGACTAATGCAGTCAACACGCTAAGATATTGGCGGGGCGGCAGCGTTTTTGACCCACCAAATGCGTCACGAAACAGGGTCGCGGCGCGGATGTCATCCGTCTTTGCAAGCGGCCAAAGCGTGAAAATAAGCGCCGCAAGTACGCCGTAAACGGCAGCCTCAATTAAGGGCGCGGTATATATGGTAAATACTGCGGGGATCGGCAGGCGTGCTTCGATCAGAGGAGCGAACATGAGCGGAAGTGCAGCCCCCAAGAGCAATCCGATGCTGATACCCACAAGCGAGAGCACCCCAATTTGAATGAAATACGTCTGGAAAATCGTCGCCCGTGTCGCCCCTAGGGTTTTCAGTGTGGCAATCACATTTGTTTTGGTCGCGAGATAGGCGCGGACGGCAGCGGACACGCCAACGCCGCCAACGGCCAATCCTGACAGGCCGACAAGGATCAAGAACGCGCCGATCCGGTCGACAAACCGTGCCGTCCCACCAGCGCCCCGACGGCTATCGCGCCAGCGTAGCCCATCGTCACGAAATTGCTGTAGGGCCTCGCGGCGCAGCTCAGAAAGATTGGCCCCTTCGGGCAGGACTAGCCGGTATTCTGTTGAAAACAATGTGCCTTCGTTTAGCAGCCCGGAATTCGCCAGCGCGGTAGTCAGAACAATTGTGCGGGGCCCAAGTCCAAAACCACCCGCCGCATTGTCGGGATAGCGATCAAGCACCGCGCGCAGGGTAAAGCTTTGCGTGCCCAGCCGAAACTGGTCACCGGGTGTCAGCCCTAACCGGTCAACCAAGACCCTTTCCATCACGGCGCCATAATCCGCAAGTGCATCTGCGAGCGGCATGGGTGGGTCAAGTGTCACGGCGCCAATCAGCGGGTATAGATCATCTACGGCCCGGATTTGGGTCAAACCACGGGCGTCACCGACAACGGCCATTGATCGAAAATCAACTGTTTCGGACACTTGGGTTGCGATGCTTTCCAGCCATTCACGTTCAGCGTCGCGCGCAAATCGATAGGTAAACGATATTTCGGCATCGCCGCCCAAAAGGGCTGCGCCATCGCGTTTGAGACCCGCCTCGATCCCGGCGCGTACGGTGCCCACGGCCGCAATCGCTGCGACACCTAGCGCAAGACAAGCCAAAAACACCCGAAAGCCGCGCAAGCCCCCACGCAATTCGCGCGCGGCAAAACGGGCAGCAATGCGCAGGCTCATTGTGGGGCCTGCGTTGCTGTGTCGATCCGACCACCGCGCAGGCGCACAACACGGTCACAGCGCGCCGCAAGTTCGGGCGCATGGGTAACCATGATCAGGGTCGCGCCGTGTTTGTCGCGCAAATCAAACAGCAGATCCATGATCGCTTGCCCATTGGTTTCATCAAGATTGCCCGTCGGTTCATCCGCAAGCAAAATACGCGGACGCGGTGCCGAGGCGCGCGCAAGTGCGACGCGTTGCTGTTCGCCGCCTGACATTTGACTGGGGTAATGGTTGATCCGGTCGCCAAGGCCGACGGCCTCTAATTCTGCTTGTGCGCGGCTGAATGCATCGCCCGCGCCAGCTAATTCGAGCGGGGTTGCGACATTTTCAAGTGCAGTCATTGTCGGGATCAGGTGGAAAGATTGGAACACCACCCCCATATTGTCACTGCGAAAGCGGGCCAACTGGTCTTCGGTCATTGTTGTCAGCTCTTGGTCAAGCGCCATGATGCTGCCAGATGTGGCCTGTTCCAGCCCGCCCAAAAGCATAAGGAGAGACGATTTGCCCGATCCGCTAGGCCCGATAAGCCCCAATGTTTCGCCCGCTGCGATATCCAACGAGATATCATGCAAGATGTCGACGCGCCCTGCATTTCCGTCGAGCGATAGGTTGGTGCCAGAAATAGAAAAAACAGGGTCGGTCATGCGTGGGGCCTTTGGTCAGATCATGTCTTTTGGATATGGCGCGCGCGGCGCATTTCGCAACCTTACTACTGCTGTTTTGCTAACAACAAGTTCTGTTCAGGCCCAAACCGTCACAATCGCGGCACTCGGGGATAGTCTGACTGCAGGGTATGGATTGCAGCAAGATGATGGCTTTGTGCCGCAGCTACAGGCGTGGCTGGACGGGCAGGGGGTGGATGCCCGGATGATCAATGCTGGCGTGTCTGGGGATACCACGGCGGGCGGGCGCAGTCGGGTGGATTGGACCTTAACACCGGATGTTGATGCGATGATCGTCGCGCTTGGTGGGAATGATTATTTGCGCGGCATTGACCCCGCAGTGAGTTTTGAAAATCTGGATACGATCTTGGCCGCTGGGCAAGCTGCGGGCGTTGGCATGTTGCTGGTTGGGCTTGATGTGGGGGCGAACTATGGTGCGGAATATGAGGCAGCGTTTGAGCAAAACTATGTGACGCTCGCGGCAAAATACGATGTTCCGCTTTACCCTGATTTTTTGGCGGGGATCCGCGCGGTGGTTGATACCCCCGCGGCGTTGGCCGAATTTGTGCAGTCAGATGGGCTGCATCCCAACCCCACTGGTGTGGGGTTGATCGTTGCAGATATCGGACCATCGGTTATGGAATTGATCGCAGCCTCCGTCGATTAAGCCCGCATACGCGCGTAGCTTGGATCATAAGGGCCTGTTGCAATCACGCGGGCGCTCACCGGTGCGCCGATGACGTCAACCGTCAGCGCGGTATCGACCTGCGCCAGATCGGGGTTCACAAAGGCATAGGCCAAATTGAGTCCCGTGCGATGCCCCCAGTCACCTGATGTGACAGTGCCGACAATTGCCCCATCGTACCAGACGGACGCGCCGCCATGGGCGGGGGCATCTTCGGTGTCGATCGCCAGTGTAACCAGTTTAACCTGCGGCCCGTTTTTAAAGCGTTTGAGCAAAGCTGCCTTGCCAATAAAGTCACCTTTGTCGAGTTTGACAAACCGATCCAGCGCCGTCTCGAAAGGGTCGAATTCGGTCAGGATATCGGCTTTCCAGTGCAAGAACCCTTTTTCGACGCGCATAGAATCGACCGCCCGCGCACCAAAGAGACGCAGATCATGCGCCTGACCTGCTTTGCGCAATGCGGCATAGGCGGCATGTAGGTTTTCATTCGGCACGTGGATTTCATAGGCAAGTTCGCCCGAAAAACTCACGCCGAGCACCGTGGCAGGGGCGATCCCTATATGGGTTTCACGGACCGACAGCCAAGGGAACGCCTCGCGGGACCAGTCACCACGTGACGCCGCAGCAAGAACATCACGCGCTTTTGGCCCCGCCAGCACAAGAATAGTCTGGCTGTTGGTGAGGGATGTAATGGTGACATCTTCATCGGCGCGTAGATGGCTTTGCAACCAATCCATATCGTGGAATTCAGACGCGGCGGCAGAACCATACCACACCCGTTCTGGACCACGGTCAGAGGCGGGCAGGTTGGCCACTGTGGCCTCGCCCTTCAGCAGGCCATGGTCGTTCAGAAGATACCCAAGCCCAACACGGCCCGCTCGTTTTGTGACGGTGCCACAGAACATGCGGTCAAGGAAGCTATGCACGTCACGGCCCGTCAGTTCAAAACGGTTGAAGCCAGAGACTTCGGTCATGCCCACGCCGGTTGAAACGGCTTTGACCTCTGCCGCGACGACATCATGCACCTCGTTAAAGCGAAATCCGAGCGTTTCTTTAAAATCAGGGGTCGGCTTGATGTAGTCGACGCGCTCCCATCCGTTGACAGTGCCCATCTCGGCACCTTCCGCCACGAGTACTGTGGTCAATGGCGTCGTTTTCATCGGGCGCCCGGCGGGGCGATGTTCATGCGGGAAGTGAAAGCGGAATTCGTTTTGGTAATCTTCGATCGCTTTGAGCGCGGTGAGCTCAACTGTCGCGTGACCGGTAAAGCGGCGCGGATCAATGACCCAAGTGTCATATTGGGCTTCGCCGTGCACGATCTGCTGGGCGAGCAGCCAGCCGTGGCCACCGCCTTCACCTAGCCCCGCACGCAGACCAATGATGCAATACGCATTTCGTTTGCCCGGGATAGGCCCAACAAGCGGCGCACCGTCGATGGTGTAGGTGATGGGACCGTTGACGATTTCGCGGATGCCCGTTTCCATCAAGGCGGGCATCCGTTCAAACGCCCCCTCAAGCACATCGGTCACACGCTCAAGATCATCAGGGCACAGGGCATTGGTGAAATGTGGGTCGATCCCATCCATGCCCCATGTCTGGCAATCTTGTTCATAAAAACCGAGTAGAAGCCCGCCTTTTTCTTGGCGGCTGTAATAGTCGCTAATTGGACAACGCAGCAGGGGAATCCGGTGACCAGCCTCAGCGATGGCGGGGATGTCTTCGGTCAGAAAATACTGGTGTTCCATCGAGGCAACAGGGTGCTGCACACCCATCATCGCGCCGATTTCATTACAGCGATAGCCGCCCGCGTTCACCACGATTTCACATTTCACATCGCCCTTTTCCGTGTGGACGGTCCATGTGCTATCGGCGTGTTGGGTCAGGCTGGTGACGGGGGTGTGGCGGTTGACCTCTGCCCCGGCAAGGCGGGCGCGGCGCGCCAATGCCTGACAGAGCTGTGCAGGGTCAATGTGACCATCGGTTGGGTCCCACAAACCGCCCAAAAGGTTGTCGGTTGAAATGAGCGGGTGCCGGCGGGCGCATTCTTCGGCGTCGATAACTTCAAATTCGACACCCATGCCTGCGGCCATTGACGCGAAGTGTCGATAACCGTCCATCTGTTCCGCAGTGTTGGCCAGACGAATGCCGCCATCGCCGTAGTTATAACCGACTGGATACTCTGGGTCGTCGCGCAGCTCTTTATACAGGTTGATCGAATGCGTTTTCAGCCCAACCATCGTTTGTGTCATGCCGAAGTTGGTGACCTGCGCAGCAGAGTGCCAGGTTGTGCCTGAAGTGAGTTCGTCACGTTCAATGAGCATCACGTCGGTCCAGCCTTCCTGGGTCAGGTGATACAGGGCAGAACAGCCGGCGATCCCGCCGCCAATAACAACAACGCGTGCTTGGTCTCTCATGTCGATTTATCCGTGATATATGGGTATTTCCCCTATCAAAGCGCAACGGGTCAAAAGGTCAATCTTGAAACAACAGTTTCGTATTATTCGAAACTAAGTTCCGAGATGTCCAGCGGCTCTGTCAGCCAAGGGTAGGCGGCACAGGCCGGTTGGATGATCTCGCGCCGCATGATTTGACGCAGCAGTGTTGCGACGGCTTCGCGGGTGGGGGTATCAATGGTATCGCGCGCAACAAGCGCTATACGCCGCGAAAATGCGGGCAATGGCAACGGGTGCAATGAGGTGTTTTGCGCAAAGCGCTGTGACCGTACAAAACCGACAGGCGTGATGATCGACCAACCGGTACCGCCCGCAATAATCGCCATAATTGATTGCACGCTGTCAAAATCTAAGCGGCGCGGCAGATCGATCTGATTGCGGGCAAGGTGTGCGGCGATTTGTTTGCCGATCAGGTGGCTTGGGTTGAAACGTAGAAAATCCAACTGCGCGCGCCCCCGGACAATATCCGCAGGTGCATCATTTTGCCTGTCAGGCAAGGCCAACACAAAAGGATCACGCATAAGACACAGGCGTGTGACACCCATCGCAGCATCATCGCTTTCGGCGACCACCGCAAGGTCGATCGCGCCTTTTTGCAAAAGATCGCCCGCTTGGTGGCTTAGGATGTTGCGGATCGAAAGCGTCGCTTGCGGCATTTCTTTGGCCAAAAACGTGGCTAATGCAGGTGTAACGTTGCTTTCGAATTCGTCGATCATACCGATGCGCAATGACCGGGCTTGCAACAGTCCAGAAATGACCGTCGCATCGGCGGCCTGCCGGATATGGTGCAGCCCCTTGGATAAATGTTGCAGGGCTTGATGCCCTTCACGGGTTAGGACAAAGGGCCGGGTCGTGCGGTCGAATAAAATCGTGCCTATCTGATCTTCTAGCCGCGCGATATGGTGCGAAACAGACGAAATCGAAAGCGCCATTTCAGCCGCAGCAGCCTGAATTGACCCGGTGCGAGCAACCCGCTCGAAGGCGTCTAAAGCCTGTAATGATACGCGAGGAAGTGACACAAATTGCCCTCTTCAGTTTCGATACAACTGGAACTGTGCAAGGCTTGGGTGATTAAGTCAAATGTGGTCTAAAGTAATCACTATAAGAATTTGGGGCGGGTTGTGTTCCCCGTTTCAAATCGTAACTTTGGGTAAAGTTTAGTGTATAGAAAGCACGGAGTTGGACCATGCCGCAGTCGACCTCAATAGCGTTGGGGTTCTCTTTGAAACCAGCTTGCAAAGTGCGTTGGATATACTCAGCGCCAACTGTCCAAGGCCCGTTGGCCACATAATCTAGGTCGACACCATCGTTAGGGCCAGATACGTGGATTCGCGTGAAGGTTATTATTGTCCCCATCACCCGTGCTGTAGCCGACAAAACCGTGCGCTAATAATCTCCCATCACATACCCAACGCCTTTAGGGGCGACCGCAGTGCTTAGGTATGTGGACGAAACATTTTCGAGCATCAGCCCACCTGATGATCAGGAATCCAAAGTTGCCCCTTTTTTTGCTCTTAAAGTCTAATGAAATCAATAGCTCTGTCTTCGAGTTGTGCAGTCGACCTTCCTTTTTGGCAGCATAGTTCTTCTTTCGATAATCGACGGAAAGCCGACGTTCGTAACCCGCTTGGCGACTGTCTGCTGTGCGGGCTTAGTTGCCATTTGCCTCAAACCCATGAACGCCCTTCAATCGAATGAAATTCACCAGTTATGTTGAGCCAAAACATTTTGCTTACAACGCTCATAGTTACTGCTTCGTTCTGCTTCTTCAGCAGCATCTTTTGGCCTTGTCGGAGGCAAATTGTAGAGAACACAATACTGATGTGCATCCAGCTTAATGTCATTAATCGCACACGACATTACATCCTGTTTCGACGTCAATCGATCGTTCCTCGAACAGTTATCATGATAGTATGCCAATCGTTCCTCAGCATTAGCATCCCAGAGAAACCAAGAGGGCCCCCCAATACGTTCAGGGTTTGGGTTGCTGCTTCGGCCACAATAGCCAGTCGGATTGGAACACCCCAGGAGGCTCGATGTAGCTGAACATGACGCCGCTCCAAGCCCTATGGTTACAAACGCAAATCCAATCATGATAGTCTTTTGCATAAAAAATTGACGTCCCGTGTTCGGTTTTATCATAAGTAAAGTTTAGCGTCAGAAGCTGATTGATTTCACATATTAGGCGTTCACGGGCCTGAATAAAAGGCTCCTGTGATCACTCCAAAACCTATGTTGTTCTGGGACCTTTTTGATTGACCAACGATAGCGGACATTAGCTGCATTGCAGAAAATCGGTAAAGAGAGCTCATAGCTGACATTCGCTGCATCCCACGCCAATGACCGCGAATGGTTTTGGTGAGTCGAAAGGTAGATTTATGCTGCCATAGAGGAGCGAATATGGGGTGCTGAGCATTTCAGTATTGGTGGAGCCTAGCGGGATCGAACCGCTGACCTCCTGCATGCCATGCAGGCGCTCTCCCAGCTGAGCTAAGGCCCCATCGTGATGACTATAGTCATCGGGTGCAACATCCGTTGCGAGGTGCTGTCTATGCAGCGGACCGGGCGAAATCAAGAGAAAATCGCGCCCGGAGTTAGAAAATTAATCGTCGTCGTTTGTGGCGACGTCAGCCAGTTCGTCCAATGACACTGTATCTTCGTCATCGTCGTCTTCAAGCACGTCATCGCCAAGATCTACGTCATCTGTATCGTCATCGTCATCGAGCACCAGATCATCCGTTTCATCGGCTTCTTTGGCTTTCTTGGACTGCGCGTCTTCGGCGTCTGCGACCATGGTCCGGGTTTTGGACGTATCGACAGCAACTTCATTGCCGGTGTAGGGGCTAATGATTGGTGTCGCGTTCAGGTCGTAAAAGCGTTTGCCGGTTTCAGGGCAAACACGCTTTGTGCCCCATTCTTCCTTAGGCATAGGCTATCCCTTCAAATTCTTGTCTAACCCTTGCGGGTGATCGGTGCCAACTGCCATAAGCAGGCAGGCGTGTCAAAGCCTTTGACACATAAATCATGAGTAGTTGGATATGGTGCGTCATAAGCTTGAAGGCAACCCCTCTATTGAGGTGGATTTGCGGCGTTCTGCGCGGTCGCGGCGGCTATCATTGCGTGTGTCCCGTCTGGACGGGCGTGTGACGCTAACAATGCCGCCGCGCACCCCCGACCGCGAGGCCTTTGCATTCTTGCGCGCGCAAGAAGATTGGCTACGCGGGCACCTTGCACAACTCGGCCCAGTGGTGCGCGTCGCTGTCGGAGGAACCTTGTTGTTGCGCGGCCAAGAATTGCCCGTCCGCCATGCGGATGTGCCACGTTTGCAGATCAAAGACGATGCAGTATTGGTACCAAACGGGGTCAAGCTGAACGAGAGCGCCCTGCAAGCCGCGCTCAAGGTGCTTGCACGCGATGCGCTGGCTGCCGCCTCTGACGCTTATGCGGCGCAGCTGGGGGTGGCCTATACGCGGCTGACCATACGCGATACGCGGTCGCGTTGGGGGTCTTGCAGTAGCGCGGGGGCGTTGATGTATGCGTGGCGGCTTATTATGGCCCCACCAGCGGTGTTGGACTATGTTGCCGCACATGAGGTCGCGCACTTGCGCGAAATGAACCATGCGCCCGCGTTCTGGGCGGTCGTGGCGCGGTTATGCCCGGATTATGAAATTCACCGGGTTTGGCTGCGCGAAAACGGGGATCAGCTGCACCGTATTCGATTCGACGATTGACCGCGGACCTGTTTGTGATCACATATTGCAATCATGATCCAACCGCGCCCCACTGATCCAACGATTGCCGCCCATGAACGGGTTTACCGTGCGTTGCGCACGCGCATCATGCACGGTGAAATCGCCCCCGGTGAGGCGTTGACCCTGCGCGGGATTGGGCATGACTACGATGTTTCGATGACCCCCGCGCGCGAAGCCGTGCGCCGACTTGTGGCGGAAGGGGCCTTGTTTCTTTCGTCTTCGGGGCGCGTGTCGACACCGGCCCTATCCAACGACCGGATCGAAGAGCTTGCGACATTGCGGGCGTTACTTGAGCCAGAACTGGCGTCGCGTGCCTTGCCGCGTGCCCATTTTGCGCTGATCGACCGGCTTGAATCCATCAACAACGGCGTGAGCCATATGATCGCGCGCCACGATTCGTCTGGCTATATTCGGATGAACCTTGAATTCCACCGCACACTTTACCTGCGCGCGCAGGCGCCCGCGATGTTGGCGATGACGGAAACAGTTTGGTTGCAGTTGGGGCCGACAATGCGCGCACTTTATGGGCGGCTGAACCGGACAGAGCCCCCTTATCATCACAAGCTGATTTTGGCAGCGTTGAAGGCAGGGGATGAACCGGGCTTGCGGCTCGCGGTGCGCACGGATGCGACGCAGGGTTTGCGGATGCTTAAGACCTAAGCGGCATCTTCGGATGCATAGACGAGATCTAGCAGGCGGCGAAAATCCTCGCCGGGGATGCCCAGCCCATAGGCCAATTCCGTTGCAAAGGCATGTTCCACTGGGATCAAGCGTCCGCTCGCGATGGCGACTGACAAAATGCCCTGCATCATCAAATCTTTTTCACGATCGCGTAAACCTTTGCCAAAGGCGATAAAGTGATGTTCGTCTAGGCCCGCCGACATATCAATCGAATCAACCATTTGGATTACCTCTGAGGTCGGGTAATTCCGCCCGGTCAGGCGACGAATGGTTTTGCGGATATGTGTGAGTTCAATCGAATCCACGATGCCATCGCATTTCGCCATGTGGCACATCGCAGACAAAATCCGAAGGGCGGCTTTCTTGCGCATTGGCCCGCGCAGGTCATAGCCAAGCAGGGATTTGACACGGCGGATGATCACCGCGATCAGCCCTAAACACCCCGAAAGCAAAAGCCCATAAATGCCTAGCTTATGTTTCCAATCATTGCCCGCTACCGGGTTTATCTCAGCGGGAATAAGGCCTAGGGCCTGCGCCGCGACTATCTTGTCTTCGGAATAAAGCTGGTCATAGCTGGTTTCGCAGCCGTCGCTGGCCAACGCATACCCCTGCACATCGCTGGTTAAGACAATGCCGAAAACGACCAAATCATCTGTGACATAGCAAAGCGACATCATGGTTTCATCGGCGCCCGGAATCCGGGTTTTGGTTACAAACTCGAGGCCGGGTGCGCGCGTAACAACTTCAGTTTGGGCCTGCGCAGCAGTGCCAAAGGTGCAAACAAGGAAAAGGGCAACTAAGAGATTATTCATTTCGGCTCTCACAAAACGTTGACGCCTTAAAACATGGATTGGGTGCAAAAATGTGGCGGATATATGGTCGCAGATGCCTAATAGCGCTGCAAGGTTAACTAGTTTTTCGGGAATTGTCTCTAAAATCGGATCAATAGAATTTCGAAATTGGCGCGCCGATTGTTGGTCGGCGCGCCAAAGTGCTAAACGTGGATAGCACCACCACCACAGGCCAAAGCGGCTTCGCGGACGGCTTCGGAATAAGTTGGGTGCGCATGGCAGGTGCGGGCGATGTCTTCGGCAGCAGCGCCGAATTCCATCGCAACACAGATTTCATGAATCAGATCACCGGCCATCGGCCCAATGATATGCGCACCCAAAATGCGGTCTGTTTGCGCATCGACCAGCAGCTTTACAAAGCCGTCGCCGGCAAAGTTGGCTTTCGCGCGGGCGTTGCCCATGAACGGGAATTTGCCGACCTTATAGGCGCGTCCGGCAGCTTTGAGCGTTTCTTCGGTTTCGCCAACATTGCTCACCTCGGGGTGGGTGTAGATTACGCCGGGGATGACACCGTAATTCACATGCGGCTTTTGGCCTGCGATGCCTTCGGCGACGGCCATGCCTTCATCCTCGGCCTTATGGGCAAGCATCGGGCCTGCGATCGTGTCACCAATTGCGTAGATGCCGGGAACGTTAGTCGCGTAGTTCGCATCGGTTTTGATCTGACCACGTTCAGAAAGCGCAACGCCAAGCGCATCAAGCCCCAGACCGGTTGTGAAAGGTTTGCGGCCTGTCGCAACCAAGACCGCATCGGCAGTGATCGTGTGATCGCTTTCGTCTTTACGCAGCTGATAGCTGACAGTGGCTTTGTTGTTCTTGACTTCAACGCCTTGAACCGCCGCGCCCAGTTTGAATTTAAGGCCCTGCTTGGTCAGCATTTTTTGGAACTGACGCGCGATTTCCGCGTCCATGCCGGGGGTGATCGCATCCAAGAATTCAATCACTGTTACCTCGGCGCCAAGGCGGGCATAGACTGACCCAAGCTCTAGCCCGATGACGCCAGCACCGATTACGACCAGTGATTTAGGGACCTTGTTCAGCGTCAGCGCGCCTGTAGAGGTCACGACAGTCTTCTCATCGACCTCGATCCCCGGCAGGACAGATGCTTCGGACCCGGATGCGATAATGATGTTTTTGGCGTCATATGTGTCGTCACCGACCTGAACTTTGCCAACGCTTGGGATGGTTGCCCAGCCTTTGATCCAGTCGATCTTGTTCTTCTTAAACAGATATTCGATGCCACCAGTATTCTGGCCAACAACGTTATCTTTGTAGGATAGCATCTGCTTCCAATCGACCGAAGGCGCTTTGCCCTTCAGGCCCATATCCGCAAAGTTATGTTCTGCTTCATGCAACATGTGCGTCGCGTGCAACAGTGCCTTTGACGGGATACAGCCCACGTTCAGGCAAGTGCCGCCAAGTGTTTCACGGCCTTCAACCACGGCCACTTTCATCCCCAATTGGGCACAACGGATTGCGCTGACATAGCCGCCGGGGCCTGCACCGATTACGATAACGTCATAGCTGGACATGGTATCTCCTTTAGATTTCTTACTGTCGGACTTACGTCGGACATTTGTCGGTTTTTAGTCGGCGTCTAGAACAGTGCCGAGATTATCATGAGCATGGTCGAGAGAAACCCCACAAACCAAATCAGCGAGCGCCAAGGCGTCCAGCCAAAATAATATGCGGGGACATAAAGAATGCGGGCGGCCAGATAGGTCCACGCACAAATCGCGCTAAACCCGGTGCCCTTGTCGCCAAGCGTGATCACGACCACGGCAATGGTGAACAAGATCAACGCCTCAAAATGGTTATTCATCGCCCGGAACAGGCGGCCGGTGCCAACGCTGGCTTGGTCCATCAACGGTTTGCCAAGGCGTTGCGGGTCACGTGGACTGGCGGTCTTGCCGGGGCCAAGTTCGATATTGGCGGGAATGGCCATTAGGCAAAATTGGATCGCTTGCAAGAGTGCCGCAAGGGCAAGTACGGTGAGTTCAGCTGGCATGGAAGTTGTCTCCGTCACTTAGGGGGGATACTGGCCGCACTTCTTGTTCAGCCACCTCAGGTGGATCAAGAATGTCTATTAGTTTTCCCTGTGCTTTCAAACGGATTGAAACATTATGCGGTCGCGAGTCATGCGCAATTTGGGTGATATTGGGGAGATCAGCCAAATAGCCGTGTTGTCTCGTATCGAGTTTGTTTTTGTCGGAAAAGTGCATTTCTGCATGCCCTGAAAGAGGGTTTTCTATTAGAACTTTACGAAGGTCGTTTTCCGGCATGTCGTGCCGAAACCGGGTGCGATGGTCACGCGGGTCGCTATAAACTCTGACAACGTGACGCGTTAACAAAGTCTGCGCGCCAAATGTCACAATGCGTTCAGCATCAAGTGCATGCCCGAACAGCAGCGCCGCATACCCGCCAGCGCTTGCACCTAAAACCGTGAGCGGACGTGGGAAGTCCTGCAAGAGGGATTTCAGAAAATTGATTGTTTCTTCCCGGTTCTCGGTCATCCCCATGAGCCCATTTTGATACCAGATTTTTTCAAAATCTTTGATATAAATCTGGTCGCAATTGACCGAGCTCAATGTCCCCTCAAATTCCAACTTAGAAATCATATCGCCGCCGCCCATACTTCCGCAGATCAGAAACGTGCCGCGTGGAGCTGGAGAGCGCTTAATGCGGACAGGCATAAAATCGGGTTGCGTGGTATAGGCATTAAACCCCTCCGCCTGGATCAAGAGCCGTTGAAACCTGCGCCGGCGTCCCAGCTCGCGTCGGTACAACACATCTTTTTCGGCGAGGGCACGGATACGTTCATCGCGAACCATATCAAGCGCCTCCAGCAATAACGCGAGCGATTGGGTAGTGGCCAAGAGGTCCTTTGCAGGCGAATTGCGCAAGCATCACTTCACCCACAGAGGTCAAAAAATTGCAGGCGTTAGCCGACATATCCATAGATCGGCTATCCCGCAAACCACGTGAAACGTGGGTTCGGTCTCTTGAACGAACTGCGAGCATGATTGGCAAAACTGTCATTACATTGCCCGAATGTCTTTTTGGTCATCAAAGTAATTTCGGCCCGTGATTTTCTGGTATTGCGATAGAAACTGTTCGGCTGCCGCACTTTCTGAGTGTTTGCACTCCACATAGAGCGAGTGACAAGAGCTCCAAGCTGACCGAACCCCATGGAGGGCTTCGGAGGCCGATATTTTTTTGGAAGTGACCGCTTCGCGCATCTCTTCATGACTGATCAAGAGCTCCTCGCGCAGTTTGTAAGTTGCGTCGTCGTACATATGTTTCTGAGCGGCACGGGCGGCATCAAAACAGTCCCAAATATGATCAAAGATGACCATAACCTGTTCTGATGTCCGCCGGGCCATGTGGTTTACAGATCCATCAACAAACGGCGTGGGTCTTCGAGCGCTTCTTTGACGCGTACGAGGAACGTCACAGCGCCTTTGCCGTCGACGATCCGGTGGTCGTAAGACAGCGCAAGGTACATCATTGGTCGGATCACAACTTCACCGTTGATCGCCATTGGGCGGTCTTGGATTTTGTGCATGCCGAGGATGCCGGACTGTGGGGGGTTCAGGATCGGTGAGGACATCAGCGAGCCGTAGACACCACCGTTTGAGATGGTGAATGTGCCGCCTTGCATTTCCGCCATCGACAGTTTTCCGTCACGCGCTTTGGCCCCTTTTTCCGCGATTGCTTTTTCGATGTCAGCAAATGACATCTGATCGGCATCGTTGATCACGGGAACCACAAGGCCAGTGGGCGTGCCCGCAGCGATGCCCATGTTGACGTAGTTTTTATAGACAACGTCGGTGCCGTCGATTTCGGCGTTCACATCAGGCACTTCATTCAGCGCGTGGATACATGCCTTGGTAAAGAAAGACATAAAGCCAAGTTTGACGCCGTGCTTTTTCAAGAACAGGTCTTTGTACTGGTTCCGCAGGGCCATGACCTCGGTCATGTCGACCTCGTTATAGGTGGTCAGCATGGCAGCGGTGTTTTGGCTTTCTTTCAAGCGGCGCGCGATGGTTTGGCGCAGGCGGGTCATTTTGACACGCTCTTCACGGTCAACCTGATTGGCAGCGACTGGTGCGCGCGGTGCGGCCGGGGCTGCGGGTGCAGGGGATGCCAGTGCGTTTAGCACGTCTTCTTTCATGACGCGGCCATCTTTGCCGGTGCCTGTAACGTTAGACAGGTTGTTTTCTGCCATCAGTTTTTTCGCGGATGGGGCGTCTTCAACGTCTTTGGCAGCGGGTGCGGCTGCCGGGGCTGCAGCGGGTGCTTCGGTCTTGGGGGCAGGGGCTGCGTCGCCTGCGGCGATTTGCGCCAGCAGCGCGTCAACGCCGACAGTGTCGCCTTCAGCGGCGACGATTTCTGACAATGTGCCTGCGACGGGTGATGGCACTTCGACGGTGACTTTGTCGGTTTCAAGTTCGCACAGCATTTCGTCAACAGCCACGGCGTCGCCGGGCTGTTTGAACCATGTGGCAACTGTGGCTTCGGTGACGGATTCGCCAAGCGTTGGTACGCGGACTTCGGTGCTCATTACTTTGTTCCTTTGATAGTCAGGGCGTCGTTAACGAGCGCCGCTTGTTCTGCTTTGTGTTTGCTGGCAAGGCCCGTCGCCGGGGATGCCGCTGCGGCGCGACCTGCGTAGACAGGGCGTGTGGTTTTGGCTTTGGTCCGGGTCAGAACCCATTCGATGTTTGGTTCCATAAAGGACCAAGCACCTTGGTTTTTGGGTTCTTCTTGGCACCAGACCATGTCGGCGTTTTTGAACCGGGTCAGCTCGTTCATGGCCGATTGGGCCGGGAACGGATAGAACTGTTCGAACCGCAAGATGTAAACGTCGTTTATGCCGCGTGCGTCGCGCTCTTCTAACAGGTCATAATAGACCTTACCTGAACACATCACGACGCGCTTGATCTTGTCGTCTGCGACGAGTTTGGTGTCAGAATTACCTTGCTGCGCATCATCCCACAAGACGCGGTGGAAACTAGACCCGGTGGTAAATTCTTCGGCCTTGGAAACCGCCATCTTGTGACGCAATAATGATTTCGGCGTCATCATGATAAGCGGTTTTCGGTAACTGCGGTGCAGCTGACGGCGCAGAATGTGGAAGTAGTTTGCAGGTGTCGTACAGTTCGCAACGATCCAGTTGTCACCACCACACATGGTTAAAAACCGTTCCAGACGCGCGCTTGAATGCTCTGGCCCTTGTCCTTCGTAGCCATGCGGCAGGAGACACACGAGACCCGACATCCGCAACCATTTGCTTTCACCCGAAGAAATGAACTGATCAAACATGATCTGCGCGCCGTTGGCGAAATCGCCGAACTGGGCTTCCCAAAGGGTCAGCGCGTTAGGTTCGGCCAGTGAATAGCCATATTCGAAGCCAAGCACCGCGTATTCCGACAGCATGCTGTCGATAACTTCGTATTGCGCCTGGCCTTCGCGGATGTTGTTCAGCGGGTAATAGCGATCTTCGTTTTCTTGGTTAATCAGACCCGAATGGCGTTGGCTGAATGTCCCGCGTGTACTATCCTGCCCGGACAGGCGCACAGGGTAGCCTTCGGTGACAAGCGACCCAAATGCGAGCGCTTCACCCGTGGCCCAATCGAAGCCTTCGCCGCTTTCGAACATTTTAGATTTGGCACCCAAAATGCGATTCACGGTTTTGTGGACAGGGAAACCATCCGGCACAGTTGTCAGACCACGCCCGATTTCTTGGAATGTCTTTTCATCGATGGCGGTCGCGCCACGTTGATAATCTTCCTTTTGGCGATCCAGATGTGACCATTTCCCATCAAGCCAGTCGGCCTTGTTGGGCTTAAAGGTCTTACCGTTCTCGAACTCCGTATTCAGGTGCGCTTGGAACGCGGCCTTCATATCTTCGATTTCGCCTTCGGGGATCAGCCCGTCTTTGACCAGACGTTCGGTGTAAAGCGTCAGCGTGGTTTTTTGCTTTTTGATCTTTTTGTACATCACCGGGTTGGTAAACATCGGCTCATCGCCTTCGTTGTGACCAAAGCGGCGGTAGCAAATGATATCAAGAACCACGTCTTTGTGGAATTTTTGGCGGAACTCGGTCGCGACGCGTGCGGCATGCACGACAGCCTCTGGGTCGTCGCCATTGACGTGGAAAATCGGTGCCTCAACCATCAGCGCAATATCAGTAGGGTAGGGGCTTGAGCGGCTAAAGTGCGGCGCTGTGGTGAAACCGATTTGGTTGTTCACCACGATATGCATCGTGCCACCTGTTTTGTGACCCTTAAGGCCGGACAGGCCGAACCCTTCAGCTACGACACCTTGGCCAGCAAAGGCCGCATCGCCGTGCAATAATATCGCCATAACGCGGGTGCGATCAACGTCATTCTTTTGGTCTTGCTTGGCGCGGACCTTACCCAAGACAACCGGGTTCACGGCTTCTAGGTGGGACGGGTTGGCGGTTAGCGACAGGTGCACTGAGTTGTCATCAAAGCTGCGGTCTGATGATGCGCCAAGGTGATATTTCACATCGCCGGAACCATCGACATCCTCGGGCTTGAACGACCCACCTTGGAATTCGTTAAAGATCGCGCGGTAAGGTTTTTCCATTACGTTCGCAAGAACAGAAAGACGCCCACGGTGCGGCATCCCGATGATGATCTCATCCATGCCCAGTTGACCGCCGCGCTTGATGATTTGTTCCATCGCCGGGATCAGGCTTTCGCCGCCATCTAGGCCAAAACGCTTGGTGCCCATGTATTTGACGTGCAAGAATTTTTCAAAACCTTCGGCCTGCACCAGGCTGTTCAAAATCGCCTTACGGCCATTCTGGGTAAAGGTGATTTCTTTGCCGTAGCCTTCGATACGTTCTTTCAGCCAGCCCGCTTCTTCGGGGTTGGAAATATGCATGTATTGCAAGGCAAATGTGCCGCAGTAGGTGCGTTGCACGATCGCCATGATTTCGTTCATTGTCGCGACTTCGAGGCCCAGCACGTTGTCGATAAAGATCGGGCGATCCATGTCGGCGGCGGTAAAGCCGTAAGATTTTGGATCAAGCTCTGGGTGCGGGACGTTCTCACGCATGCCCAGTGGATCAAGATCCGCAATCAAATGGCCGCGAATACGGTAGGCGCGGATGATCATCAGCGCGCGGATGCTGTCCAACACGGCGTTGCGCACTTGGTTTTCGTCTAACGACACGCCTTTTTCGGCGGCTTTCGCTTTGATCTTTTTACCCGCAGCTTCAGGTTCGGCTGGCCATTGGCCGTCAAGCGCAGATGTCAGGTCGTCGTTGGGAACCGGGGGCCAATCCATACGGCCCCAAGACGGGCCTGCGGCCTCTGCCTTGGCGTCCGTTGGAGCATCACCCAGCGCCTTGAAAAATTCACGCCAGCTTTCGTCAACCGCATTGGGGTTGTCAGCATAGCGCGCATAAAGCTGTTCTACATATTCCGCATTATGCCCTTGCAGGAACGATGAGGCGTGGAGAATGTCGTTAGGTGATTGATCGTTCATGAGAGAACCTCATTGGGGGGCTGATTTAAAGGTGGTTTCAGGCCGATCTTGGTCAATATTGCTAGGCCGAGGATGAAAAGGATGGCTGCTATCACCGGGAAGTATTCTGTACTTGCTGGGTCTGGTGGCATTTCGGAAACATGGAATCCGTAAAGGCCTAGCCCGAATAGTGAGATCATGGGGCCATACTGAGCACCAGCTAAGCCCAATCCAGATTCGTTTGCTCGGCGGGCAGCCATTGCCATAGTCGGCGCTGAAATACTTGCCGCAATGACAAAAATGACGAGAAACGTATCTTTTGAATTCGCGAATGGGATCAAGGCCAAATAAACACAAAACGATAGTACGAGTAAGGGGGGGACAAATATCCAAAACTCACGCCTTGACGCCTGACCTTCAAAGTCAAACGTAGAACGAATTCCTGCTTGGATTATTTGCAGTGACTTCATCTTGTCTATCCTAGACCGTCTTACGTGCGGTTGATTGCACGGCGCAATTGAATTGCACCGTGCGGTGTCTTTTAGCCGATTGCCTTGAGCACAGCTTCGCCAAGTGTGGCGGGGCTGTCTGCGACGATGATGCCGGCAGATTTCATGGCTTCGATCTTGCTTTCCGCGTCGCCTTTACCGCCGGCAACAATCGCGCCAGCGTGACCCATGCGGCGGCCCGGAGGTGCCGTGCGGCCGGCGATAAAGCCAGCGGTTGGTTTCCAGCGGCCCTTTTTGCGCTGATCAGCAAGGAATTCTGCGGCTTCTTCTTCTGCAGAGCCACCGATCTCACCGATCATGATGATGGATTGTGTTTCATCATCGTCAAGGAACATGTCCAGCACGTCGATGTGCTCTGTGCCTTTGATGGGGTCGCCACCGATGCCGACAGCGGTTGACTGACCAAGACCGGAATCAGAGGTCTGCTTCACCGCTTCGTAAGTCAATGTACCAGACCGCGACACAACACCAACGGACCCACGTTTGTGGATGTGGCCCGGCATGATGCCGATTTTGCAGGCGTCAGGCGTGATCACGCCCGGGCAGTTTGGCCCGATCAAGCGTGAGGCAGAACCTTCGAGCGCGCGTTTGACCCGCATCATGTCCAGCACAGGGATGCCTTCGGTGATACAAATGATCAGTTCCATTTCAGCGTCGATCGCCTCGAGGATTGAATCGGCTGCGAACGGCGGCGGCACATAGATGACCGATGCGTTGGCTTCGGTGACGTGCTTGGCTTCGTGGACCGAGTTAAAGATCGGCAGGTCTAGATGAACCTGTCCGCCTTTGCCGGGCGTCACGCCGCCAACCATTTTTGTGCCATAAGCAATGGCTTGTTCAGAGTGGAATGTCCCCTGCGAACCCGTAAGGCCCTGACAGATGACTTTGGTGTTTTCGTTTACGAGAATGGCCATGTGGCTGGTTCCTAAGTTTTCTGTTTGCGTTGCGGCGACGTCTCGTCGCCGCAGTGTTTTTCCGGCGCTATTGCTCTCGCCTCAATATTACGTTGAACTCGCCAGCACCGGTCGATCTACGCACGTCGACAGTGACACCGTTCTTTACAAAAAGGATCTCTGCAAAGTGTTCGTTTTGTGGACGAATTTGTTTCGTGAAACCTGCTTGAATAAGGGCGGGTTCTATCCAGTTTGTAACGGTGCTAATGTCCCGGAAGGCTACTGGCGATGTCGTGACGTGGCACTCGCCACGCCGCGGAACTGCAACAATTTTAGAGTTTCCCAGCGCATTGGGGTTTTCCAATCGGATAGTTTGTTTGGTCCCGGATTGTTGAAATCCGTGACTTCCGAGTGAAGACAGCGCTGTACCCGAGACGACGTAATTTGCACATGCGGCGATCGCGTTCTCAAAACTGTTTTCGACGGTCGTGTTGACCAGCGAAGCGCGCAACGAAGGAGCTCCGCCTGAAGTTTGGTCACTTGTTGACGTCGGTGCTGTAGCACACGCGGCAAGCAACGAGATTATCGATGCAATGCTCAGGTTTTTGACCGCCTTTTGCATCACCCTTTGACCGCTTTCACGATTTTTTGGGCACCGTCTTTGAGGTCGTCAGCTGCAATCACGGCGAGGCCGGAATTGTTGATGATCTCTTTGCCTTTTTCGACGTTCGTCCCTTCGAGGCGGACAACCAGTGGCACTTGCAGGCCGACTTCTTTGACAGCCGCGATTACGCCTTCGGCGATGACGTCGCAACGCATGATGCCGCCAAAGATGTTCACGAGGATGCCTTTGACGTTTGGATCAGATGTGATGATTTTGAAGGCTTCGGTTACTTTTTCTTTGGTCGCGCCGCCACCAACGTCGAGGAAGTTGGCAGGTTCAGCACCGTAAAGTTTGATGATGTCCATTGTAGCCATCGCGAGGCCCGCACCGTTCACCATGCAGCCGATTTCGCCTTCAAGGGCGATGTAGTTCAGGTCGAACTTTGATGCGGCCAATTCTTTGGGGTCTTCTTCGGTTTCGTCGCGCAGCGCGGCAATATCCGCGTGGCGGTAGATCGCGTTGCCGTCGAATGAAACTTTGGCATCCAACACTTTGAGGTCGCCGCCGTCGGTGACGATCAATGGGTTGATTTCCAGCATTTCCATGTCTTTTTCGACGAAGGCTGTATAAAGCTGGCCCATAAGTTTGACGCATTGCTTTGTTTGCGGGCCATTCAGGCCAAGTGCGAACGCAACGCGGCGGCCGTGGAACGCCTGATAGCCAGTCGCAGGATCAACTGTGAAGTTCAGGATCTTTTCAGGGGTGTTTTCGGCAACTTCCTCGATGTCCATGCCGCCTTCGGTCGACACAACAAAACCAATCCGGCTTGTTGCACGATCAACGAGCAGGGCGAGATACATTTCAGTTTCAATGCCTGAACCGTCTTCGATGTAGATGCGGTTCACAACTTTGCCGACGGGACCAGTTTGATGCGTGACCAATGTGCGGCCCAGCATCTTTTTGGCTTCTTCGGCAGCTTCTTCGACTGATTTAGCAAGACGGACACCGCCTGCTTCGCCTGCGTCAGCTTCTTTGAATTTGCCTTTGCCGCGCCCACCTGCGTGGATCTGCGCCTTGACCACCCAAAGCGGGCCATCAAGTTCGCCAGCGGCGGTTTTTGCGTCTTCTGCACGGGTGACAGGGCGGCCGTCAGAAACTGGCGCGCCGTAGCTGCGCAAGAGTGCTTTGGCCTGATATTCGTGGATGTTCATAGGGACATGTCCAATTTGGCTTCGGTTGACCTATCTAAACCACAAGGAATGAATGTTTTGTAACTGAAAAATGAAAAATATGGGCATAATCGAACATTTGTGATCACACGTTTTTGCGCTGTGATCACAAATTTGATGTCACCTAAGTTGTTCGCGCGGAACTTAGTTATATAGAGGGATTCGCGGTAGTGTCAGCTATACGAAACGCAAAAGGGCGCCCCGAGGGGCGCCCTAGTGTAAACGATGCGATATGGCGCTTAGGCCAGTGAACCGTCGATGTCTTTACATGCTGCGACCAGACCTTTGACCGCGTCGACAGATTTGTCAAACATGGCTTGCTCGTCTTTGTTCATCTTGATCTCGACAACGCGCTCAACGCCGCCAGCGCCGATTACTGTTGGCACGCCAACATAGAAACCGTCCAGCCCGTAAGCGCCGTCAACGTGGGCTGCACATGGCAGAACACGTTTTTGGTCTTTCAGGTAGGCTTCTGCCA
The DNA here is from genome assembly GCF_003318235.1 of Loktanella sp. D2R18. GTDB lineage: Bacteria > Pseudomonadota > Alphaproteobacteria > Rhodobacterales > Rhodobacteraceae > Yoonia. The sequence continues at coordinate 346,656 of NZ_QOCG01000030.1, read as the reverse complement.
TTTCAATGGCGGATGTCGCTGGGGCGTAGAAAGCAGAACCTGTTTTCAGCAGACCAACGATTTCGGCGCCGCCGTCACGTGTGCGCTGTACGATCGCATCCAGCTTGTCTTGTGTCGTCCAGCCCATGCTGACCAGATCAGGCAACGGAATGCCTGCGACGGTGGAGTAGCGTGTCAGTGGGACCATTGTGTCGCCGTGGCCGCCCAGAACAAAGGCGGTGACGTCGCGCATGGAGACTTTGAATTCATCCGCAAGGAAGTGACGGAAACGTGCTGAATCCAGAACGCCAGCCATGCCGCAAACTTTGTTGTGGGGCAGGCCAGAGAATTCGCGCAGCGCCCAAACCATCGCGTCAAGCGGGTTGGTGATGCAGATGACAAATGCGTTTGGCGCGTGGGTTGCGATGCCTTCGCCAACGGCTTTCATCACTTTAAGATTGATGCCCAAAAGATCGTCACGGCTCATGCCGGGTTTACGTGCAACACCAGCTGTGACGATGCAAACGTCAGCGCCTGCGATATCCGCGTAATCTGCGGTGCCCGCCATTTCGGCGTCAAAACCTTCAGATGGGCCGGCTTCGGCGAGGTCAAGCGCCTTGCCTTTTGCTGCGCCGTCATTGAGGTCAAGCAATGTGACATCGCCGAGTTCTTTGATCGCAGCGAGGTGTGCAAGCGTGCCGCCGATTTGTCCGGCGCCGATAAGAGCAATCTTGGGTCTGGCCATTGAAATGGATCCTTTGGTGGTTCGATTTGCGACATTGGGTAAGCCTTTGAACGCGCCTGCGCAAGTGTGCCGCATCGCGGCATCCCATATTGTAATGTGGTCCATTATCCTGTTAGGCGCTAACAAAGGGTGAAACCAAGGTATTTAAGAGGCGTGGCCGTGTTCGAACTCGACTGGCATTTTTTCGCGGCGGGCATTCCCGCGATGGTCTTTGCAGGCATATCTCGGGGCGGATTCGGTGGTGGTGTCGCCTTTGTCGGCGGTGCGATTCTGGCGCTGGTCGTACCGCCGGGGGCTGCGCTTGGGATTATCCTTCCACTTTACATGTTGGTCGATGTCGCGACGATGAAAGCCTATTGGCGCAAATGGGATTGGCCATCGGCCAAGGGGTTGATCCAGGGCGCGTTGCCTGGGATCATCTTTGCTGTGTGGGTCTATACGGTCGTTGACGCCGATTTTGTCCGACTGTTGATTGGGTGCGTCTGTCTCGCTTTCGTGGTCTTTCAGTTTAGTCGCTCGCTTGGGTGGCTCAAGATCGGCGATGCCCCGTTTTCGCAAAACTTTGCACGCGGCGCGGGGTTTGTGGGCGGTTTCACCAGCTTCATAAGCCATGCAGGCGGGCCGCCAGCAACGGTCTACTTGCTGTCGCAAGGGCTCAGCAAAACCACGTATCAAGCGACAATGGTGGTCACTTTTTGGGCCGTGAACTGGATGAAAGTGCTGCCCTACGCGTTTTTAGGCGTCTTCACTTGGGACACGCTCATGGGCAGCCTTGCGCTGGCCCCGTTTGCACTATTGGGCGGATGGATTGGCGTGCGCGCCCATAACGTGGTGCCCGAACGGCTATTCTTTGGGCTGACCTATGTCTTGCTGGTGCTGACGGGGGCGCGGCTGATTTGGGTGGCACTGGCTTAGGCGCCTGATCCGATGCTTTACTGGGGTGCGGCGCACTGATAGCGATTGCGGTGATATGGTTTTGCTGCCAGAGGGTGTGTCCAAAATGAACGCGACGATTAAGACAATTTTGTTTGCACTCGGATGTGTGTTTGCAGCGACGACCAGCATAGCCGAAACAGCCCCCACCTATCAGCTTACTGACGGGCAGACCGTCGGCGAACTTGAAATGTTCCAAGAATGCGCCGATTGCCCAGAGATGATCGTTATGCCGCTGGGGTCATTTATGATGGGGGCTATCCTCGGTGAATCGCGCAACCCGTTTGATATTTATGGCCCGGACGCAACGGGTACTGTGCGTGGTCCTGATGAGATCAATATTATCCCGAGCGAGCATCCCCGCCATCAGGTCGTGATGGATATTCCTTATGCCATGGCTCGGAACGAGCTTACCTACGCGGAATGGATGATCTGTGTCGACGCAGGTGGTTGCTCACACAGCCCGGATATCAACGTCCTGACGCGGCAAGGCTACGTCGTGATTGGCCCCGATCATCCGGTGATCAACGTCTCGTATCTGGATATTCTTGAATATGTTGCGTGGCTAAATGCGCAGGTCGGGGATGACGTTTATCGTCTACCGACAGAGGCCGAATGGGAATATGCGGCGCGCGCAGGGACAACGACGCGCTTTGCGCAGGGCGATGATCTGACCTCAGATCAAGCGAATTTTTCGGGACGGGCAACAGAACATTTAAGACGAGGGCAATCAATGCCCTACCTAGCCAACCAAAACGCGCCCATACCCGTTGGAGAATTAGATGCTGCGAACACATGGGGCCTTCGGCATATGTCCGGAAATGTTAGAGAGTACACTTTATCCTGCTGGTCTGACGAACACCTCGGCCTGAGTTCCGATAGCGCGTACCTTGCAGATGCTCTCGGACAAACTGATTGTGAACGGCGTGTTGCAAAGGGCGGAGCACACAATGGTGCAATGGATAGCTTGCGTCTAGCTCGTCGAGTCCGACCTGAGAATACAACCCGCCGTGACTTTTTTGGTTTCCGGCTCATCAGAACATTCGACACAGGATAAAATCGATGCTGATCGGGCTTTAGCCGATCACATTGCGATACCGCAGAACCTAGATATCTATCACCGTTGCGTTGGGCGCTAATTGATGATGTTGCCGCGCTGCGGCATATTTTCACTTGAATTATCATTCAACTTCTGGCCATGTGTGCGCAATTTTATTGCGAGGAAACGTCATGCAAACCCGCCCCTTTCGTTCGGCCCTTTATATTCCCGGCTCTAAACCGCGTGCGCTGGATAAGGCGCGCGGCTTGCCTGTGGATGTGATCTTGTTCGATCTTGAAGATGCGGTGACGCCTGATGCAAAGGTCGAAGCGCGCGGTACCTTGGCGGATGCCTTGGCGCAGGGCGGATATGGCCCGCGTTTGAAAATCGTGCGGATGAACGGGTTAGATACCGACTGGGGTGCCGATGATGCGGCGGCTATTGCCGCGATGGATTGTGATGCGATCCTATTGCCCAAGGTGAATAGCGTGGCCGATCTGGACGCGTTGGCGGCGCTGATTCCTGACCTGCCAATTTGGGCGATGATGGAAACGCCGCAAGGGATTTTGAACGCCGCGAGCATTGCCGCACATCCGCGGATGGCGGGGTTTGTGCTGGGCACCAATGATCTGGCCAAAGACCTGAACGCGCGCGGACGTCCTGCGATGGTCACTGCGCTTCAGCTTTGTGTGCTGGCCGCCAAAGCCGCAGGAATCGTGGTGCTGGATGGCGTCTATAACGCGTTTAAGGACGACGATGGGCTTCGTGCCGAATGTGCGGAAGGGCGCGATATGGGGTTTGATGGCAAGACATTGATCCACCCCGCCCAAGTTGCGATCAGTAATGCTGCCTTTGGCCCGAGCGCTGAAGATATCGATCTGGCCCGCCGTCAGATTGCCGCCTTTGACGCTGCCGCTGCCGAAGGGCAGGGGGTGGCCGTTGTGGATGGGCGCATCGTTGAGAACTTGCATATTGTCACCGCGCGGGCGACGTTGGCGAAAGCTGACGCCATCACCGCATTGGAGACACCGTGATACTACTTATCTTTGGACTTGCCCTTTGGGTTGGGGTGCATTTTTGGAAACGGCTTGCCCCGGCGCACCGTGCCAAATTTGGCGATCAGGGGAAAATGGCCGTGGCCATTGGCGCTGTTGTCGGTCTGATTTTGATGATTATTGGCTACCGTATGGCACAAGGCACCTATTATTGGGGCCGGACACCGGCGCTGGTAGGGATCAACAACCTTTTGATGTTGCTTGCATTTTATCTTTTTGCGGCGTCCGGATCAAAGGCCCGGATCACCCAATACATCCGCCACCCGCAGTTGACGGCCGTGATGATCTGGGCGCTTGCGCATTTGATCGTCAATGGCGACACCCCATCGTTTGTTTTGTTTGGCGGGTTGCTTGTTTGGGCAAGCTCCGAAGTGCAGCTGATCAACCGTGCGCAACCTGATTGGACGCCGGGCCCAGCCGTGCCCATGAAAAAAGAAATCACAGCCTTGATTGCCACCGTTGTCGTCTTTGCCGTCGTGGCGGGTGTGCATGTGGCGCTGGGCTATAACCCGTTTGGATAAATCATGAAAATTTACCGCTTATTGACCGAAGATGACACATCCGCGTTTTGCCACAAAGTGTCCTTGGCCTTGTCCAAAGGGTGGGAATTGCACGGCAGCCCCACCTACGCGTTTGATCAGGCCAATGGCGTGATGCGGTGCGGGCAGGCCGTGACCAAAGATATCGACGCGCCCTACACACCGGACATGAAGTTAGGTGAGCAATGAGCAAGACAAACGCAGGACGGTTTTTCGAAGATTACGCGGTTGGCGATGTGATCACCCATGCCGTGCCGCGCACGATCAAGATGGGCGAACGCGCACTATATCACGCGCTTTATCCTGCCCGGCACGCGTTGCATTCGTCGGATCAATTCGCGCAAAGCTGCGGTCTGCCGTTTAGCCCGCTGGATGATCTTGTGACCTTTCACACGGTATTTGGCAAAACGGTCCCGGATGTGTCGTTAAATGCGGTTGCTAATCTGGGCTATGCCGAAGGGCGCTGGGAAACGCCGCTTTGGCCCGGTGATACAATCACCGCCACGTCCGAGGTGATCGGGGTTAAGCAAAATTCAAACGGCAAAAGCGGTGTCGTTTGGGTGCGGACCACCGGGCGTAACCAGCATGGCGAAGTGCTGATGTCATATGTGCGCTGGGTGATGGTGCGTAAACGCGGCGATGATCCCGCGCCTGAGACGGTGATCCCTGCGCTGAACAGCGCCGTTGGGGCGGATGATCTGGTGATCCCAGAGGGGCTTGATTTCAGCAACTATGATTTTGCACTGGCGGGGGAACCGCACCGTCTGTCTGACTATGCCGTCGGCGAAGTCATCGACCATGTGGACGGCGTCACCATTGAAGAGGCCGAACATATGCTCGCCACCCGGCTTTGGCAGAACACCGCCAAAGTGCACTTTGACGCAACTAATCGACCAGATGGCAAACGGCTGATCTACGGTGGTCACGTGATTTCAATGGCGCGGGCGCTGTCGTTCAATGGGTTAGCTAATGCGCAGATGATTGTGGCGTTGAATGGCGGCGCACATGCAAATCCATGTTTCGCAGGCGACACGGTGCGGGCATGGTCCGAGGTTTTGGACATCGCTGAAACAGCTGCGCCGGGAGTCGGCGCGATCCGGCTACGGCTGGTCGCGACCAAAGGCGCGGCGGGTGCGTTGCGTGGGGACGATGGGAAGTATCACCCCGATGTGCTGCTTGATCTGGATTGTTGGGCCTTGATGCCGGAGTAACCTGTTATTCTAGCGGAGCAGTAGGCGGCTCGCACCCAGCATAGAGGCTTTGGCATCTAGATTTGGGGACCACTGGGGCGTTCTCTGGCAGAACAGGTCGCATTCAATAAACGGTGGTTTTAGGGTTGATCCCAAACTTTATGTATTGGCATCAATAAGTTTTAACAGAACGCTTAACCGTTCTGTTTGACGGACCCACTTACTTTCACTTGAATGCCAACATTCAAATACAATCCAGTCGCCGGCATTTCCTATAAAGCGACAGGCTCCATATTCTGGGTGATTAAAGTTACCGTTGATCACGACGAATTCTCCTCACTGTCAACTTTCAACTTATAGAGGGCAGCCATTCAATCAAGAGTGATCCAAAGCTCTCCTTCTTGATACGATGTAAAACATCGCAATTTGCGTTCACTAAAACCCGTTCAAAACCTCCTTAGTTGCTGTAGGCTTTTGAAAGCCGAATGATAGCCGACATTCGTAGTGGTGCATAATATTGACAAGGTTGGGCTCATAGTTGCCTTTCGCTGAGCGGAGCCGATGTCGGGGTAGTTATCCTTTGTTCGTAGGTCGTGATATGACGTTGCTTAAGCGAGCGTTAACGATCTTATTGCCGGGCGTGAGCGATCATCCTTAAGTATTCCGACTAAATAACTCAGTTTTTATTTGTGATCACATGGAAAAAATGTGTGATCACAAAGGGCGGTATTTTGCATAATTGCGGCAAGAATTCACTGTTTATCCATCTTACTTTGCGTGACTCTTGGCTGGAATTGGTGCAAAAAAGACTAAAGGCGCAACCGAAATGGCAGCCAAGCCAAAGAAGGGAACATTCATGGCCGACAATAATCAGGACAACCGTCCTCTGTCACCGTTCATGATCGGGCAATATTACCGACCGCAGTGGACCTCTATGTCGTCAATCTTTACGCGGATCACCGGGCTCTCGCTGCTGGTTGCGTCTCTGATGATCGTTTGGTGGTTTGTTGCCGCCGCATCTGGCCCCGAAGCATTTGCAACTGCAAATGGGTTTATCACCAGCTGGTTCGGCGATTTGATCTTGTTCTTCTCAACCTGGGCGATGTTCTACCACATGCTGTTTGGTATTCGCCACCTGATTTGGGATTCCGGCCGAATGCTTGAGGTTGATCAATCCGAAATGTACGCCCAAGCGGCGTTGGTTGGGTCCGTTTTGCTGACGATCTTTGTCGTCATCGTACTGTAAGGGAGACGGATCATGGGTTTCATCACTGACCGTAAACGCGCTGCCGGGCTTGGCTCTGCGAAAACTGGTACTGAACATCACTGGCATATGATGGTCACCTCTGTGGCGTTGCTGCCACTTGTGCTTATGTTCATCTTGTCTTTCGGCGCGATCCTTGGCTCGCCCTATTCCGAAGTGATCGCTTATTATCAGCGCCCGTTCCCGGCGATGATTGCGATCCTGACCATGCTGGTTGGGTTCAATCACTTTGCCCACGGCGCCCGGTCCACAATCGAAGATTACACTGGCGGATTGACCCGCAAAGGTTTGATCATCGGCGTGAACTGCCTGTCTTATTCTGCTGCTGCCTTTGCGATTTTCGCAATTGTGCGCATCGCCCTTTAATTTAGCGGAGCAACAAAACAATGGCTGCATACGAATACGAAACCCACACCTATGACGCGATCGTTGTCGGTGCTGGTGGTGCTGGTCTGCGCGCGACGCTGGGTCTGGCGGAACAAGGGCTGCGGACAGCCTGTATCTCAAAGGTGTTTCCAACCCGGTCGCACACAGTTGCGGCGCAGGGCGGCATCGCGGCGTCCCTTGGTAACATGGGCCCTGATAGTTGGCAGTGGCATATGTATGACACCGTCAAAGGGTCTGATTGGCTGGGCGACACGGATGCGATGGAATATCTCGCACGCGAAGCCCCCAAAGCGGTTTACGAGCTGGAACATTACGGTGTGCCATTTAGCCGGACCGAAGAAGGCAAGATTTACCAACGTCCATTTGGTGGCCACACAACAGAGTTTGGCGAAGGCCCGCCCGTACAACGGACCTGTGCTGCTGCCGACCGGACCGGTCATGCGATCTTGCACACGCTTTATGGTCAATCGCTGAAACAGCAGGCTGAATTCTATATCGAATATTTCGCGCTTGATCTGATCATGTCCGAAGATGGCGTCTGCCAAGGCGTCATCGCATGGAAGCTGGACGATGGCACCATGCACGTGTTCAACGCGAAAACTGTTGTTCTGGCGACTGGCGGCTATGGCCGCGCCTATTTCTCGGCTACGTCTGCCCACACCTGTACTGGTGATGGCGGCGGCATGGTCGCCCGTCAGGGGCTGCCACTTCAGGACATGGAATTCGTGCAGTTCCACCCAACCGGGATTTACGGTGCTGGCTGTCTGATCACAGAAGGCGCGCGCGGCGAAGGTGGGTATCTCACCAACTCTGAAGGTGAACGGTTCATGGAGCGTTACGCCCCGAACTATAAAGACCTTGCCCCACGTGACTATGTCAGCCGCTGTATGACAATGGAAATTCGCGAAGGGCGCGGTGTTGGCGCAGGGGGGGATCATATTCACCTGAACCTCAACCATCTCCCATCCGAGGCTTTGGCCGAACGTCTGCCAGGTATTTCAGAATCGGCCAAGATTTTTGCCGGTGTCGACGTGACCAAAGAACCGATCCCGGTTCTGCCAACGGTTCACTATAACATGGGCGGTATTCCAACCAACTATTACGGTGAGGTGTTGAATCCCACTGCCAAAGATCCTAACGCTGTTGTGCCGGGCCTGATGGCTGTTGGTGAAGCTGGCTGTGCCTCTGTGCATGGTGCGAACCGTCTTGGTTCTAACTCGCTGATTGACCTTGTGGTCTTTGGCCGTGCGGCTGCGATCCGCGCTGGTGAGGTTGTTGACCGCAACGCGCCAAACCCAACTTTGAACCAGCCATCAGTCGACGCATGTTTTGATCGTTTTGATGGTCTGCGCCATGCCAAAGGCAATATCGCTACGGCTGATCTGCGTCTTGAGATGCAAAAAGCAATGCAGGCAGACGCTGCCGTGTTCCGTACCGACAAAACACTGGCCGAAGGTGTTGATAAAATGACAGCGATTGCGGGCAAGATGGATGACCTCAAGGTCACCGACCGCAGCCTCGTGTGGAACTCTGACCTGATGGAAACGCTTGAACTGACCAACCTGATGCCAAACGCCTTGGCAACAATCGTTGGTGCTGAGGCCCGCAAGGAAAGCCGCGGCGCCCACGCGCATGAAGACTACGCAACGCGTGACGATGAAAACTGGCGGGTGCACACCATCAGCCACGTTGATGGCGATAGCGTCAAGCTCAGCCACCGTCCTGTCATCACGACCCCACTGACAACCGAAAAACAGGGCGGCATTTCCGAAGCGAAAATCGCGCCCAAAGAAAGGACGTTCTAATGTGGAAATATGGATTGATTGCTGCGGCGGCGTTTGGCCTATCTGGGTGTCTTGACGCGTCTGATAGCGTTGATCAAATCGCGCGCAGCAGTGCAAAAACTGTGGTGAATGGCGTCGTCGAAAGCAAGTTCCCTGGGGTCGATGCGACGCCGGTGACTGATTGTATTATCGACAACGCATCTAGCAGCGAAATCGTTGAAATCGCACAGGCTGCTGTTGTTGGCACGACCTCTGCGACAACGGATCTGGTGGTCGAAATTGCCGGGCGTCCGGATACGATTTCATGCATCGCGGACGATACATTGGGTGTTGGCGATCTGTTGTCGGTGTTTGGCTGATGCGCGTGTGGCGGGGCAGTTTCGCAATTTTGGCCATGTGCCTTGTGGGTGCCTGCGCGGCAATGCCGCCTACGCCCGAGGAAGCAGCCCAACGTTGCGAAGAACGTGCGCGTGCCGCCCAAGCCCCCACAGGTGGGGTCAGCGTTGGTGTGAATAGCGACACAGGTGTTTCAACCGGCATTAGTATTGGCCTGTCCGCCGATCTGCTGCGTGGACGCGACCCACAAGAAGTATACGAAAGCTGCGTCATCGATTTGACGGGCGAAATGCCGATCCGCCCCGCGCGGCTGCGGTCATTGTAAGAATTTTCGGGCAATATAGCCCGTGACGGAAGGAACATCGCGATGGTGCAACTGACACTCCCTAAGAATTCCCGCATGACGGTGGGAAAAACCTGGCCAAAGCCCGAAGGCGCGACCAATCTGCGCAAGGTGCAGATTTATCGTTGGAATCCCGATGACGGGAAGAACCCGCAGCTGGACACATATTTCGTCGATATGGACACCTGCGGCCCGATGGTGCTGGACGTTCTGATTAAGATTAAGAACGAAACCGATCCAACCCTCACGTTCCGCCGCTCATGTCGCGAAGGTATTTGTGGGTCATGTGCGATGATGATCGACGGGGTGAATACACTGGCGTGTATCTACGGGCTGGATGAGATTAAGGGCGACGTAAAAATCTATCCTTTGCCGCATATGCCTGTGATCAAGGATTTGATACCTGACCTGACCCATTTTTATGCGCAGCACGCCTCTATCATGCCGTGGCTGGAAACAAAAACGAACCGCCCCGCGAAAGAGTGGAAACAGTCAATCGAAGACCGCAAAAAGCTTGATGGCCTGTATGAATGCGTGATGTGCGCGTCTTGCTCAACATCCTGCCCATCCTACTGGTGGAACAGCGACCGCTACCTTGGGCCGGCTGCGCTCTTGCACGCGTACCGCTGGATCATTGATAGCCGGGATGAGGCAACAGGCGAACGTTTGGATGATCTTGAAGACCCATTTAAACTGTACCGTTGCCACACAATCATGAACTGTGCCAAAACCTGTCCGAAAGGCCTGAACCCGGCCAAGGCAATCGCGCATATCAAAGGTATGATGGTCGAACGCGTCGTTTAATCAGACGCTAATGCGGAAAGGACCTATGACTATGCAACGACCAAAAGTGTTTATTATAGGTTTTAATAAAACTGCGACAACAACACTCCATAGTTTTTTTCTCAAAAATGGCTACCATTCGGTGCATTGGTCGTTGCCTGATGGTCGTTTTCTGGCGCCGGTGATTACAACAAATGTATTAAACGGACGTCCGGCTCTCGCTTCTATTGACGCTTTTGATGTTTACTCAGATCTGAGCTTCACCGACGGCACAATGCATCTTGAGGCGAATTATTTTTACCGGGAGCTATATCGCGACTACCCTGATGCGTATTTCTTGTTGAACTGGCGGAATGCTGAATCTTGGTTGCTCTCTCGTAAAAATCATATCGGTAGACAGTACGCTGATTCTTTTCTTAAGCGGGCTGCGGCATCATATGGTGCTAACGATACGGAAACAGAGACAATTTGGCGCCATCGTCATGAAACATTCCATGACGATGTGCGGACGTTTTTTTCTAATCGTCCTGATGCAAAGTTCCTTGATTTTGATATTCAAACTGACGAGCCAGAAAGGTTAGCGACATGGCTGACGCCGGATTTTGATTGCGACCTTGCATTTTGGGGGAAACAAAATGCAACGAAAAACAAGAAAAAGGTGTCGACCTCGAAAAGGTTACGTTTGCGACTGCGGATGCGATAGGATGACTGTGGATATGGAAACCTGTAAGTTGCAAGCCGAGGCGAAGTAAGTGTATCCCGTCAAGCTTGGCGGGGCTGCGCTTAGCGAATGCATTTCGTGGCTCTTGTCGAACCTCCAGACTGTGTGCAGCTAAAGAAATGAGAGAACGGTGAAAGAGCCAAAAGACGCAGACGCGCGCCGGGCGATACAGCCGGTCATATGCTATCCGACGGATACGTTACCCGCTGCCGATGTGGCGCTGTATCAAACCGCCCGCGACAGGTTGACACCTCTGTCGCGGGTGACTGTCGCGCCACGTGATGCAGCGGTCATCACAGTGCCTGCCGGACATTTCTTGCGTATTCATTCGGTCGATGGTCCGCAGGTCGGTGATCTGAACTTGTTTAACGCCAACGACCTGTCAGAGCGGTTCTATTCCGGCAAAACCCGCGCGTTGCATGGCACGCATGTCACAACCGGCGATCGGCTTTGGTCGTCGTTTCCGACGCTACGCCCAATGGCGACGGTCACACATGATACGTTGCAGTGGTACGGGATGGATGAATTTGGCGGGTCTGTGCATGATGTAATCGGGACACGCTGTGATCCTTACACTGGGAACTTGTTGTCTGGGGCGCAGTATCATCATTGTTGTCATTCAAACCTGACGCGTGCCTTGGCTACGCATATGGGGCAGGGGCTTGATGTGGCCGAGCCACTGGTGCACGACGTGCTGAACGTCTTTATGTGTACCGGGTTTACCCACGATACCGGACAATATTTTATGAAAGCGAGCCCGGTGCGCCCCGGCGATTACATTGAATTATTTGCGGAAATTGATTTGCTTGCCGTGCTTAGCGCTTGCCCCGGCGGTGATTGCAGCGCTGAGCATTCAAGCGATGCGGCGGCGTGCTATCCGCTTGATATGGAAGTGCTGCGCCCCCAAGACGGCACCCTTGATGCATGGGTGCCGCCTGTTGTGAACGGGTATGATCGCCGTCACGGTATTTAGGCAAAAGCCGCTTCAAGCGCGATTTCGACCATATCCCCAAAGGATTTTTCACGGTCTTCCGCAGGCAGGGCCTCATGGGTGATGAGGTGATCACTGACAGTGAGAACCGCAAGCGCGCGTCGTCCGTGCCGCGCCGCAAGATTGTATAGCTCGGCCGCTTCCATTTCGACGCCTAGAATCCCGTGTCGCACCATCTGTTCATTCAGATCAGGGCGTTCGTCATAGAATACGTCAGATGAATAGATGCCGCCAACATGTGTGGGCACGCCTTTGGCTATGGCCGCGCGATGGGCGGCGGCAAGCAATCCGTAGTCCGCGCATGGGGCAAAGTTGAGTTCTTTAAATATGCCACTTGAAGGGGTCGAAAGGGTGGATGCCGTCATTGCCAAGATCACATCGCGAATGCCGACATTCTTTTGCATTCCGCCACATGACCCAATGCGGATCAGCGTTTGCGCGTCGTAATCTTTGATCAATTCATTGGCGTAGATCGACAGTGACGGCATGCCCATGCCCGACCCTTGAATTGTGACCGGATGGCCGTTCCATGTGCCGGTAAATCCCAACATGCCGCGCACCTGATTGATGCAGCGCGCGTCTGTGAGGAACGTTTCTGCCGCCCATTTCGCGCGATACGGATCGCCCGGCATCAGGACGGTAGGGGCAATGTCGCCTTTTTCAGCGCCGATGTGGATGGTCATGTCAGGTCTCCTTTTGCTTTTGCGTCAGACTATGCCGAACAGGTGCAAAGCGGGAGACCCGAAGTTAGATTTCAGTCAGCTTAAGGTTTCTCGCGCGGGTCGACCAATTGAACGATATCACCCATGATCTTGTTCAATTCGAAATCTTTCGGCGTATAGACTTTCGCGACGCCCATTTTTTGCAGCGCAATGGCGTCATCGTCAGGGATAATGCCGCCCGCAATGACGGGGATATGTGTCAAGTTTGCGGCGGCAAGCTTTGTCATCACATCACGGACCAGTGGCACGTGCGAACCGGATAGGATCGACAGTCCAATGACATGCACTTCGTTCTCGCGCGCGGCTTCGACAATCTCATCGGGCGTTAGGCGAATACCTTCATAGCTAATATCCATGCCGCAATCGCGCGCACGGGTTGCGATTTGTTCGGCGCCGTTAGAATGCCCATCAAGACCGGGTTTACCGACCAAAAATTTCATACGTCGTCCCAGTGCGGAACTGACCAGGTCGACCTGTTCACGTAGATCATCCAGCCCCTCAGTCCGGTTGGATTGGTTCGCGCTCACCCCGGTTGGGGCGCGGTATTGGCCAAAGACGCCGCGGATCACATCGGCCCATTCGCCTGTTGTCACGCCCGCACGCGCGCAGGCAATGGACGGGGGCATCATGTTGCTGCCGTCTGTGGCGGCAGTACGCAGGGCGGCGAGTGCAGTTTTAACCGCAGCATTATTGCGGTCAGTTTTCCATGCACGCAGACGGTTCAGCTGATCGGCCTCTGCTTCGGGGTCGGCAACCATAATCGCGTCATCGCCCGCGGTCAGCGGTGAGGGTTCGCCCGCTTGCCATTTATTGACGCCGACAACGGTGGTGCGCCCGTCTTCGATGCTTGCGATCCGCGCGGCGTTGCTTTCGACCAACCGTGATTTCATGTACCCAATCGCGCCAACCGCGCCGCCCATCCCGTCGATTTGCGCCAGTTCTGCACGCGCCCCTTCTTTGAGCGCGCCGACCTTGCGGTCAATGGCCGGGTTGCCGTCAAAGAGATCGTCGAATTCCAACAGATCCGTTTCATAGGCCAGAATTTGTTGCATTCGCAGCGACCATTGCTGATCCCAGGGGCGCGGCAGGCCAAGCGCTTCGTTCCAAGCAGGTAACTGCACCGCGCGGGCGCGGGCATTTTTCGATAGGGTCACGGCGAGCGTCTCAAGCAAAATGCGATAGACGTTGTTTTCAGGCTGCTGTTCAGTCAGACCAAGGGAGTTCACCTGCACCCCATAGCGGAAGCGTCGGTATTTTGCGTCCTCCACCCCGTAGCGGGTCGCGCAGATTTCATCCCACAGCTCGACAAAGGCGCGCATTTTGCACAGTTCGGTGACAAAGCGGATGCCCGCATTCACAAAGAACGAAATGCGGCCCACTATCGCAGGGAAGTCAGCGGTTGGTACTTTGTCTTTGAGGTCATCAAGCACGGCCGTCGCGGTCGCCAAAGCAAAAGCGAGCTCTTCTTCGGGTGTCGCACCGGCTTCTTGTAGATGGTAGGAACAGACGTTCATCGGGTTCCATTTAGGAAGATGTTCACGGGTATAGGCGGCGACATCGGTGATCATCCGCAAAGAGGGTTCGGGCGGGCAGATATAGGTGCCGCGCGACAGGTATTCTTTGATGATGTCGTTTTGCACGGTGCCTTGTAGGGCGGAAATATCTGCACCTTGTTCTTGGGCCACGGCAATATAAAGCGAAAGCAACCAAGGCGCGGTCGCGTTGATCGTCATCGACGTGTTCATCTGGTCAAGCGGGATGTCATTGAACAATGCGCGCATATCGCCCAAATGGCTGACAGGCACGCCGACTTTGCCGACCTCACCTTTGGCGAGTACGTGATCGCTGTCATACCCTGTCTGGGTAGGTAGATCAAAAGCCACCGAAAGCCCGGTCTGCCCTTTGGCAAGGTTCCCACGGTAAAGCGCATTCGATGCGGCCGCAGTCGAGTGACCAGCATAGGTCCGAAAAAGCCAAGGGCGATCTTTCTGCGCGTGCGACATGTTTGATCCTTGCGAAATATTATTGCGTTGAGGGATTAATACTCAATACTTTGTGGCGCTGTCAATTCGCTGCGTTGCGGCATGGCGGGATTTACGTTGGCGCGTTTCCCTGTCAGGTTCGCGCGATGACGCAAACTGTTTCAATGCCGTTGTGGGCTTTTGTCCTAATTATCCTGTTTGCCGGGGTGACGTTTGCGTCGCACTTCTTGTTTCCATCGGTACGGTGGTTTTTTCGCAAGCGCGCCGAACGTGTGATTGCACGGGTCAATCAGCGGCTTCAGCGTCCGATTGAACCGTTCAAGCTCGCCCGGCGCTATGACATGATCCAGCGGTTGATCTACGACCCCGAAGTGACCCGCGCAATCGTGGAATATGCCCGCAAAGAAAACGTCCCCGAAAACGTCGCCTTTGAGAAAGCCAAAGGCTATGCCCGCGAGATTGTTCCGTCCTTTTCGGCAACAGCTTATTTTAGCTATGGAATTCGGCTGGCGCGGTGGCTGTCGAAATCGCTTTACCGCATTCGTCTAGGAACATTTGACCGCAAGCAACTGGCTGAGATAGACCCCGATGCCGCTGTCGTCTTTGTGATCAATCACCGCAGTAATATGGATTATGTGCTGGTCACTTATCTTGCCGCCAGCGCTGGTGCGCTGTCCTATGCCGTTGGCGAATGGGCGCGGGTTTGGCCGCTTTCGCCGATCATACGGGCGATGGGGGCTTATTTCATCCGGCGTAGATCGCGCGGTGCGCTTTATCGTCAAGTGCTTGCGCGATATGTGCAAATGGCCACGCGCGGCGGCGTGAGCCAAGCGGTATTTCCCGAAGGCGGTCTTAGCCTTGATGGGCGGATGGCGCCGCCACGTGTTGGGCTGCTCAATTATATCATCGATGATTTTGACCCGGATGCGCGTGAAGTTATTTTCGTACCCGTCGCCCTGAATTACGACAGGGTGCTTGAGGATACGTTTCTCATCGCCGCTGATCAGTCAGGGACACGGCGGTTTCGACCACCTTTCATGCATGTGCTGCGCCGGGTCGGCCGACATGTTTGGTTGCGGATTACGCGCCAGTTTCGGACATTTGGAACTGCATCTGTCAGCTTTGGTGATCCGCTGAAGCTATCTGAGTTTCACACATCGGCCCCAGCCGATGAAGTCACCACGGCCGTCGCTGAGGAACTAAAGAAACGGATCATGCGGGCGATCCCGGTATTAGGTGTGCCATTGGTTGCGCATGCGTTAGTCTATGATAGCGTCACCGACAAAGCCGCGCTTGAGGCGGTGATCGTGCAAAAACTAGCGCAGCTCAAACCAAAACGAATGCCTCTGCCGCGACGCCCGGCGGATCAGATTGCGTCTGACGCGTTGGACCGGCTTGCCGCCCGCGGGGCTATCAGCGTCGCTGGCGACATCATTGAAATCACGGAAACTGGCCATGCGATCTTGGCTTATTATGCCAATACCATTGCCCATCACTTTGACACTGACGTAGCGGCACCCTAAAAATTGACCCGAATCAATCGGGGCGTTTGTCTTTGTTTTGTGGCCAGTTCGGGCGGCGATTAACGAGGGAATAAACGGTATGGCATTTCATTTTAAATCTTTGGCTCTGGCGGCGACGGTCGCATTGGGCGCCTCTGGCTGCGTTGAAACGAGCACCGCATCCAGCGGAATGAACCGCAATGTGCTGATCGTGAATAACACGGGCGGCACGATTTGGCGGTTCTACGGATCGCGCACCAGCACAAATTCATGGGAAGAAGACATCCTCGGATCGTCCATTTTGGCGAGCGGTAGCTCTGTTAACATCGATTTCAATGATGGTACGGGGTCTTGCATGTTTGATTTGAAAGCAGAATTCCGGGACGGAAGCAGCGTCGTACGCAACAATGTTAACGTATGTCAGGTCTCTACCGTGACTTTCAAGTAAATGACGCTGCGATGCGGCAGACATAAAATTACAAAATAAACTACATTAAGGTTGTAAAATTGCGCAGCCAATAATATCCATCACATAGGCCGCCGATTCTGCGGCGCAGCAAAATGTGACCTTATGTGATGGAGACCGACATGGCCCTAGATCTGAATGCCCCCGCAGCAGCACCGCAAAAGGCGCTCTATGAAGTCGGTGAAATTCCACCGCTTGGGCATGTGCCCGACCAAATGTATGCGTGGACGATCCGTCGCGAACGCCACGGCGAGCCTGAAGAAGCATTTCAAGTAGAGACGGTCGAAACTCCAAAACCCGATAGCCACGAGGTGCTTGTTCTCGTGATGGCGGCGGGCGTGAACTACAACGGCGTTTGGGCCGGGCTGGGTATTCCGATCAGCCCATTTGATGTCCATGGCGCGGATTTCCATATCGCCGGGTCCGATGCGTCCGGTATCGTTTGGGCCGTTGGCGACAAGGTCAAACGCTGGAAGGTCGGCGATGAGGTTGTTATCCACTGCAACCAAGACGATGGCGACGACGAACATTGTAACGGTGGCGATCCTATGTATTCCGAAAGCCAGCGAATTTGGGGCTATGAGACACCTGACGGATCGTTTGCGCAATTTACCTGTGTGCAATCCCAACAACTGATGGCTCGACCAAAGCACCAGACATGGGAGGAGAGCGCCTGCTATACGCTGACGCTTGCGACCGCTTACCGCATGTTGTTCGGTCACCACCCGCACGAGCTGAAACCTGGTCAAAACGTTTTGGTTTGGGGCGCGTCAGGCGGTTTGGGATCTTATGCTATTCAGTTGATCAATACCGCAGGCGCGAATGCGATTGGCGTTATTAGTGATGAAACAAAACGCGATTTTGTTATGTCACTGGGCGCAAAAGGGGTCATCAACCGGAACGACTTTAATTGCTGGGGGCAAATGCCAACCGTGAATACGCCCGAATATAAGACGTGGTTCAATGAAACACGTAAATTCGGCAAAGCGATTTGGGAGATTACCGGAAAAGGCAATAATGTCGATATGGTGTTCGAACACCCCGGCGAGGCCACGTTCCCCGTGTCCACATTTGTTTGTAAACGTGGTGGCATGGTTGTGATCTGTGCGGGGACAACAGGGTATAACCTGACGTTCGACGTGCGTTACATGTGGATGCACCAAAAGCGCCTTCAGGGCAGCCACTTTGCGAACCTCCAACAGGCGAGCGCCGCAAATAAGCTGATGATTGAACGTCGCCTAGACCCATGTATGTCCGAGGTATTCACTTGGGCAGAACTGCCCGAGGCCCATGCAAAGATGCGCCGCAACGAACATAAACCCGGCAACATGGCGGTATTGATCCAAGCCCCAAAGGTTGGTTTGCGGTCGCTTGACGACGCGGCTGAGGCAGATTGAATATACATGCAAAGGTTGAATTTAATCTTTTGGCGCTGCAATGTATCTGGTGCCAAACGTGTGCTTTGTTAGTGTGTTATCTGCCTAAACCCCCCAATATTGGGGGGTTTGCGCCTGCGGATAAATAATTAATAGTTATCGTGTTATTCTTGCAGAAAGAAGCAACGGTGTAATTAGTTAAGGAATTGACAAATGGGCCATGAGTGGATCCTCGATGTGATCACCGATCTGCAACGATATGCGCAAACTCATCACCTTTCCGATTTGGAGGCGCAGCTTGAAAATGCGGCAGCTTCCGCTAGGGTTGAGATGAACCGTGTGATTGAGAGTGCGATTTTGTCGACGCAAGGGGGAAAAACTGGAACTGAACAGCTTTCTGCAAACGTTGGAACAAGCGGAAGCGCTTGAGCAAATCCAAGATTTGACCGTGCAGCTACGCGATATGTTCGCGGTGGATCACGTGGTCTATCATTGGCTAAGTGCAGATGGTGAGCAATACGGGTTTGGCACCTATGATCCCGTTTGGGTCAAACATTATGTCGAAAACGATTATATCCGTATCGACCCTGTTATCATCGGATGCTTCCAAAGATTTCACCCTGTTGACTGGCGCCAATTAGATTGGTCATCGCGTGCGGCAAAAGCGTTCCGAAAAGATGCGATTGGGTATGGTGTTGGCAATCAAGGTTTTTCATTCCCAATCCGCGGCCCCAATGGGCAGCTTGCTTTGTTGACCACATCGCACACAACCGATGACGCAAGTTGGGATGATTTTATTCAAGCGAATCAACGCGAATGGATATTGATCGCACACTTCTTGAATAGAAAGGTGCTATCGCTTGCCGCGCAGCGACGGCCAGAACCGATACGCCAGCTGTCCCCGCGCGAAGTTGAGGCGCTGACATTTCTTGGAATGGGGCATGGGCGTGCGCAAGTTGCTGAATTGTTAAATATTTCTGAGCATACATTGCGCGCCTATATTGAAAGCGCGCGGTTTAAGCTTGGTGCGCTCAACACCACCCATGCAGTCGCACGCGCGGTTGGTGAAGGGCTGATTGTTGTCGGTGGTGCCGCCCGTGAGGCCAGCGGTGGCTGGCCCGGTCGCGAAGATGAATAGTGCTGTGGTGCAGCAATTTGTTAAAAATTTATTAATGCCTTGTACGCGCGGTTAACGAAGTGCCCGCGCACGCGCCCTTACCCTTGAGCTATCCAATCATGCTGAAGGGGAATTTTCTATGTTGCGCTATATCTACGGGAATGACTTGGCCCGCCGACCAGTTTTAAAGCACACAATGTACCGTGATCGGGCCGTACAATTTGCGGAGCGTCTACACTGGGCGGTGACCGTCGATGAAAACGGCGAAGAACACGACGAATATGATGCGATGAACCCGCTCTATGTCATCTGGGAAAACGCGGATGGCACCCATGGCGGTTCGATGCGGTTCTTGCCGACAAGCGAACGCACGATGGTCAATGATCATTTTTCGAATCTATTGAACGGTGAACGGATCGAAAGCCCCTATATCTGGGAGTGCACGCGCTTTGTTCTTGGTCAACAGGCCACCCCCCGTGTTGCAGCGGCAATGATGCTTGCGGGCGGCGAATTGATGCGCGCGTTTTCGTTAACACATCTTCTCGGTGTCTTCGATCCGCGTATGGTACGCATTTACAGCATGATTGGCGCCTCGCCAGAGGTATTGGGCAGCGCTGGAACAGGCCGCGATAAGATCAGTGTTGGTCTTTGGCCGTTCCGCCCCGAAGATCGTGCGCGCGTTTTGCGCCGTGCGCAGGTCACGTCGGACCAATCCGAAGCCTGGTTTGATCTATCGTTTGGTCAATCTATTCAGGCGATGCAAAAGGTGGCGTAATCCGCTGGCACGCCCGCGATAGCGCAGGTAGTGTCGCGGCATGAACGCACCTGCCATTACATTCTCTGACGATCAGGCCGAGGCATGGGATAACGTCGCGGCCGCGCTACGCCAATCGGGTGTGGATTTGGACGACAGTCTGCTGACGCCGCCCGGATCAGAAAAATCGTCTGTCATGGCGGTTATCGGTAAGGCTGGGTCTGGCAAAACCATGTTATTGGCCCGGCTATACAAGGCGCTTGAAGAGGCCGGCGTTGATGTGGTGTCGGGTGATTGGGAAGGTCGCAAGCGCAAAGATAGGCGCACCTTGGCGATCTTGGCCCCGACAAACAAAGCCGCCAGCGTGTTGCGCAACCGGGGCGTTCCGGCGACCACAATTCACCGCATTCTTTATACGCCAATGTACGACCCGGAATACGAAAAAATCGCCGAATGGCTAGCCGGGCAGGGGGACCGCCCCGAGATTGAAGGGCTGACAGATGTTGCGCTGGACCGCGCCTATGCGTCCTATCAGGTCAATAGCTCTGTCCCGGCAGCACTGGCGGCTGCGGGATTGCGTGGCAGTGATTTTATCACCGGATGGAAGCGCCGCGAAGACCCGTTGGACATAGGATTCGTCGATGAAAGCTCTATGTTGGATGAGAAACAGTTCGAAGACCTGCAAGAAATTTTTCCGACGCTCATTCTGTTTGGTGATCCAGCGCAGCTCCCCCCGGTGAAATCGTCTGGCGGGATGGTGTTTGAAACCCTGCCGGCCAAACGGGTACAGGTCTTGAACCGTATTCACCGCCAAGATGCAGGTAACCCGATCCTTGATTTGGCCCATGCGCTGGCCGATCCGATGGTGGATTTTTATGCGTTCGAGCGGATGGTTGCAGAGGCCGCAAAGACTGATGAACGGGTAGTAATGGCCCAACGCGTCGAAGCGGATCTGATGGCCCGTTCGCCCTGTTTGGTTTGGCGCAACGCGACGCGTATCCGGTTGATCCACGCCTTTCGCGCGGCCTTTGGTGCGCCGGGTGATGAATTGCTCGCGGGTGAGCCGTTGATTTGTGACGGGATTGAACTGCCGCTCAAGCACCGCAAAAAGCGCCTTGATCTAGAGGCGCGCGGGCTGATCAAGGGCGCGCAAGTCATCTACCTAGGGCCAGGCCGGAAACCCGGATTTTCTCGCCTGCATGTGATGGGTGCCGAAGACCCGCAAGTCAGTGCGGCCAGCATCGTGAAGATTGAACAAGAGGGTGACGAGGAACCGTTCATCCCCTTTGCCGCGCGGATGGGGGCGACGTTCTTACATGGTGCCGCGGTAACGATCCATAAGGCGCAAGGGTCGCAATGGGATACGGTGCAGGTCTTTGCGCCCGACATCGAAATTGCCAGCCGCATGGGCCGGGTCGAGGCGGGGCAGCCCCTGTGGAAACGGCTTGCATATGTTGCGATCACCCGCGCAGAAAACCAATTGCGCTGGGTCGTGCGCAACCGCTTGGCCCGCCCCGAAGGCACGCTACGTGTCGATGATTTGACGGTACCTGACGCGCCCTTCACGTTGGTAAGCGAAGAAGTTTAAGCGCGCCTAGCGCCGGATCATCCCAAAGACGGCTGATGCGCCCCATCCTGCCCCAACCGCAATCGCAAGCGACATCAATGCGTAGATCAGCGATTGATTGTGCGCGAGGTTATAGAGCCAACGTTCCAGCCCTACTTTTTGAACCGGAATTTCGGTGATATATTCATCGATAACCCGCCCATTGCGGGTCAAGAATATCCGCGCCTCATAGATGCCTTCGGTCAGGTTCGCGGGCAGGGTAATCGCGGTGCGAAACAACGTATCTTGCTCAAGATCGACTGCCCCCTCAAGCCGCTGGTAGAGCCCTTCATCGGTACGAATGCGGATCAGCGCATTCATGAAGGCGACGCTATCACTGACCTGCCCACCGATGGCCCGAATTTTACGGGGTGCGGTGATACGGTATTGTAGGTCTTCGACATGGTGCAGCACATCGCGCATCGGCGCCGATGTGGCGACGGCATAAAATGACGGGGCAGCGTCGACTTCAACTTCATCGGTGTTGATCCAAATACCGGCCCGTCGGTCTTTGCGCCAAATATCAACAGGCATGTCGGGGCCTGCGATGGTGACGATGACGCCCAACTCGCTTTTGTCGGGGATCGGCGTTTCACGCCTAACCGCACCGAACACAAGGATATTGGACCCTTCAAAGGTGGCTGTAATCGCGACCTGATCGTGTGACAGGCCAAGCACGATTTCTTCTTCCGCTGATGCGGGAAGGGCCAGAAAAATCATAAACATGACCAACCGGATCATAGTGCCCCCGCTGTTAGCGAATACAATTCAGTTGGCTGAATAAGCAAATCAATGGCCAGCTTGATACAAACGCCCAAGACGAGTGTGGCCAACAGAATGCGCAATTGTTCCGCCTTCATCCGCACACCCCAACGGGTGCCAAATTGCGCACCAACCACGCCGCCAATTAGCAGCAATAGCGCCAAGACCACATCAACCGTATGGTTGGTTGTGGCGTGCAGCACGGTGGTAAACCCGGCGACAAAGATGATTTGGAACAGCGATGTCCCAATCACAACCTTGGTCGGCATACCGAGCAAATAGATCATCGCGGGCACCATGATGAACCCGCCGCCGACGCCCATAATCGCGGCGAGGACGCCGACCAAGACACCTACCAGCAAGGGCGGGACAACTGAAATATAGAGACCCGAAACCCGAAATTTCATCTTGAACGGCAGGTTGTGGACCCAGTTGTGCTTGCGCCGCACGACACGGGCACCGGGGCGGTTGGCGCGGCGGATAGCGTTCAGGCTTTCCACAAACATCAGCGCGCCGATGACACCCAAAAACAGCACGTAACAAAGCTGCACAAGCAGATCGACTTGGCCAAGTGACCGCAAAAAATTAAATAGGAGGACCCCAAGTGCGGAGCCAGCAAGCCCACCAACAAGCAGCACCGTCCCCATCTTCATATCAACGGTTTTGCGCTTAAGATGCGCAAGAAGCGCAGAAAACGACGAGGCGACAACTTGGTTCGTGCTCGTCGCAACCGCAACCGCCGGGGGGATGCCGATAAAAAACAACAGCGGCGTAATCAAGAAACCACCGCCGACACCAAACATGCCGGACAAAATGCCAACAATCCCGCCAATTCCCAAAAGGAGGAAGGCATTCACCGAAATTTCGGCGATGGGAAGATAAACTTGCATGAGCGGATCCGGGCGTTTGTGGCTCTACACAAACGGTTTCACGCGCGGCTGTCAAACGGTCGCGGGCAGATACTGAGATTGCGGTGCGGAATTGCCGCGTTGGCGATACCGCCTATGCGGATCTGGACTCACGCCAATCCCCGCAAGTAGCCGCGCAACACCTTTTCAAGTTTGGCGGCACCGATCGGCGCCATTGCCTTGGTGTGTTCGTGGCTGATGGATTCGTCGCTCATGCCTGCGGCCATATTGGTGATGGTGGAAATCGCGGCGGCTTTCAGCCCCAAGAACCGAGCGAGGATCACTTCGGGCACTGTTGACATGCCAACGGCATCAGCGCCCAGAAGTTTGATCGCGCGGATTTCGGCAGGCGTTTCAAACGACGGGCCCGAATACCATGCATAAACGCCGTCAGCCATGGCTACATCGGCGTCGTCGGCGGCCGCACGCAGCGCTGCACGAATGGCAGGGTCATAGGCGTCATTCATTGGCACAAACCGTGCGTCTGTCGGTTCGCCGATCAGCGGGTTCAGTCCTGAAAAATTGATATGGTCAGACAGGCACATGATTGATCCGGTCGGCATATCGGGTAGCATAGATCCCGCCGCATTGGTTGCGATCATCCGGTCCGCCCCCAGTTCGCGCAGCACCTCAAGCGGCAGTCGCATCGCATCTGCCGTGCCGTTTTCATAGTAATGCGCGCGCCCGCCAAACACCGCCACGCGCACGCCTTCAAAATCACCGATCACAAGGTTAGGGTTGTGCCCAGATACGCCCGCATGCGGAAACCCCGGCAGATCGCCATAGGGGATTGCCACGCCATCAACCGCATCGGCAATATGACCAAGGCCAGAGCCGAGTATCATCCCGATTTGCACAGGCGCATCGCCTGCAATCGTCTTGATTTGGGCGGCAAGTGCCTTAGCGTTCTTTGACATAGGCTTGCCCCCCTGCTTTTGGGCCTGTGGCCTTGCCAACGAAACCTGTCAGCACAACGACGAGGATGAATGGCAACACATCCAACAGTTGCGCATTCAGTGCGAAGCCGATCACGCCTTCGACAACGTCGGACCGTAGGGCCATTGCTTGCAAGAAGCCAAACAGCAGGCAGGAATAAAGCGCATACCATGGACGCCATTTGGCGAAAATCAACGCAGCAAGGGCGATATATCCGCGTCCCGCGCTCATGTCTTTGGTGAAGCCGGCCTGTAGGGCGGTGGCCAGATAAGCACCGGCAATCCCGCACAGTACACCGCAAATCGCAACCGCCGCGAACCGTAGGCCAACCACAGATACACCAGCGGTATCAACCGCGGCAGGGTTTTCGCCAACTGCGCGCAAACGCAAGCCAAAGCGCGTGCGGTACAAAACCCACCACGTAATCGGGACCAACAATAGCGCGACATAAACAAGGATCGTATGACCCGAAATTAATTCATAATAGATTGCACCAAGAACTTGCACGTCTTGCAGTTGCTCAGCAAAGGGTAGCGTAATCGGTTCAAACCGTGCGTCACCCGATAGTTGGGGCGTGCGTCCGCCTTGGCGAAACCAGCTTTGCGCGACCACGACAGAAAGGCCAGCCGCCAAAAAGTTGATCGCAACCCCAGAAATCAATTGGTTGCCCCGGAACGTGATCGAGGCCAGCCCGTGGATAAGTGACAGCACCATCGATGCACCAATACCCGCCAAAAGCCCCAGCCAAACGTTACCCGTGACATATGCAACTGCCGCCGACATGAACGCGGCGGCGAGCATCTTACCCTCTAGCCCGATATCAAAAATTCCGGCCCGCTCGGAATATAGACCGGCTAAACAAGCCAGTAAAAGCGGGGTCGCTAGACGCAGGGTTGCGTCTAGCATCTGCAAAAGGGTCGCAAAGTCCATTTAGGCAACTTTCTCCATCAAGAAGGGGAAGAGCGAAAAGAAGCGATCCGCGACTTCTGGGTTCCGGCGAAGAGCGTCTTCGGCCTCTGCCTGCGAAATATCGACGGCTTGGGTTTTGTCGCGGCGCAAAAAGAATTGCAGCCCCAGCATCGCGTCAAAGCGGTCGTCGTTGATGAACGGGTCATGCGGGATGCGGCGCATCACAGCCTCGTTCGGGCGGAAGACGCTTGCGGGTTTTTGTAGCGCAAGCAGTGCCACCAAATGTGGTGGCACGTCGCCACCGGGTGTTTGTGCAATCACGTGATGGATCCACATGTGCAGCTCCTCCATCGTGATCATACCTAACGCCAAACAACTGAGCACAAAGCCCAGATCAGCGCCGGTATCGTCATCGACACCTATTTTAAAGGGTCCTGCCATCATTTTATGCTCTCCTCAATGATAGAAATAACCGCGCGAGCGGCATGCGCACCATATTATCTAGTGCACCCGTAAAGAGGATCACCAATGCCTGTATTACAATGATCAACTCACGGGGGATCGACGTCCATAGGGCGAGTTCTGCGCCGCCTTGATATAGAAAGCCGAAAAGAAGGGCCGCCAACAATACCCCGAAAGGATGGTTGCGACCCATGAGCGCGACGGCGATGCCAATAAAGCCAGCGCCCTCTGCTGCGTTCAGGACCAGCCGTTCGGCCTCGCCCTGTACGTTGTTGATGGCCATCATCCCGGCAAGCGCGCCAGAGATTAACATGGTGACCATAATAATTTTTGTGGGGTTAATGCCTGCGTATTTCGCGGCAGATTCAGATTCCCCAAATGACCGAATTTCGTAACCCAAGCGCGTGCGCCAGACCAAAGCCCATACAAACACACATGCTGCGATGGCCACAAAGAATGTCACATTTGCAGGTGCGCCACGAAAAAATGTGGTGTCGCCAAAGTTAAACATGTCTTGGAACGAAGGCAAATGCGTCGGTTCTGGAAACTTCGCAGTGGCAGGTTCCATGCCCGGTGCCTTCAACGCGCCGATCAGGAAGTAGTTCAGCAGCGCCGCCGCGATGAAATTGAACATGATTGTCGTAATCACGATGTGGCTGCCACGCTTGGCCTGCAAGAACGCAGGGATTGCGGCCCATGCCGCACCAAATAGCGCTGCCGCTGCCGCAGCCCCAAGAAGGGCTAACGTCCAATGGGGCCACGGGACGTAAAGACAGACGATCGCAACGCCCAGACCACCCAAAAGCGCCTGACCTTCACCACCGATGTTGAACAGTTTGGCCTGCGAAGCTAGTGCGACTGCCAGCCCGGTAAAGATAAAGTTTGTGGCGTAGTAAATCGTGTAGCCCCAGCCGTAGGTTGATCCAAGTGCGCCGTCCACCATCAGTTTCAGCGCAGCCCAAGGGTTTTCACCGATCGCAAGAATAACCAGTGCAGACAGAATGGCGGCAAGCAGGATCGAGATCACAGGAATCAGGATCACGTCCGCCCATTTTGGCATCGCGTCCATTAGGAATCGCTCCCTGTCATCCCGGCCATCAGAAGGCCGAGTTCTTTTTCGTCTGTATTTTGAGGCATCCGCTCGCCCATTATTTTTCCGTCAAACATAACAGCGATCCGGTCAGAGAGCGACAAAATCTCTTCTAACTCGACAGAAACAAGCAAAATTGCCTTACCCTGATCCCGAAGTGCAACAATTTGTTGGTGAATGAACTCAATCGCGCCGATGTCGACACCGCGTGTGGGTTGGCCAATCAGCAGCAAGTCTGGGTTGCGCTCAATCTCACGGGCAAGCACGATTTTCTGCTGGTTCCCGCCCGAAAAGCTTTTGGCGGCTAGGGTTGGGTCAGGCGGGCGCACGTCAAAACGCGCCATTTTTTCTTCGGTGTCGCGCTTAAGCGCTGCATTATCCATGAACAGCGCGTTCTTTTGATAGGCGGCGTCGTGGTGGTAGCCAAACCCGGTGTTTTCCCAGGCGTGAAAATCCATGATCAGCCCTTCACGTTGCCGATCTTCGGGCACATGGGCGATGCCGCGTGCGCGGCGGCTTTGGCCGTCGGATTTTGCGCCTGTCAGGTCAATTGTCTCGCCGTTCATCATGATGCTGCCAGTGGCGTTTTCATAACCGCCAAGTACTTCCAGCAATTCAGATTGCCCATTGCCCGCAACGCCCGCGACCCCTAGGATTTCGCCAGCATGTACATCAAAACTAACACCTTTCAGGCGGTGCACACCCTTGTCGTCGGTCACGTTCAGGTCTTTGACCTCAAGAATTTTGCGCCCGATTTGCGCCGGAGCTTTGTCCACGCGTAGCAAAACCTTACGTCCGACCATCAGTTCCGCCAAATGCGGGGGGTTGGTTTCCGATGTTTTGACGGTGGCAGTCATTTCGCCGCGGCGCATCACGCTGACTGTATCGGTGATGTCCATGATTTCGCGCAGTTTATGCGTGATCAGAATGATGGTTTTACCTTCGCGGCGCAGGTTTTCGAGGATTCGGAACAGGTGGTCGGCCTCGGCTGGGGTCAACACGCCGGTCGGTTCGTCCAAAATCAGGATATCGGCCTTGCGGTACAGCGCCTTAAGGATTTCAACACGTTGCTGCGTGCCGACGCCCACGTCTTGGATCACGGCGTCAGGGTCGACGTTGAGTTCATATTCGTCCGCAAGGCTTTTCAACTCGCGGCGTGCGCGCGCCAAGGACGGCTTCAGCAACCCTGAATCTTCGGCGCCGAGAACGATGTTTTCAAGCACCGTGAAATTTTCAACCAGTTTAAAGTGCTGGAACACCATCCCGATGCCCGCAGCAATCGCCGCCTGACTATCGGTAATATTTTTCTTGTCGCCCGCGATGAAGACTTCACCAGCGTCGGCTTTGTAGAACCCATAGAGGATCGACATGAGTGTCGATTTGCCCGCGCCATTTTCCCCAATGATCCCGTGGATCGTCCCCGGCATCACCCGGATAGAGATGTCTTTGTTGGCTTGCACGGGGCCAAAGGCCTTGGAAATGCCTTTGAGTTCAATCGCTGGGGCAATGTCGGTCATGGGATACCTGTCTAGAAATGGTTAGGGCCGCGCATATCACAGCGCGGCCCTATGTAACTGGCCTGTTCAGCGAACTTAGAAGTCGTAAGCTGGGCAGGTTTCGTCAGAATTGTAGTTATGCACAGCGATTTCGCCAGAAATGATTTTGGCTTCTGCATCGTCCAAGGCTGTCTGCATGTCAGCAGTGATCAGCGCTTCGTTGTTTTCATCAACTGCATAGCCAACGCCGCCGTTGTTCAGGCCCATGACGTTAAAGCCAGTTTCAACAGCGTCACCAGCGGTGAAGCTTTCATAAACAGCGTTATCAACGCGCTTCAGCATAGATGTCAAAACCGATCCTGGGTGCAGGTAGTTTTGGTTGCTGTCGACACCGATTGAATAGATGTCGCTGTCGGCTGCCGTTTGCAGAACGCCAACACCTGTGCCACCCGCAGCGGCATAAACAACGTCAGAACCTTGGCTGATTTGTGCCAATGTCAGCTCAGAGCCTTTTACCGGGTCATTCCAAGCTGCCGGTGTTGTGCCTGTCATGTTCGCAATAACCGTCACATCCGGGTTTGCTGCCAGCGCGCCTTGGGCGTAGCCACATGCAAAGTTGCGGATCAGTGGAATATCCATGCCTCCCACGAATGAGACGGTGTCCGTTTCAGACGCCATCGCAGCCATCATACCAACAAGGTACGATCCTTCGTGTTCGTTAAAGACTACCGAACGCACGTTTGGCGCGTCAACGACCATATCGATGATGGTGAATTTGGTGTCAGGGTAGTCTGCGGCAACTTCGCCCAATGGTGTCGCCCATGAGAAACCAGCCATAACAATCGGGTTCGCGCCAGATTCGGCAAAGCGGCGGATCGCTTGTTCGCGCTGCGCGTCAGATTGGATTTCAACTTCGGCGTATGAACCGCCGGTTTCGTCAGCCCAACGCTGCGCACCGTTGTATGCGCTTTCGTTGAATGATTTGTCGAACTTGCCGCCAAGGTCAAACAAGATCGCAGGGTCAGCGGTGGCCGTTCCAGCTGTCAATGCGACGGTCGCTGCAGCACCAAAAAGTTTTTGTGTAAGAGTCATTTATGGTCTCCCAAGTCGTTATGTGAGGCATTTTGGGCGCGATGCGCCGCCTCTATGAATATGTCGAGCCGATCTTAGCGTCGGTCCATCAACCGATAAGGCCCTGACTAAGACGGAAGATCAACAGGTTTTTCATTGATTGAACGATCATTGCCGCTGCAAGGGCGGTGAAATCAGAGGGTTACGCTGGGTTAGTCGTGCTAGAGTTGTTTTTGTAGCACGAGCGCCGCAATGGCTGCCCCATCTTTGGGCGTATAATAATTTGGGCGTCGCCCCATTTGGGCATAACCAGCCTTTGTATAGAGGGATTTTGCCGCGTGGTTGTCCTCGGCCACTTCGAGAAATACGGTGGTTGCGCCTGATTTTTGGGCAGATGCTTCGGCCTGCGAAAGGATCTGCGCTGCATACCCTTGGCGCCGCTGATCCGGGGCCGTTGCAATGGTCAGCACTTCGGCCTCGTCCAATGTCACGCGCAGCAGGGCAAAGCAGAATTCCTGCGCTGAAAGAATCGCGCCGGGTTGCTGTAGCAGGGTTGTGAACTCGGCCTCGGACCACGCGCGTGTTTGGGTAAACGCTGCGGCATGAAGCAGGGCAAGCTCTTGTGGTGTCATGATAAAATTTTTGGTGCGGGGTCACGCGGAGGCGCGGCATCTGCGGGACGCAGATAAAGTGGTGCGGGGCGTGTGGTGGCGGAATGCATGCGCGCGCTGGCTAATTTTGCGATCCCAACGATAAAGGGCGCTTGTGCGGTAACGGGTTGCCATCCCATCAATGCGCCAACTTCGCTTGCGGCATCGCCACAGACCTGCGGCTCTGCCCTTGCGGGCAGAGGTGGCATGTCATCAGCGCGCATATCGCACAGCGCGGGTTTTGTTGTTGGCCCGTCGCAAAAACCTTGCATATAGACCCGTCCACGCGGCGCGTGTTGGCACGACGCGACAACCCCAGAAAGGCCGTAAACCTGGGCCTCAAGCGTTGAAACGCCAATCGCAGGCTTTCCAAGGCCAAGCGACAGCCCACGCGCGGCGGCCACGCTAATCCGAATGCCTGTGAAATTGCCCGGGCCGATGCCAACACCGATGGCATCGATATCTGCCCATGCGAGCCCTTCGACGGCCAAAACTTCGTTCACCATCGGCATCAAATGTTCAGCTTGGCCTTTGGCCATCTCATCAATGCGGGTCACAACCCGGTCGCCCAATAGCAAAGCGGCGGCGCAATGCGCCGCCGATGTATCAAAGGCAATGATTGTTGGCCTAGGTTGCAACAGGGCGCACCTCGACCACCTCTGGGATGTAGTGACGTAGCAGGTTTTCAATACCCATTTTCAACGTCAATGTGGACGATGGGCAACCTGCGCAGGCGCCCTGCATATGCAGATAAACAATGCCGCGGTCAAAGCCGTGGAACGTGATGTCGCCGCCATCTTGGGCCACTGCCGGGCGCACGCGGGTATCCAGCAGTTCTTTGATTTGATCGACGATTTCGCCATCTTCGCCTGCATGTTCCGCGTGACCGCTGGCAGGGGCGTGGTCGTCGGCCATGACAGGCTGACCTGATTGGTAGTGTTCCATGATCGCACCAAGAATACCGGGTTTGATATGGTCCCATTCGACGCTATCGGCTTTGGTCACCGTCACAAAATCATTGCCAAAGAAAACGCCAGTTACTTGCCCTGCCGCAAAGATGCGCTTCGCAAGCGGAGAGTTTTCGGCGGCTTCGACGCTTGGAAAATCTGCGGTGCCTGCGTCCAGCACGTTCTGGCCGGGCAAGAATTTCAGTGTTGCGGGGTTGGGCGTAGATTCTGTCTGAATGAACATCGGGCAAACCTTTTTTGTCAGGGTTACGATATGCGCCTTGGCCCCGCCCGTGTCAAGGTTTGGAATAGTTCTAAACTAGGTAATGGCCTCAAGCCGCTCTTTGGAAAGATCGCCGGGCACAATGGTGATCGGGATCGGCAGGCTGCCGGATTGACGGGTGAGCTGCGTGACCAGTGGACCGGGGCCTTTATTATCGGTGCCGGCGCCCAAGACCAAAACACCGATCTCAGGGTCTTCAGTGACTTGGTTAATGATTTCGACGATCGGTTCGCCTTCGCGGATGATCAGCTCTGGGTGCACATTTTGGCGATCACGCATCCATTTGGCAAAGACTTCGTAGTGCACTTCGATACGTTCGCGGGTCTCGGCGCGCATGATTTCTGCGACGCCAATCCAGTGGTTGAACTCATCCGGCGGAATGACCGACAG
Source organism: Loktanella sp. D2R18 (assembly GCF_003318235.1). Classification (GTDB taxonomy): domain Bacteria; phylum Pseudomonadota; class Alphaproteobacteria; order Rhodobacterales; family Rhodobacteraceae; genus Yoonia. The sequence goes on along the minus strand of NZ_QOCG01000030.1, from coordinate 315,138 downwards.
GATCGCAACGCCGCCGCCCGTCGACGAGGCACGCATCGCAGCAAAACGCATCGCATTCAGGCATTCGCGACTATCATCAAGTACAACCAAGAACTTACGCATGTTCAGTATTCTCCCGTTGCCGGGATATTGGCGCATTGTGCGCACAGTGGCAACGGTTTTGAACCGGCCGCCAGAATTGGCGTTCGATGCCGGGGGGACACCGAACGCCGCTTTGACCAAGGCGTCCAACAAGGGGCGGGACGTGACGCGCGGGGCCGGGGGCGCATGGCGAATCGTTGCTGCGCGCCATCATGGTCGCCGTGCCGCGATTCAATTTTGTGACAGAGATTACCCGCGTAGTAGCCCAACAATATCATAGGTTTGTTTGAGAATCGGTTCAGCGATGGCCCGTGCTTTTTCGGCACCTGCGGCCAAGGTGCGATCGATTTCAGCAGGGTCATCCATCAACCGCGCCATTTCTTCGGAAATGGGCGCCAGTTTCGCGACCGCCAGATCGGCGAGCGCGGGTTTGAATGTGCCCCAACCTGCGCCGGGATATTGCGCGATGACGGCCTCGGGCGTTGTGTCGTCCAGTGCCGCGTAGATTTCGACCAGATTGCGCGCCTCGGGACGGCTGGCCAGACCTTCAACAGTTTCGGGCAGCGGTTCGGGATCAGTTTTTGCCTTCTTGAATTTTTTAGCAATCTTATCGGCATCATCCGTCATGTTGATGCGTTCCATATCGCTTTCGCCGGATTTCGACATCTTCTTGGTACCATCACGCAGGTTCATGATCCGCATGGCAGGGCCTTCGATGACCGGTTCCGTCGTTGGGAAGAAATCGACCTTATAGTCGTGATTAAACTTGGCCGCGATATCGCGGGTCAGTTCAACGTGCTGCTTTTGGTCTTCGCCAACGGGCACATGTGTCGCGTGGTACAGCAAGATATCTGCGGCCATCAATGACGGATAGGCATAGAGCCCCAGCGACACTTTTTCAGCATTGCTGCCTGCCTTATCTTTGAACTGGGTCATGCGGTTCATCCAGCCGACACGCGCCACACAGTTGAAAATCCAGCCCAGTTCCGCGTGGGCGGCGACTTGGCTTTGGTTGAACAAGATAGACTGTGACGGATCAAGCCCGGCAGCTAGATAGCCTGCGGCGACCTCGCGGGTCATATGGGCCAGTTCCTTGGGATCCTGCCAGACGGTGATCGCATGCATATCGACCACGCAATAGATGGTTTCCATCTGGCCCTGCATGCCCACAAACCGTTTGATCGCACCCAAATAGTTGCCAAGCGTCAGCCCGCCAGAGGGTTTGATTCCAGAAAAAACGCGGGGCGTGAATGTTGTATCTGTCATTGTGCAAATGTCCGGGCTGGATTTCAGGGCAGGGGTCGCATACCCATGCCAGACAGACCCGTCAACTTCAACATCTCAAGGCCATATGATGAAACCCGAAAGCCCAATCAATGCGATCCCGCCCATTATCATCGCGCTGGCATTGGCCATTATTGGGGTTGAGGCTGTTTTGCAGCTAGCTGATGCGGGGATCGTCGGCGGGCAACGTGGTGTCGGCTGGCGTTTGGACGCGATCCAAACATACGGGTTTTCGAGCGCTGTCTTAGACCGCGTGATGATCAACAATGATTATTCTGCCTCTTTGCTTGCGAGGTTTGTAACCTATCCGTTTATCAACACGGGTCTCACGCAGGTGGCGTTTTGCGCGGCGCTGACATTGGCCTTGGGTAAGTTCACGGCAGAGTTTTACGGCGGGGCTAAAATCCTCCTGCTTTATGGTGTCACCGCTATTGTGGGGGCCGTCGCGTTTGGATTGATCGCCCCCAATAATTACCGGTTGATTGGGGGCTTTCCCCCTGTTTACGGGCTGATCGGGGCTTATACTTATGCGCTTTGGCTGAACCTTAAAGCGATGGGGGAAAACCAGCTAAAGGCGTTTCGCCTGATTGCCGTATTGCTTGGCTTGCAGCTGGTATTCGGGCTGATTTTTGACACCGGCTATGGCTGGGTCGCGGAATTAACTGCGTTTGTCGTTGGCTTTGCCCTGTCGCTTTTGCTTGCGCCCGGTGGGTGGGCCGCATTTTTGCGCCGGATGCGGCAGCGATCCTAGCGGCGCAAGCTGCGTTTAAACTCAGCAAGCTTGAACGCGCCAACCACATGCCCAATTCCAAAGTAGCTGATGATCCCGCTGATAACTAAGGCCAAAAGCGCGCCGTAGCGTAGGGTCGCGATTGCGAAATATGGGGATAGTAGCGCGGCGATTGCCCAAAGAATGGCCCCCATACCGAATGACGCAATCAAAATGCGCGGTAGCCGCCGTTTGAACCGCGCGTCAAACCGCGCTGCCCCATCCATATCGCGCGCGCCGTTCCACAAAAGCAGCACCGTCGCCCAACCGGTCAACGTGGTCCCAATGGCGGCAGCGATATAGCCGATGTAAGGGGCCAGCCCAATCGCGAGCGCCGCATTCAACACAAGTGCAACCAGCGCGTAGTAGAATGGCCGCTTGGTATCTTCGCGGGCGAAAAATAGCGGATTGAGCGTCTTTTGCATCACGAACGCGGGCAGCCCCAACCCGTAGATTGCGACGGCAATGGCGGTCGCGGCGGTATCAGTTGTGTCAAACGCGCCGCGTTCAAATAGGACGCTGACAAGCTGATATGGGATCACCATCAGCGCAATTGCAGCAGGGATCGTTAGCGCGAGGCTGATTTCGCAGGCCCGGTTAAACGCATTTTGGCCCCCTTCAGTGTCGCCCGCACGCAAACGCCGGGACAGATCAGGCAGTAAGACAACACCAATCGCGATACCCACAACACCAAGCGGCAGTTGATACAGCCGATCCGCATAGTTCAGCCAAGCCACTGCGCCGTCAAAAAAACTAGCGACTTGACGGCCAACCAACAGATTGATTTGCACGACCCCACCCGCAAGTGCGGCAGGGGCGGCGATGATCGCAAGGCGTTTCAGTTCAGGCGTCATCTTTGGGCGTCGCAGCCGCAGTGGGAATCCCGCGCGCGCTGCCGCCCACCAGACCAATGCCATCTGTGCAATGCCAGCTATAGGCACTGCCATGGCAAGCGCATTGCCTACTGCGAGGCTTTGCACCTCTTGCGTGCTAGAGCCCAACAAGGCCGTCCCGATGATGGCGATCAAAAAGATCACATTCAGCAAGACAGGGGCTGCAGCGGCAGCCATAAAGCGGCCAGTTGCGTTTAAAACGCCCGACAAAAGCGCGGCCAATGAGATGAATAGGATATAGGGAAACGTAAAGCGCCCGTAGGCCACTGCCAGATCAAACCGGGCATCCCCAATAAATCCGCTGGCCATCGCGGTGACCAACAAAGGCATGAAGATAATGCCAAGGATCGTGAAACCAGTGAGCATGACTGTCATGCCGACAAAGGCATCCTGGGCGAACTGATGCGGGCCGCCATCGCCTTCTAGCTTTTTGGAAAACATCGGCACAAAAGCCATGTTGAACGCGCCTTCGGCGAAAAAGCGGCGAAAAAGATTGGGCAATGAAAACGCGACCAAAAATGCCTCGGCCACAGGGCCGGTCCCAAGAAAGGCTGCGATCATGATGTCGCGCACAAAGCCTAACAGCCGGCTGGCCAGCGTCCATATGCCGACGGTGAAAAAGCCGGACATGAGGCGAATAGGCTTCATTTATGCGCCCGCTCTGCGCCTTGTTCGATGGCTTCGCGCAGCTTGCGTTCTAAGGTTGCGCGTTTTGTGTCAGAGTAGAACTTTAACCCAACCATGTCTTTGACATAGAACGTATCAACAACCTGTTCGCCGTAGGTCGCGATCACGGCGCTGGCGATATAGACATAGCTATTGGCCAAGGTCCGGGTCAGGTCATAAAGCAGGCCGGGGCGGTCACGCGATTCAACTTCGATGATGGTGTAAATCTCGGACCCATCATTGTCGAAGGTGATATTGGTCGGGACCTTAAAGGCACGTTCGCGTTTCTTGATTTTATCTTTGCTGACCAGCGCATCGCGCGCAACGACATCGCCACTTAGTGTCTTAGAAATCATTTGCTGAAGCCGGGGCAGGCGCGATTCTTCATACGGATTGCCGTCGTTGTCTTGGACCCAAAACACGGCCGTGACGTAACCGTCTTTCGATGTGTAGCTGCTTGCATCGACGACATTTGCGCCAACCAATGCCAGTGCCCCAGTCATCCTGCTGAATAGCCCCGGATGATCCACCATCGCAAAACAGGTGCGCGTGGCGTCGCGGTCTTCGTCAAGCATTAGATCAAGCCGCATTTCATCGTCAGAAATACCGCGCAGTAAACTGGCGAACGTGACATGGCTGGCCAGGGGCATGCCTTGCCAATAGGGGCCGTAGTGGCGCGCGATTTCAGTCTTGATGTCTTTGGCTGACCATCCCGTTAGTGCCGCGCGGAGGGCGCGTTTTGCTTCTGCCTCGCGGGTGTCGCGGTTAAGATCTTCAAGCCCGTTTTGCAGCGCGTTTTTTGTGGCCTTATAAAGGTTGCGGAGCAGAACGGCCTTCCAGTTGTTCCAAGTGCCCGGTCCAACCCCACGGATATCACAGACAGTGAGCACCGTCAGAAGATCGAGCCGTTCCACAGACTTCACGGCCTTTGCGAATCCACGCACTGTACGCGGTTCAGAAATATCGCGTTTTTGTGCAACATCTGACATCAGCAGATGATACCGAATCAGCCATTCAACGGTGGCGCAATCTTTTTTACTAAGACCCAGCCGCGGCGCGACTTTTCGGGCAATCTGTGCGCCCAAAATTGAATGATCCTCATCTTGGCCCTTACCAATGTCGTGTAGCAATAACGCGATGTACAATACCTTACGATTTACGCCCCGTTCCAATATCCCCGACGCAACCGGGAGTTCTTCGATCAGCTCTTTGCGCTCAATCTGGGCGAGATTGCTGATACATTGGATCGTGTGTTCATCGACGGTGTAATGGTGATACATATTGAACTGCATCATCGCGACGATGGGTGCAAATTCTGGAATGAAGGCGTCAAGTACGCCAAGCTCGTTCATCCGGCGCAGGGCGCGTTCAGGGTTCCCGTGCTTGAGAAGAAGATCAAGAAAAATGCGGCGCGCTTCACGGTTTTGGCGCAGATCATCGTCGATCTGTGCAAGATTCGCCGCAATCAATCGCATCGCATCGGGATGAAGCAAGGTGCCCGTGCGCAATGCCTCTTCAAAGATGCGCAGCATGTTTACTTTATCAGTAAAAAACGCGTCTTCATCTGCGATGGTCAGGCGGTTTTGCTTGATCGCATAAGGGGCTTTGGCTTTTTTACGGCGTCCGAAAAGGCGAAGCAGCATAGGTTCCGGCTTGGTATGCGTTGCCTCGAGCGCGGTGAGGAAGATGCGGGTCAATTCACCAACACGGTTTGCCTGCCGGAAATAGGCCTGCATGAAATGTTCAACCGCGCGGCGTCCACCATGATCGGTGTAGCCCATTGCACTTGCGACCTCGACCTGAAGATCAAATGTCAGCTGATCTGTGGCACGTTTGGTGATCAGGTGCATGTGGCAGCGCACGGCCCACAAAAAGTCAGCGGCGGTGACAAATGTTTCAAACTCTTCGGCCGTGAAAACGCCGAGGTCTACTAGGTCGGACGCTTTTTTGACGTCGTAGATGTACTTACTGATCCAGTACAAAGATTGCAGGTCGCGCAACCCGCCTTTGCCTTCTTTGACGTTTGGTTCAACAACATAGCGCTGTCCACCTTGCTTGCGATGGCGCTCCGCGCGTTCCTCAAGCTTGGCCTCGATAAATTCGCCGGCCGTGTTCTTAAACAGGTCTTCCCAAAGCTGTTCACCCAAGTGTTCCGCCAGTGGGGAATCGCCCGCGATATAGCGGTATTCAACTAGTGAAGTGCGGATTGTGTAATCTTCGCGGGCCAAACGCACGCAATCTTTGACCGTGCGGCTGGCATGCCCCACCTTTAGCTTCAGGTCCCACAGCATATAAAGCATGGATTCGATCACGCTTTCGGCCCAAGGGGTCATTTTGTAGGGCGTTAGAAACAGCAAATCGACGTCAGATTCAGGGGCCATTTCGCCGCGCCCGTATCCGCCAACCGCGATCAGCGATAGTTTTTCGCCTTGGGTCGGGTTGGGTAGCGGGTGCAACCGTTCTAGTGACACTTCAAGCACGAGCTTCACAATTTGATCAGTGAGCCAGCTATAGGCCTGCGTCGTTGCGCGCGACGCAAAGGGCTGCGCATGAAACGCTTCGGCAATCGCCGCGCGGCCCTTATCGCGTGCCGCAGATAGAATGCCTACAGTTGCAGCGCGCACGTCTTTTTCGGACTGCGCATTGTTGTTTGCCTCGGTCAGCGCTGCGCTGACTTGGGCATGGTCAAAAATAGCAGACGCCGGACAGATCAAACTATCCGGCGTGCTTTGATGGGGCTTGGCCGCGTGGTCAGAGACCGGCGTTGCCAAAACTGCGTGGGGCTTGTTCAAGGACGACTACCTGATTTTCTTGAATGGTTGCGATGGCCAATGCGCGTTGGTTAAGCCCGTTTGGCAAGAGACGGAAGACGCCTGATGTGCCACTGAAGCCTTGTGGACTGGTGAGTGCGGCTTTGGTCAAGGCTTCTGTATTTCCTGCGGCAACCAGTGCGCCGATCGCTGCGATTCCGTCATAGGCTAGACCTGCGAGTGGATGCGGTGCTTGGCCGTAAGTCGCTGAATAGCGGTTGGCGAACAGCGTCGCTGTGGATTGATCTGGCATTGCGAACAACCCGCCTTGGACGCCGGGCAAGGCATAGAGTTGCGGTACGGTATCCCAACGTGTCAGACCAATGAAATTGACACTGTCATTCATACCTGCGTCTGGCAGCGCGGTGGCAATAATGGGCAAGTCAGCCGTTGCACCAGCGGTGGTGAACACGGCCTGCGCCCCAGAACTACGCACGCTTGAGACAATGCGCCGGGTCGATGTAAAGATGCCTTGCTGCGACAGTGGGTAGCTTTCCATGCCAACAACTTGGCCGCCGTTATTTTGGACGGCCCGCGCAATGGCTTGGCTACCGATTTGCCCAGCAGCATCATCGCCATAAGCAACCAGATAGCGGCTGATCCCGGTGCGGGTGCCATATTGTACTAGGCGGTTGGCCGTATTTTCAAAGGTTGCCCCCAGTACGAACACGTTACCGCCTGCGATGCTGGTCGTGTTTGAAAACGACAAAACGTTCACATTGCGCCCCGCGACGGCCACGCCAACCGCATTCGCCGCTTCGCTATAAAGCGGCCCAAGGATGATTTTGGCGCCATCATTGACAGCCGTCACAGCCGCCGCCGCCGCAGTTGTTGGATCGCCAGCGGTATCATAGACACGCAGTTCAATTGTCGCGCCTTCAAGGTCTGCGATTGCAAGACGCGCGGCATTTTCGAGGTTTTGCGCAAGGAAATCGTCGCTACCTGTGCCAGACCCACGCGGCACCAAAAGCGCGACAGGCACCGGATCAGCCGGGTCGATGTCTTGGCCAACATTGGCGTTCGGATCGACGGTAACGTCACAGGCCGCCAGCCAAAGCAAAGCGGTAAAAGCGAAAAAACGTGCAACAATCTGACGTGCACTACTGTATCGGGCGAACATTTGCGGTATCCCTCCAGGATCGGGCGCTGGTCTGAATTGGTGGCAACGCCATTTGATCGCCATCATAAAGCAGGGGACACGCGGGTCTAGATATGAATTTCATTAACAAGCCACTCTCTGCTGGATTATATTTTGTTGCCACGCCTATCGGGTCAGCGCGCGATATGACGCTGCGCGGGCTCGATATCCTTGCCAGTGCGGATCTAATTGCTGCCGAAGACACGCGTACGGCCCGCAAACTGATGGAAATTCATGGTGTGCCGTTGAATGGGCGCAAAGTGGTGGCCTTTCATGACCATAGCGGCGACGGTGCTGTTGCACGGTTGGTGCGTGATATTCAGGGAGGTAAGTCAATCGCTTACGTCTCTGAAGCCGGAACACCATTGGTCGCTGATCCGGGTTACGAATTGGGTGTTGCCGCAATCGAAGCAGGTCTTTTTGTGACCTCTGCGCCGGGTGCGTCGGCGGTTTTGGCCGCACTCACAGTGTCGGGGCTGCCAACAGACCGATTCGCCTTTGTCGGATTCTTGCCCGCTGCGAAGCAGCAACGCGAGACCGAGATTGCGGCACTGCGTGATGTGCCTTTTACCTTGGTATTTTACGAAAGTCCCAAACGCGTTGGCGAAATGTTAAACAATTTGCGCGATGTTTTGGGAGGGGACCGGCAAGCGGTCGTTTGCCGCGAACTGACGAAGAAATTTGAAGAAACGCAACGCGGAACCTTGATGGAATTGGCAAATGCCTTTGATGGGCGTGCAGTGAAAGGCGAATTGGTCGTGCTGGTTGGGCGTGCAGGGGCGACTGATGTCGCTGAATTGGACGTCGAAGACGCGCTGCGCGAAGCGATGCAAACGATGCGGGTGAAAGACGCGGCGACGGTCGTGGCCGGTGCGTTGGGCCTGCCGCGCAGGCAGGTTTATCAGACCGCGCTTGGCATGAAGGATGATGAATGACGGGGCAACCCGGATATCACGCAGGGCTAGCGGCAGAAACGATTGTCGCGCGTGATTATTTGCGGCGCAATCACCGGGTTGCCGGTGAACGCTGGCGCGGCCAAAGCGGTGAAATTGATTTGATTTGTCGTGACGGCGACACGGTTGTTTTTGTCGAAGTTAAGAAAAGCCGTAGTTTCGCGCGCGCGGCGACCCGGCTAAACCGCAAACAAATGGACCGCATTTGTGGCAGCGCTGCTGAATTTTTGGCCGGCGAACCGCGTGGGCAACTCACTGATGTGCGCTTTGATTTGGCGTTGGTCGATGCGGTTGGTTGCGTGAAAGTGATTGAAAACGCATTCATGGAAACATGACTGCCCATTGCACTAGGCCGGGGCCTGCGCCATGTATCAGGCAACACTAGATGCATAGAGGTTGCCCCATGTCGCTGAAAATTGCTTTCCAAATGGACCCGATCGGCCCGATCGACATCGACGCCGACAGCACGTTTCGGATCGCCGAAGAGGCACAAGCACGCGGCCATACGCTGTTTTACTATACCCCGGATAAATTGGCTTATGATCAGGGGTGTGTCACGGCGCGTGGCTGGCCATTCACGGTGCAGCGCGTCAAAGGCGATCACGCGATTTTAGGCGACGAACAGACCGTGGATTTGGCTGATTTTGACGTGGTTTGGCTACGCCAAGATCCGCCATTTGACATGGGCTATATCACCACGACGCATATTTTGGATATGGTCCACCCGAAAACGCTTGTGGTTAACGACCCGTTTTGGGTGCGCAATTATCCCGAAAAACTGCTGGTGCTGGGCTTCCCTGATCTGACGCCACCCACGATGATCGCGCGTGATCTTGATACGTTGCGCGGGTTTCGCGAAGAGCATGGCGATGTCATCCTAAAACCGCTTTATGGCAATGGCGGCGCGGGTGTGTTCAAGCTTGCACACGCCGATAGCAACCTTGCCTCATTGCACGAATTGTTTAGCGGGATTAACCGCGAACCGCTGATTATGCAAAAATTCCTGCCTGCCGTCAGCAAAGGCGATAAACGCGTCATTCTCGTAGATGGCGAACCCGTTGGCGCAATCAACCGCGTGCCTGCAAAAGGCGAAACGCGGTCTAACATGCATGTCGGTGGGCGCCCCGAAAAGGTTGATCTTACAGATCGTGACCGTGACATATGCGCCAAACTTGGCCCGTTGCTGCGCGAAAAAGGCCAAGTTTTTGTCGGTATCGATGTGATCGGTGATTGGCTGACAGAAATCAACGTGACCTCGCCCACGGGCATTCAAGAGCTTGAACGCTTTGACGGCGTCAATATCGCAGAAAAAATCTGGCAAGCCATTGAGGCGCGAAAGGCCAACTGATTTGCGTTTAAGATTGCTTAATCTTGGGTTGCGCATTTTTGTGCGGCCCATGCTTCGGCTGTCAAAGTCGCCGTCTCAGGCAAAATGGGCGTTTGATCTTATTGGGCCCCGTCTTTTTCCAGGGCCGCCTTTTATTTGCCACCTGTCAGAAACGCTAGGTAATTTGACCCTTCATTGGGTCAGTGTCGGCCCTGTGGAACCCCGACACGTCATCCTTTATTTTCACGGTGGCGCCTATTTCGTTGGAAGCGGAACAGCCTATCGCGGGCTGCTTGGCCGTATATCAAAACTGACAGGGGTGCGCGTTTACGCCCCTGATTACAGATTACTGCAAGATGCCCCGTTTCCCGCTGCGTTTGACGATGCGGTTGCCGCGTGGGACGCGCTGATCGCCAAAGGCTATCGGCCCAAAGATATCATACTTGGCGGCGACAGCGCTGGTGGCGGATTGATGTTGGCGTTGCTTGCGCATTTGGTCGCGCAAGGTGACCAACCGTGCGCCGCATTGGCGATGTCCCCTTGGACTGACTTAACCCTAAGCTGCCCCAGCTTGCAGGCTAAATCCGAAGTGTTGCTGCCAGTGTCCCGAATGGAAGAAGTCGTCGATCGATATCTTTGTGGTGCGGACCGCGACGATCCGCGTGCATCGCCGCTATTTGCAAGGATTGAGCGCGCGCCGCCGGTTCTGATTCAGGTCGGAAGCGGCGAAGCTTTGCGTGATGATGCTGTGTTTATGGCAGATGTTTTGGGTGACGCTGCAACGCTAAAGATTTGGGAGGACGTCCCGCATGTTTGGCAAATGTTTGTCGGGTATATTCCACAAGCGCGCGCAGCTTTGACGGAAATTGCGCGCTTTGTTCAGGCTTCATTCGAGAGCGACAGCCGGTAACTGACCGCCTCGGCCACATGGGGTTTGCGTACCTCGCTTGATCCATCCAAATCGGCGATGGTGCGCGCGACCCGCAGCACCCGGTGGTAGCCGCGCGCAGATAGACCAAACCGTTCTGCGACTTTGAGCAACAAATCGCGCCCGTCAGCGTCCGGGGTTGCGATTTCTTCAAGCACGCTTCCTTCGGCGTCAGCGTTCACGCGCATTTTGCTATGCCCCGAAAACCGCGCTGATTGCACGTCGCGCGCCGCTGCCACGCGTGCGGCGATGGTTTCGGAACTATCGCCATCTTGAGGTAAATCGAGGTCAGTGAACGCGACGGGCGGGACTTCGATCCGTAGATCAAACCGGTCCATCAACGGCCCCGATATCCGCCCCAAATAGTCATCGCCACATAGCGGCACCCGCGTGCAGGCGCGGGCGGGGTCAGACAGGTATCCGCATTTGCAGGGGTTCGCAGCCGCGACGAGCATAAACCGGCAGGGGTAACGCACATGCGCATTGGCGCGGGCCACGACCACTTCGCCTGTTTCAATTGGCTGGCGCAACGTTTCGAGTACGGTGCGCGCAAATTCGGGGAATTCATCCATGAACAAAACGCCGTTATGGGCAAGGCTGATTTCACCGGGTTTGGCCGTGCGCCCGCCCCCGACGATTGCGGCCATGGATGCGGTGTGATGGGGTTCGCGGAACGGGCATTCGCGGTTAATTCCGCCTTCGTCCAACAGGCCTGAAAGCGAATGGATCATCGATGTCTCTAGGGCTTCGACGGGGGTAAGCGGCGGTAGAATACCCGGAATGCGCGCGGCGAGCATGGATTTTCCTGATCCGGGCGACCCTACCATGATCAGATGGTGGCGCCCGGCTGCTGCAATTTCAAGCGCGCGTTTGGCGCGCTCTTGGCCTTTGACCTCTGACAGGTCACGCATGTTTGCGGGGCGGTTCACTTCGCCGGGTTCAGAGGGTGCAAGCACCGATTGCCCGGTGAAATGCCGGACCACATCGGCCAATGTACGCGGCGCGATCACATTTGCGGCCCCGACCCAAGCGGCCTCCGGTCCGCAGGCGCACGGGCATAAAAGCGTCCGGTCGTCTTCGGCGGCGGCCATCGCTGCGGGCAACGCGCCAACCACGGGCACGAGTGTTCCATCAAGCGATAGTTCGCCCAAGGCCACGGTTTGGGCCGCTTGATCCGACGGGATGATTTCGAGCGCGGCAAGCAATGCCAAAGCGATGGGCAGATCGAAATGCGATCCTTCTTTGGGCAGGTCGGCGGGCGATAGGTTCACGGTGATCCGTTTGGATGGCAGGGCGATTGCCATGGCCGTTAGGGCCGCCCGCACCCGTTCACGGGCCTCTGACACGGCTTTGTCGGGCAGTCCAACGATTGAAAATGCTGGAATGCCCGGGCTGACGGCGCATTGCACCTCGACCAACCGGGCATCGATCCCTTCAAATGCTACTGTATAGGCCTGTGCGACCATGACCACGCTCCGCTTTTGGTTAACGGTTACGTGGTCGTGGTTTACGAATGGTTAAGATTCGTCGCCGGGCCAAGGTTTGCGTCCCAAATCCATCGGGTAAGGCCAGGGTTCGTAGGATTCGGATTTTGAGGCTTCACGCCATGCCAAAAACGCGGGATCAGACAGATGGGCGTCAATATAGGCTTGTGCGGCAGCGCTCGCAGGTAAGTCATAGGTCGTGATCCGGAGTGCGACGGGCGCATAGAATACATCAGCCAGTGAATATTCGCCGAATAGCCAAGGTCCATTTTGTCCGTGCCGTGACCGCGCGAGCGCCCAAAGCTCTTCGACACGTGCAATGTCAGCGAGAACTGCATCGGATGGTTCAAAACCGTTCCAAACATGCGTAATCATATTGGGGCAAGCATCGCGCAGGGCCATAAACCCGGAATGCATTTCATGGGTAATAGTGCGTGCCAATGCACGCGCCGCCCCATCGCGCGGGTACAGGTTTACGTCTGGGTGCCGCTCAACCAGCGTTTCGCCCATCGCCAAGCTATCCGTCAGCACATAGCCTTCTGGGGTCTGCAACGCAGGCACCGTGCGCGCCGGCGCAAGATGCGCCAGTTCTTCGCGGTAAGTACCAGCATAAAGCCCGACGATATTGGTGTTATAATCCAGCCCGAATTTTTCGAGCATGAGCCAGCCGCGAAGCGACCAACTGCTAAAGGTGCGATCACCGATGTATAGTTGATATGTCATAGCGCGACGTTAGCCGGTCATAGCCATTTCGCAAAACGACAATATGTGACGCACCCCATCACGCAATGTGATTAATCGGTCCAAGCGCCCAACCCTGCGGCCCATACGACATGCCCGTGATCGACAGGTTATCAATGTGATGCCCCATCGCCTGATAGGCGGTGCTGCCGCTGGCGCGTTGGATTTGCGTCATGATCACGCCCATATGGGCCGTCAGGATAATATCTTGGTCCGCATGGCTGGCGATTAGATCATCGACTACGGCATTCACGCGCGCAGCGACTGCGTTCCAGCTTTCGCCGTCGGGGGCGCATAAATCGCCAGGGGTTTCCCAAAATGCGCGGCTGAGGATCGGATCGCGGTCTGCGACCTCGGAAAAATGCATCCCGTCCCATGCACCAAAGTTGAATTCGCGTAAGTCAGGATGGTCCGGCAATCGGGTGCGGTTCCGCGCAATGGCGTCAGCGGTGGCGGACGCGCGGATTAAATCCGAAGATACAACCACGGCGCTTGCCGGTAGATGATCTGCGACGCGTGCGATGCGGGCGTGGTCTGATAGGTCAGCAGGCACATCGCGCCAGCCGACAAAGTTCTTCTCGTGGGTTGGCCCATGGCGCACCCACCAAAACCGGGTCACGGCAATTGCCCTTTGAGCGCAAGTGGGAGGCCTGCCATGACTGCGACGACAAGCCCCGCCTTGGCGGCGATATCTTGGTTTAGCCGTCCTTGGGCATTGCGGAATTGGCGTGACAGGGCATTGTCGGGAACGATTCCTTGGCCGACTTCGTTTGAGACAATGACAATCGGCGCCGGGCAAGCATCGATCGCGTCCAATAACGCGCGTGTTTGCTGTGCGACGTCATGATCCCCAAGGATCAGATTAGTGAGCCAAAGCGTTGCGCAATCGATCAAGACAATTGCGTCTTCGGTTGCCGTGCTCAGCGCATCCGCGACCGCAATGGGTTCTTCGATGGTGGTCCAGTTGCTCCCACGTTGGTCACGGTGTTTCACGACCTTTTGCGCCATTTCATCATCATAGACCTGCGCCGTCGCGACATAGATTTGCCGCAGCCCTGCGTCCTGCACAAGGCTTTCGGCAAATGCCGATTTGCCAGAGGCGGCACCGCCAAGAACAAGTGTAAGTTTGGGCAACATCGCTATGCACCTTTGTCGATCCGTATCGTCACCGCCCTAGCACGGTTATGTATCCGTACGCACGGGTTTATGACGATGCGGGCGCGTCATTGTGCATGGCTTTGAACTAACCTAAGTTCGCACCATATATGGTATCGGAGACGTGTCATGCTGGCGGACAAACATATCTTGCTCATCGTTGGCGGCGGTGTCGCGGCTTTTAAGGCGTTAGATTTACTGCGCAGATTACGCGAGCAAGGCGCGCATGTGACCCCGGTGTTGACCAAAGCCGGGGCTGAATTTGTAACCCCGCTCAGCCTTTCGGCCCTATCGGCAAGCAAGGTGTATCAAGACCTGTTCGATCTGACCGACGAGGCCGAAATGGGCCATATCGAACTGTCGCGCGCGGCAGATTTGATTGTCGTCGCCCCGGCCACGGCGGATCTGATGGCGAAGATGACGCACGGATTGGCGAATGATCTGGCATCGACGTTGTTGCTCGCCACCGATAAACGCGTGTTGATTGCACCATCAATGAATGTGCGTATGTGGAATCACCCTGCGACGCAGCGCAATTTGACGACGCTGAAAGATGACGGTGTTTTGGTTGTCGGCCCGGACGATGGCGCAATGGCCTGCGGTGAATTTGGACCGGGCCGCTTGGCCGAAACCCCTGCGATTATTGCGGCGATTGATGCGGCCTTGTCGGATGGCCCATTAAACGGCAAACACATCCTTGTCACCTCCGGCCCAACGCATGAACCGATTGATCCCGTGCGTTATATCGCAAACAGATCGTCAGGCGCGCAAGGCACCGCGATTGCAAAGGCGCTGGTTGCGCTGGGCGCAGACGTGACATTTGTGACAGGTCCAGCCGATGTCGCCCCGCCTGTGGGCGTCAACGTGATCGCCGTGCAAACGGCCAAACAAATGCTGGACGCCGTCAATGCCGCAGCCCCAGCCGATGCCGCCGTTTTTGCCGCCGCCGTGGCCGATTGGCATGTGGCGAATGCGGGCGACAGTAAGATTAAGAAAGACAAATCCGGACTACCAACGTTGGAGTTCGTGGAAAATCCCGACATTTTGGCAACCGTGTCGCAGCTCAAGTCCGGCCGTCCTGCACTGGTGGTGGGCTTTGCCGCTGAAACCGATGATGTCATTGCCAACGCGACTGCCAAACGTCTGCGCAAGGGCTGCGACTGGATTTTGGCCAATGACGTTTCCCCCGAGACAGGCATTATGGGTGGGTCCGAGAACGACGTGACCCTGATCACTGCTGACGGTGCCGAGGATTGGCCGCGCATGTCCAAAGACGCAACAGCCGTCGCACTTGCCGCCCGTATCGCAAAGGCCATCACGTGACCCCTGAAATTGCAATCCAATGGGATGAAGGGGCCGATGTCGGTCTTGGTCTGCCGTCTTATGAAACCCCCGGCGCTGCGGGGGCTGATCTGCGTGCGAACCTTGCTGATAAGCGTGCGATTGAATTGCCGCCGGGACGCCGCGTTTTGGTGCCGACAGGGCTGCGCATGGCAATCCCCCAAGGGTTTGAGGTGCAAATCAGGCCGCGATCAGGTCTTGCGCTGAAACATGGGATTGGCTTGGTCAACAGCCCCGGCACGATTGATAGTGATTATCGCGGGCCGGTTGGGATCATTTTGATCAACTGGGGCCAAGACTATTTCACCATCCAACACGGCATGCGCATCGCGCAGATGGTTGTGGCCCCTGTGGTGCAGTCAAAGTTTAGACCTGTCGCAATGCTTGACCTGACCACACGTGGGTCCGGTGGTTTTGGGTCAACCGGTCTATGATGATGGTTGGTTCAATGGCGTTGGCGCTTTGGGCGATTACAACGCTGATGGGTGCCCCGATGCGGGTGCGCTGGGTGATGCTGGTGGTTTTGATCAGCGCTGTGATTATGGTGCATCTCCTTTTGCCCGATGGTCATCCGCTGCGCATGGCCACGGGCGGCGACGCCCGGTTTTGGGCTTTGTTTGTTGTGTTTGGTGTAATGGTCGCAGGTTATCGGAATTTGCTTGGCCGGTTAAAGGCGCGTGCGCCGGGGCATGACACAGTTGCGCAAACCCCAGACAGCTTTTCCGAAACAGAACTGAACCGCTACGCCCGCCACATCATGTTGCGCGAGGTCGGCGGACCGGGGCAAAAGGCGTTGCGCGATGCCCGCGTTTTGGTTGTTGGGGCAGGGGGGCTTGGCGCGCCTGCGCTGCAATATTTGGCTGCGGCCGGTGTCGGGACAATCGGGGTAATCGATGATGACCTCGTTGAAAATGCCAATTTGCAGCGCCAAGTGATCCACCAAGATCGTAACATCGGCATGCCCAAAGCACATTCCGCCGCCGAGGCTATGCGCGCGCAAAACCCGTTTGTCACGGTGAACCCCTATAACCGCCGCCTGACCGAAGACGTGGCGCGCGACCTGTGCGCAGATTACGATCTGATCTTGGATGGCACCGATAATTTTGACACCCGCTATCTGGTTAACCGTACGGCCGTGGCACTGGGTATGCCATTGATTGCGGCGGCACTGACGCAGTGGGAAGGGCAGATCAGCCTTTATGACCCTTCGGCGGGCGGGCCTTGCTACGCATGCATATTCCCAACCGCGCCCGACCCTGCATTAGTGCCAAGTTGCGCCGAAGCTGGCGTGATCGGCCCATTGCCCGGCGTGATCGGCGCGATGATGGCCGTTGAGGCGGTCAAAGAAATCACAGACGCAGGCGACGGATTAGCTGGGCGGTTGCTGATTTATGATGCGCTTTATGCGCAAACGCGGATCATTGCGATTAAGCCGCGCGCGGATTGCGCTGTTTGCGGTGGCAAGGGCTTGCAGGTCCCGGACTGACGGGCCTAGGCTGCTTTTCAAATCAAACAGATTGGAGACACTAATGAAAACGCTCGCGACACTTGCCTTCACAATTTGTGCAACTACGGCGTTGGCGGATGGCCATCTGCCTGATCTTGGCGGCCGCGAGATCGTGGTTGTGACCGAAAATGCCTATCCGCCGCTGCAGTTTATTGATGGTGACGGGAATGCGGTTGGCTGGGAATATGACGCGATGGCCGAGATCGCCGCACGGCTGAACGCCACGATCACCTATGAAAACA
This sequence comes from Loktanella sp. D2R18, assembly GCF_003318235.1. GTDB lineage: Bacteria > Pseudomonadota > Alphaproteobacteria > Rhodobacterales > Rhodobacteraceae > Yoonia. The sequence continues at coordinate 297,819 of NZ_QOCG01000030.1, read as the reverse complement.
TCAGCTGGGACGCGATGATTCCAGCGGTGTCCGGCGCGCAATATGATATCGGCATGACCGGGATCACCATCCGCGAAGACCGCGCCGAGATCGTTGATTTTTCGGACAGCTATATGACCTCTGAAATGGTGATGCTGGTGCGTGGTGATGAGGATCGGTTCGACGATGCCGCGGGCTTTGCCGCTGATGATGATCTTTTGATGGCCGCACAACCCGGCACGACGCCGTTTTATGTCGGTGTTTACGATGTGCTGGACGGCAATGAAGCCAACCCGCGTATTCAGCTGATGGAAACCTTTGGTGCGACAGTGCAAGCCTTGCGCGTTGGCGATGTGGATTTGGTCTTGACGGATGGCACCGCTGGGAACGGCTATGTCGAAGCCTCTGACGGTGGGCTGAAGATTATCGGTGAAAAGCTAGGGACCGAGGATTTTGGTTTTATCTTTCCCAAAGGCTCTGATCTGGTTGGCCCCATCAACGCAGCAATTGCGGATATGGCGGCTGACGGAACAATCGATGCGCTCAATACGCGTTGGTTCCTTGACTATAAGCTTGGCGAATAAGCGCAGGTTTTTTCGCGTTGCAGTCTCAAAATACGGGCAAAGCGGACTTTCCTTACTGGCTGGTCGCGGTGATCGCGATCGGCCTTTACTTGTTTTGGCAGGTCTTTACGGATGACACCTATTCCAAGGTGCTGAATACATTGCGTAAAGGGATTTGGGTGACGGTCTATGTCACGTTGATCGCCTATGCGATGGCCTGTTTGCTGGGGCTTGCGCTGGCGCTTGCGGCCTTGTCGCGGTCAATCATCTTGCGCCAGATTGCACGGTTTTATATCGAAATTATGCGCGGCGTGCCGATTATTGTGCTGCTACTTTACGTGGCCTTTGTTCTGGCGCCGGGGTTGGTGATGGCGTGGAATTGGGTGGCTGAGATCATCGGGGCTGACCCGATCCGCACGCGTGATTTTTCGCTGCTCTGGCGCGCGATTATTGCGCTGACACTGGCCTATGCGTCGTTCTTGGCCGAGGTTTTTCGCGCCGGGCTGCAATCCGTTGATATCGGACAAATTGAGGCCGCAGAGGCACTTGGTATGAACCGCTGGCAGCGGTTCCGGCATATCGTATTCCCGCAGGCCTTGCGCACAATCCTTCCCCCGCTTGGCAATGATTTTGTCGCGATGCTCAAGGATTCGAGCCTTGTCTCTGTGCTGGGCGTGACCGATGTGACACAATTGGGCAAGGTCACTGCGGCGGGGAATTTCCGCTATTTCGAAACTTATAACGTTGTTGCGCTGGTCTATCTGACGATGACAATCAGCCTATCGATTGCGCTGCGCCGATTTGAAAAACGTATGCGCCACCGCTCGTAATTATGTGCTGCACAGCATATCTATCCGGTAAAGGAGATCACCATGACCAACCCGCTGCTGAGCAATTGGGATACCCCGTTTGGCTTGCCCCCGTTTGACCAAATTTCTGACGCCGATTTTGCTCCCGCCGTTGATGTGGCCCTAAGCCAATCGCGCGCCAATATCGCAGCAAGTGCGGAAAATACCGACAGGCCGACCTTCGACAACACGATTACCGCATTGGAAACGGCTGATGAATTGCTGGGTCGCGTGTTGGGTGCGTTTTATGCGCTGGCAGGGGCAGACAGCAATGCCGCGCGCGAAGAATTGCAGCGTGAATTTGCACCAAAGCTGAGCGCATACGCCTCTGAAGTTTCCGAGAATACCGCGCTTTTCGCACGGGTGGAAACCTTGTGGGATCAACGCGAGACGCTTGCGCTAACGGATGAGCAGCAGCGCGTTTTGATGCTGACCCGTCGCGGATTTGTGCGTGCGGGTGCGCAATTGACTGGCGAAGATGCCGCCGCGCTGCGCGATGCCAAGTCGCGGCTTTCTGTCTTGGGCACGGATTTCATGCAAAACCTCTTGGCAGATGAACGCAGCTGGTTCTTGCTGTTGGGGCCCGATGATTTGGCTGGCCTGCCTGATTTTGTGATCGCGACGGCCAATGCCGCAGGTGTCGAAAAAGAGGCGGGCGGTCCCGTTGTGACCCTTTCGCGGTCCTTGATTGTGCCGTTTTTGCAGTTCTCGGATCGGCGCGATCTGCGTGAAAAAGCCTATGAGGCTTGGGGCGCGCGTGGCGCCAACGGCGGCAAGACCGATAACCGGGCGCTGGCGGCTGAGACGCTTAAGCTGCGCGAGACACGCGCGAAGCTGCTTGGCTATGATAATTTTGCCAACTTCAAACTGGAAACCGAAATGGCTGGCACGCCCGCTGCGGTGAACGATCTTTTGATGCAGGTTTGGGCACCGGCCAAAGCCGCTGCTGAAGCTGACGCCAAAGTGCTGACACAGATGTTGCATGCTGATGGTTTTGAGGGGCCTTTGGAGCCTTGGGACTGGCGCTATTATTCTGAAAAACGCCGCAAGGAACTGCATGATTTGGATGAGGCTGAAATTAAGCCCTATCTGCAACTTGACCGGATGATTGAAGCCGCATTTTCATGCGCGACGCGGCTGTTCGGGTTGGAATTTGCGCCGCTTGAAGGGCCGACCTATCATCCCGATGTCCGTATGTGGGAGGTCACGCGTGACGGCGCGCATGTCGCGGTGTTCATCGGTGACTATTTCGCGCGCGGCTCAAAACGATCGGGTGCGTGGTGTTCGGCGATGCGGGTGCAAACGCGGATTGGCGGCGATATCCGCCCGCATGTTGTGAACGTCTGCAACTTCGCCAAGCCAGAAGACGGCAAACCTGCGTTGTTGTCCTATGATGACGCGCGGACCTTGTTTCATGAATTTGGCCATGCGCTGCATCAAATGCTTTCAGATGTGACCTATGAAAGCATTAGTGGCACATCGGTGGCCCGCGATTTTGTGGAACTGCCCAGCCAGCTATATGAGCATTGGCTGGAGGTACCAGAGGTGCTTGCAGAGTTTGCCACCCATGCGGATACGGGTGTGCCGATGCCGCAGGATTTGTTGGACCGCGTGCTAGGCGCTGCGACCTATGATATGGGGTTTCAGACAGTGGAATATGTGGCCTCGGCGCTGGTAGATCTGGCGTTTCACAATGGTCCCGCGCCAGCGGACCCGATGCAAAAACAGGCGCAGGTTTTGGAACAAATCGGCATGCCGCACGCGATCCGCATGCGCCACGCCACCCCGCATTTTGCACATGTGTTTGCAGGCGACGGCTACTCGAGCGGCTACTATAGCTACATGTGGTCCGAAGTCATGGACGCTGATGCGTTTAACGCGTTCGAAGAGGCGGGTGATCCGTTTGACCCGGACACGGCGAAGCGTTTGGAAGAAACCGTGCTATCGTCGGGCGGATCAGTGGACGCAGCAGACCTTTACATTGCGTTTCGGGGGCGTTTGCCGGGGGTGGATGCGCTTCTGAAAGGGCGCGGGTTGGCAGGGTCAGCGTAGGGTGGATCAAGATCCACCTTACGAGCGCGGATCATCGGGGTGTTTTTCGACGCCAATTGGGTCTTTGTGGATCAGCACATCTGCTTGCGGATAGGCGGCCACAATCGCCCTGCGGAGCGCCGCCCCTTTTGCGTGGGCATCACTGAGTGATTGCGTACCATCAAGTTCGATATGCATATTCACAAACACCCGGCTACCTGCAACACGGGTTTTAAGGTCGTGATAGCCTTCGATACCCTCGCAGGCATCCGCGATTGCGCAAATGCCGCGGATCATCGCAGGATCGGCTTGCCGATCCATCAGCGCATCCCACGCACCCTTGCCGATCCGAAGTGCGCCAACAGCCAATAGGGCCGCCGCGCCCAGTGCCACCACGCTATCAATCTGCCCAAGCCCCAAACTGGCCGAGGCCCATAGCGCAAAGATCGCCCCGATGTTTGGGATCAGATCGCCCAGATAATGCAGGCTGTCGGCTTGCACGACTTTATTGCCTGTCTTTGCTGCGACCCGCCGCTGCCAAATCACAAGCCCAAGCGTGACCACGATTGAAAATACCATCACCCCGATCCCTTGGGCTTCGTGTTCGGGCAAGGCGACGCTGTCATCAAGCAGCCGCAAAATCGCGGCCGTGGCAATGACTCCGGCTGAGATCAGGATAAAAAGAGACTGCCCAAGCGCCGCTAAGTCCTCGGCCGAGGTATGGCCAAAATTATGGTCGTCATCGGCCGGTTTTGCAGCATAGGCGATTGCAGCCAAGCCCCCAAGCGACATCATCAAATCCATTGCGCTATCTGCCAAGGTCGCCGCGATTGACAGCGATCCTGTTTGCCCAAGGGCCCAGAGTTTGGCAATCACCAGGACCAACGCCACTGCAACGGATAGCAATCCGGCGGAAAGGTTCAGGCGAGTGGAATGGGTATATGGCATGTTTGAGTGCTAGGCGGTTTCCGGCGTGATCGCAAGCGCGGCTTAATCCCTGATTTCCACATCAGACACGCCCCAGATCATCGTTTTTAGGACCCAGCCATCGTAGCCGCCCGCGCTGATTTCACACCATGTCGGGGTGCAATCACCCAAGCGTGCAATCACCCCGTGTTCAAGGACGGCGCGTGTGCCCGCATCCTCGGAAGGGGACGCGCGCAGCGGTGTATCGTCGCCACTGATCAACACGGTGCGGACGCCCGATAACATCGTGTAATGCACCCAGCCGCCTTGGCCGTCGCGGTCAATCACCCGCCGCCAATGGCCGTATTCCGCGATCACTTGCAGGGGCATGTTGCGCCGTTGAAACACCCAGTCGATCCGGTGAGACAGTGATGGACCGCGCCGCACGTTTGCCTCGGATGCCTTGAGCGAGACAAAACGCGGTAGTGGTAGGTTGGTTTCGGGGCCTAGCGCAGGGGCGTCGTTTGCGTCTTGCGCAAACACTATGCCGGCGCTGAGCCCGCAGGCAAGTATCGCCAGATGAAACACCCGAAGCCATCGCAGCAAATTACCCATCGTTTACCTTACAACTGCTCAAAATATGGCGCGCGGTTCTTGTGCTGCGCGTCCCTTTGGCGCAACCTGACACGGAATGCAGAATTTGGAAAGCCACGGGAGGCGCCCCATGCCAGGCAAGCGTATAAGTGTTGTTGTGACGCGACGGTTACCCGACGTTGTTGAAACGCGGATGAAAGAACTATTCGACGTGACCCTGCGGGATGACGACACGCCAATGACCCAAGATGAACTGGCCGCGGCAATGGGAACGACCGAAGTTTTGGTCGCGACGATTGCCGATCAAATTGATGCAAAACTATTAGCGCGTGCGGGACCAGATCTAAGACTGATCGCGAATTATGGGGCGGGTGTCGACAATATCGACGTGGCCACGGCACGCGAACGTGGGATACATGTCTCGAATACGCCCGGTGTCGTGACTGAAGACACCGCCGATATGGTGATGGCGCTGATCCTTGGCGTGACGCGCCGATTGGCGGAAGGGCTCCGGTTGGCGCAATCAAACGACTGGCAAGGTTGGTCACCAACGGCGATGATGGGCGGCCGCATCCGCGGACGTCGCTTAGGCATTCTTGGGATGGGTCGAATTGGGCAAGCGGTGGCACGGCGTGCCGCTGCGTTTGGCATGCAGGTGCATTACCACAACCGCAAACGCCTACGGCCCGAGATAGAAGAGGCATTAGACGCCACCTATTGGGAAAGCCTTGATCAGATGGTGGCCCGAATGGATGTCATTTCGATTAACTGCCCGCATACGCCTTCAACCTTCCACTTGATGAACGCACGGCGTTTGAAACTGATGAAGCCCGAGGCGGTCATTGTGAATACCTCGCGCGGCGAGGTAATCGACGAAAACGCGCTGACACGGATGCTGCGGGCGGGCGAGATCGCAGGTGCTGGGTTGGATGTGTTCGAGCGGGGAAGTGAAATAAACCCGCGTCTGAAAGAATTGCCCAACGCGATTTTGCTGCCGCATATGGGATCAGCGACGGTCGAAGGCCGCATTGAGATGGGCGAGAAGGTGATTGTAAACATCAAAACCTTTGCCGATGGGCATCGCCCCCCCGATTTGGTTGTGCCCGCAATGCTATAGCGTTAGCGTTGCAAAAGAAATTTATATTAAAGGATGGGTCGCGATGCGATTGATGATGCCGCTTATTGGGCTGTTGATGCTGGTTGTTGCAGGCGCGATTGTCTTTACCTTCAAAATCGTTTGGGACGAACATGTTTTCCAACAGCGCCTGGTCAGTGTTGCGGTCAGCGCCCCCGATGGATGGGAGGCCGTCCCATATGAAACAGCCCATGGCGAAGCAATCGTCGGAGAGCCGCTGGCTGCGCCAGATACACCCGCAACAACGACACAGCGCATTTTGCGTGGTCTTGACGATGTGAACGGCGATCCTCTGAAAGGGGCCGTTTGGTCATTCATGAATGGTCAAGAAAGCGTGGTCATGCGCATGGAATTTGCGCCACACCGCCCGCCCCGGAACAATATTTTCGCGAAAATGTCTCAGGCTTCTGCTGGTGCGCCCCCGCCAAATCTTGACGTTGAAGTTGCGGCAATTCACGGGATCACCTTGATTGCAAAACCGCGTATTTCAATGACGCCTAATTCTGATATTTCTGAACCTGTGAATTACCGCCGTTTCCAAATGCGCTTTGGAGATCAGGAGATTGACGAGGTACTTGACGTCACTTTGATCACCAATGCCAGCGACGCAGCTGTGGCGAATGCATTGATGCAGGTCGATCTCGCGCGTGCGCATGGTTTGCTGGATACGCCTGATCCGGCGTTTGACCAATCTTCAGGGGTTGTGACGCCCGACCAGCAACCTTTGGCGTCGACAGCACCGCCGCCTTCCCTTGCCTTTGTGGCAGCGGGAATGCTTGAAAACGGCGAAGACCTTGGCGAACCTTGGATGGATGTTTTGGCGGGGATCAAGGCGGATGAAATTGCGGATTGGGAAAGCCTGATTGCGCTGTACCCAGATGACATCGCGCAAATCCCGCTCCCGCTATTCGAATTGCTTGATGATGGGTCACAAGAAAATGCTGCGCGGTACTTTGCGGCCCGCATGCGTGCAAGCGACAGAACCTGGAATGATCACGAACATTACATCTTGGGCAAAATCATCAATCCCGATAGCAGCCAAGCAGATCTTGCTGACTATCTGACCGGGTCACCTGATGTGGCTGATGATGTTATCGCGCTCGTTCTGCAACTTCCCGAAGTGGGTGCTGAGGCCGTAGTTGATGCAGGCCCTGAAATGGGGCAAGCGACTGGAACACAGGGTGCGAACACCATTCTTCAGTCCGAAAATTGCCGGATTGAGAACGGCATCCGTCGCTGTACGGTTGACGGAAATTAATTCGTAGAATTCTATATGAAAAAATGGCATTTTTTTTCATATTGTCGTAATTGTATGATGAGAGGTCGGATGGTTCGCTCAATATTGGGCGGTTCGGCGCAATCTAAATGCAACACGTGGAAAAGGGATTCGGGCTTATGAAAACGCATGTCAAAGCATTGGTCGTCGGTGGCGGGGCCGTTGGGACATCAATCGCATATCACTTGGCAAAGGCAGGGTGGGATGATGTCATGCTGCTGGAACGCGACGAGCTGACATCGGGATCAACATGGCATGCCGCGGGCCTGCTGCCCTATTTCAACATGTCCTACGCATCTAGCCACATCCATGACTATTCGATCAAATTCTATAAAACGCTTGAAGAAGAAACAGGATTGAACCCTGGCTTTTCCGTTGTCGGGAACCTGCGCATGGCGCAGTCACAGGCACGTATGGATGAATACATGCTTTACGCATCGACAGCGGAAACTGTTGATATCCCTTACGAATGGATGACCCCTGATCAAATCCGCGAACGCTGGCCGTTGGTGCGCACCGAAGATTTGGTCGGTGCGATTTTTCACCCGACTGACGGCTACATCAACCCGGCTGACGTAACGATGGCAATGGCCAAAGGGGCCCGTCAACGTGGTGTCACGATTGAGCGGCGCTGGCAGGTTGATGGCTATCACTGGACGGGCGACCACTGGGATGTGACCTGCACTAAAATGGTTGAAAAGGGCGGCAATTTGATTGCGTCCGACGAACAGATTGTGATCCATGCCGAACATGTTGTGACCGCAACGGGCAACCACGCACAGCGCACGGCCAAGCTGTTGGGGATCAAAACCCCCGCGATCCCAGTTGAGCACCAGTTCATCGTCACCGAACCCGATCCCGCCCTTGTTGAATGGCGCAAACAGCACGGCGAACATCCCGTTTTGCGTGATGTTGATGCGCGCTGGTACGTGCGCGAAGAACGCGGTGGCTGGATTCTTGGGCCATATGAAGACGGCGCGCCGTCGCGTTTCCGCTATGGGGTCCCGGATAGCTTCCGTGCGGATCTGTTTCCACTGAACCTTGAACGGATCGAACAGGAATATATGGACTTTATCCACCGTATTCCATCTACCGAAGAAGTCGGGCTAAAGGATGATTTCAACGGTCCGATTTGTTACACGCCTGACGGTAACCCGCTGATCGGTCCAGCGCCGGGTCTGCGCAACATGTGGCTGGCCGAAGGATTCTCGTTTGGGATCACGGCGGGCGGTGGTGCAGGATACTACCTTGCGCAAATGATGGTCGAAGGCGAGGCCGAGATCGACATGGCGTCCCTCGACCCCAAACGCTATGGTAATTGGATGACGTCGGAATATGCGGTTGCCAAGAACGAAGAAACCTATCCGTTCCTTCTGAAATTGCATTGGCCAGACGAAGAACGTCCAGCTGCCCGCCCACTGCGCACAGCACCAGCCTATGATCGCCAAGCCAAGCGCGGTGCGCAATTTGGTCAGGTGAACGGTTGGGAACGCCCGAACTACTACGGCCCGCTTGATGCGCCGCAAAACTACGACGAAGAAACGAATTCCTTCCGCCGTGGTGGCTGGTGGCAACATGCTGTGGATGAGGCCAAAGCGATCCGCGAAGGCGTCGGCCTAATCGACGCAACCGCCTTTACCAAGCACATCGTCAAAGGGCCGGGTGCGGAGGCGTTCCTTGATTGGTTCACCACCAACAAACTGCCCAAGGTTGGCCGGATCAACCTGACCTATGCGCTCACATCTGCGGGGACGACCCGGACAGAATACACGATTGTCCGGCTCAAGGATGATGAATTCTATCTGGTCTCAGCCGGGGCGTGGACGGCCTATGATTCCGATTACCTGCGCAAAGCGATCGAAGACAAAGAGGCTGAATTTGGTCGGATCGAAGTCCAAGATGTCACGACCCAATGGGGCGTCTTTGCGATTGCAGGTCCAAAAGCGCGCGATGTGCTGAAATCGGTGATCTGCGACGTTGACCCAGAAACAGCGCTTTCGAACAAGCGGTTCCCATGGCTATCTGCGCGCCAAATTGAATTGGGCATGTGTCCGGTTAATGCGATCCGCGTGGCCTATACGGGCGAATTGGGCTGGGAATTGCATCACCCGATGGAAATGCAGAACTACCTATTTGACCTGCTTGAAAAAGCGGGCGCTGACCATGGAATGAAACTGGTCGGTGCGCGTGCGCAAAACTGGCTCCGTCAGGAAAAATCGTACCGGGCCTTCGGCACCGAGTTGGGCCGTGATGCGACCCCACTTGAGGCGGACCTGCCACGGTTTGTTGACCTGTCCAAAGATTTCTACGGCAAAGCCGCGATGGAAAAAATCGGTGTACGGTCAACTTGTGTCACCCTGCTGATTGATGGCCCTGACGATGCGGACCCATGGGGCCGCGAGGCGCTGTATGACATGGATGGGACCCGTGTTGGGCGTCTGACCTCTGGTGGTTATTCCGTCGCTTTCGGGAAATCCATCGGGATGGGTTACGTCAAACCTGGCGGGGCGGCTGTCGGCACGAAGCTACAAGTCAAGATGTTTGATAAATTATGGCCTGCTGAGATCGTCGAAGACAGCCCGTATGATCCCAAAAACGCAACCATTCGTATCGATGGTTAAAGAATTGAGGGCGCGCTATATGCGCGCCTTGAGCGCATTGATCTGCTGGCCGTTTGTATCAAAGTTCGCTGGATCAAGCCAATTTTGAAACGCCTTGTCAATGCGCGCCCAGTCCTGATCAAGCACCGAAAACCATGCGGTGTCGCGATTTCGGCCTTTGTACACGACGGCCTGCTTAAACAGCCCATCATAGCAAAAACCAAGCCGCGCAGCCGCGTTACGTGATGGTGCATTCAGCGCATCACATTTCCACTCATAGCGGCGGTAGCCCAAATCACCCAAGGCACGCTTCATCATCAGGTACATTGCCTCGGACGCGGCTGGGGTGCGTTGCAGCGCAGGCGCAAAGGTGATGAAACCGACCTCGACCACACCATTTGTCGAATCGATGCGTAGGAAACTGGCCACACCGACAGGCTTTCCACTGGCTTTGGCGACGATAGTAAAAAACAATGGGTCAGTACTGTGTTGCGCCGTTTCGACCCAAGCAGCATAGTCCTGTGCCGTCGCAAACGGTCCAACAGGCATATAGGTCCAGAGCGTGCCCGTGGTGTCGGCATCAAACGCGGCAAACAGATCAGCGCTATGCGTCGCCTCAAGCGGTACCAGATCGCAATACTGCCCATGCATTGGCGTACGCGGAATGGTTTCGCAGCCAGCCCAATTTGGCACGGGCGCGCCAATGGGTTGGCCTTGAGGGTTCTTATGCTGGGTCATGAGATATCTTTTACGCAAAGCGCGCGGGCGACAGTGCCGCCACGGCATCGGCTGGAATATCGGGCGTACGCCCTGCGAGAATATCGGCAAGTAACTGGCTCGCCGCGGGCGACGATTGCATCCCATAGCCGCCTTGCCCGGCGCACCAGATAAAGCTTGGATCGCGCGCATCGGGGCCTAAAACCAATGTCCGGTCGGGCGCGAATGTGCGCATCCCGGCCCAGGACGCAAGTAATCTGGTCACGGACATCGTGACGTTTTCTTCGAACCGCGCGAGCCCCTCTGCAAGCACCATATCGTCGGCATAGACATCATGTGGGGTTACCAAATCTTCGTCAGCGGGGGACACGATCAGCGCGCCCGCGTCTGGCTTTGAATACCAAGTTTCGCCTGCGGCAAACACCATCGGCCAGCTGCTGACGTCCATGCCATCAGGCGCTGGGATGCGCGCCATTGATCGGCGCAAAGGGGTGAAACCAAGCGGTGTGATCCCCGCCATTACAGCGATTTCGTCGACCCAGCCACCTGCGGCGTTGACGATCGCCTTTGCATCATAAGTCTCGGATGCCGTGGTCACAGCCCAGCCGTTGTCGTGGCGGGTGATTGCGGTGACTGCAGCTTTGGTAACGATGTTCGCGCCATTCTGACGGGCGATTCGCGCAAATGTCTGGACCAGTTTGTCGGTGTCGATGTCTTGGGCGCGGTCGTCATAACCCACTTGGGTAACGACATTTTGGTCCAAAATCGGGAAGTGCGCGGCGGCTTCATCGATGGTCAGGCGATTAAGCCCCATCTGGGCGAAATCTGCGTCGAATGCGGCTTGGTCATTTGCGGCGCCAAGCAGCATCAACCCGCGCGGGCTGAGAATATCAGCGTCTTTGTGAAAGCCATATGAGGCCGCGTTTAGCGCGATGGTCGCAGGCTTGCCGTAGTTGCGCTCAAACAGCGCCGCCGAACGGCCGGAGGCATGGTAGGCAAGTGCGCTTTCGCCTTCCAAAACCGTGACGCTGCCCTGTTCTGACAGGCGCGCCGCGGCGGAGATTCCAGCGATGCCGCCACCGATAACCAGAAAATCAATCATGCCTCTTCCAATCTGTCAGTCGCGGGGGCGGGTGTGATACTCAGCGCGGTGATTTGGGTATAAAGCGCTTGGGGCATGTCAAAATCCTGCGCCGCCAATGATGGGGTTAATTGCGTAACGGACCGGGCCGAAATGATCGGCCGCGGGGCCGTAGGGTGGGTCTTGACCCACGCCACGGCAAGAGTTGCAGGATCAGTGCCCAAATCAGCGGCAAGCGCGGAAAGTTCACGGGCGGTATTGTGCATCCAAGGCTGATTATAGCGGGCCTTATAGCGCGAATCCTCGGTCAGACGCCCATTGCCACCCGCGGCGTATTTTCCGGTCAACAGCCCGCCGCCAAGCGGTGAATATGGCATGACCGTGATATCTTGGTCTTGTGCGACCGGGATAATCTCGACCTCGGACTGGCGTTTCACAAGGCTATACATCGGCTGGACCGCGTCAATTTTGGTGCCAAGCGTTTGGGCGATACCTTGGGCCTTCATCACTTGCCAAGCGGCGTAGTTTGACACGCCGATATAGCGGATCAACCCTTTGGCTTGCAGTTCTGCCAGCGCACTGAACGTGTCCAACAGCGTTGTGTCAGGATCAAAACGGTGCAGATACAAAAGATCGATGGCATCTTCGTTCAGTTGCGCACGGCTGCGGTCGAATTGTTCAAGTAGGTTTTGGCGTCCGGCACCGCCGACATAACCAACCTTGCTTGCGATAAACAGATCATCGCGGGCATCTTTGATCATCGGGCCTAGCAGCGTTTCCGACGCGCCACCCGTATAGCCGACAGCCGTATCAAAATGGTTCACGCCGGCAGTAATTGCGGCATCAAACATCGCGCGGCTCGCGGCGACGTCGGCGGTGCCGCCAAATTGCATGGTGCCAAAGGTAAGGTCGGAAACGGGCGTGCCGTTGCGGGTCAAAAGCTGTGTCATGGCTGCACTTTTACACGCCTAATAGGCCAAGAAAAGCACGCGATTGTACCCGTCACAATCTATGGGTTGGTGCTGTTTGGCCTGCCGCACTGGGACAGGCCAAATAGATTATTATATATGCGCCGAGGCGTTGTCGGTGGTCACATAGGTGCACGCATGACAGGCCGCCGCGCCCGTTTGGTCAAACCAACGGCATGTTGCGCGAATTGGGCATGCGGGAAGACCGTTCTGGACTGGCAGGTCCATGGTTCCGAGATGCGTCAATACCCGATCGATCACCCCACATCTGCTGCCGGTCCATTGGCTGCATCCTTCCGTTGCACAGCGCGATGCAAAACGCATGCGTTGTTCGGGCGGGCCTGCCTGCCGTGCAGTGTCCACGAAATGCGCATCAATTGGCATTGCCGTGCGCAGATGGTTGATCCGCCCGTCTTCCCCTTTGACGCCCAGTAATGTGGCGCCCGGTTCGCAACGCGCACTGGGGCAAGTGCGGTCTGCCCCAGTGCTGGTGACTTCCGGAACGCCCTTTTCAGGGCTGCCCATTAGAAGGCACCCAGCCGTTTTCCGATCTCGGCTTCGATATCGCCAAGGCGATCAAGGTCGGGGTGTAGAATAATCCCCCACCATTCGCGCGGGAATTTAACTGCGAAGGGTTTGTCATACCCAAGCCGCGCAACGTGTTTAAGCGCGACTGATTGCAGTTCATTTTGGAGTTGAAGTTGGTCTTCCTATGACATTGGCATTTTACCAAGGTCGATTGCAAAACGTGCCATAAGAGCACTCCTTTTTGATTTAAAGTTGCCGTCGCTGAAAATAGGATGCGACAGGGTGATTGTAGCACACGCAAAGGTTGTCGTGGGGTCAGGTATTCCTGACTACCCCGTTGACATCGGGGTTGGCGCATGGTCGCTTGCGTCGAAATCGATGTAGGGGAGGAAAGCCTATGACATATGTACCAGCCGAAAACCGTTATGAAAAAATGGTTTACCGCCGCTGCGGAAACTCAGGTGTGAAGTTGCCTGCTATCTCGCTTGGGCTTTGGCACAACTTTGGCCATGACACCCCCCATGAGACCAAACAGGCGATTTGCCATACCGCATTTGACAATGGAATCACCCATTTTGATTTGGCCAACAATTATGGTCCGCCTCCGGGATCAGCCGAACATGCGTTTGGGTCGATCTTGGCAGAAGATTTTAAAGGCCACCGCGATGAGTTGATCATCAGTTCGAAGGCCGGCTACGGGATGTGGCCGGGCCCTTATGGTGAATGGGGAAGCCGCAAATACCTGGTGTCATCATGTGATCAGTCGCTTAAACGGATGGGGCTTGATTATGTGGATATCTTTTATTCCCACCGATTTGACCCCGACACGCCGCTCGAAGAAACGATGGGTGCGCTGGATTATATCGTGCGATCAGGTCGCGCGCTTTATGCGGGAATTTCGTCTTATAATACCGAACGCACCCGCGAAGCCGTCGCGATTTTGAACGATCTGGGCACACCGTGCCTGATCCATCAGCCATCCTACAATATGCTGAATCGCTGGGTCGAACGCGATGGGCTGAAAGATACGTTGGAAGATTTGGGCGTGGGATCGATTGCATTTACCCCGCTGGCCCAAGGTATGCTGACTAAGAAATATCTGGGCGGCATCCCCGATGACAGCCGCGCCAGCCAAGGCAAATCGCTGTTTCCAACGATGCTGACTGACCGTGCGATTGAAAATATCCGCAAACTGAACGAAATTGCCGAAAATCGCGGCCAGACATTGGCGCAAATGGCGATTGCATGGGTGTTGCGCGAGGGCGGCATCACAACAGCCCTGATCGGCGCATCCAAACCTTCCCAAGTTGTGGATTGTGTAGGCGCTGTGGCCAACCTTGACTTCACCCCCGAAGAATTGGCGCTCATTGATCAATATGCTGACGAAGAGCAGATCAATCTATGGGCGGCTTCGGCCGAGCAATCCAAGGGTGCGGCAGACCGCCGGAAATGATCAAGCGCGGTTATTTGCACATAATTGCAGCGGTCGTGTTCTAATTCATAGAGGTGCATGGTCGTTGGAGGCCGCATGCAAACAATGGCGCTTTGCTTGTGCGAACAATCGGTCTAAACCAACCGAATATGCTGGTTTTGGCATAGTGTGTGTCGTGTGATCCTTGGTTTGACGGAGATAATATTGTGGACGGATTTCCAACCGCGAAACCGGGGCAAGTGATCGGGCTGTTGGGCGGCTCTTTTGATCCGCCGCATGCGGGGCATGTACACATTACCAAAGCCGCGCTTAAACGGTTTGGGCTGGATCATGTGTGGTGGCTGGTTAGTCCGGGAAATCCGCTCAAGGAAAGCGGGCCTGCGCCATTGGGCGACCGGATTCAAGCCAGCCGCGCGTTGATGCAGCATCCGCGCGTCAAAGTGACTGGGATCGAATCCCAGCTTGGCACTCGCTACACCTCCCAAACTTTGAAGGCGCTAAAACAACGTTATCCCGGCGTACGGTTCGTGTGGTTGATGGGCGCAGATAATTTGGCGCAGTTTCATCTCTGGCAAGATTGGCGTTGGATCATTGAGAATGTGCCAATCGGCGTGATCGCACGGCCCGGCGACCGGATCGCAGCACGTTTATCGAAGACTGCAAAAGTCTATGCGCAATCCAGGGTGCCCAGTCGCGCGAGCTGTATCCTTGGCAGGCTTCCAGCGCCTGCATGGGCATTTGTGAATGTGCCGATGTCAGATACGTCATCGACGGCAATCCGCGCGCGGGGTGAGTGGTAATGCGGTTAACACGGCGGGCAATGTTGATGGGGGCCGCGTCTAGTTGCGCAACAGCGACTTGGGCCGATGCGCCAATGACGTCACGCCGTCCGTTAGCGCGCCCATTCTCAGACAATATACTTGTGCCGCTTATCGCGACATCCGGGCTGAGCGGTGATGTCGGGGCTGTGCTTGCGGATGTGCAAACGGGTGAAATTATCGAGTCCTACGGTGCTGAGATGTTGCAGCCACCTGCGAGCGTGGCCAAAGCGGTTACCGCACTTTATGCATTAGAACACTTGGGGCCAGATTATCAGTTTGAAACTGCTATTTTTGCGAACGGTAGCATAAATGATGGTGTTTTAGATGGTGATTTGATCTTGTCTGGCGGCGGCGATCCAAACCTTGTGACGGATCAACTGGCCGACCTGGCACAGCGTTTACGTGCGGCGGGGATCACGCAAGTCACTGGCGCGTTTTATGTCTGGGACGACGCACTGACCAATTTGGACGAAATCGACGACAGTCAGCTTGATCACTTGGGCTACAACCCGACAATCACCGGGCTGAATTTGAATTTCAACCGGGTGCATTTTGAGTGGAAACGTGAAGGTGGCGACTATGCAACCTTTATGGATGCGCGCAGCGATAATTATCGCCCGGCTGTGACGACATCCCGAATCCGGGTCACGGATCGCGATGACCCGGTTTTTACGTACAACGACCTTGGGCAGGCGGATCAATGGACGGTTGCGCGTTCGGCGCTGAACAACGCAGGGTCACGTTGGTTGCCCGTGCGCCACCCGGCGCTATATGCAGGCGAAGTCTTTACGACGTTTGCACGCAGTCACGGAATTAGGCTGAGCGCGCCAAAAGAAATCGGAGCCATCCCTGCGGACGCAACCCAAGTGGTCGCAATCCAAAGTGAACCCTTGACCGAAATGATGCGTGCGATGCTGCGGTATTCGACAAATATTACTGCCGAAGCCGCAGGTCTGACAGCGACGACGATGCAAACCGGGCAAAAATGGGGCTTGCGGGCATCGTCTGCACGCATGGCGCGCTGGGCCGGGCGACGGGCTGATGGAATTGCCCCTGTATTCGCCGATCATTCAGGGTTGGGCGATGCGGCGCGGGTGACACCTGCAGATATGGCGCAATTTTTAACCGCGCCTGATGTCGCCGAAACTTTGCATCCGATCATGAAAGATATTCCCGTCCGTGATCGCAACGGTGACGCGCTTGCCTCTGTGGCAGGTGCGGTGCAGGCAAAGACGGGTACGTTGAATTTCGTGTCGAACTTGGCTGGATATTTGCGTGCCCACGATGGGCGTAAACTGGCCTTTGTTATTTTTGCGTCTGATATGGTTGCCCGCGAAATTGGGAAGCTTGAAGGCAGTGAGCAGCCCAGTGGCGCGCGCAGCTGGAACCGCGCAGCGCATCGGCTACAGCATCGGATTTTGCGCTACTGGACGACGGGCGTTTAGATCGTCTGGTGCCGCGCACGTGCGCCGCGTTCAATTGCGGCGGCATGCAGCCGGTCAAGATCCAGTTCTTCGCGAATTTCTTCCAACATGCGGCCTTCTTGCTCGTCGATCAGCCCATCGGCCGCAGCAACATCGCATGACAGCGCATAAGCCGTTTCAAACAAGCGCTCAGGCAACGCATCGCGGATCAGGCCGAACAACGCCTCAAGCCCGTCTTCTTGCTCAAGTAGGTCAAATACCATCTTTGACATGCGTGGCAGGCGTTCAGGATCATACCCTGAAAACACGGGCAGCATGTTAATCGCATTGCTAATCTTGACCAATTCAGACGTGCGGATGTTTTCATCCGACGCAGAGACCGCAATCATCAGCGCGGCAAGCGCGTCTTGGGCTGTCATCGGGGCGTCATCGTTCATGCTGTTTCCTTTATCTATGTGACCCATTTATTGACGCTGCCGCGCTGTCGCAATAGGGAGAGCGCAAACAATGGCGCCATTGGGGTGCCGATCAGACGTGAGAAATATCATGACCAATATGCGCGACGCGGCGATGACATCCAAGGCTTGGCCCTTTGAAGAGGCGCGCCGTGTGCTCAAACGGTATGAAAAGAAGGAACCCGAGAAAGGGTATGTGCTGTTTGAAACGGGCTATGGCCCGTCTGGCCTGCCGCATATCGGCACCTTTGGTGAGGTAAGCCGCACAACGATGGTGCGTCGTGCCTTTGAGATGATTTCTGACATCCCGACGAAATTGCTGTGCTTTTCGGATGATATGGACGGAATGCGCAAAATTCCGGGGAACGTGCCGGACCCGGCCGCATTAGAACCGTTCATCCAAAAACCGCTGACAGCCGTGCCCGATCCATTTGGCACGCATGGCAGTTTCGGTGATCATATGAATGCGCGGCTGAATAATTTTCTGGACACGTTTGGGTTTGAATATGAATTCGCGTCGTCGACCGAATATTACCAGTCAGGCAAGATGGACGCGATCCTGCTGAAGGCTGCCGAAAAATACGATGACGTGATGGCGATCATGCTCAAATCATTGCGCGAAGAACGTCGCCAGACCTATTCGATCTTTTTGCCGATCAGCCCGACGACGGGTCAGGTGCTTTATGTGCCTATGAAAGAAGTCACCAAAGACGGCAACATCACGTTTACGGATGTTGATGGCACGGATGTGACGATGCCGGTCACTGGCGGGAACTGTAAATTGCAGTGGAAACCAGACTTTGGCGCGCGTTGGGCGGCACTTGGCGTTGATTTCGAAATGTACGGCAAAGACCATGCGACCAATACCGCGATCTACGGCGGGATTTGCCGTGCGTTGGGGGGGCGTCCACCGGAAAACTTTACCTATGAGTTGTTCCTTGACGCCGATGGGCACAAGATTTCCAAGACATCGGGTAATGGCCTGACGATCGACGAATGGCTGACCTATGCATCCACCGAAAGCCTGTCGTATTTCATGTACCTAAAACCCAAAACGGCAAAACGGATGCATTTTGATGTGATCCCCAAGGCTGTTGATGAATATCACCAACAGCTACGAGCCTACCCAGATCAAGATGACAAAGGCCAGTTGAATAACCCAGTTTTCCATATCCACGGTGATAACGTACCTGCCTCTGACATGGTTGTGCCATTTGCAATGTTGTTGAACCTTGCGTCGGTTTCGGGTGCGGAAGACAAAGAAACGCTTTGGGGCTTTATCCAGCGTTATGCGCCCGACGCGTCCGCTGAAAACAATCCGCAAATGGATCAGGCCGCGGGCTTTGCCGTCAGCTATTACAACGATTTTGTGAAACCGACCAAAACCTACCGTGCCCCAACCGATCAAGAACGCGCCGCAATGGAAGATATGGTCGCGCGGCTTAAGGTTTGGGATGGCGGGTTGGACGCCGAAGCTTTGCAAACGATGGTGTTCGCGGTTGGTAAAGATCATGAATTTGATCCGTTACGCAACTGGTTTACCGCCCTTTACGAGGTTCTATTGGGCGCGTCCCAGGGGCCACGTTTTGGTGGTTTCATCGCGCTTTACGGCGTTGAAGAAACAATCAAATTGATCGAAGCACAGCTCGCAGCCTGAATTTTATAAATACGATCTTAAAGGCCGGGTTCACGCCCGGCCTTTTTGCGTTGCGCGCCCCACCGTGACGGTGGTGTCAGGGCTACTTTAGCAGTTTCACATACCTCTTTGGCCGCGGTGCCGCATGACGCGGAACCCAATTGCACGCCCTGTCAGAGAAGGTTTTTCAATGAATAAAGCGATTACAGACGGAATTGTATTTCAACCGCTGCCGTTCTCGGCGGGGCTTGGTGTTTGGTCCAGCGGCGAAGGCACGCCGGGGTCTGACACCTATGCGATTAGCGGATCGGGCGTGTTTGTCGCTGCAGATGCGGATTTCGCAGGGTGTCTTGAGATTCTTAAGGTCGATCCGATAGCGCATGTGCGCTACATGACCGAAACGCCGATTCTGCCGGGCTGTTATTTGCGTGTGACGGCAAAGGTTAAAGCGATCTCTGGCCCGTTGGCAGGGGTGCGCGTGTCTGGTTGGGCGGGGGTGACCGGGGGCGCTGCTGCTGCGGGTCTGCCCAGCTACGGCCCCGAGGTGCAGCTAACGACATATGGCGAAGTGGTTGAAATCACAGCTATCATCGGCACAGGTGATCGGACAGGCGTGGACATGCTGTGGACGGGTGCAGATTATGGACATCTTGGGATTGATTTGACCGGGCCGACAGGGGGTGTTGTGCGCGTTGACGACATTCAGATCGAAGATGTCAGCGCGGTGTTCACCCGCGATCTTCTCGCGATTGTTGATGTGCTTGATTACGGCGCAAAGGGGGATGGGGTCACCGATGATAGCGCCGCATTTGAGGCGGCAGATACCGTTGCCGATGGCCGCACCGTCATGGTGCCACCGGGGAATTACCTGCTGCAAAACGACGTCACGATGGAAAACCATGTGAAGTTCGAAGGCCGGATCATTCAGGACCCGACTTACCGGTTCATCATGCAACGTGGCTATAATTACGATGCCTATCTTGATGCTTTTCAGAACGAAGAACTGGCTTTCAAGAAAGCCTATCAAGCGTTGATCAACTTTGCAGATCACGAATCGCTTGATCTTTGTGGGCGCCGTGTGGCCTTGACCGAACCCGTTGATATGCAGGCATGTGACCCGACGCGGCTTGAATATGCGACACGGCGGGTTGTGCGCAATGGGCAGTTCCAACCGGTGTCAGGTGCCGCTTGGGACACGGAAATTTTCACGTCAACCGCAAGCTATGCCGCCGTGAACGATTTGGAACTGACCAATGTCGTTGATATCGCCAATATTCCGGTGGGTTCATTGGTTTCCGGGAATGGTGTTGGGCGCGAAATCTATGTGAGCGCCGTTGACGTGCCCGGTCAAAGCCTGACGCTCAGCGCGCCGCTATATGATGCGGAAGGCAGCCAAAACTTCACCTTCACCCGCTTTAAATACCTGCTCGATTTTTCGGGCTACGACAAGCTGAACCAGTTCGTGTTGGATGACATCGAATTTCAGGGGTCTGGTATCGCGAGTGGGATCATGCTTGCCCCGGCTGGGCTGACGTTTCACCTGCGTGATTGCTTTGTGAATAAGCCCAAAGATCGTGGGCTTACATCGCCGGGGCGCGGGTGTCAGGGGATGATGATTGACCGTTGTCAGTTTATTTCAGACGAGCAATCCTTGCCCGTCGCGGCACGGGTCAGCATCGGGTTCAACGCCAATGCAAACGATGTAAAAATCCGCGATAACCGGGTCAACCGGTTTAAGCATTTTTGTATTTTGTCGGGGTCTGGTTCGTTGATTACAGCCAACCATTGGTTTCATGGTGACGATGAGGTTTTGGGCGTGCGCAAGGGTGGGGTGATCATCACATCACCGAACCCCAAAACCATTTTCACTGGCAACTACTGCGACAATAATTTCATTGAATGGACCAATGAACATAGCAGCGACCCGGCACTTGGTGTGCAGTTTTCCTTCGGCGGGCTGACGATTACGGGCAATATTTTCTTGACTAGCGATGTCGCGTCTTGGGCGAATTTTATTGTGATTAAACCTTACGGCCCGGGGCATTATATTAGCGGCTTTGCGGTCCTAGGGAATGTGTTCCGTTCGTCGAACGGCCAGATTGATCGGGTTGAACGGGTGGATACAACGTTTGCTGATCTTGATTATAGCCGGACGCGCGGGCTCGAATTTCGGGGTAATACGTTCCACAACGTGCATGAACCTGTGGCGAACCCGGTGACCTTGGAACATGACCAAGCCACTGAGGCGCTGACTTGGGTCATGGACACAGGTGCGGCGCTGCCGTTTGAAGGCCATGCGCTTTATGTGGATAGCGTGCTGCCTGATGGGGCAATCACCAATAGCGCGGGAACACGTATTCATGAATTGCCTTGGGCCGAGGGCGGGCAGGGGGCTGACAATCGAACGGTGCATCTGAATTGGGGAACCGCCGTCAAAGGACGTGCGCGCTATCATGTGCGGATGGATAACCCGTATTGATGGCATGATGTGAACGGGTTTCAGGGGGCGCATTTTGCGCCCCTATTGCGTTTTGGATGCCGTGCTGCCGCATTTTTGGGCGGTTGGGCTATTCCGCGTCAAAATTTGTGCGCTTTCGTGGCGTTTTGCTGGAAACTACTGCGTGATTTTTGG
Source organism: Loktanella sp. D2R18 (assembly GCF_003318235.1). Lineage (GTDB taxonomy): Bacteria > Pseudomonadota > Alphaproteobacteria > Rhodobacterales > Rhodobacteraceae > Yoonia. The sequence goes on along the minus strand of NZ_QOCG01000030.1, from coordinate 276,193 downwards.
CAGTTTGAACGGCGAAAGATTAATCGTCGAGGCCAGCCCATTACCTATGCCGCCCAAATACACGCAGCCGACGCCGTGCCAACTGGCCCGCGCGCAAAGGGCGCATTGGTATTGACCGCGAAACGTCGCGGGGCCGAGACGGTGATTGCTGATTTACGGCAAGAAGGATCGCTCAAGGCGTTGTTTCCGCGTGTGCGCGGCGATGCACTGGACGCTGTGTTCCTAAATACAGCGGGCGGTCTGACAGGTGGCGATCAGATGCAGTTTGACGTGACCGCAAGCGCGGGCGCGCATATCACCTTGTCGTCGCAAGCCGCTGAACGCGGCTACCGTGCACACCCCGGTCAGATCGCGCAGTCAAAGGTCGCTTTGAACGTCGGATCAGGGGGGCGCATCGATTGGATCCCCCAAGAAACCATTCTGTTCGAAAGTGCGGCGCTTGACCGGCAGATGCATGTGCATCTGGCCGCGGACGCAACGGCACTTATTGTTGAACCTGTCATCTTTGGCCGCCCTGCAATGGGTGAAGATGTGCGGAACTTGCGTTTTACCGATCAATGGCGGATTTGGCGTGACAATAAATTGGTTTTTGCGGATGCGCTGCGATTGATTGGCGACGCCAAAACCCATCTGCAACGCCGGGCGATTGCAGGCAATGCCGGGGCAATGGCGACGATTGTCTTGGCGGGGCCGCAAGCGCAAAAACTTGATTTACCTGAAACCTGTGGCGCAAGTTTGATTGCAGATGATTTGCTTTTGGTGCGGCTTTTGGCCGAAGATGGGTTTGCGCTGCGCCGCATTCTAATTCCTGTTGTTGAGGCGCTGTCATGCGCGCCGATCCCCCGAGTTTGGAGACTATAGACCATGCAACTGACCCCGCGTGAAAAAGACAAACTATTGATCGCCATGGCGGCCGAGGTCGCGCGCAAGCGTCTGGCCCGTGGCGTCAAGCTGAACTACCCCGAAGCGATTGCGCTGATCACCGATGCCGTTGTCGAAGGCGCGCGTGATGGGCGGTCCGTCGCTGACATGATGCAGGCGGGTGCCGCTGTGATCACCCGCGATCAGGTCATGGATGGCATCGCCGAAATGATCCACGAAGTGCAGGTCGAAGCGACATTCCCAGACGGGACAAAATTGGTGACAGTGCATGACCCGATCCGTTGATTTTTTGAGTATTTTTAGCAAGATGATGAGAGGGGGAGCGCAATGAAACCCGGTGAATTGATCGTCGCAGAGGGCGATATTACATTAAATGCAGGCGCCGAAGTTGTGGTGATGGAAGTGGCCAATACAGGCGACCGCCCCGTACAAGTCGGATCGCATTTTCATTTTGCAGAAACCAACCCTGCGTTGGATTTTGACCGCGCAGCCGCACATGGCTTGCGTTTGGATATCGCTGCGGGCACCGCCGTGCGGTTTGAACCGGGGCAACGCCGCGAAGTATCACTGATCCCGATGTCCGGCGCGCGCCGCGTATTTGGGTTTAATGCAAACGTGATGGGGGATCTTTAAGATGCCAGCAGTAATTTCGCGCCGTGACTATGCGGCTATGTTTGGGCCCACAGTGGGCGATAAGGTTCGGCTTGCCGATACGGATTTGATTATCGAAGTTGAGCGTGATTTGACCGCCGAAGCTGCGGGTGCAGCTGTCACTGGCGGGTCGGGTGGCAACGCTTTGTATTATGGTGAAGAGGTCAAGTTCGGCGGTGGTAAAGTCATTCGCGACGGCATGGGCCAATCGCAAGCGACCCGCGCTGAAGGGGCCGTTGATACGGTCATCACCAATGCGCTGATCGTGGATTGGACCGGTATTATCAAGGCGGATGTTGGCCTAAAGGGCGGCGTGATCGTTGCTATCGGTAAGGCGGGTAATCCAGATACCCAACCGGGCGTGGATATCATCGTGGGCCCCGGAACCGAGGCGATTGCAGGCGAGGGCCGTATTCTGACGGCTGGCGGGATCGACAGCCATATCCACTTTATCTGCCCGCAACAGATTGAGGATGCGTTGCATTCCGGCCTGACCACGATGATCGGCGGCGGCACTGGCCCGGCGCATGGGACGCTGGCGACGACCTGCACGCCTGGGCCTTGGCACCTGGGTCGGATGATGCAGTCAGCTGATGCCTTTCCGATGAACCTTGCCTTCGCGGGGAAGGGTAATGCGTCTTTGCCTGCCGCATTGGAAGAACAAGTGTTGGGCGGCGCATCTTGCCTTAAGTTGCACGAAGACTGGGGGACCACCCCTGCGGCTATCGATAACTGCTTGTGTGTCGCAGACGCGATGGACGTGCAGGTGATGATCCACACCGATACACTGAATGAATCTGGCTTTGTCGAAAACACTGTGGGGGCCATGAAAGGCCGCACGATCCACGCCTTCCATACCGAAGGTGCCGGTGGTGGGCACGCGCCTGATATCATTAAAATTTGCGGTGAGGCGCATGTGCTGCCGTCCTCTACCAATCCAACACGGCCCTTTACGGTGAACACGGTGGATGAGCATCTCGATATGTTGATGGTTTGCCATCATCTTGATAAATCCATCCCCGAAGATGTCGCTTTTGCCGAAAGCCGTATCCGCCGGGAAACCATTGCCGCCGAAGATATTTTGCACGACATGGGCGCATTTTCGATTATCGCATCCGACAGCCAGGCGATGGGTCGCGTCGGTGAAGTGCTGATCCGCACGTGGCAAACGGCTGATAAAATGAAGAAACAGCGCGGTAGCCTGCCCGAGGAAACCGGTGATAACGACAACATGCGTGTGCGCCGTTATATCGCGAAATATACAATTAACCCTGCCATTGCGCATGGGATTTCGGCGCATGTTGGCTCAATCGAGGTGGGCAAACGTGCGGATCTAGTGCTGTGGAACCCCGCGTTCTTTGGAGTGAAACCTGAAATGATTCTGATGGGTGGCACGATTGTCGCGGCACAGATGGGCGATCCGAATGCGTCCATTCCGACGCCGCAGCCCGTTTACACGCGCCCGATGTTTGGTGCCTACGGCCGGTCGGTTGAAAATTCCGCAGTGACCTTTGTCAGTGCAGCGGCCCAAGACGACGGGTTGCGTGACAAACTGGGGCTGGCGAAACAAACATTGCCGGTGTCCAACACCCGTGGGATCGGCAAGCGTGATCTGAAACTGAACGATGCGATGCCACATATGGAAGTAAACCCCGAAACCTACGAAGTGCGCGCTGATGGTGAATTGCTCACCTGTGAACCGGCGAAAGAATTGCCAATGGCGCAGCGGTATTTCCTATTTTGATGTGGATGACGTTACGTCTGGGGGGCTTGATTGCTGCGATGCAGCATTTTAACATGGGTCTTAGGGAGGAAACCATCGCTTTGAATGAGGCACGATATGGCTTTCCAGACAGACAACACAATGATCACGAACCGCGAAATGGCGACCGAATTGGTCAAAGCCAGTGTGCGCGAAACGCTGCGCTTACCGCTGACGGCGGCGCGTTTTGTGTATCGACTAACGACGCGCAGATAAAATTACGCTACCTTTTGGCAAAACCAAAGGGGAGCGTTATGATGAAACATCTATTTTGCCTTGCTGCATTGGCTGGGCCCGCTTGGGCGGATTGCCCGGTCGCGGCTGATTTGGCGGCGGGGATCACGTTCCAAATGGGTCCGGACGTGTCAGAGACCTATCAAATGTTGTCCGCGGATCAGGTGGCGTTAACCAGTACCTATTCGGATGGCTATGTCTCGCGTGCGCTGCTGGGACAGGGCGTCTATTTGCTCGAATTTGTCGAAATCGACAATGGGGTTCCTGCGTTAGATACGCGGGTGGACTATGTGTTCAGCATCCTTCCCGATGAGATGCCGGCCCCTGAACCGGGCGGGGTCTTTTTAGGGCGTATGACTGTGTCTGACAGCGCGGGTACATATGAAGATAAGGTGGTCGCGCGCTGGGGTGCTCTTGAGCAGCGGACATATGGCGATTGTACCTATGATATGATTGCGGGCACGCTCGCTTCATCGGGCGATGGGTATCCTTATGAAGAGGGAATACACTATCTGCCAGAGCTGGGCATCGGGTATCTTGCCACTTATTTGGATGTCGAAACGGACGAGATGGATGTCTATGAGGTCACCGGCATTGTGCCGGTTGGAAAATAAACATGCAGGCGGTTGCCCATCACACACATCGTCATGCGCACGGCCCTGTCGCCGACAGTGTTTCGCTGACCTATGATGCGCGGCTTTTGCGGCGCAAGCGGTTGGTGACAACGGGCGGAGAGCCGTTTTTGGTTGATCTTGCCCAGACGACATCAGTTGATGCGGGCCATGTTTTTGTGCTGGATGACGGCCGTGAAATTGGTGTCACCGCTGCCGATGAACCGCTGATGCGGATCAACGGCGATTTGGTGCGGCTCGGCTGGCATATCGGCAATCGTCATGCGCCCTGTGCAATATTACCTGATGCGCTGGTTGTGCAGCGTGAAAAAGTCATGCGCGCGATGTTGGAACAATTGGGTGCAACTGTGACTGATTTTGACGGGCCGTTTACCCCCGAAGGCGGGGCATATGGGCATGGCCGCACAATGGGCCATGATCACAGCCATTCTCATGCACATTGATCACCTTTTAACTCTGACCCAATGGCTGTCACCCGCCTATCCAATTGGTGCATTTGCTTGGTCTCATGGGTTGGAACGTGCTGTGCAACGCGGCGATGTGGAAGGGGCGCAAGGTTTGCAAGACTGGTTGGTAGATGTGCTGACCCATGGGGCCGGGCGCACGGACGCGATTTTGCTTTGCGTGGCACATGGGGCGGATGATGTGACCGAAGTCGCAGCTCTCGCCGCGGTATTGGCCCCATCCCAAGAACGCCGGATGGAGACCATGCAGCAAGGGGCGGCTTTTGCCGCAACAACCCGTGCGGTCTGGCATTTAGACCTACCGGATATGGCGTATCCAGTGGCGGTTGGGCGGGCCGTTGGGCTGATGGGGGTGCCTGCTGCGCAAACAGCGCAGGTTTGGTTGCAATGCTTTGCGAGCAATCTGGTGCAGGCCGCGCAGCGGCTGATGCCGCTCGGCCAAACCGAAGGGCAGCGTATTTTGGCGGCACTCGCGCCGATCTGTCGCGATATAGGCATGCAGGCCGCGCATTCTGATCTCGGTGCGATTGGCTCATCAACCCTCGCTGTTGATATCGCATCGATGCAGCACGAAACCCAAAGCCCACGTATTTTTCGATCCTAAGTAGAAAGCCATCATCATGTCACCGCACGGACCATTGCGCGTTGGAATTGGGGGGCCTGTTGGGGCCGGTAAAACCACACTGACCGCCGCGCTTGCTAAAGCGCTGAAAGATCAGTTCAGCCTTGGTGTGATTACCAACGATATCTACACCCAAGAAGATGCCGAAGCCTTGATGCGCATGCAAATCTTGCCTGCTGATCGGGTTATGGGCGTCGAAACTGGCGGCTGCCCGCATACGGCGATCCGCGAGGATGCGTCGATCAACCTTGCCGCTATTTCTGAAATGCGCGCGCGTCATGCCGATCTAGAACTGGTGTTAATCGAAAGTGGCGGTGACAATCTGTCGGCGACCTTTAGCCCGGAATTGGCGGATGTGACGATCTATGTGATCGATGTGGCTGCCGGCGAAGAGATCCCGCGCAAGGGTGGTCCGGCGATTACGCGTTCGGATATTCTTGTGATCAATAAAACAGATCTGGCACCGCACGTCGGCGCCTCGCTCGATGTTATGGCACGGGATGCGGCCAAAATGCGCGGCGATCTTCCCGTTGTTTTTGCAAGCCTGCGCAATGGGCAAGGCGTTGAGGCGGTAATTACTCTGCTGCGCGAAATCGGGGGATTGTAGCGGTTGTCCATATATCCACTCTGATCGCCGGATCTTGATCTTCGGTCAACGATTGTACAGCCCCAACACTGATTGAGGTGCGGTCATTGAGGTGGAAAATCACTGCGGGGTTGATTTTGGCATAGGTGTTATCATTGCCACCTTGTCCGGTCTGCAATTGCGCCATGACTGTCCAGTGATCGTTAAAATGGTGGCCCCATGTGAGGTCCGCCTTCGCAAGCCAAGCTTGGTCAATCGTACCGTAAGTGGCGCTGGTATCAACAGTTAGCCACCCACTATCCAGCCCGCGTCCCCACGAAACACCGCCGCGCGTCAGATATTCAATGCCCCCAAATGCATCCATACGCCCGCCTAACCCGATTTGCGCCCCGAAAACATTATCGCCCGCAGGCTGCCCGATTGGAAAGCTGGCAAAGGCAACGGCGGATTGGGTGCCCTCAAGCACCGTCGCGTGATAGTCGATGCCTAGGGTAACTATGCCGTTCAACCCGTATTCGCCATAGAACGTCGGATCGAAATTCACCGGTGCTTGCGGGTTTTCCGAAAGCATAAAGCTTCCACCGCTTGCGAAGAACAGCTGACCTTTCTCACGCGCCCAAGGCCCGGCACAAAGCGGTGTGGCACATAGAATTGTAGATATGAGCGTAACCAATAAACGCATGCGCGACCCTTTACCTGCGCCAAGCCTGCGTTGTTGTGGTTAATTTCTAATTAAGATTGTTAGGCTCGGAAATCGGTGCGCGCCTGTGGAGAGGCTAGTCAAAAATATTACAAAACGCACGCCTCGCGGGTGTCAAGATTGACAAATTGCACATCGGGCTGGCTAGAAACCTTGGATTCCTGACCATTGTGATCATGATATGCGGCGGAGGGACTCGGCCGTGGGCTTGGGTCAAAAAACACGTCACTCGGGGGGAGATACCATGACCGATCAAACATCCAAGATGTATCCGCCGTCAGCGGAAATGGCTGCCAATGCGCATGCAGATAAGGCGACCTATGACGCGATGTACGCGCAATCAATTTCAGACCCCGAAGGTTTTTGGGCCGAACACGGCAAGCGTTTGGAATGGATCAAACCATTTACAAAGGTTAAGAACACCAGCTTTGAGCCGGGTGACATCGACATCAAATGGTTCGAAGACGGCACGCTGAACGTCGCCGCCAACTGTATCGACCGCCATCTTGAAACCCGTGGTGATCAAACCGCGATCATCTGGGAACCCGATAGCCCCGATGATGAGGCGCAGCACATCACCTACAAAGAGCTGTATGCGCGCACCTGCAAAATGGCGAATGTGCTCAAAGAAATGGGCGTCACTAAGGGCGACCGCGTTGTGCTCTATCTGCCAATGATCCCCGAAGCCGCCTATGCGATGTTGGCTTGTGCGCGGATCGGGGCGATCCACTCGATCGTGTTCGCCGGATTCTCTGCAGAAGCTTTGGGCGCGCGGGTCAATGCTTGTGACGCGAAAGTTGTGATTACATCTGACGGTGCGCCACGTGGTGGCCGTGTGACTAACCTCAAAGACAGTGTGAACCAAGCCTTGCTGCATGACTATCACGATGTGAAATGTCTTGTTGTCAAACGCACTGGCCAGCAAATTGCTTGGCGTGGGGAAGGTGATTACTGGCTGCACGAGATGGAAGAAAAAGTCAGCGCAGACTGCCCACCTGCTGAGATGAACGCCGAAGATCCGCTGTTCATCCTTTACACATCCGGATCAACTGGGCAGCCCAAAGGCGTTGTACACTCCTCCGGCGGCTATCTCGTTTATGCGTCAATGACGCAGCAATACACATTCGATTACCATGATGGTGACGTGTTCTGGTGTACCGCTGATGTTGGCTGGGTCACGGGGCACAGCTATATTGTCTACGGTCCGCTGGCCAATGGCGCGACCACGGTGATGTTCGAAGGCGTGCCGACCTACCCAGACGCGGGCCGGTTTTGGCAGGTTTGCGAAAAGCACAAGGTCAATCAATTCTATACCGCTCCAACGGCGATCCGGGCATTGATGGGACAAGGCACAAAATTCGTTGAAAAATACGACCTTTCTGATCTTAAAGTGCTGGGCACAGTGGGTGAGCCGATTAACCCAGAAGCTTGGAACTGGTACAATGATGTTGTTGGCAAAGGCATCGTGCCGATCGTCGACACATGGTGGCAGACTGAAACTGGCGGTCACTTGTTGACACCATTGCCGGGCGCAACGTCGACGAAACCGGGATCTGCGACTGTGCCATTCTTTGGCGTACAGCCGGTGATTTTGGAGCCCACGTCAGGCGAAGAAATTCACGACACCGCAGCAGAAGGCGTGCTATGCATGAAAGATAGCTGGCCCGCCCAAATGCGCACCGTTTGGGGCGATCATGAACGGTTCGAGAAAACCTATTTCAGCGATTACAAAGGTTACTACTTTACTGGCGACGGCTGTAAGCGCGACGAAGATGGATATTACTGGATCACTGGCCGGGTTGATGACGTGATCAACGTATCCGGTCACCGGATGGGGACCGCCGAAGTCGAAAGCGCACTTGTCGCCCATTCCAAAGTCGCTGAAGCCGCCGTCGTTGGCTATCCGCATGCGATTAAGGGGCAGGGGATCTACGCCTATGTCACCTTGATGTCGGGCGAGGAACCGACAGATGCGCTGCGCAAAGAACTGGAAGTCTGGGTGCGCGCTGAAATCGGCCCAATCGCCAAGCCTGACCTGATACAATGGGCGCCGGGGCTGCCAAAAACTCGCTCTGGCAAAATCATGCGTCGGATCCTACGCAAGATCGCTGAAAACGATCACGCAACATTGGGTGATATTTCGACGCTGGCGGACCCATCCGTGGTCGATGACCTGATCGAAAACCGGATGAACAAAGGCTAGCACCTGAGTCCAACAAATTCAGAAAGGCCGCGCAATTTGTTTGCGCGGCCTTTTGTTTTGCTTAGAAGTGGCCATGCCGTATTTCAATGAGCTATCGACCATAGCCGTGTTCGGCCTGTAATGCGCCCATTTCATCTATAAAACATGCGTTAATGCTATCAAATGTGCCTTCTTCATATCTGCGAAGATCTACAATATTGCGTGCAAGGTCCGCTTCGGCGCGGGGGCTGTTCCAATAGGTTTCATTCGGTATGATGCTCGTCCGTGGGCTTCGCATGGCGAATGGACCCATGGCATAAAGCATACTAGCGCCAACGGCGATACAGGTTTCAGAAGTTGAACCGCAATGGTTATCGCAAAACTGAGTTATCGGTGTCCATGAAGCAATTTGGCGACCCAATCGCGTGACGTCAGAAAGGCGTTCAATATCTTCTAGAATTTCACGTGGCGCAGGTGGCAACCAAACCATCTCGGATTGTTCGAAAATATCATTGTCAAGAATGCTTGTCGCAACACGTGCCGATCCAGCATATCGACCGGCATTTCCACTATTTGACTGATAAAGAGCCCAAAGCAGCAGCACATCGACTTCGGGTGGCAGCAGCGCGTCCATACCCTGGAGGGCTTCGATCAACGCGTCTGCCTCGCCTAGGTACAGCATGGATTGTGCCGCTAGAAGCGCGACTTCTATTTCGCCCGCGCTGATGAGGACCGATATTGCGGGGGCCTTTTCTCTGATCTGCGTGACCTGTAGGAGCGCAGTTGCCAATGGCTCGGTATCCTCTGCAAAGGTCAGCCATGATCTTCCCGAAAGGCCGCCCGGCGCTCTAAGTAGCGCGATGCGGTCAGCACGTTCCAGATCCGCAGTTACAGGGGAATGCAAGCCTCCTCTGGATGCAATCCCGGACAGCAGTATTTGTGCCGCTGGATTTTCCGCACGTGCCAGTACTGCCAGTGCTTCCAGTGCGATAAGGTCATCGCCGGCCAGCCAGCTATCAACGGCGGCAACAAATTCGGGCGCGTCCAAACCTGCAATAGGTGCGTTTTCGGCCGTGGCGGCTTTCGCAAAAAAATTGAACAAGTTATGGCGGCAAGAAAGCAATACAGTTTCATTTTTATCGACCTATTGAGCAGAAATGTATTTGCGATTTTTGCTACTTAAAGTGGAAACCGCAAGTGATAACACTTCAAAATGCGTTCGCGTTTGTAGGGTATTTGCAGAACCGCGAGCGCTCAGTCTTACTCGGCCTCAAATGCACCTATTTCACTTACCAGCAGCCTAACTGAAGATGATTTTTCGAGATCGAGAAACCAAAAACGGCCCGGCTTTGATCTCAAGCCGGGCCGCTTTTTTTCATTTTGATATGCTGCGCGCCTTAGTGCTCTTCTTCGGTGCTGTGGATTACAAGGTTTTCTAAGAATGCGATAAGCTCTTCTTGGTTCTCAGCGGGGAGTGCGACGTAGGCATCGCGGCTTTGTGCGCCTTCTCCGCCATGCAGCAAGATTGCTTCATTCAACGTGGTGGCGCGTCCGTCATGTAGCCATGGTCCTGTTGAACCAACGCTAGCAAGCGAGCGTGTCATGAACATTTCGGCACCGATCCCTAAGGGGGCAGATGGGTCTGCGAGGTCTGTGCCCATGTCGTGCCGTTTCAAATCAGTATACCAATTCACCACACCACGCCCCGATGCATCGCTCTTGATTGCGCCCAGATGATAGGCTTCGCCTGATGCCAGCGTGACCTGATTGTTTGGCGGGTCTGAGAGCATGTCGAACGACATCACCACATCAGGACGCAGCCCCCGATCCGCTGGATGCGAGCCATCTGGGAATGTGACGTCGTAGAAACCAGGGGTTTGGCTCGGTTCACGGAAAGTTGGATCGTTCAGGACCATTTCTTGAGTGTGGCAGCTGTTGCAGCCGACCGTTACAAAATGTTCCTGACCTGTCATGATTGCCGCCCGATCGTCCGCGGCCAAAGTCACTTGGCCGATATCGGCAAGCTCTATTAAGCTGGTTGGCCGTTCCAATGCGGCCATATAGATCGTCAATGCGGTGAGGTCGCCAACACTCAGTTCGTTTGTGACGCCGTCGAAATCGCCGTCAGCGTCGCCAACCATTTCAACGCCTTGCAGGCCCATTTCATTATGGGCTGCCCCACGGGTAAAGCTGCGCAGGGTTGCTTCGTTGCCTTTCCAGCCAAAGGGTTTGACTACAAGATCATCGTCCACCCCAGACAGGCCTGCGGTATTGATGGCGACAGAACATGGCGCTTCGGTCGTCCGTGTGAATTCCAGCGTGCCGAAGGTGACGCCCTTGGTGATCAGCACTGTCGTTGCACTGCCTTGTGTGCAGGCCTGCATCCGTCCTGCCTCGCGCTGCAGGTACAGATCGAGGCTCATTTCTTCGGCCAATCGTTGTGGGATAGCCAGCGCAAATAGCGGTGTGGTGTTGCGTTCTAGGTACTGTGACGGATCGCCTGTGTGTGCGGGGTCCAGTACCACGTTCAACGCGATCCCCCCTGCACCATTGGCCAATGGTGCGTTGTGGCAACCAATACACTGCGTCGAATTTGCACCGCCTTCGCGGGCCGGGAAATGCGTGGCCCATTCACCCGGTCCGTTTAAATCCGCGCGCGGGAACCGGCTGAACCGACGACCTTCGCCAATATTGGCCCCGACACCTTGGATGGCAGTAAAATCGGCTTCGGTCAGTTCATCGCCCATTTCAAACGCAAATTCAAAGGCGACATCACGCTGCCCATTGGCTACAAGGTCGTTAAGATAGAGCTGATCAATAGGCGCGAGCTCAAACTCTTCTTCACTTTCAGCGGCAACTTCGGCGACGGCTTCGATGGTTTCCGTTTCGGCGTCGATAGGGTGTTCAACATTCGCGGACGCGACAAATGCGGTCAAGTCGCCGGGTTGTGTCGTTTGAAAAAAAATGAATCCGCCCGCCAACAGGCCGACAAAGATCAGTGCTTTGATAATGTTCATTGTATTCTTGCGTCCCCAAAGAATCCTCTGATCTTAAGCAGATCACCATCGTACTGGTGCAATCAACGCGGATCTTTTCCGATAGCAGTTGTCGGCGTGAACTCGCCGCGATCAATCCTAAGTGGACTAATTATTAGTCGCGATTATTCAGAGTCGAGCAATTTCACCTCGCGCTGCGGGAACGGGATGCTGATGTTATTCTCAGCAAAAGCATCCCACAGGGCAAGAAACACATTGCCCCGGATATTGGTGAGACCGCCTGTTGGGTCGGTGATCCAAAACCGCAGAATGTAGTCGACCGAACTGTCGCCAAACCCGACGATATGGCAGACGGTTGGGCGCGAAGTCAGCACCCGGTCGACGCTTTGTGCGGCCGCGATGGCGATCTTGCGGACCTCATGTGGGTTGTCCGCATATGACGTTCCGAAATTGATATCGAGCCGCACAAATTCGTTGGAATGCGACCAGTTTACCACTTGCCCAGTGATCAGATCTTCGTTCGGGATCAGGTATTCTTTGCCGTCACGGGTGACAACAGACACATAACGCGCGCCAAGCGCGTTGATCCACCCAAAGGTTTCGCCAAGGCTGATTACATCACCCGGTTTGATGGATTTATCCAGCAAGATAATCACGCCCGACACAAGGTTTGACACGACCTTTTGCAAACCAAAGCCGAGGCCCACACCAATCGCACCTGACAGCACCGCAAGCCCGGTCAGGTCAATCCCAAGTGCTTGGACGCCGAAGTAGAATGCAGCGCTATAGATTACGATTTGTAGGCCCTTAATGATGAGCACCTGCATCGATGGGCTGATGTCAGGGTTGGCGCGCACCCGGTTCGCTGTCGTTGCCGTAAAGAACCGTGCCACGCTGATGAGCACACCAAGAATGACCAATGATTGCACTAGCAAGAGCATCGAAAACCTGATCTCGCCCACAGTGAACCCTGCGCTATTGAGCAGCCGTTCAGTGGGCGCAAGCAGCCCCAATATGCGCAGGCTGACATAGGTCCAAGCCCCATAGCGGACGGTTTTGCGTAATAGCGGACTCTTGATGAGCCGGGTGGCAAAGACAACCGCGAGCCATGCAAAAGCAAGCGTGCCAATGATCCCAAGCAGGTAACTGCGGCTGTTCCATGTGACCTCTCGCATCACAAATATGGTGAGCCAAATCAACGCCACAAAAAAGATCGCGCGCAGCCGTTGATTGATCACCACAAGAATACGAATACGCCATTTCGGCCAGTTTTCACGCGCGGCCATCCACGCCCTGATCCGCGGCCCTAGCGCGGCCCGAAGCACATGCGCCAAGACAAAAAGCCCAAGCGCGATCCCAAGCTGATAGATATTCCACGGGCGGATAAATCCGTCGGCAAATTGGCTGACATAGGCGAACAGATCGTTGCCAATTGTAAGAACCTGCTCCAACTGCGCATCCCCTGAAAGGCTGTCCGTTGTTTCTGGTCCGTCGCTATGCCCTGCCATGTCAATCTACCATGTTTTGCGCCAGTCTTGCACGCCATGGGCGGTCGGGCAAGCTGGGCAATGTTAAGGCTTGCTGTGTGACAAGCGTAAGGTTAACAAAAGCATAAAGTTATTCACCTATAGGGTGTTTTTATGTATATTACTTTGGCCGTATTGCTGGCGACCTTTGGCGTGATCATGTTGTCGGTAGAAGACGATGAAGATGATGAAACAGACGGCGAAATCACTGGCACAAGTGGCGCTGACGAAATTTCGGGGACCGACGGTGACGACATCATTCGTGGTTGGGCGGGCGATGACATAATTGACGGCGGGGCCGGTGACGACGAAATTCGTCCGGGCGAAGGCGACGATGTCGTTTATGGTGGTGACGGGCGCGATTGGATCATTGGCAGCCCCGGCAATGACGAGCTGTAGGCCAAGTTGGTGGCGACCGCGTGTTTGGTGGCGACGGTAACGATATCATCGACGGGGGCTATGGGTCTGATCGGCTTGGCGGGCAGGACGGAGATGACACCATTTTCGGCGGGTTTGATTCTCGTGACGAAGGTGGCGTGATTGTCCCCGCGTTGCAGGCGACAGATACGATCACTGGCGGCGACGGTGATGATACGATTTATATTTGGGGCGGCGATGGCACGGCTGACGGTGAGGATGGGTCAGACGATCTGGTTCTCGTGACCGGTTCAGCCTCATTGACTGCCGGCGCGGGCGATGGCGATGATTTCTATGTGCTGGCCAATGTCACCGATGATCAATTGACCTCTGCGACCATCGAAGATTTTGATCCAGGCCGGGATACGCTCACATTGACGTTGGATCATGTGCCAGAGGGCGGCACATTACCGGATGTCGATGTCACGTTGACGCAAACCACGGTCGATGGGGTGAATGGCGTTATGGTCGAAGCCGTTTACACTGGTTCTGGTGATGTCCCCGGTGATTTCGAAGGTGCGGTTGCTTTCTTGAAAGGTGTTACAACGGATCAGCTTGACGCAACGAATGTCTCGGTTGTTTCAACCGAAGAAGCTGACCTCTTCGATGCAGAGGCAACAATGGCTGCAATCGCCTGAATTTGACCGCCTGACCCTTGCGAGAAGGCGCTTCCATGTGTATTTGACCCGTTATGAAACAGGTTTTTGACATGGATGACCGTGCCCGGCTGCCTTGGCGGTTTTACGGCGCGAGCTGCACGATACTAGCTAAGGGTTAATCCCCTTGCCAATTCCGCACGCCTGAAGACATCTGAAAATTTGATACGGGAGAGGACAATGTCCCCCAAAACGCTCTATGATAAAATCTGGGATGCGCATGTCGCACACGAAGCTGACGACGGCACATGCTTGCTTTATATTGACCGCCACTTGGTTCACGAAGTGACCAGCCCGCAGGCCTTTGAAGGCTTGCGCATGGCTGGCCGCACAGTACGTGCGCCAGAAAAGACGATCGCGGTGCCTGATCACAACGTGCCGACGACATTGGACCGTGCGAATGCGGCCACAATGACTGAAGACAGCCGTATTCAGGTTGCCGCACTTGATACAAACGCCAAAGAATTTGGCCTGCACTATTACCCTGTGTCCGATGTCCGTCAGGGCGTTGTGCATATTGTTGGCCCTGAACAGGGGTGGACCTTGCCCGGCATGACGGTCGTTTGTGGGGACAGCCACACAGCAACCCACGGCGCGTTTGGGTCATTGGCACATGGGATCGGGACTTCCGAGGTCGAACATGTTCTGGCCACGCAAACGCTGATCCAGAAAAAGTCCAAAAACATGAAAGTTGAGATCACCGGCAAACTTGCGCCTGGTGTGACCGCCAAAGACATCACGATGGCTGTGATCGGCGAAACTGGTACTGCTGGCGGAACTGGCTATGTGATTGAATATTGCGGTGAAGCCATCCAAAGCCTGTCAATGGAAGGTCGGATGACGGTCTGTAACATGGCCATCGAGGGCGGCGCACGCGCTGGTCTGATCGCCCCCGATGAGACCACATACGCCTACTGTAAGGGTCGCCCACATGCGCCAAAAGGTGCGGATTGGGACGCGGCGTTGGAATATTGGAAAACGCTTTACACTGACGAAGGCGCGCATTTTGACAAAGTCCTGACCATCCGTGGCGAAGATATCGCACCACTGGTCACATGGGGGACATCACCCGAAGACGTGCTGCCGATCACTGGTGTGGTTCCTGATCCAAGCAGCTTTGAGGGCGGTAAAGCCGGGGCTGTGCAGCGTTCAATTGAGTATATGGGGCTGGAAGTTGGTCAAAAACTGTCCGACATCAAAATCGACACGGTGTTTATCGGCTCTTGCACCAACGGCCGGATTGAAGATTTCCGCGCTGCGGCCGCTGTGCTGAAAGGCAAAAAAATCAAAGAGGGGATGCGCGCAATGGTCGTACCCGGTTCTGGTCTGGTGCGTGCCCAAGCCGAAGAAGAAGGCATCGCCCAAATCTTTATCGATGCGGGATTTGAATGGCGGCTTGCGGGCTGTTCCATGTGCCTTGCGATGAACCCTGACCAATTGGCGCCGGGCGAACGCTGTGCATCAACATCCAATCGCAACTTTGAAGGCCGCCAAGGCTATCAAGGGCGCACACACCTGATGTCACCCGCAATGGCCGCAGCCGCTGCAATCACTGGTCACCTGACCGATATCCGGGAGATGAACTAATGGAAAAATTCACCACACTGAGCGGCATCGCTGCGCCACTGCCATTGGTCAACATCGACACCGATATGATCATTCCCAAGCAGTTTTTGAAAACCATCAAACGCTCGGGCCTTGGTGCGAACCTGTTTGATGAAATGCGGTTTGATCGTGACGGCACGGAAATCGCTGATTTTGTGCTCAACAAGCCACAGTACCGCGACGCGCAAATTCTTGTCGCTGGCGACAACTTTGGCTGCGGCTCGTCGCGCGAACACGCGCCTTGGGCGATTGCAGATTTCGGGATCACTTGCGTGATTTCAACATCGTTCGCAGATATCTTCTACAATAACTGCTTTAAGAACGGCATCTTGCCAATTGCGCTGTCACAAGAACAGGTGGATGTGTTGATGAAAGACGCTGAAAAAGGTTCAAACGCGCGGATCGAAGTTGATCTTGAAGCGCAAACCATCACGTCATCAGATGGCGATGTGTTTAGCTTTGAGGTGGATGCGTTCAAGAAACACTGCTTGCTTAACGGGTTGGATGACATTGGGTTGTCGCTCGAAAAAGTGGCTGCAATTGACAGCTTTGAAGCCACAGCAGCCGCAGAGCGCCCGTGGGTGTGATCCGCTTTTAATTGTTTTTGAAGAGGCCGCGAAACGTCGCGGCCTTTTCTATTTTAGAGACAATGCATGAATTTCATTGCATAATTCTTCAAATTCGTGACACTTCGTGGATAATGTGGTTTTTAGGGGCTTCTTACATGAATGCCCATTGGGACTGAGGCTTTTAAAAATATCCGCATGTACTTCGGATAGATACTATGTTGAAGTTGCATAATAAAATGCAATCTGCGTACAATACGTAGCGAGATTTAATCGCTAGATCTATGAGGGGATTGATCAGCGTGTTTACCCGCCTATCAGGTGCAATCATACGTGCCTTTATGGTCGTGATACTTGTCGTGATGCCCGCGCTTCTGCTGCCGCGCGACGCGCAGGACAATCTTCAAATCGTTGTGCTTTTTGCTATTTTCGCTGCAATCTTTACGATCGCTGAATATAGTTCTGCCAGTCCGAGCATCATTGAATTTCGTGAAGCGCCACCGTTTAATCGGGTGCGCTTTACAACCCTATTTGCCACAGTTCTGTGCCTGTCGATGGTATTTCGGGGTTATGTCAGCCCCTCGGGGATCACTGAGCTTTTTCAGCAAGCGGGGGCGGGCATCGGTGCTGCGGCTGATTTTCCCTATTCGCCAGTGCGGCTCATGGTTTTGATGTTGCCGCAAGATACCTCTGCGCAGATGGTGGCCCGTGTGCGTGACGGGGCTGGGCTAAGCTATATGATCTCGGCCTTTGCTATCATCTGGTTTGTGATCGTTTTAAGGCTGCAGCAATGGCCGCGCCGCGAAGGGCCGTTTAATGTTTGGGTAAACTTGCCGACCTTCAATTCGGCAGGCGGTGACGTTGTCGAACGGCTGGAGCGAGACGGCCGCATTAACGTTATATTAGGGTTCTTGCTGCCATTCTTGGTACCGGCTGTGCTCAAGCTCTTTGCGAGCTTTGGCACGCCTGTTCGTTTGGATGATATGCATACGCTGCTTTGGATGGTTGCCGCATGGGCCTTTTTGCCTGCAAGTATTTTGATGCGCGGCGTCGCACTCAGCCGTGTCGCGCAAATGATCCGTATGCAACGAAATGCGGCATCACAACGCACTGCCTCATCTGGGCATTATATGGGCTAACCCTGATTGGTTCGCCACAGGCGAGCCTTGCAGAAACGCTCCGCATTGCGACATATGCGGCCCCGCTCAGCCGTGCGGGCCCCGGCCTATTATTGCGTGACATCGAAAAAGGCGAAGACTCGCAAATCGCAGAAATTGCGCAGGTGATCACTGACATCGATCCTGACGTGCTTGTGCTGACCGATATTGACTACGACCGTGACGGTCTTGCGCTCGCGGCTTTTGCAGGATTGTTGGGGGCCGACTATGCCTATCAATTTGCGGGGCCCTCAAACGCTGGACTGCCGACAGGACAGGATCTTGATGGGAACAATCATCTGGGCGAGGCGCGCGACGCGCAAGGATACGGTACGTTTTCTGGCGACGGCGGAATCGCGATATTGTCGCAGTTTCCACTTGGGGAGGTGACGGATTTATCAGATATTCTATGGCGCGACCTGCCCGGCGCGACATTGCCGCCCATGCCTGCAGATGTAGCAGCGGTTCAGCGGCTTTCGTCAACCAGCCATTGGATTGTGCCTGTCATGTTGGCCGACGGCCCAGTGCATGTTTTGGCGTTCGCGGCGACGCCCCCGGTCTTTGATGGCCCCGAGGATCGTAACGGGCTGCGCAATCGGGACGAGCTGCGCCTGTGGACGCATGTATTTGACGGGGCTTACGGCCCGCCGCCCAGCAGCTTCGTGATTGCGGGCAATGCCAATCTTGACCCGTTGGCTGGCGATGGGTTGCGGTCTGCGATGGCCGCATTTTTGGCCGATCCGCGGCTGCAAGACCCCTTGCCTGGAATTGCCACTGCCGCGTGGTCTGATCGGCCAGAATTGGGGGCGCTGCGGGTCAGTTATGTGCTGCCCTCGCAAGATTGGAGAGTGGTTGACGCAGGCGTTTACATGCCTGCGCCTGATGACCCGTCACTGCTTGACCGGAGTTTGGGTGCGGGCCCTCATTGGCTCGTCTGGGTAGATATCGCGCGGTAAGCCCGCATACATGACGGTTGCAATATCCGTGGCTTTGAAATCCGGCAAAATACTGTTGAACTTCGTCGCCGAAACTTGATGGGGCATGGCGTAGAGATAACGCATTTCTTTCATTTCGCGCGCAAGCTCCCAAACGGGTGACAATAGTCGCATCACCCACCACGGAAATGTAGTCAGTTTAATGGATCGACCAACGTGAGTTTCGAGCGCGTCCTTTAACTGATCGTTTGTGAACGCATGTCCGGGAAACGGGATATCTTCAAAGGTATCCAACTGATGACGCTGCTCGGCGAGCATGACCGCCGCGCGGGCCCAATCAGGTGTGTAGCAATAGGCTTGCAACGTTGCGGGCGGTCCCATGCTTGTCAGTTTACTTTTGCGCATGGTTGCGACACTCATGATATCGCCATTGCCATTGGGGTCGATAAAGTTTCCAGCGCGTAGCAGGATCGTTTGCACGCCAGATTCAGCATATGTTTTTTCCATCGCGACCCGAATTTCACCTTTGCGCGTGTTTGGGCGGTGTGGGGTGTTTTCATCAAGCGTGCCAGGATTATCGCCAAAGTTATAGAGATTGGCCGGAACAATCACGGTCGCCCCACTGGCCTTTGCGGCTGTGATAACCTGCGCAGTTATCTGAGGGATGAGCAGTGACCAGTTGTGATAGTTGGGCGGGTTCAACCCGTTGACAATGACATCCGCGCCCATCGCCGCGCGGGTCATATCATCAGTTTTGCGGTCATATTGGCGGACACTCCACCCCGCATTTTCGAAAGCGGCGATCGACGTTGACTTTCCGCTGCCCAAATTGCCGGTATGGCTAACCGCCCATGCGGCGATGCGTCAGACCCCCCGGATAAGGCGGGTTTGGAACCTGTTAGAGCAAGGCTTGCGGCCCTTGGTATCTTGAACATTTGGTATGGGCGCGCTAGGCCTCGTGCAACTTATGCAACCAAGGACCAGACATATGGCAAACCCCTCCCTTTTGATCCTCGCCGGTGACGGCATCGGCCCCGAAGTTATGGACGAGGTGAAGCGCGTTATCGGCTGGTTTGGTGACAAACGCGGTGTGACGTTTGACGTGTCCGAGGACCTTGTCGGCGGCGCAGCCTATGACAAACACGGCGTGCCGCTGCACGACGACACAATGGCCAAAGCGCAAGAAGTTGACGCCGTTCTTTTGGGCGCCGTGGGCGGCCCGAAATACGACGACCTTGATTTCAGCGTAAAGCCGGAACGCGGCTTGCTGCGTTTGCGCAAAGAAATGGACTTGTTCGCAAACCTGCGCCCGGCGCAATGTTTTGACGCGCTTGCAGATTTTTCTTCGCTGAAGCCTGAGTTGGTTTCGGGTCTGGATATCATGATCGTGCGCGAATTGACTTCTGGCGTTTACTTTGGCGAGCCGCGCGGCATCCATATGGAAGATAACCTGCGTGTGGGCGTCAACACCCAGCGCTACACCGAAGCCGAGATTGAGCGCGGCGCGCGTGCAGCGTTTGAACTGGCGATGAAACGCGACAAACGCCTATGTTCGATGGAAAAAGCGAACGTGATGGAATCGGGCATTTTGTGGCGTGATGTCGTGACCGAAGTGCACGCAGATTACCCCGAAGTTGAATTGTCTCATATGTACGCTGACAACGGCGCGATGCAGTTGGTGCGCGCGCCTAAGCAGTTCGACGTGATCTATACAGACAACCTGTTTGGCGATATTTTGTCAGATTGCGCGGCGATGTTGACCGGCTCGCTTGGCATGTTGCCCTCGGCGTCCTTGGGTGTGCCAATGGCAAACGGGCGCCCAAAGGCGATGTATGAACCGGTTCACGGGTCAGCACCTGACATCACGGGCCAAGCTAAGGCTAACCCAATCGCGTGCATCTTGTCGTTCGCAATGGCGCTTCGCTATTCGTTCGACATGGGAACCGAAGCGGATCGTCTCGAAGCGGCGATCGAAACGGTATTGGCGAATGGCGCCCGCACAGGCGACCTGATGGGGCCAGAAGGCGGCACGCCGCTTTCGACCACGCAAATGGGTGATGTGATCTTGGAAGCGCTCGACGCGTCACTGTAACTAGCGGCGCATCGCCTAAGCCCCTTACGGGTTTGGACCGTCTTTTGCCCGCCCTTGTCGATTGATGCCCATATAGGCCGATCTTGACAGGGGCGGGCAATTTCTTTTTGTCTATACTTAACAACTGCCAGAAAGTTCCAAGATGTCCTCTAATGTCAAAGGCGCCCTTTTTGCGCTGATCGCCTTTGCGGTTTTTGCGACCCATGACGTGATTATCAAAGTTCTTGGAGCGACTTACGCACCATTCCAGATTGTGTTTTTTAGCGTCTTGCTTAGTTTTCCGTTGGCGACTGTGATGCTGATACGAGACACAACACCGGGGAATTTGCTACCGGCGCATCCTTGGTGGATGGCGTTGCGCACTGCGGCGGCCACGGTCACTGGTGTTTGCGCATTCTATGCGTTTTCGGTCCTGCCGTTGGCGCAGGTCTATGCAATTCTTTTCGCGACACCACTGTTAATCACGGTGCTTGCGATCCCTGTTTTGGGTGAGAAAGTACGGTTGCGACGCTGGCTCGCCGTACTTCTAGGTTTGGTTGGGGTTTTGGTTGTTTTACGCCCGGGAGATACAGACCTGACGCTTGGGCATCTCGCCGCGTTGGCGTCGGCTGTTGGCGGGGCGATTGCGTCAATCACTGTACGCAAAATCGGTGCCGATGAACGCCCGATTGTGATGATGATCTATCCGATGGTCGCGAACTTTGTTCTTATGGCCTGCACCTTGCCATTTTTCTACAAACCAATGCCGATTGAACACCTCGGGATGCTTGGGGTGATCGCACTGTTTGCGTGGGTCGCAAGTTTCTTGGTTATTTTGGCCTATCGCGCGGGCGAAGCCGCAATTATCGCGCCAATGCAATACAGCCAAATTGTTTGGGCGACTATATTTGGAATGCTGTTTTTCGAAGAAACACCCGATATTTATACGGGCGTTGGTGCCAGCATTATTATCGTCAGCGGGCTGTATATTGTGTTGCGCGAAAGCAGAGGGACCTCTGAAAACACCCCGGTTCTGCGCAATAGGTCGCGCAGTGTCACCGGGGCTGCCCCGCGTGTAAGCCTGTTTATGCGCGCGTTGGGGCAAACGCCGCCCCGTCAGGGCGACGTCAAGGAGTAGTTACTTGCGGTCTTCTGGCGGCGCAAAGCTGTCAGCGCTCGCGCGTGTCCAGCGTTCTTTATAGATGACTTCGTCGCTGCTATCGTCAAGCAAGAAACCGACGGGCAGATATTTGTAGACATCGTTTGCTTCGGTCATTTGCCCGTCACCGCGGCGCGTCATAAAGTGGTATGGTAAAAAATCGCAAGGATCGCTGAGCCCGGCGGCACCGGCCATTTCACCTAGTGCTTTCAACGTGTTGGCGTGGAAGCGTGCCACACGTTTTGCTTTGTCTCCAACATTCAACGCTTGCTGACGTAGGGGATCTTGGGTGGTGACACCAACGGGGCAGTGGTTAGTGTGACAAGCCTGCGCCTGAATACAGCCGATTGCAAACATATAACCGCGCGCAGAGTTGCACCAATCCGCGCCAAGCGACAAGGCGCGCGCGATGTCAAACGCACTGACGATTTTCCCTGCGGCACCGACCTTTATCTGGTCCCGGATACCCGCGCCGCGCAAAGTATTGTGAACAAATGTCAGCCCTTCGACCATCGGCATTCCGACATGATTGGAAAATTCAAGCGGGGCGGCACCCGTGCCGCCTTCGGTGCCATCCACGACGATGAAATCTGGAATAATCCCAGTCTCGAGCATGGCTTTGACCATGCACATAAACTCGCGGCGGTGGCCGATGCATAACTTAAACCCAACCGGTTTGCCGCCCGATTTTTCGCGTAAAAGCCCGATGAAATCCATCAGTTCAAGCGGTGACGAAAACGCGCTATGCGCTGCAGGCGACACGCAATCTACGCCCATCGGGATATCACGTGCTTCGGCGATTTCAGGTGTGATTTTGGAGGCGGGGAGCATCCCGCCATGGCCGGGTTTTGCGCCTTGGCTGAGCTTAATTTCGATCATTTTAACCTGATCTTTAGAGGCTTGCTTTGCGAATTTTTCGGCAGAGAACGACCCGTCGTCATTGCGGCAACCAAAATAACCCGACCCGATTTCATAGATCAGATCACCACCGGGCTCGCGATGGTAACGGCTGATACCACCTTCGCCAGTGTCATGTGCAAATCCGCCAATTTTTGCGCCTGTATTCAATGCCTGAATGGCGTTGGCCGAGAGCGACCCAAAGCTCATCGCAGAAATATTGTACAGCGACGCGCTGTAGGGCTGTTTACAGTCAGGGCCGCCGACGGTGACGCGAAAATCCGTATCGGTAAAATGCACGGGCTGGACTGAATGGGTCAGCCAAGAATATCCAGCTTCGTATACTTTTTCCTGCGTGCCAAATGGACGTTTATCTTCGGCTCCTTTTGAGCGTTGATAGACAAGCGAGCGTTGTTCACGGCTAAAGGGTTGTTCTTCTTGATCACTTTCGATCAGGTATTGCCGTATTTCGGGACGAATTTGTTCGAACAGATAGCGTAAATGCCCCAGCACGGGGTAATTGCGCAAAATCGAATGGTGGTTCTGACGCATGTCGCGGATACCGACAAGCGTCAGCGCCGCAAATATCACGCATAGAATAAACACCCAAGGGAACCAAAGCCCCAAGAAGAATGTGATCAACGTTAAGACGGCCACAACGGTAATCGTTGTATAACGCTGGAGCGTAATTATTTTCTGCACAACAAGTTCTCCCCATATTCACCAGAATACTTAGGTCGCAAAACTTGATTACGAAAGCGTTTCTTTGTGAAATTTAGAAGTTAGGCGTTACACCGGGTAGGTCGAGCGCCTTGATCAACTCGCGCAGTTCTTGGCGGGCCGCCACGTTTGAAATGTTCATCCCTTTGACCCCAATGTCGCGTAAATCCAGCAAGGTCAGTCCGCGCGGGAACAGTTCACGGAAAATGACCCGCTCGTTAAAACCGGGGGCCGTGCGGAACCCAACACGTTTAGCAAGTTTGGTAATGGCGCGTTGCATTTTTTCTTTGTTCACCATGGCTTGGGCGCCCATACGGTTGCGCACAACCACCCAATCAATTGGCTTTAACCCGGCCTGCGCGCGCAGTTGTCGCGCATTCCAGACCATTTCGGAATAGACTGATGGCCCGGTGATTTCGTCACCATCGCTATCGACATGCGCGAGCAGGTCAAAGTCAACAAAGCTATCATTCAGCGGGGTGATCAGCGTATCAGCAAGGCTATGCGCGACTTGGCTCAGCCGGGTGTGTGATCCCGGACAGTCGATCAAGATGAAATCATTGTCGGATTCCATTTCGGAAACCGCCATTGACAAACGATGGTCAAAGGCGTTTTCGCCGGGTTTCAAGCTGGTTTGATCGATTTCGGGTAGTTCGTGGTAACTGGGCGACGGCAGGTCTAACCCTTTCTGGGTTAGAAACTGCTGACGGTTCGCGACGTAGCGCCCAAGCGTTTTTTGCCGTAAATCAAGGTCAAGGGTCCCGACGCGGTGCCCCATACGCGCCAAGGCCGTCGCGACATGCATTGACACGGTAGATTTCCCCGCGCCGCCTTTTTCATTTCCGACGACAATTATATGTGCCACGCAATCTATCCCCACAGAATATGCTTTGGCACACTATATGCGGTGGGGATACGTAGGGGAAGTGATGAGGTGTGTGAATCTCGCTTTTACGTGCCGTGTCGGATACACATTGCAACGCGCCCTTGACAGAAGTGTTAACAAAGCCCATGTGCAGGGTAACCGATGCAAGCTGCCGCGTGAGCAGAGCGAGACGCATAGTCATTCGCAAGGCATCGTTAACTTCCAGGTTCCCACATCACGCAGGGGTCCCGCGCCAAATCGGCGCCCGGACGATGCGGTTCAGGCTGTCAGCATATGGCGCAACCTTGCTTTGGATTCACAGCGTTCGGCTGTGTGCCCATACCTTTGCGCGGGTTTTGACGATCCGCTGAACAGATAGGATATCCATCACATGGATTTTGATATGCTGGGGCTAGCGCCCCGCCTTGTAAATGTACTCAAAGAACAAGGGATCACCGATCCCACGCCCATTCAAACCCAAGCCATTCCGCATGCCATGAACGGCCGGGATGTGATGGGTTTAGCCCAGACGGGCACCGGGAAAACGGCGGCCTTTGGCCTGCCGATGATCAACGCACTGATGAAGGCAGGCGTTAAGCCAAGCCCAAAGACGGCGCGTGGGCTGATCCTTGCGCCGACACGCGAATTGGCCAAACAGATTTCCGAGAACCTGACCGCTTATACCAAAGGGAGCCACCTGAAAGTGGCGCTTGTGGTTGGTGGCGCTGGGATTTCGGCGCAAACCAAACGGCTTGCTGCGGGTGTTGACCTGCTGGTTGCGACGCCTGGCCGTTTGATCGACCTGATCGACCGCCGCGCAGTGCGTTTGGACGAAACAATTTACCTTGTTTTGGACGAAGCCGACCAAATGCTTGACATGGGCTTTATCCATGCGCTGCGCCAAATCGCGCCACTACTTGCCAAAGAGCGCCAGACGATGATGTTCTCGGCGACGATGCCGAAACTGATGTCAGAATTGGCGTCGACCTACCTTAAAGATGCGGTGCGCGTGCAGGTAAACCCACCGGGACAGGCGGCCAAGAAAATCGCGCAATCCGTGCATTTTGTGGCGCAAGCGGCTAAGACCGATTTGCTGATCGAGCTTCTGGACAAGCATCGCGATGAATTGGCGCTTGTTTTTGGGCGGACCAAGCACGGTTGTGAAAAACTGTATAAAGTCCTTGAAAGCAAAGGCTTTGCCGCCGCATCGATCCACGGCAACAAAAGCCAAGGCCAGCGCGACCGGGCGATCACCGCATTTAAATCCGGCAAAGTCCGGGTACTTGTGGCTACCGATGTCGCGGCGCGCGGGATCGACATTCCTGATGTGCGTCACGTCTACAACTATGACATGCCCAATGTTGCGGACAATTATGTTCACCGGATTGGTCGGACGGCACGTGCAGGCGCAGAAGGCTGCGCCATTGCATTGGTTGCACCCGACGAGATGATCGAGCTGCAAGACATCGAAAAAGTGATGAAGGAAACAATTCCGGTCGCTTCTGGGCGCCCGTGGGAAATCAAACCTGGTCAGAAAAAACGCCCTAACGGTGGTGGCGGTGGCGGCCGCCGTGGCGGCGGAGGTGGCGGTCGTCACGCAGGCGGTGGGAAACCCGGCGGCGGCAAGCCCGGTGGTGGGCGTCGGCGCAATGGCGGCGGCGGTGGCGGGCGTTCGCGCGCAGCCTAAGGAAAACTTCCGCCTCGGGATAATCTCGGGGCGGCTACCCGTATTTACGAAATGCTTCCATCTCAATCGCGAGTTTTGTGTGGAGTTCGGAGAGGACGAGCATTTCCTCTTTACGTGTGGCCATATCGGTCAGCGTTTTTAGGCGCTCTTGCGATGCAAGAATTTGTTGACGCAAGATTACAGCTGGTGATTTCGCGTCAGCCTCGCGCATGATTCGGTTTAGGACGGCATTTTGCGGATCATCCAAACCGGGCAGGGGCTTGCCTGCGCCAGTAAGATCGTCGAAATCACCGCGCTTTTCAGCATTTGTGACGATTTGATCGATGAGGCTGCTAAGTGGGTGGTGCATATGGGTCGCGAAGCCTGTTCTATTTACTCAGAGTATAAAGCAGATTTTTCGAAAATATGTTCGCTGAACTTTATTCTCTTTCTTGAAAGGAGATGCTTTAGTGATGGCATGATGGATTATTTAAATTCTGTCTTAAGCCTTGCAGTTCGGCAGTCGTTTTTCTTGTGGTTACTAATCCAGCCGTAGCATGCGTCGTACCTGCCGAAAACCCGATAGACCTCCGGCGCCTCCTTTCCGCTGATATCATTGTGAGTGGCCTTATCAAAGGCTATTCCTATGTCTACAATGTAGGTCAGTATGGTCCGCGGCGCTACGCCGTGATTGACTTCACGGCCTTAGAGAGCCTCAAAGGCAATGCGCCGTCCGAGATTTCGTTTGTTTGGAACCATTTGGATTTTGGCGACCAATTGGGATGAGGCACAGACCATAGAGCGCCGTCGATGCCCGGCGAATCCGTCTCAAACAGCTATGTCGTGGCGTTGGAAGGAAGGTTGCCATTTGTCCGTCCATTGATGCGTGGAAGTGGCGAAGAACAACCTACACAGGATCCACTCGACTTAACCGTTATGGATGAGCTCTGTGGCGGTGTATATCTATTCAGCGCGGATAGCGAAGCCGCAAGGGCGATAGAGTTTTCGTTTGCTGATGACGTGGATCGTGAAATTGAAGCGGATGTGTTGGAGCGTTATCTACGTATCAATGGTGGCTCATATTAATCAACAAGCAACGCAAAACGCCGCACATTTGCATGCGCGGCGTTTGGAATACGTAGGGTGGATCTTGATCCACCGCGCTGTTTAGAAGCCCAAACCAGCGTATTTGTTTTTGAACTTAGAAACACGACCGCCAGCATCCATCAGACGGGTTGAGCCGCCGTTCCATGCTGGGTGCACAGATGGGTCGATGTCGAGCGCCATTTGGTCGCCTTCTTTGCCCCAAGTGGATTTCATCTGAACCACTGTGCCATCGGTCATTTTGACGTCGATGAAGTGGTAATCGGGATGGATATCTTTTTTCATGACAGCAATCCTTACGCTTGGGCGCCCTTAGGCGCTTTGTAGTTGGTGACTTCTGCGATACGTGCGGATTTACCACGGCGCGAGCGCAGGTAGTAAAGTTTCGCGCGACGTACGCGACCACGGCGAACCACGGTGATGTTGTCGATGTTTGTTGAATGCAGTGGGAACACACGTTCCACGCCTTCACCAAAGGAAATCTTGCGAACTGTGAACGAACCAGCAATGCCTTTGCCGTTCTTACGGGCGATGCAAACGCCTTCGTAGTTCTGCACACGGGTACGTGTGCCTTCGGTTACTTTGTAACCAACGCGGATGGTGTCACCCGCTTTAAAATCGGGGATTTCTTTCCCCAGCGCAGCAACTTGCTCCGCTTCGAGTTGTGCAATCAGATCCATCTGACGGCTCCTTTGAAATACTTGCGGTTATCCGCAATGTTTGTTTGCGTGGCTCAGAGCTCTGCGTCGTTACCGGGTCCGCCTTTGCGCCCGCCAGAGATGCGTCATCATTGTTTATTGTGGTTGTCCGGTCCGACTGGTGAGTTAAGGATCAACGCAGACCCGCTCAAAACCCAGATGGTTCCATAAACCAACACCCGGAATCAGCAAGCCGACCGGGAATGGCTGCGTATAGGATGATAAGGGGGGGCGATCAAGGGTAAGAACGGACGGAGTTACTTCTTGCCCGCTAGCGTAAACCGGGAATAATGATGATCCGAACTAACCCAAAGCCAGCAACACCTAACCAAAAAAGAACAAACGCTACTTTTGAGGCCACGGTATCCGAAATAATTCTCGCAGGGGGCTGTATCCGCGTCATCAACCGTGAAGGTGGTCGCAGGCAGAAAGCCGTCATCGTCGCTATAAATATGAGTGCGGGCACGCCAATAGAGAGCGATGTCGCAAGTTGGCTATCTGGCGCAGACATTTCTTTCCACAAATTCGATTGGGCGGCTGCGCTCTTGGAAATTAAGTAAACCGAGCCAAGAAATACTATAACTATGAGATATGTTATTGCTTCAAATTTGGTAAATCTCTTAGGAAAATGCATAAATTTTCTTTGCTACTTTATTTGTATTTAGTTCATCTAATTCTTCTTATGCTGTTCCCACAAATCCGGCCGTCGCTCCTGCGTGATCTTCTCTGACATCTCGCGCCGCCATTGCGCAATCTTCGCGTGGTTGCCGGAAAGCAGCACTTCGGGGATCGCGTGGCCCTGCCATTCGGCGGGTTTGGTGTATTGCGGGTGCTCTAACAGGCCGTTGGAGTGGCTTTCCTCGACCGCGCTTTCGGCGTTGCCTAGTACGCCGGGCAGCAGCCGCACGGTGGCATCGATCATGGCTTGGGCGGCGATTTCACCGCCGGTCATGACAAAATCACCCAAGGAAACCTCTTGGATGCCAAAATGTTGTAAAATGCGCTCATCCACGCCTTCAAACCGACCGCATAACATGGTCACCCCATCCGTGCGCGCCCAGTTGCGGGCCATGTTCTGGTCAAACCGCTGTCCGCGCGGGCTGAGGTAGACCATTGGCATCACGCCTGTGGCCCCGGCGCGCGCATCCCTGATTGCAGCCTCTAGCACATCGGCGCGTAGCACCATACCTGCGCCACCACCAGCCGGGGTATCATCGACATTGCGATGTTTGCCGATGCCATATTCGCGCAGATCATAGGTTTGCATTTGCCAACGCCCGTCTTGTAACGCTTTTCCGGTCAGGCTTTCGCCCAAAACCCCAGGAAAGGCCTGTGGAAACAGCGTCAGGATTTGCGCGGTCCATGATCCGGCAAGTTCAGGCGTATCGGTCATCAGCTCACGGGGTTTCAGCGTGGGCCGGACGGAAATGCGACCAGCAGCTTTGCCAGCGGGTTTGGGGGGCGTTTGTTCAGACATAGGCAGGTTCTAGGGGATGACACCGTTCTGGGAAAGGGGCAACATTGGCCAGAGGGGTAATGGATGAGCACAGATTTCAACAGATTGCTGGATCGCGGGACCGAACAAAACGCCGCCATCGCGCGGTGGGATGCGGCGCAGGCGCAGAGCGCGTTGCTGCGACAAATCACGCGTGGCGCTTTGCTGGGTGCAAAAGCCCACACAGGCGTTTTCGCGGCAGTTTATCAAGGTGAACAGGTCGTTGTGCGCCATATCGCGCGACCGAACGCGCCTGATCTCGTGGCGAAGATGCAGAGCGATTTGGCTTTGGTTGGCCTGCAGATGTGCGCGGGCGATTGCCAGATTAATCAGCTCATTGCCGCAGACCCGCAGCATGGGGTTCTGGTCGTGTCGCGCGTGCCGGGGGTGCCTTATCATGGGGCGCTATTGGACCAAGCGGGACGTTGGCATGCGACATACGTTGGTCAACGCCGCGCAGAGGCACATCTTTCGGCGATGTATTGGCAAAAGAAGCTAAAGATGATCCCTCGCAATGGATTGGAAGGGGATGATTGGACGTTGGCGCAAGAGTTGCGCGAAGACCTGCGGTTTCAGACCCACGCGCTTAAAGGTGCCAGGATTTGTCGGGTCGCGGGGCATGGTGATTTCGCGCCGCATAATTTTCGGATCGAGTCCCGGGTGCTTTACGGGTTTGACACGGGCACGGCGGCCAAAGTGCCGCTGGCGCGCGAATTGGCCCATTTTTTACATCATGTTGCATTAAAATCTGAGGCAATATCCGGCGCGTTGGGGATTGAGGCCACGCAGGTGGCGGCTTTTGCGCAGGCTGCTGCCTTGCCCGAGGGGGAAGTCGATACGGTTTTGCGCTATTTTTATGGCTGGTATCTGTACCGGGCGTTTTTACGCTATGCACGCAATGCGGGGCGGCGCGAAAAGCTGCGCGCGCTTATTCAGCGGTATCTTGATCCGCTTGGGTAAACAGCCCTTCGGGCGGGTCAGCGATGATGCGGCCCGCAGAGAGATCAACGGTGGGCACGGCGGCTTTTGTGAAGGGCAGTAGGATTGTGTCAGATTGCCCCGGCACGATCAGTTCAAGCAGATCGCCCGCGCCATGGTCCATGACATTCTTAACGGTGCCCAATGTCACGCCGCCTGTATCCAGCACGGTCAGGCCGATCAGATCGGCATAGTAATACTCATCGTCAGGCAGCGACGGTAGCACATCCCGATCAGCATATAGGCTGAGGTTGCGCAGCGCGTCGGCGTCTTCTTTGGTGGTGATACCGTCGACGCGGGCGGTAAATCCGTTCTTGAGCTGACCGGTCAGAACCATCTGGTCAAAGGAACGGCCACGTTCGGTATAAAGTGGGGTGTAATCGGCGATTGCCGCGGGATCCGCGCAAAAGGACTTAAGACGGATTTCGCCTTTGACGCCAAAAGAGCCGCCAAGCGTGCCAACAATTACGCGGTCAGTCATTTGGGATATCCGATCTTATGCACATTTGTTGGGTCCATTGTCCGTTCGCGTTTTCGCAATTGGCCTGCACATTGCTGCGTTCAGTCATCACACCCGCAATAAAAGCAGCTGCGGTGAAAATCACAAGGCGAAGCAAACGAAACATGGCATTTCCCGAAAGGGAGAGGGTGTTGCCCGACACGATTGGCCGGGCAACAAAAACGTCTTACTCTTCAGCGGGTGCTGCTTCTTCGGCAGGTGCGTTTGCAGCTTCTTCAGCGGCTTTTGCTTTCTCGGCTTTTTCTTCAGCGCGGGCTTGTGCAGCCTTGCCTGGTGTACCCTTTTTCGGGTTAGAGCGGTCTTTCTTCGGCAGTTCACCTGCTGCTTCGAGCATACGTGATACGCGGTCAGTTGGTTGCGCGCCTTCAGACAGCCAGTATTTCACGCGGTCGATGTCCATTTTCACACGGTCTTCGCTGTCTTTTGGCAACATTGGGTTATATGTGCCCAGTTTTTCGATGAAACGGCCATCGCGTGGCATACGGCTGTCAGCCGCAACGATTGCGTAGTGAGGACGTTTCTTAGAGCCGCCGCGTGCGAGACGAATTTTCATAGCCATGGTGTAGTTCTCCTATAAATGGCAGGGGTTAGGTGGATTAAAATCCACCCTACGATTGGTGTTGTTTGTGGTGTTGGATCACTTCTTGAATAATGAAATTCAAGAATTTCTTGGCAAATTCCGGGTCAAGGTCGGCCCGGTTTGCAAGGTCGGTTAGCCGTGCGATCTGATGCTCTTCGCGTGTCGGATCGGATGGCGGAAGGTCATGTTCGGCTTTCAATTTACCGACGGCTTGGGTGTGTTTGAACCGTTCGCCTAATGTGTAGACAAGGATCGCATCCAAACGATCAATGCTTTCGCGGTGGCCTTTGAGGACCTCTGCGGCGCGTGTGGTGGCGTCAGACATTGGATGCTCCTTTCGTGTGGCGGTAAACAAGGCAGTTGTCACCTTTGGGTGTCGCCGCGTTTGGGTCGCGTACTGCGCCAAGCGATTCGGCGACACGGATGGACTCCGCGTTTTCGCGGCCGATATAGCTGACGATGCTTTGCAGCAGGGTTGTCGCGAATGTGTAATCGATCATCGCGCGGGCCGCTTCTTGTGCGATCCCGCGTCCGGTAAATCCGTCGAACAAGAACCACCCGCATTCGGGTTCAGGGAAGTGGGGCGGATGTACCAGCCCAGCACCTCCCGCAAATTTCCCGTTTTCCGTAATTGCGAGCGATCCAAAACCATAGAGCGCCCATGTGGCGATATCGTTGGTGAACCAATCCCACGCTTTGTCTTTGTTAATCGGCCCATCCATATGGACAGCGCGATCGCTGCCCATAAACGCGGCATAGGCGTCAAAATCGTCGCGGGCAAAGGGCCGTAGAACCAGTCGATCTGTGTAAAGCGTTGGGATCATGTGATAGCCCCCGCTGCTTGGGCGGTGGCGCGCGGGTCGTCAAAGCGCAAGTGGCGCATGATGATCACGTTTTGATCGTCGATCGTATCGCGCCGTTCCTCAACCGCGCCAAGCCGCGTGGCGAGTGCCAACGAACGTGTATTATTAGGTGCGATCAGCGAGATCAGTGGCTCTAGCCCCAAGACTTGGCCTGCCCATTCGCGCACAGCGCATGCTGCTTCAAACGCATAGGATTTGCCTTCGAACCCGTCAAACATGTGCCACGCCATTTCGGGTTGGGGCCAGTCGATGTGGTTCAAAATACCGACGCGACCTGTGGCCATGCCTGTTGCTTTTTCAGTGACGGTAAAGAACCCGTACCCGTGCCAGTTCCAATGGCCGATCCCAGCGAGAAAACCGCGCCATGCATCACGTGTCGAAACTGCCCCACCCACTGTTTCCATACGCACAGACCCAGTCGCCCATGCGGTGAATGCCGCAAGGTCGCGCTTTTGCGGGCCACGCAGGACCAGACGTGCTGTGGAAAGGGTGGGGGCGGGTGTCATCGTTTACTTTTTCTTCCCGAAACCGGACAAGCCAGGGGGCAGCCCCATGCCACCGCCAAGACCCGGCAGACCGCCGGGCATTTTACCTTGCAGGGCTTTGGCGGCCTCTTCCATGGCTTTGGCGTCGTTCATATCGGGCATTCCGCCACCGCCGGGCATGCCGCCGCCTTTGCCGAACATGCCTTTCATGGCCTGTTTCAGCATCCCGCCTTTGCCCATCTTTTTCATCATATCGGCCATTTGGCGGTGCTGTTTGACCAGCTTGTTTAGCTCTGACACCTCAAGACCTGCGCCTTTGGCGATCCGCTTTTTGCGGGACGCGGCCAGTAGATCGGGGTTGGCGCGCTCTTTCTTGGTCATCGAATTGATCAGTGCGATCTGGCGCTTAAGAATGCTGTCATCCATGCCAGCCGCGGCCATCTGCTTGCCCATTTTGGCCGCGCCGGGCATCATTCCCATCATGCCTTCCATGCCGCCCATTTTCATCATCTGTTCAAGCTGCATCTTGAGGTCGTTCATGTTGAAACGACCCTTTTGGAACCGCTTCATCATACGTTCGGCTTGCTCAGCCTCGATGGTTTCTTGGGCTTTTTCGACAAGTGCGACGATGTCACCCATGCCAAGAATGCGGCCCGCGATCCGTTCAGGTTCAAAGGTTTCGATCGCGTCCAGCTTTTCACCAACACCGACAAAGCGGATCGGTTTGCCAGTGATTGCGCGCATCGAAAGCGCTGCACCACCGCGCCCGTCACCGTCCATCCGGGTCAGGACAACGCCAGAGACGCCGATTTTATCGTCGAATTCTTGGGCGACATTCACCGCGTCTTGTCCGGTCAGGCCATCGACGACCAACAGGGTCTCGCGTGGGTTGGCGACATCACGTACTGCAGCCGCTT
Organism: Loktanella sp. D2R18; assembly: GCF_003318235.1. Lineage (GTDB taxonomy): Bacteria > Pseudomonadota > Alphaproteobacteria > Rhodobacterales > Rhodobacteraceae > Yoonia. Next base: position 242,602 of record NZ_QOCG01000030.1, on the reverse strand, counting down.
GGGCAATCAATTCTTGGTCAATATGCAGGCGGCCTGCGGTATCGAGCATATAGACATCATAACCGCCAAGGCTGGCTTGGGTCTTGGCGCGTTTGGCGATCGCAACCGGGTCTTCGCCTTTGACGATCGGCAATGTGTCGACGCCGATTTGCGCGCCCAAGATTTGCAGCTGCTCCATCGCCGCCGGGCGGTTCACATCCAATGATGCCATCAACACGCGTTTGCCTTCACGTTCTTTCAAACGTTTGGCCAGCTTTGCGGTGGTCGTGGTTTTACCCGACCCTTGCAAACCGACCATCAGGATCGGGGCAGGTGGGCTGTCGATTTTTAACGCGCCGGGGTCTTCGGAGCCGGTCAATACATGTTGCAGCTCGTCATGGACGATCTTAACGACCTGCTGGCCGGGGGTGATCGATTTGGTGACGGCTTGGCCGGTTGCTTTTTCTTGGACCGCTTTGACAAAGTCACGCGCGACGGGCAGCGAAACGTCGGCCTCAAGTAGGGCCACACGCACTTCGCGCAGTGCGGTTTTGACGTCGTCGTCAGAAAGCGCACCCTGTTTGGTGAGCTTGTCAAAGACGCCTGATAGGCGGTCGGATAGATTCTCAAACATAGGCCTTGGCCCCTCGCGTCGTTTCGGTTGCCTCGCGTATATAGGAACGCAAAGCTTAAAGCAGTAGCGCCCCCGTGGGCATTACCCAATGCAGTGCGCCCCCGTGGGCGCAACGCGCTGACGGAGGGCGATCCCCTAGAAATCGGGGACCGGAAAGCTGGCGCTATCCGGGTGTTGGGTGGCGTTTATGCTGCCGCGCGGTTCGTGTCAACATCCCGTGCCGCGCAAAGCCTGCGCCTAAGCTGCGACGGGTAGCAGATCCTTGGCCACATGGACTGTAATATCGTCAATCCCCACAAACCGCAGTACTTGGCGCAGGTGTGGTGTCGCAAAATCAAACGGCGCATCTATTGGGGTTCCGCCTGATGCAACGGCAACGATGGCTTTCTTCCCGTTGATCAAGCCAATTGGCCCGTTTTCGGTGTAAGAAAAGGTCACACCGGGGCGTGCGATCAGGTCGACCCATGCCTTTAGTGCGGCGGGCATGCCGAAGTTATAGATCGGCATGCCGATCACGACGATATCAGCGGCTTCAATCTCGGCGATTAAAATGTCGGATAGGGCAAGTGATGCTGTATCGGCGACCGAGCGATCCTCAGCAGGGACCAGTCGTGCGTTGATCCATTGGCTGTTCACCTGTGGCATTGGTGTGATTGCCAAATCACGTGTGATGATCTTTGTTGGCGAAAGGTCCGCGATGATTTGTGCTGTGGCGGCGCGGCTCACGGAGCCATCTGTTATGCCAGACGACGCGATGTGAAGAACTGTAGTCATGGGGTTTCCCTTTGGAATGAAATACGATGCATTGAGGTTATGCGCTTGCAAATTCGAACGATACACCCGATTGTGAACAATCACTGTTTGTCAGCGCACAGGAAATCCGATGGATAATTGGGACGAAATTCGTACGGCCTATCAGGTCGCACGCAAAGGGACGGTCAGCGGGGCTGCAGATTCGCTTGGGGTGCACCATGCGACGGTAATCCGCCACATCGATGCGCTCGAACAGCGGTTGGGTGTCAAACTGTTTCAACGCCATGCGCGGGGCTATACGGCGACGGAAGCAGGGCAAGACCTTTTACAAGTCGCACAAGCCACCGATGATCAGTTCACGCAGCTTGCGGGCCGGATCAAAGGGCAGGGCGAAGGCGTGTCAGGCGATTTGGTCGTCACATCGCTTGAAATGATGTCTGATATCCTGACGCCGATTCTTATTGGGTTTCAAACCAGCCATCCTGAGGTGCGTGTGCGGTTCCGCACGGGCGACCGCGTGTTTCGGCTTGAATACGGCGAGGCACATGTTGCGATCCGCGCAGGCCGGATGCCTGACGAGCCTGACAATGTGGTGCAACCGTTTGTTACGCAGGGCATGGTGCTTGTTGCTGCGGAACCCTATATCGCGAAATACGGGCTGCCAGAGGATATCGCTGCGTTCAAGGACCACTATTTCGTTGGCCCTGACGATGAAAAAAGCCGCGCACCTTTTGCAAAATGGATGCGCGAGAATGTCCCGACCAATCGGATAGTTTATCTCGCCAGCGAAAACCGACATATGCGTGATGCAGTTTTGGCAGGGGCGGGCATTGGCTTTGTGCAGCGCCACCTGTTGCAGCGCGACATTGGCTTGACAGAAGTAATTCCGCCTTCCAATGAATGGGAAACCAAGCTCTGGCTCGTGACACATGTTGATTTGCACCGGACCGCAAAAGTGCAGGCATTTTTGACCTATCTTAAGAACGAAATAAAAGGTCTTTCTGACGCATGACACCTACACATGCTGGGCATCTTGCGATGCTGCTGTTTTCTGTCTTGATTGCCGGTTCTTTTTCACTGGGTGCGCTTGCGGCCAATGATATTGCGCCGCTTGCCTTGAACGCGGTGCGGTTTTGGATCGCTTGCGTGATTATCGGCGTCGCGGCCTTGGTCACAACAGGAATCCCGCGCAGTGCTTTGTGTGCCCCTTGGCGCTATGTGATGCTCGCGGTCTTCTTTACCACCTATTTCGTGCTGATGTTTGAGGGGTTGAAAACTGCGGCGCCAGTCAGCGCGGCGGCCGTGTTTACATTGACCCCCATTTTATCCGCCGCCTTTGGCTGGCTTTTATTGCGGCAGGTTTTGACCGGGCGCATGGCGCTTGCGCTTGCAATTGGGGCCGCCGGTGCGGTCTGGGTGATTTTTCGGGCCGATATTGCAGCGATCCTACGGTTTGAGATCGGCAAAGGCGAAGCTATCTACTTCTGGGGCTGCGTCTCGCATGCGGTTTACACGCCTATGGTGCGTAAGTTGAACCGAGGCGAACCAACCTTGGTCTTTACCTTTGGGACGCTATTGGCGGGCGCAACGATCCTAACCGCCGTCGGATGGCGCGACCTGATGGCGACTGATTGGATGCAGTTGCCTGAGGTTGTTTGGGTCGCAATTATCTATACGGCGGTCGTCGCCAGTGCGATGACATTCACGCTGCTTCAGTTCGCGGCTCTGCGGCTGCCAAGTTCCAAGGTCATGGCCTATACTTACCTGACCCCATCATGGGTGATTGTTTGGGATATTGCGCTGGGCCATGCGGCGCCACCGGCGCTGGTCTTAGTCGGGCTTGGTCTGACAGTCGTGGCACTGGTGATGCTGCTGCGCGACTAGCTGTCACCCAACTCATTTGTCAAAAACACTTCAAATGCGTCCAAGTCGATCGCGCCCATCTGCCCAAAGGCTTGCATCCAGACAGAGGCTTCGCGCAACGCATCTGGTTCGAGTTTGCACCATTTCACCCGGCCACGCTTTTCTTGGCTAATCAGCCCGGCCGCTGTGAGCACGCCGAGATGTTTTGAAATCGCAGCGAGCGACATTTCAAATGGGTCGGCCACATCTGTCACGGCCATGTCATCTTCGAGCAACATCGCGAGGATGCTCCGGCGGGTGGGGTCGGCAAGGGCCGAAAATGCAAGATCAAGTTTGCTGTTCATAGCGCGATTAAGCGTGAACCTTGCGAAACGTCAACCAATTGGTTGAATGTTGTTTGCAGCTGGATTGCCTCGGGCCGCGCAAATTGACGCACCCAAATTTATAGATTTTCGTTTAAATACAGCATGGTAGTGCGCGCTCACGATTACTTGACTCTGTGCCGCCGCAGACCTAAACCATGGCCAACCTTCCGAGGGACCTTGAAATGCCTGATCAGGACCACGCAGAACGCCTTAAGGCGCTAGATGCAAAGATCGCAGCGCTCAAAGCGCCAGAGCAAGTCAAGGACCATTCAGAAGAACACTACTCCCAAGCGCAGCTTGCGTGGCGGATGGTGATAGAGCTCGTGGCTGGTCTTGGGATCGGCTTTGGCATCGGATATGGGCTGGATACCTTGTTTGGGACCATGCCAATTTTTCTGGTGCTGTTCATATTGTTTGGCCTCGCGGCTGGTGTTCTCACCATGATGCGATCAGCCAAAGAAATACAAACGAAGCAGCAACAAGCTGCGGAAGAAGAGGGTGACGCAAGTGGCGACTGAAACAGAAGCAGCTTCCGAAGGTGGTCTGGTCTTTCATCCGTTGGATCAATTCATTCCTACGTCCCTGTTCGGTGACGGTGCCGTGCATTGGTACACGCCTTCTAACCTGACATTGTGGTTGGCGATTCTTGTGCTTGCTGTTGTCGGCGTTTTCGTTTTGGGTAGCCGCGGTCGGGGCATCGTTCCATCGCGTATGCAATCCGTAGGCGAATTGATGTACGGCTTTGTTTACAAGATGATCGAAGACGTGACCGGCAAAGACGCCGTCAAATACTTCCCCTACATCATGACATTGTTCGTGTTTGTGCTGTTCGCCAACTACTTGGCGCTACTGCCAATGTCATACAGCCCGACATCCATGATCGCGATTACAGCGGTTCTTGGTTTTGGTGTCTTTATCGCCATCACGGTTCTTGGCTTTGTTAAGCACGGCGCGGCCTTCCTTGGTTTGTTCTGGATGAAAGACGCGCCGGGCTTCTTGCGCCCGATCATCGCGATCATCGAAGTTATCTCTTACTTCGTACGTCCGGTCAGCCTGTCCATTCGTTTGGCGGGTAACATCACAGCGGGTCACGTTGTGATCAAAGTTTTCGCAGGTTTCGCCGCGCTGACATTGGCGAGCCCTGCAGCGATCCTTGGTATTGTCGCCATCTACGGACTTGAGATCCTGGTGGCCGGTATTCAGGCGTATGTTTTCACGATCTTGACGTGTGTCTATCTAAAAGACGCGCTTCATCCCGCACACTAATCACCACAAGGGTGGGATGTCCTGCCCTTTACTAAACTTCCAATCGTAAGGAGAATTCTCATGGAAGGCGATATCGCAAGCATCGGTGCCGGTCTGGCAGCAATCGGTTCAGGCATTGCAGCCATCGGCGTAGGCAACGTTGCAGGTAACTACCTGGCAGGCGCACTGCGCAACCCATCAGCTGCTGCTTCGCAGACAGCGACACTGTTTATCGGCCTCGCATTCGCCGAAGCTCTGGGGATCTTCTCGTTCCTCGTCGCGCTTCTGCTGAAGTTCGCTTAAGAACAAGCCGTTATCCTTACGTCTGGTTGGTGCAGTGATCTGCGCCAGCCAGTAAAATCAAAAGGTATTCGGGGGCCACGATGGCAACAGACACACACGAAACCGTAGCAAGCGCATGCTTGGACTCGCACGGCGGTGCCATCGGTATGCCGCAGCTTTGCGGTGAATGGATTCCACACCAGATTTTCTGGCTTCTTGTTGCACTGGCTGCAACATTCTTTGTGATGTCACGCATCGCACTGCCCCGCATCGCTGCGGTTCTTGCAGAGCGTTCGGGCACAATCACAAACGACCTTGCCGCAGCAGAAGAGCTTAAGAGCAAAGCTGCCGAAGCCGAAGCTGCTTATGACAAGGCGCTTGTTGATGCACGTGCACAGGCCCAGCAGATCGTTGCTGAAGCCAAAGCAGAAATTCAATCAGAGCTGGACGTTGAGCTTGCAAAAGCCGACGCGCAGATTGCTGAAAAAGCAGCCGAAAGTGAAACGGCGATTGCCGAAATTCGCGACGGTGCTGTTAAATCGGTCACAGAAGTCGCCAAAGCAACAGCCAAGGAATTGGTTGCAGCAATGGGCGGTACAGCCGACGCAAAAACAATCACCGCTGCGGTGTCAGCTCGGATGAAAGGGTAGACCATGCGCTTTATATTTACCGCACTCCTCGCCCTGAGCGCATCACCTGCACTCGCGGCTGGCGGCGAATATGGTTTCTTTTCTTTAAGAAATACAGATTTCGTCGTGATCATCGCCTTTTTGATCTTGGTCGGCATCATGCTGTATCTCAAGGTGCCTAGCTCTGTCGGTGGCATGCTTGATAAGCGCGCTGTTGCGATTAAGTCCGAGTTGGACGAAGCCAAGGCACTGCGAGAAGAAGCACAATCTTTGTTGGCCTCATATGAGCGCAAGCAAAAAGAAGTCGCCGAGCAAGCGGAACGCATTGTCGCTTCTGCCAAGGACGAAGCGACCAATGCCGCCGCCGAAGCCAAGGCCGACATTGCAACGTCAATCACACGTCGTCTAGCAGCCGCTGAAGAGCAAATTGCAAGCGCCCAGGCTGCTGCCGTCAAAGACGTGCGCGATCAGGCGATCACGGTTGCGGTTGGCGCTGCCAAGGACGTGATTGCCAAGCAGATGGATGCAAAATCTGCCGGTTCATTGATCGATGATTCAATCGCGACGGTTGCCGACAAGCTGCACTAAGCGGCACCACATAACTGATTGAAAATCCCGGATGCCTGCCAGCATCCGGGATTTTTCGTTGACAGTCATGTGCGGCCCCGAAACAATTTGGCAATGCGGATCGCGGAAACAACACGATGACAGGTCTTTATCGGGCGCTTGGTGCGGTCGCCGCCTATTATGCTATCCTTGTTATTGCGACAGTGCTGCATTTTCGTATTGGTCAAGCACCGTCTGATACCGGCGCTGTATTGATGGCGCTCCTACCTGTGCAAATCGCGCTGTTTTTGCTCTGCGTGGTTGCTGTGCATCCGTTTGGTTGGCGCTCTGTTGGGTTTGGGCGATTTCGTCCAGCCGGGGCGATCTGGCTTCTGCCCTCGATTGCGGTAATGGCGCTAATGTTGGGCGCGCTCTTGCCGTATCTAAGCAGCATCACGATGCCGCCGCGTACGGTCATGCTGTTGCTCACGGTGCCGCTGCTCATCGGGATGACCGAGGAATTCATGTTTCGCGGTGTCCTATTGCGTGCCGCAATGACGCGATTACCGCTGTTTGGCGCGATGCTGCTGAGCGCTGTGCTATTTGCGTCTATGCACGGAATCATTGGGATCGGTGGCCAACCGGCATTGATCACCCTTCAGCAAATGGGCTTTGCGTTTCTTGTCGGGATCTTCTTAGCGCCAATCGCGATTGCGTCAGGTACGTTGTGGGTTGTGATCATCTGGCATGCGGCTTGGGATATGTTGGTTTACGCAAGTCAAATGGCGGGGATTGTGCACCACTTTGCGTTAATCGGAATCATGATCCAGACCTTGGTTTCTGTATGGCTTTGGGCGCGTTTGGTGCGTGCGGATCAGCGCGACACTTCGTGATCAAGCCGCTTTTGTGCAAAGGTTTCATTCCGGTCCGATTTCTGTTGGTCGGAAAGCGACCCTTCGACATAATTCAAATGCGCCTCTACTGCGGATCGCGCAGCAGCCGGATCGCGGGCCTGCAACGCTTCATTGATCGCCCGGTGTTGGCCAAGCAATGTGTCGCGAGTGGTGCGTTGTTTGAACATGACCGAGCGGTTGTAAAATACGCCCTCGCGCAGCAATTCATACATCGACCGCATCATGTGCAGCATGATGATATTATGGCTGGCCTCGATGATGGACAGGTGGAAATCCGCATCAAGAAACGCCTCGTCCGCCGGGTTCCGTTTTTCATGGGCGGCTTCCATTTTTTGAAAAATGGTGTTGATCAAGGCAAGATCAGTGTCGCTGGCAAGACGGGCCGCACGTTCGGCAGCAAGCCCCTCCATGTCGCGGCGAAAAGAGATGTAGTCAAACACGGCCTCAACATGGGTGGAAAACAGTGTCACAAGTGCGGGCGCAAAGGCCGAGCCAAGCACATCGGCGACATAGACACCTGCACCGGCCTTAGACGTTAGCAGGCCACGAGACTGAAGATCGGCCAAGGCTTCCCGCAGGGAAGGGCGGGACACACCCATGCGGTCGCTCAATTCGCGCTCTGACGGTAGCCGTTCACCGGGGCGTAAAATGCCTCGCAGGATCAACCCTTCGATTTGGCGAATGACGCCATGCGATAGTTTCTCTTGTTGTACCGGTTCGAATGGCATTGGCGCGGCCCCTGATGAATTGGTCAATTTATATGACCGGCCGGGCGATTTCACAACGAAAAAGGGGCCGCAGTTTTGCGACCCCTTTTCGAAGTGTGGGTAAACGTAGGTTTAGCTTGGCGTGATGATGATCTCAACGCGGCGGTTTGCGGCGCGGCCAGACGCGTTCTGGTTTGACGCAATTGGCTGATCTTCACCCGCACCGATGGCGCGAATACGTGAAGACGATACACCACCGCTGCGCAGTACACCGGCAACAGCCTGTGCGCGACGCTGTGAAAGGTCGAAGTTATAGGCAGCGGTACCAGTGTTGTCGGTGTGGCCGACCACGTTCACAGTTGTGTTCGGGTAGTTGTTCAGCGATTGCGCGACAATGCGCAGATCGGTTTGTGACGCGCCAGAAACCGCGGTGCTGTCAGTCGCGAACAAGATGTCTTGGGACAGGGTGACGATCAAATTATCGCCCTGACGTGTAACGCCAACACCGTTGCCAAGGCTCGCACGAAGCTCTTCGGCTTGCTTGTCCATGTTGTTGCCAATAGCTGCGCCAATGCCGGCACCAGCTGCTGCAGTCAAAAGGGCAGCGCGGTTGCGATCCGCGTTAGAGCGATCACGGTTGGTCAATAGGCCAGCCGCAGCACCCGCAGCAGCACCGATCAACGCGCCTTGCTGGGCGTTTTGGTTGCCATTGGGTGCGGTGCCGTCACAGGCGGTGACAAACATCAAAGCCGAAGCCGCGATCGCAAGAGGAAGTTTTGAAATAATCATCGTTTTGTTTTCCATTCGATATGGGTGCGCAAATTGCGCGTTCTGGATAGCCCAGCTTATGCGGTGATTGCCAGTGTTATCCAATAGCGTGCTTTGCATCGGACAGGATCCGCCTGTTTTTAGGCGCATTTTGAATCTGTGAGCGTTAGAAGCGTCACACTAAACTGAAACGAAAATTATTTTGGCGTTGTCAGAAGTGAATGAACCACGGTTGTGATGTCGCGCGCGACGTTTTCTCGGGTGAGCGCGTTTCTATGAATCCCGAACGCGCAAGACAGGATGAGATGCGTTAGCTCGCTCGGGTTCGTGTATCCTTCCTCGGAAAGCATGCCCTCGATCCGTTTGGCGACGTCTGTGTTCAGCTTTTCAAACGCCTCGCCTGCGTAAAGGACCTTGTCTTCCATCATCTGGGCGACGTGAGGGGATTGAAGCATATCGAAAACAACGCAGTATTTGGCCACCAAAGCGGCAGTGAGGCGGTCCTCAACGCTCCCTGATTTCGAAAACTTCTCGTCCATCAATGCCCGCAATTCATCCAGTATAGATGCAATCACAGCCTGAAAAATTGCGTTTTTGTCTTTGTAACGGCTGTACAGGGTCGGTTTGGCAATCCCTGCAACATCCGAAATGGCCGCCATTGTCGTCGCGCGCAGACCGCGTTCAAAGAATAGGGTCTTCGCAGCGCTGAGTATCTGATTTTGTCGTTGATCTATCATGGGGCCAACATCTGTTTCTCGCGCACTGGCGTCAATTGCAGAAAATAAATAGTGTCGGGTTGAAATTACGATATGAACGATTATTGTATGAATCGTAAAATTGGAGAATGAGATGAAAACGGTACTACTTACAGGCGTCACAGGCTTTCTGGGCGGCCATCTGGCGGTGGCTTTGCTGCGCGAAGGCTATAAGGTTCGCGGTAGCTTACGGACACCGTCACGCAGCGGCGCGACCGTCGAAGCCATCAAGGCCGCCGGTGGTGATGTCAGTCATCTTGAATTTGTAGAGCTTGATCTGACCAAGGATGCAGGCTGGGCCGAGGCCTGCAATGGCGTGGATTATTTGGTTCACGCGGCATCCCCTTTCGTTACGTCCATGCCCAAGGATAAGGCGGAACTGATCACCCCAGCGGTTGAGGGCACGCAGCGTGCGTTGACTGCAGCCCGTGATGCGGGTGTTGCAAGGGTCGTATTGACGTCATCTATCGCAGCGATTGTGCCGGGACGAGGCAAATCAGGGCCAAGTCATTTGGACGCCTCAGATTGGGCTGACCCTGTCGGAGGCGTGAATGCATATGTGGAAAGCAAAATTCGCGCTGAACAGAAGGCATGGGATATTCTTAAACCAGGCGCGACCAAGACAGAGCTGGCCGTGATCAATCCTGCCTTTATCGTCGGTCCATTGCTGGATTCTGATCCGGGAACGTCGGGTGCGCTGTTTCAGCGGTTCTTACGTGGCAAAGTCCCGGTTGCGCCGCATCTATATCTGCACTCGATTGATGTGCGTGATTTGGCGGATATGCATGTCGCAGCACTTACCGACCCTGCGGCCGCTGGCGCGCGCACGATCGCCAGCTTCGAATCGTATTCGATTATGCAGATGGCGACCTGCCTGAAAAAGCCGTTCCCAGCTTACAGCAAAAAGATGCCAAAGTTTCAGGCACCCAATTGGTTCATCCGGCTTGTCGCCTTGTTTGATGCGGACATGCGAGGAAGCCTCAAAGAACTGGGCTATAATCCGATCTTGGACGAAGCACCCGGTCGCGCGTTATTGGGCCGCGCGCCAATCCCCATTGCCGACAGCTATGTCGCGACAGCGCAAAGTTTGATTGATCGCGACTTGGTTTGATACACCAAGATTAAGGAATAGGGTGTGACTCACAGGTAAGGCGCCACGCCCCAACTCTTATTGGAAGGTGGTTATCAAGCAACACCCGAAACTGGCCCCCGGCGCAAGGAAGCGAAAGGTCACTTCGTCCCGGATGAGCAGACTTGTGTATTTTAAGTCCCTCGCGTTACCTAGGTTTTTGCCACAACGTTGAAAACCTTCCAGACGATTTCATAAAGCGACATCCGCCCGCGCAGATTCCCATGCAAGGATTGCGCGTTTTACTGGAAGGCCCCAGTGGTATCCGCCAAGCGCGCCGGATTTGCGGAGCGCACGGTGGCAGGGGATGAGCAGGCTGACAGGGTTGCGCCCAACGGCGGTGCCGACGGCGCGGACGGCTTTGGGGTTGCCGATAGATTGCGCGATTTCAGAATAGGTTGTGACATGGCCTGTAGGGATGCGCAGCAGGGCTTCCCACACTTTCAATTGAAACGGTGCGCCGATCATATGCAACTGCGTTTCGCCCGTCATGCCAAGGGCCGCCGTGGCCCAAACGCGCAAGATGTCTGAGTTTTCGAGAAAATTCGCGTTTGGCCAACGTGAAGCCATATCCGCCATTGCAGGGTCGGGTCCTGTTTCGCCAGCAAAGGCTAGCCCACATATTCCGCGGTCCGTGCCCATCACCAAAGCAGGCCCAAAGAGGCTATCAAACCACCCCCAATAGATCGTCAAATCCGCGCCGCCTTGGGCATAGTCGCCGGGGCTCATGGCCTCCCACCGGACAAATAAATCATGCAGGCGTCCACTGCCCGACAGGCCGACCGAATGCGCGGTATCAAGCATGGTGAACCGATCGCGCAGCAACGTTTTGGCGTGGCCGAGTATCAAGTACTGTTGGTAGCGTTTGGGCGATACACCTACCCATGTTGAAAACAGGCGTTGGAAATGCGCAGGGCTCATTTGCATATCGGCTGCGAGGTCCGCGAGGCTCAGCTGCGTTTCGCCAGCGGCGTCGATTACATCAATCGCGCGGCGCATGACCTGATAGTGGTAGGGTTCATTGTGTTCCATGGCTGCTAACCTAGGAAGAATACCACTCGAACGCGACCCGAATATTGCGCATCTGCGCCTTGCCCCTTTGGCCGTGGCAAGGCATACCCGGGCCATGGTAAAACAGCTTGATTATCACACAATCCGCGAGATTTTTACGCGCTTTCATACGGCCGAACCCGAACCCGAGGGCGAGCTTGAGCACGTGAACGTCTATACGTTGGTGGTTGCGGTGGCGCTTTCGGCGCAGGCCACAGATGTTGGGGTCAATAAGGCGACGCGCGAACTGTTCAAAATTGCGGATACGCCACAAAAGATGCTTGATCTTGGACTGGACGGCGTGACTGAGCACATTAAAACCATCGGGCTGTTTCGTCAAAAGGCGAAAAACGTCATTAAGATGAGCCAAATTTTGGTCGATGATTTCGAGGGCGTGGTGCCCAATTCGCGCGCTGCCTTGCAATCATTGCCGGGTGTTGGCCGCAAGACGGCTAATGTTGTTTTAAATATGTGGTGGCATCAACCTGCACAGGCGGTTGACACGCATATCTTTCGCTTTGGAAACCGGAGTGGTGTGGCTGTTGGCAAAGATGTCGATGCGGTTGAACGCGCGATTGAGGATCACATCCCCGCTGACTTCCAGCAGCATGCGCACCACTGGATGATTCTTCACGGGCGCTATACATGCGTCGCCAGAAAACCCAAATGCGCGGCCTGTTTGATCCGTGATCTCTGTTTATTCGAGGATAAAAACCTATGAAAAAGTTTCAAGTTGTCGGCATCGGCAATGCAATGGTCGATGTGTTGGCCCGCGCCGAAGACGCGTTTCTTGAAAAGGCCGGGATCGGCAAGGGCATCATGCAATTGATCGATATGGACCGGGCTGTGTCGCTTTATGCGCAGGTCGGTCCCGCCAAAGAAATCAGCGGTGGATCAGCGGCGAACACCATCGCGGGGATTGCCCACTTGGGCGGGCGGACGGCCTATGTTGGCAAAGTCAAAGACGACCAATTGGGTGCCATTTTTGCACATGATTTGCGCGCGCAGGGCGCCGTGTATGAAACGACCTTGGCCCCAAAAACTGAAGAGGCCGAAACAGGCCGCTGCATCGTGATCGTCACACCCGATGGTGAACGGTCAATGAATACCTATCTCGGGGTCACTGAATTCTTGTCGCCAGACGACATTGATGTTGCCCAAATGGCCGAAGCCGAATGGATTTATCTGGAAGGTTACCGATTTGACGGACCAGACAGCCATGCGGCCTTTGCCAAGGCGATTGACGCCTGCAAAGGGGCAGGGGGCAAAGTATCTATCACCCTGTCCGACCCGTTCTGTATTGATCGTCACCGCGACGCGTTTCGTGCCATGATCAAGGTTCATGTGGATCTGCTGTTCTGTAACCGCGCGGAAATGCTTTCCATGTACGAAACCGACGATTTTGATGCGGCCTTGGGTAAAGCCGCGGCCGAGGTCGCAATTGTCGCCTGTACGGATAGCGAAAATGGTGTGCACGTCTTGGCGGATGGGCAGCGTTGGCAAGTGCCGGCTGTTGCCACGCAGATCGTTGATGCCACGGGCGCGGGCGATTTGTTTGCAGGTGCGTTCCTTTGGGGGCTGACAAACGGTTACGACCTAGAGACCTGCGGTAAGATGGGCAACGTCGCTGCATCCGAAGTCATCAGCCACATTGGCGCGCGGCCCGAAGCAGACTTGAGCGCGCTGTTTTCTGATCACGGGCTAATCTAAAGCCGCCATACGAAACCAATTTGGGGCCGGGTGCAGCGATGCGTCCGGCTTTTTTTGTCGGTTTTATTATTCCGAGTAAAAAACTCGGATTGACATTGTTGATTGAATTGCTCAGGTAAGACGCACCACTCACGCCAGCGCCATGCAGGCAAGCAAACTGATCTACCGACCCAGAGGAAATCTCACATGACCCGCAACTATCTTCTTTCAACTGCGCTTGGCCTGTGCATCGCGACCCCGGCATTGGCTGTGGAAAAGGCTGATGTGTTGAACACATATGCCGATATCGCAGCGGCAGGCTACGACGATTCACGCATCACAGCTGTTGCATTGCAGGCCGCTGTGGACGCTTTGATCGCTGATCCATCCGCAGAGGCGCTTCAGGCTGCAAAATCGGCTTGGCTTGCGGCGCGCGTCCCTTACCAGCAAACCGAAGTTTTCCGTTTCGGCAATGCGATTGTTGACGACTGGGAAGGCAAAGTGAACGCTTGGCCGCTCGACGAGGGCCTAATTGATTATGTTGACCTGTCCTACGGTGGCGCGACTGACGAAAACCATTTTGCGGCTTTGAACGTGGTGGCAAGCCCTGCATTCACATTGTCTGGCACCGAAGTTGACGCCGCTGCAATCACACCCGAACTGCTCGCCGAAACACTGCACGAGGCGGATGGCGTCGAATCAAACGTTGCTACGGGCTATCACGCGGTTGAATTCCTACTTTGGGGGCAAGATCTGAACGGCCACGGCGCAGGTGCGGGCAACCGCCCATGGACAGACTACGCGGCTGGCGAAGACTGCACTAATGGCAACTGTGACCGTCGTGCGGAATATCTCAAAGCAGCCACTGATTTGCTGGTGTCTGACCTTGAATGGATGACCGCACAATGGGTTGACGGCGGCGCTGCACGCGCAGAGCTGACAGAAACAGACGCGACAGGCATTTCCGCAATGCTGACAGGCATGGGGTCACTTTCTTACGGTGAAACTGCTGGCGAACGTATGCGGCTTGGCCTGATGCTGAACGATCCAGAGGAAGAGCATGACTGCTTCTCTGACAACACGCACAACAGCCACTACTACGATGGTTTGGGCATCCAGAACGTCTATTTGGGTGAATACATCCGCGTTGACGGCACATTGGTTTCTGGCCCATCACTGTCTGACTTGGTCGCAGAAACAGACGCCGCATTGGACACGGAAGTGCAAGCAAAACTGTCTGCAACTATGTTGGGACTTGGCCGGATCAAATCGGCTGCCGAAGCTGGCTTTGCATACGACCAAATGCTGGAACGCGGCAACGCAGCCGGTGAAGAACTTGTTATGGGTGGCGTCAACGGTCTGATCGACCAAACACGGTCGTTTGAACGTGTGGTTGCTGCACTTGGCGTTGATCAAATCGAATTTGAAGGCTCTGACAGCCTCGATTCACCAGAAGCTGTTTTCGAATAGAAACGCAGTTTAAATCAGATTAGTCTGGGGCGGTACTCTGCAAGGGGTGCCGCCCTTTTCCGTCGGAGCCAACATGCCCAAGACACCAAACCCCTGTATCGATGTGTGTAAGTTCAAACGCGAAGGGCATTGCATTGGATGTTCAATGACCAAGGCGCAGAAATCGATCTATAAGGGGCTGAAAAAAGATGGTCAGCGGGCAGGGTTCGTGACCATGCTGATGGCGCAACAAAACGTCATGGGCAAATACGCTGGGTGGCGCATTGCCTACGCTAAAAAATGCACGAAAAAAGGCGCCGAAGCGCCTTTTGACCTCACGAATGAAACGATTGATTAGGCGAGATGCGACCGCAAGAACCACGCGAATTTTTCGTGGGTTTGTCCGCGCGCGATGCACAGGTCTTCTGTCAACGTATCGCCGTGTGATGACGCAAGTTCGCCGCATCCGGCCAATGTTGCGGCCAGCGTTTCTTGGGCCTCAAGCATCATTTTGATCATTTCTTCCGCCGAAGCAGTGCCCTCGAATTCGGAAACCTTTGAGCGTTTGATCATGCCGGACAGCGTGCCTTCGGCATGTGCGTCGATGGCTTTGATCCGTTCAGCAAGATCGTCTTGCGCGACGAAGTGATCTTCGTACATTTTTTGGAACAGATCGTGCAGCGGACCGAATGCCATAC
This sequence comes from Loktanella sp. D2R18, assembly GCF_003318235.1. Taxonomy (GTDB): domain Bacteria; phylum Pseudomonadota; class Alphaproteobacteria; order Rhodobacterales; family Rhodobacteraceae; genus Yoonia. Next base: position 227,147 of record NZ_QOCG01000030.1, on the reverse strand, counting down.
CTGTCACGTTCCAATGGAAATTTTGTGCAAGCATCGTTGCAACCGCAGTTTCGGCAACAGTTTGGTTCAGCGCTTCAGCGATGGCTGCTTTGGCGTCAGTGCTCAGCGTGATAGCTGTTTGAGTCATGTCAGACCCTCCTGAAATACGAAAAATGGCGCTGGCTGGCGAAAAGCTGGCTTGCTTATCACCTTATTTACACCACTAACCCCGAAAGCCAAGAAGTTTTTAGAATAATTCTAAACTTTAGGGAATTGCTCGGATATTCCACGGATAAGAAAACCGATATTTCGTTGGTGTTCATGGGGCACACGCGACCGGATCAAAAACGCAAAGCTATCACCGTCGCCGCGTTTGATCGCGCTGAGCGCCTGTACGAGCCACGCTTCATCAAACGAGATCTCCGCTGTTCCGGGCCGAAAGAACGTCGTTGCCCGCGACGTGGCCTGACGCAAACCTTTGATCAACGCACGCGCATGCGCATCGCGCGCGGTTTCTGGCTGGGTGGAAAGTAGCGCGCAGGCTTTAAACAAATCCATTTGCGCGGCAACCCGGCATTCCAAAGCGACGACGCGGAGCGTATTAAGAACGTCGCGCCATTGTGTCGTCATATCTGGCTGCTGGGCCGATCCTTCTGTCGAAGGTCGTGCCATCATGTCGCAGCTTAACATCAGGTTTGCCATAAAAAGTGACTCGCGCATTTCGTATTCTGACTATAACTATCGGAAATATTCCGAGCAAGAAAGACACCCCGTGCGAAATCGTGCAAATATTCTAAGGCTGGCTCTCATTTGCTTGCCAATCGAGGTCTATGCAGACGTCCTGGATGAGCCGCATTTGAACATTGTGCCGCGCACTGCTGCAGAACAAGCGCGCATTGACGCAGTTACAACGCCGACCACTGATTTCACGGCACCGTCAGCGTTTGAGGAAAACCCAGGTGGGGCGGCAACCGTGCGTGCACGCAGTGACGCAAATGCATTTTCGCAGCCATCGGGCAACATCAGTTTTGAGGACGAGCTTACGTTTAAAGTGGGCAACGGTTTTTTCCGTAAGCTTTGGGTCTCTTCGCCGTCGTCCACGCTGGCCTCTGACGGGCTTGGACCGCTTTACAATGCGCGGTCTTGCCAGCGCTGCCACATCAAAGATGGCCGTGGACATACGCCCGCGAATGCGGAAGATAGTGCTGTTTCCTTGTTTCTGCGTGTGTCAATTCCCGGTGGATTTGATGCAAAAACGGCTGATATTGATGACTACATTGCGACTTTGCCAGACCCAACCTATGGGCGTCAGTTACAGGATTTCGCTGTGCAGGGGCACCCGGCGGAATATCGGCTGGATGTGACTTATACTGAGCAACCGACCACAATGGCGGGCGGCGAAATCGTATCCCTGCGCGCGCCGACATATACGGCCGCGGATCTCGGCTATGGCCCGATGCACCCTGATGCGATGATCAGCCCCCGTGTTGCACCGCAGATGATCGGGCTGGGCTTGCTAGAGGCGATCCCAGCTGCGGATATTTTGGCAAACGCAGACCCCGAAGATGCGGATCGTGACGGCATATCAGGACGTGCAAACATCGTTTGGTCATTGGAGTTTGATCAACCTATGCTCGGGCGTTTCGGGCTAAAGGCAGGGACGCCAACGGTGCGCCATCAATCGGCAGCCGCTTTTTCGGGCGATATCGGGATTTCCTCACCACTTTTCCCAAATGGTGCGGGCGAATGCACGCCGGCGCAGCAAGATTGCCTGACCGCGCCGCATGGCGATGGGGATGTCCGCGTTACCGAAGTTGATGCAATTGGGATGGATTTGATTACTTTTTACAGCAGCAATCTTGGCGTCCCCGCGCGCCGGGATGTTGGTGATCCGCAGGTTTTGCGTGGCAAAGAGCTGTTTTATCAAACTGGCTGTATTTCTTGTCATACCCCAAGTTTCGTAACCCATCGTCAGGAACCTGAAACCGCGCAAAGCTTTCAATTGATCTGGCCTTATTCCGATATGTTACTACATGACATGGGCGAGGGGCTGGCTGATCAACGCCCCGAAGCCCGCGCGACCGGGACCGAATGGCGCACGCCGCCCCTATGGGGGATCGGGTTGACTGAACAGGTCGGCGGCCACAGTAATTTCTTGCACGACGGCCGCGCGCGCAACCTGACGGAAGCGATCCTCTGGCATGGGGGCGAAGCACAGGCTATGCGTGACACAGTGATTGAAATGTCCAAGCACGACCGCGACGATCTGATCGCATTTCTGGAGAGCCTATGAAACGACTATTGTTAGCATTTTCGGTAACCATGTTGGCGACCGGGGCACCAGCGCAAACGTTACCTGATTTGACCTCTGCGGCGCTCGATACGCATATCTTGCCCGGATACGAACGGCTTGCGGCGCAAGCACAGGTTCTCGCGGATGTGGCGCAGGATGATTGCGATGCGGAATCGCCCGTACTGACGGCAGCATACGGCGACGCGTTTGATGCCTGGATCGGGGTCAGCCATATGCGTTTCGGCCCGTCAGAAGTCGACGACCGCGCCTTTGCATTGGCGTTTTGGCCGGACAGTCGGGGTGTGACCCCGCGGTCATTGTTAACCTTGATCAGTGACGAGGACCCGATTGGGTTGGATGCGGCTGCCTATGCCGATGTTTCAATTGCAGCGCGCGGGTTCTATGCGCTTGAATTTCTACTCTATGATGATGCGGTCGCGACGGCTGGCAGTGACAGCTATCGCTGCGCGTTGATCCAGACGGTCACAGCGGATATTGCCACACTCACCCAAGCGATTGATGCGGAATGGCGTGATAGCTACGCCGATCTTTTACGCCACCCCTCTGACACGGGCATTTACCGGACCGACGAAGAAGCCGCACAAGAGCTGTTTAAAGCGGTTTCAACGGGGCTTGAGTTTCTGGGAGACACACGGCTTGGTCGCCCCTTAGGGACATTCGACCGCCCGCGTCCAACACGGGCCGAGGTTTGGCGTTCTCAGCGGTCTCAGCGCCATGTCACGCTTTCACTTGCGGCGCTGCGTGAATTGGCGCTTGTTCTGTCCGCCGATGATGTACAGGTGCACGGCGCGTTGGGGAATGCGTTTGATCGGGCGCAAGATCGGATCACGCGGATCGATGATCCAGCGTTTGCGGGGGTTTCTGATCCGTCCGGGCGATTTGTCATCGAAGTTCTTCAGCAAGAGATATCGGCGATCCGCACGGTGGTGCGCAATGATCTGGGGCCAAAGCTAGGCGTTGTGGCCGGGTTTAACGCGTTGGATGGCGATTAAAATGACCAGCAGACGGCAGTTCTTGGCTGGGCTTTTGGCGACAGGATTGGTGCCAAAACCAACTTGGGCGGATGCAGGATCGCCGCAGTATCTTTCGGCGGGGGCGTTGTCGGATGGATCATATGTGTTGTGCGGCATTGGCGCACCGAATGATGTCTTGTTTCAAATTCCGCTGCCCGCACGCGGGCATGCCGCTGCGGCCCATCCAACACGGCCAGAGGCCGTCGCTTTTGCCCGCCGACCAGGCACATTTGCGATTGTGATCGACTGTGCGACAGGCATGGAAAAATCCAACATGGCCGCCCCAGAGGGCCGCCATTTTTACGGGCACGGCGCGTTTTCGGCGGACGGCCATTGGCTATTCACGACAGAAAATGACTTTGAGGCTGGGCAAGGCCGGGTTGGTGTTTGGGATGTGCAGGCGGGCTACCGCCGGGTCGATGAATTCGCAAGCGGCGGCGTCGGCCCACATGAAATCAAACGAATGCCTGGCACGAATACTTTGGTCATCGCAAATGGCGGGATTGATACGCATCCCGATAGTGGGCGTACCAAGCTTAATATCGCGACGATGGAACCGAATCTTACCTATATCCAAGACGGGCAAATCGTTGATAGCGTCGCGCTTTCCCATGACCTGCACAAAAATTCTATCCGCCATATTGATATCGCGGATGGGCAGGTTGCCTTTGGGATGCAGTGGCAAGGCGATGGGGAGCAGAATGTATTGGCCGGGCTGCATCGGCAAGGTGGGGCGATCAACCTGCTGACGGCCCCCACCGCACAAAGCCGCCAGATGCGCGGCTACGTTGGAAGTATCGCGTTTTCGCGGGGGGGTAAACATATCGCGCTGACCTCGCCAGTTGGCGGCGTGACGCAAGTGTACGACGTCGCGACAAATATGCTCAGCCATCAATTCATAGCGCCGGATGCGGGCGGGGTTGCCGCACGTGGTGCCGGGTTTATCATCACCAACGGGCAAGGCCAGTTGGGACAGATTGATCAAGGCGCGCTGCACATCGGGGCCGGCGTTTCGCTTGCTTGGGACAATCATATTGTGCCGGTCGGCGTATAATATGCAATAAAGATCAGGTGGTGCGCTTGCTTTGATCTGCATGCATGACTAGATCAATCGTTGCCGTGGACGCGCTTGTGTGGCATGAAATAAAAAAATAAACTGAACGAAAGGGTTTAGGTCGTGACAGACTATACCTCCCGCCGCACAATGATGGTCGACACGCAGGTGCGCCCTTCAGATGTGACCAAGTTCCCGATCATTGATGCGATGTTGGCTGTGCCACGCGAAAAATTTGTGCCGGACAGTATGCGCGAGGCTGCATATGTCGGTGAAAACTTGGATATCGGCGGCGGGCGTACCCTGCTTGAGGCGCGCACATTCGGAAAAATGCTTGATGCGCTTGATATTCAGCCGCAGCACTTTGCCTTGGATTTGGCCTGTGGGCTAGGGTATTCCACCGCGATTTTGGCGCATATGTGCGACTTTGTTGTGGGCGTCGAAGATGATGAAGCCCGCGCCGAAGAGGCGCAAACCTTGCTATCTGCCCAAGGGATCGACAATGCGGCTGTGATGTCTGGCGCATCGGCGGCTGGCTCCGAGAAATCCGGCCCTTACGATATTATCATCGTGCAAGGCGCGGTCGAGACTGTGCCTGATACGGTAATCGCGCAGCTACGCGAAGGTGGGCGGATCGCTTGTATTTTCGCTGAAGGCAGCCTTGGGGTCGTGCACGTTGGCTATAAGTTGGATGGTGTCATGAACTGGCGGTTTGCATTTAACGCGAGCGCGCCTGTTGTTGCGGGCTTTGAAAAAACGGCAGAATTCGCGCTTTAGTGCGCTTCTATATATTCGGGCGCGATGCGCGACAAATAAAGTGAGTAAGAACCCATGATGAAACGCAATCGTTTTGCTGCGCTCGCAGTTATGACTTCAGTTGTTTTCGGGTCTGCCGCAAGCGCAGAAACGCTGTCGGCGGCGCTGACCGCAGCTTACAACAATTCTGGTTTGCTTGAACAAAACAGGGCGCTGTTGCGGGCCGCTGATGAAGATGTGGCACAGTCTGTTGCCGCAACACTGCCGGTGATCGCTTGGTCTCTTTCGGCGTCAAGTACGGCCAGCGGGTCCTTGACGGGATCGGATCGCATAATCACTAACTCGGGACTGGCCGCAATCAGTGGCAGTCTGACCCTATACGATGGCGGGTTGAACCGGCTCTCTATCGACGCCCAAAAAGAACTGGTGCTCAGCACGCGCCAGACATTGCGCGGCATTGAGCAAGATGTGCTACTGCGCGCTGTGCAGGCCTATATGGATGTGCGGCGCAACCAAGAATTTGTGCAGCTTCGTGAAAGCAATGTGCGCGTGATTACACAAGAATACCGCGCGGCCCAAGATCGGTTTGATGTCGGTGAAGTCACGCGCACTGACGTCGCATCGGCCGAAGCGCGGCTTGCCGCGGCACGCAGCCTGTTAGCGGCTGCACAGGGTGCTTTGGTACAGTCGATGGAGGAATATAACGCGGCAATCGGTCATATGCCGGGAAGTGCGCCAGCGGTTTCCCCAGCCCCCGTATCGCAAACTGTCACGCAGGCAAAAGAATTTGCGGTGCGCAACCATCCCAGCGTGCTTGAAGTGCAGCATTCTGTTGCCGCAGCAGAGCTGAACATCCGTCGCGGCGAAATTGCCGTCGTGCCGACAGTGGAACTTGATGGGTCAATCTACACCGATGAAGAAGGCAATGATGGCGGATCAATTGAGCTGAGCATCGGCGGTCCCATCTATTACGGTGGTCAAATTGCAAGTGTGATGCGCCAATTGATCGCGAATCGTGACGCTGCCCGCGCTGGTCTTTATGTCACGACGGCCGCCGTCGAGCAGCAGGTCGGGAACAGCTATGCATCGCTGCAGATCGCACAGGCCTCGCGGCTTTCGTCCGATCAGCAGATCAGCGCCGCGCGCGTCGCGTTTGAAGGTGTGCGTGAAGAGGCGACCTTGGGATCACGCACCACGCTTGAGGTGTTGAACGCCGAGCAAGAGCTTCTGGATGCGCAAGCCAGCCGGATTTCGAGTCAAGCAGATGAGGTGATTGCATCTTATGCGGTTTTGGCCGCGATGGGACTGTTGACCGCAGAGCATTTGCGGCTTCCGGTACAGCAATATGATCCGACTGAATACTACAATTTGGTTAAGGATTCGCCGGCGCTATTGTCCGAACAAGGCCGGTCACTTGACCGCGTGTTGCGCGCGATCGGCGAGGAATAAGCTAATAGTTGTTTAACGCCTCGTTATCAGTTAACTTTTTAAGTGTAGATACGGAACGAGGGTGACAACATGTCCAACACGGCACGCACAGGAAATGTTGACGATGCATTGCTGAAGTCTGTGCGCAATCTTGTGTCTGTTCGTACAGGCGAAGAGCCTGCGCCAAGCGGCGTCGTTGAACGTTTGGTTCTGACGCCTGCGCTTCGCGTTGATACGCATGCAGACGCATCTGAAGCTGCCGTTACACCTGAAATAGAAGATGAATCCACGTTCCGTCACGCGGATGAGGTCAGCAAAATCCTCGTTTTGGATTCGGCCAAACGCTCGGAGCGCGCCGGGCTAGAGGCAACGATTGCTGAGCTTGAAGCGGCGGTCACGTCACAAGCCGAAGACTGGGAAGCGGACGAAGGCGAGAACCTTGATGAAACTGAATGGGCGGCAGCGGCATTTCAGTCGCGGCTTGTTGATTCGTCATCACTGGCAGAATATTCGCCAATCATGCGCGAAGCACTGGGGCTTGAGCAGGATGTCGCTGATGCAGGTAGCCCGGCTGTCGGGATCGATGAAGAGGCATTGCGCGGGTTAGTTGTCGAAATCGTGCACCAGGAATTGAGCGGCGAATTGGGTGAACGGATCACTCGCAACGTCCGTAAATTGGTTCGCCGCGAAATTAACCGCGTGTTGGTGAGCAAGGGACTCGACTAAATCGGGCCTGCAAGGTCAATCAAAAGATTCAAATCCATATGTGTTTCTAGATGGTCCGCTAGCGCGTCTAACGTTTGTTCAAGACCCTGCGCATAGTTGTGGTCTTCGACTGGTTTTCCTAGACCTGCCAAAAAGGCGGTGCGGAACTGATCTGCCGCAAACAAACCATGCATATAACACCCTTTGATCTGCCCGTTTGCGGATGCGGCGCCTTCCGCGCGCCCCTCAAGCGACAGCCAGGTGCGTTCACAATCTGGGCCACCGGTTTCGCCGATGTGGATTTCATAGCCGTGGACGGTGTCCCCGGTAGGAAGATAGGTCGCTTGGGACAACGCGAGCCGTTTGTGTGGCTTCATAATTGTCTTAACATCAAGCAGGCTTAGCCCTTTGACCCGGCGAGGCGGACCTTCGATCCCGTCATCGTCAAAAATGTCAGTGCCCAACATCTGATAGCCGCCGCAAATCCCCAAAACCTGCCCGCCGCGCCTGACGTGGGCTTGCAGATCGATGTCCCAGCCTTGCGCCCGAAAGTCTGCCAAGTCTGCGATTGTGGATTTTGAGCCCGGAATAATGACCAAATCAGCGTCACCGGGCAGGGGACGGCCCGGTTCGATAATTTCGACGCTGACTCCGGGGGTTGCCGAAAGAGGATCAAGATCATCGAAATTGGCAATTCGGTTCAAACGAGGCACCGCGATTTTGATCCCGTCACCTTTGTGGCTGGCGATATCCATGACGTCTTCAGCAGGCAGGCGCCAGGCATCCGCAAACCATGGGATCACTCCAAGATCGGCCCATCCGGTGCGGGCAGCGATTGTGTTCATGCCTTCCGCAAACAGGCTGGTGTCGCCGCGGAATTTGTTGACTGCAAATCCTTTGATCCAGGCGCGGTCGTCTTCGGGCAAAACCACATGGGTGCCAACCAATTGCGCTATGACCCCGCCGCGATCAATATCGCCTACCAGTACCACGGGAACGCCTGCCGCAGCGGCAAACCCCATATTCGCGATATCGCCTTTGCGCAGGTTAACTTCAGCGGGGCTGCCTGCGCCTTCGACGATGACCAGATCACGCCCAGCGCCGATGCGTGCAAAGCTTTGTAGCACGGCAGGCATGAGCTTGGCCTTTTGGCTGCCGTAATCGCGTGCCCTGAGCGTGGCATAGCGCTTGCCCTGTACGATCACCTGTGCGCCGGTGTCAGTTTCGGGTTTGAGCAAGACAGGGTTCATGTCCACGAGCGGTTCTAACCCGCATGCAAGCGCCTGAAGCGCCTGTGCGCGGCCTATTTCACCACCATCAGCGGTGACGGCGGCATTGTTGGACATGTTTTGTGGCTTAAACGGCGCGACAGACAGCCCGCGTCTGACACAGGCGCGCGCGATGCCCGCGACCACCATGGATTTACCGACGTTAGATCCGGCCCCTTGGATCATGATTGCTTTGGTCATTGCGCCCCACTTTCATCGCGACACTAGGGATAGGAAAATGCCGGGGAAAGCCACAAACGAAAACGCAGCCCCAAAGGGCCGCGTTTTCATAAAACGTTTACCTAGGCAAGTGTATTGGCTAGGCAGCGCGTGCTTCCTGTTCGGCCGCGTTGCGACGTTCGCTTTCTTCACGTGACAGGGCAACAGAGGTGCGCACACCCTTGCCGACAAAGTCCATCAAGCCGCTGACAACGCGCTCGTTCGGGTCAATCCCCGCGCAAGACAGGACTTCGCGTCCGTCGCGTGATCGTGCCCAACGGGCGATTTGTTCGGGGCCGTTGCCATATTTTTTGTCATCGGCAATCGCGTCATCAAGCGCGGCAAGCACAACAGCGGCGAATAATTTGCGTGCACGGTTACCTTGTTCGTTGTTGAAGGCGGTACCGTCGACGAAATCTCTCATCATGCTTCCTTTATTTTGCTCTTGTAGTTCCCGAGTGAGGGGCAATATGCATGTTTGAACCCGATTCGGGGGCTCTCTTTTGGAATGGCAGCCATGCAATTTTTGCATGGCTAAGAGTGCCGTTCGCCTGATCTTGCCAGCTCACCGCCCACGATATATAGGCCTTGTTGAACACCAATCAACCTTTCTAATCGCGAAGTGAAGTCTTAGATGCCTAAAATTAACGGTAATGAAATCCGTCCCGGCAATGTGTTGGAACATGAAGGTGGTCTTTGGGCTGCTGTCAAAATTGACCACGTGAAACCCGGCAAGGGCGGCGCTTTTGCACAGGTGGAACTGAAAAACCTGCGCGACGGCCGTAAGTTGAATGAACGCTTCCGCTCTGCCGATAAGGTTGAACGCGTCACGCTTGAACAAAAGGACCAACAGTTCTTGTTCGAAGCCGATGAGATGCTGACGTTTATGGACACGCAAACCTATGACCAGATTGCATTGCCTGCGGATATTCTTGGGGACCGTCGTCCGTTCTTGCAGGACGGCATGACTGTTAAAATCGAATATTACGGTGAAGAAGCATTGAACGTGACCTTGCCGCAAAAAGTCGTCTGCAAGATTGCCGAAACAGAGCCGGTGGTCAAAGGCCAGACAGCTGCGAACAGCTTTAAGCCTGCGACTTTGGACAATGGCGTGCGCGTGATGATCCCGCCATTCGTCGGCCAAGACGAAAGCATCGTCGTCAACACAGAGATTTTCGAATACGTCGAACGCGCGTAACGCGTCGGGCGAACGAAAGATCAAAGGCCGCCAATTTGGCGGTCTTTCTTGTTTTAGCGATGAAAGTTCCCATTCTTGGGGCAAGAAACAGCAGGAAGGGCTGTCGTGAAAAAAGATACGGTTCCCCGCAAAGCGACACTTGATTTACAACCTTTGGCCAAGGCGTTTGACCAGAGCTTTGCGCAAAGCGGGTTGGTCTCCGCGGGCTTTGGGTTTCAGCAAAGCGACGATGCCCCGCAAATTTATGTGGGTGGCACCCAAAGCACGACCGATGCAACCCCGGTATCTGTTGGTGCGGCTTGGCACATCGGATCAATTACAAAGACCTTTACCGCCGTGCTGGCGTTCATGTTGTCCCAAGACGGGCTGATCGACCTTGATGCCCCGGTGAAAGACTATCTGCCCGAATACGCCGCGGATATGGATCCGAGCTGGCGTGAGATCACGCTGACCCAAGTTCTGTCGCATCGGGCAGGTCTACGTTCGAATCCGGACCGGGCAAGCATGCGGGCGCTTTATGACGGGGCGCTTGATCAGTACCAATTTTTGTCGGCGTGTTGGCGTGCCCCATTGCCCCAAAATCCCGGCACATTTCTATATTCGAATATTGGGTACATCTTCGCGGCCCATGTGATGGAGACTGTATCTGGGCAATCTTGGGAAGATTTGCTGCGCGATCGGATTATTGCGCCGCTTGGTCTGGCGTCATTCGGGATCGGACCACCCGCTGATATTTGCGGGCATCGATCCGTTCTGGGGCTTTTTAAGCGCCCCCTTGCGCCCGATGCGCGCATGGCCGACAACCCTGCGCTTTTCTCGCCTGCCGGGCGGATGCATCTGTCGATTCCTGATATGTTGATCTGGGGGCGGTTCTTGCTGACAGCACATCGTGGCGAAACCGCTTTGCTCCAGGCTTCTAGCGTTCAACGCATGATGGATACCGGCGACGGTGACTATGGGGCGGGTCTTATGCGGTTTCAGATCCCGGGCACGGATCAAATTGCTTGGGGGCATGATGGATCGAACCGTCTGTGGTACGGGCTTTTGGCGCTTGTGCCCGAGAAGGATGCGGTCGCGTTTGTGATTAGCGGCGAAGGCCGCATCAACAAAGTTGCCAAGCTTGGCGTTGCCTTATTGGATACCGCGCTTGCTGTTAAGGCGTGATCTTGGCCGTTGCGGCTGTCAAAGGACCAATGGCGCGGTCAAAGCGTAGATAGGCAATCGCGTAGTCCCCGGACTGCGTGAAAAGCGTTCCAACGGTTTTGCCATCTGCATTTACGATCTCCGTTCCTATGGGGGCGGCGCCATCAATGCTAACCCCCGCAAGCCCTTTGCGCAGCGCGGTTTTATGTTTCATCCGAGCGATGATCTCTTGGCCGACATAGCAGCCTTTTTTGAAATCGACGCCATTAAGCCGCTCAAACCCGGCCTCAAGAACATACGTCTCTGGTGTCAGTTCTATTCCAGTTTGCGGGATCATATGGGCAACGCGCAAGGCGTCCCAATCGGTGGCGTCACTGACGTCCGTCTCACTATAGGCGCGCCAGCCCAAGTCGGGATGCCGGGGGTCTTGCAATGCGTTTTCAGGGGCGGGGCCAGTCCCGCGTGACGCGATCAATGCGGTTTCTTCAATCGTTACGGCCGCGCGCAAGCGGTACATCATCAGGCGTTGCGCGAGCGTTGGCGCGTGGCTTTTCGCGACATCGATCAGCAACCGGTCTTCTTGGCCGATCACAAAGAAATCCGCGATGTATTTTCCCTGCGGGGTCAAAAGCGCGGCGTAGATGATGCCACCTGTGGCTTTTTCCACGTCATTGGTAATCAGCCCTTGCAGGAATGACACGCGATCAGCCCCGCCGATAGAGAGTATAGTGCGGTCAGTCATGATCGTCGCTTTTCTCTTGAGAGAATTGTAAGTGGTACAGGTCGGCGTAGATACCGCCGCGTGCGATTAGCTCGTCATGGGTGCCTTGATCAACAGCGCGACCATGATCCATCACCACGATCGAATCCGCGTTGCGCACAGTTGATAGGCGGTGCGCAATCACCAGTGTTGTGCGCCCGGTCGAAAGCTGTTCAAGCGCTGATTGGACAATGGCCTCTGATTTGGTGTCCAGCGCGCTTGTTGCCTCGTCGAGCAGCAAGATCGGTGTGTCGCGCAATAGCGCGCGCGCGATCGCGACACGTTGGCGTTGACCGCCCGACAGGTTCGATCCGCGCGGGCCTGCAGGGCTGTCCAGCCCGTTTGGCAGCATGGGCAAGAAATCACTGATATGGGCTGCATCAAGAACCGCTTTTAGGCGCTCGTTGGACACGTCTTCGCGGCCAAGTAGAATGTTATCGCGCAAGGTTTCATCAAAAAGTGCCGCGTCCTGGGCGACAACCGAAAATTGTCCGCGTAGATCTGCGAGGTCAAAATCTTTGATCTCAGTTCCGGCGATGGTGACACTGCCCGATGTGGGTTCAACAAGCCGGGTCAACACGTTAAAGATTGTGCTTTTTCCCGCGCCGGATGCCCCGACAAGCGCGGTGGTTTTCCCTGCCTTTGCGACGAAACCAGTACCGCGCAGCACCGGCAGCTCTCCGTAGTGCATATTCACGGCATCAAGCACAATTTCAGGGCAGCCCGCAGTGACAGTTGCGGGGGCCTTTGGTGATACTATCGATGGTTTGAGGTTCAACACCTGCTGAAGACGCTCAACGCTGGCTGCGGCCATTTGCCATTGACCGCTCATTGCGCCAAGGCGGCGCAGCGGGTCAAATGCGAGCGACATTGACGTAAAGAACGCCATAAACTCACCATTGGTTTTTTCGCCCGCCATGATCTCGGTGCCACCATATAGCATCACGCCCATAAACCCGATCCCGGTCATCACATCAATAAGCGCAGGAACGGTGGCTTGCCCTGCGGCGGTGCGGACGTTGGCTTTGATGGCCTCTTTGATCAACCGACTGTAACGATTTCCTTGATATTCTTCGAGCGCGTTCAGCTTGATCGGGTTGATGCCGTGGAATACTTCGTCCAAGCGGGTGGAAATTTTTCCAGCGATTTCACGCGCGTGGCGGGCGCGCCTGCGGATATAAGATTGCACCATCAGCGAAGGCATCACCAGTATCGGGATGCCGACTACAGCGATCAACGTCCATCGCCAGTCGAGCCACATTGCAAAGCCAAACAAGCCAATCAGTGAAACTAGGTCACGACCAAGCGCGGTGATAATGCCGCTCCAGATGGAATTAATCGAGCTGACATCGCCTTGGACCCGTTCGATCAGTTGGCCCGGAGGATGAACCGCGTAAAATGCGCTGTCGAGCGTCATCATATGGCGCAGCAGATGTTTGCGCATGCTCGCCGCAGTCAGTTGCACGATTAGCGCCATTAACAATTTCTGAGCACTAGACGTAATTGCGCGAACAATAAAAATGCCCAAAACCCCAAATGCCACAAAGTACAGGGCTTTTACATCGCCCGCAGTGAACACATCATCAAACATCGGCAGGATCATCCGCGGAATCACCGCGAGCATGGAACCTTCGATCATCATGAAAAAAATCGCAGCCACCAAAAGCCACTTGTGCGGGCGCAGATAATCTTTCCACAGCCACCAAAATAGCGTGAGTGTAGATTGCGATTTGCTAGGGTCTATAGGGGGGAGAGGCGCGGCCATCGCGTGTCCTTTAGATCATGTTCATGCACGTCTAATCTTAAATAGGGGGGCGGGGCAAGTTCGCTAGACTTGACGCCGCTTAACTTGGGCGTACTGTCGGCCAGTAACCACTATCGAAAGCACTCCCATGTCTCTGTCTTACGGTCGCCAATATCTGGCGATTCCCGGTCCCTCGGTGATTCCTGATTCTGTCTTGCAAGCGATGCACCGCGCGTCGCCCAATATCTATGAAGGCGAATTGCATGATCTTACGGCGAGCCTGATCCCGGATCTGAAATATGTTGCGATGACCGACCACAATGTCGCGATATACATCGGCAACGGGCATGCCGCCTGGGAGGCCGCGTTGGCCAATGTCGTGGCCCCCGGCGATACGGTGCTTGTACTTGCAACCGGTCGCTTTGGCATCGGTTGGGGGGAAATGGCCGAAGGCGTTGGCGCGCAGGTCGAGATCATGGATTTTGGTGCGCAAACGGCCATCGATTTGGCCCGCGTCGAAGAGGTCCTTGCCGCCGATACCGCTGGCCGGATCAAAGCAGTCATGGCCGTTCATGTTGATACGTCCACAAGCATAAAAAATGACATCGCGGGGCTGCGGGCGGTTATGGACCGCGCTGGGCATTCTGCGCTTTTGATGGCCGATTGTATCGCGTCGCTAGGATGCGACCGGTTTGAAATGGATGCTTGGGGTGTCGATGTCATGGTGTCGGCCTGCCAAAAAGGGCTGATGACGCCTGCCGGGATCAGCTTTGTGTTTTTTAACGACAAGGCAGAAGCGGCACAAAGCGCCACGGTATCCCGCTATTGGGATTGGCGCCCGCGTATCAAGCCAGAGGTCTACTATCAGTATTTTGCAGGCACCGCGCCAACGCATCACCTGTACGGGTTGCGCGCAGCACTTGACCTGATCAAAGCCGAAGGACGCGACGCCGTCTTTGCGCGGCACGCTAAAATCGCGCAAGCCGTCTGGGCCGCGATTGACGTCTGGGGTGCCGATGGGCCGATGGCGCTGAACGTGGCCGACCCTGTACAGCGGTCCCATGCCGTAACATCGGTTGCAATGGGATCATCCGCAGCAAAGGACCTGCGCCGCTGGACCGAAGAGAAATGCGGGCTAACGCTTGGGATCGGCTTGGGGCGTGACCCGGAAGAAGATTACTTCCGTATCGGCCACATGGGGCACCTAAGCGGGCATATGATTATGGGTGCGCTGGGGGCGATCGACGCCGGGCTTAAAGCACTCAACATCCCGCACGGACGCGGTGCACTTGATGCGGCGTCAGAGGTAATTGCGACCGCCTAAGTGAGGTGCAGCTTCATTTTGCTATTTTGAGTTGAACTGGGTACGCTTCATTTGTGACGTGCTTGTTCAGCGAGGGGTAGTGAGTTGGAAGTTTTACTAGCAATCGGATTGTGCGCGGCGTTCTTTTGGATATTGGCGGGTCGCAAAAATAAACATGGCCCGCCACCCACTTCGCGCAGGGTGCCGCCCAAAGTGCGGCCCGTACAAAACCGCGCCCCATTTCAGGCGAAAACCGCGCATAAAGTATCACCCGGATATACTTTGCGTGGGAAGGCTTATGTTGTTGATGGCGACACTGTGGTCATTCAGAAAAAGCAGATACGCCTCTACGGAATTGATGCACCCGAAATGGACCACCCTTATGGTAAAAAGCCAAATGGGCCTTGTTTAACATGTGCAAGGGGCATGTTATTCGGGCGGATATAAGTGAAACCGACGCCTATGGGCGCAATGTTGCGCGCTGCTATCTCGAAGATGGTCGCGATCTATCTGAAGAAATGGTCAAACAAGGGTTGGCGATTGACTGGCCAAAATTTTCGGGTGGTCGTTACGCGTCCCATGAGGTCACTGATGTGCGTAAAAAACTTTGGCTCGCGGACGCGCGCCAAAAAGGCAGAATGCATGTCTGGGAAGAGTATGAAGCGCGGCAAAAGAACCGCGCTGAATCACTAGACTAACCCCGCATCACGCCCAGCGCCCTTGGCAACGCCGCTGCAAACGCATCCATTTCCTCGGACGTTCCGCAGCTGACCCTGATGCAGCGGTCTTGCGGGGCGACGAAGGGCATCCGTACGAAAATGCCTTCGGCGATCAGGGCCGCCAGCACGCGCCGCGCGAAATCGCCGTCTTGGCCGCAATCAACGGCGACAAAGTTCGTGGCTGACGGCAGGCTTGTCAGCCCGTTGTCACTTACGATTTGTGCGATACGGGCGCGTGATTGCGCGATTTCAGCCGTGACATGGGCAAGCCAACCTTGATCTTCCAGCGCAGCAAGCGCCCCCGCCTGTGAAATCCGTCCCATGCCAAAATGATTGCGGACCTTGTTGAAGGCGTCAATCACTTCGGCTGCGCCAATGGCATAACCGACGCGCGCACCCGCCATGCCATGTGCCTTTGAAAACGTGCGCATCCGGATCAGGTTCGGATTGTCGATCTGCATTGAGGGGGCGGTGCCGTCGGGGGCCATTTCGATATAGGCTTCGTCAAGCACGAGTAATGACCCGTCAGGGACATCATCGATCATCCGGTCGATCACGTCTGCGCTGTGCCATGTCCCCATCGGGTTGTCGGGGTTGGCGATATAGATCAGCTTGGCGTCAACCTCGCGGGCCTTTGCGATCAGGGATGCCGGGTCTTCATGGTCATCGACATAGGGCACTTTGTGTAGCACCCCGCCAAAACCCGCGACGTGGTAGTTGAACGTGGGGTAGGCCCCGTCGGAAGTCACTACCGCGTCACCTTGTCCAACATAAAGCCGCACAAGCACGCCAAGCAGCGTATCAATGCCTTCGCCAACCATGATGTTTTCGGGTGCTACACCGTGATGCGCGGCCAAGGCGGCGCGCAGGTCATGGCTCTCGGGGTCGGCGTACTTCCAGACCTCTGACGCGGCTTTTTGCATTGCGGCGATTGCGCGGGGCGAAGGGCCGAACGTGTTCTCATTCGCACCTAGGCGGGCGATGAACGGCTTGCCGTTCGCGCGTTCAGCGGCCTCTGGGCCGACGAACGGAACAGAGGCAGGCAATGATTGGGCGAGGCGGGTCAGTGCAGGTTTTGTCATGGGCGCTAGATAAGCCGGGGCTTGAAACCAATGCAATCGTGATTATCTGAGAATTATTCGCAACAAGGGGGGTATAAGATGAAGTTATCACGCCGCGGGTTCCTCGCTAGCACAGGCGCAGCCGTCGCTATGCGCGCCGCCCCACAGATTGCCAGCAAGACTGGTGGCCGCAGGGTATTGACGTTGGTCTATGATAAAGGGCTGGGGATGATGCGCGCGGTTGAGCGGGTGGTGCGCTAGGTACAGCTGTATTCCAGATACTTTTGAACATATTGAACGAAGATACAGAATTAGCTGTCGATCCACAGCGGAACAATGATCTCGAAGCAGCGCGCTGAAGTGACGGGTAATTTGTAAGTAAAAAACAACCTAGTCTCACCGTTGCCCGTGTTGTCATGCTCGGATGCGACAACCAAGTCATCTGAATCGTAAAGCTGACAAATAACCATTTCTCCAAACTGGGTGTCGGGAATAACTATTTCGTAAGGATGTACCAATATCTTTGGATGTGATCTGAGTTCCACGTCATGAATTTCTTCATAGACGATCCCATCAGAGGATGGATCGTCAAAACCTCCTCGGTATTGAGCCAGTGCTGCGCCACTCGAAGCTGAAAAAAAGTACTAACACCACAGTTGACAGGAGGGTTCGAGAATTCATTTCTACACCGGTCGATTTGAAAGTGCTCGCCACATTTCGGCGAGCACTTTTAGTTTCACCCAATCTCTTTCAACCGCGCGATTGCCGCCTTGATCTGCGCTTCTTCGCCTTCGCGTAGGCTCAGATTTTCTTTGGCTTCGGCCACAACCTCATCCGGGGCGGAGGCCACGAATTTAGGGTTGCCCAGCCGTCCGCGCAAACCGCCCAGTTCTTTGGCCAGCTTTTGCAGCGTCTTTTCTAGCCGTGCGATTTCTTCGGGCACGTCGATCAGATCGGCGAGCGGTAGGCCGAATGTGCCGCCCTCCATTGGGATCGTGACGCAGCCCTTTGGGAAGGCGTCGACAGCTGTCAGGCTTTCGATCCGTGCGAGCCGTTGGATCAGCACATGGTTGTTGTCCCATGCGGATTGGCCTTTTGCGTCGAGTCCGGTCACGACCAGCGGCACCTTGGCACCCGCAGGAACGTGGCTTTGCGCGCGGGCAGAGCGGGTGTTGTCGATTAGGTCGATCACCCAGTTCATTTCGCGGTCTGCGTCTGCATCGACTAATTCCGCCGCCGTGTAGGTCGGCCAATCGGCGTGGACCAGCATTTTAGCACGGCTGTCGGCAAGGCCCCAAAGTTCTTCGGTGATGAACGGCATGATCGGGTGCAGCAGGATCAGGCATTGGTCCAGTACCCAGCGCAGGGTGGTTTGGGTTTCGAGTTTAACTGCTTCGTCATCGCCTTTAAGCAGTGGTTTCGCGAATTCGAGATACCAGTCGCAGACCTTGCCCCATGTGAAGGCATAAAGCGCGTTGGCCGCGTCGTTGAAGCGATAAGCGGTAAGTGCTGCATCAACCTCTTCACGGACTTTTGCGGTTTCGCCGATGATCCATTTGTTCAGCGTGGTGTTTGGTTGCGGCAAAGCGGCGTCACCGGGGTAAGGGACTTGATAATCCGGGTGCACAGCCAACCCAAAGGCATTCCAAAGTTTGGTGCCAAAGTTGCGGTAGCCCTTGATCCGGTCTTCTGAAATTTTCAGCACGCCGCCAAGTGCACCCATCTGCGCGTTTGAGAACCGCAGCGCGTCCGCACCGTATTCATTGATCATGTCCAGCGGGTCGATGACGTTGCCCTTGGTCTTGGACATTTTCTCGCCCTTTGCGTCACGCACAAGCTGGTGCAAATAGACGGTGTGGAACGGGTCATCTTTCAGGACGGCTTGCGACATCATCATCATCCGGGCAACCCAGAAGAACAGGATGTCTTGGCCAGTGATCAACACGTCACCGGGGAAATATTTCATCGCGTCGTTATCTTCGGGCCAACCGAGCGTACCGAAGGGCCAAAGGCCAGACGAGAACCACGTGTCGAGCACGTCAGGATCGCGCCAAACGGGGAATTCCAGTTTGGTCGGATCTTGCGTGACGTTATACGCGGCAAGCCCCGCTGAGAAACGATCAATCGCTTCGGCTTTATCCGCAACCTCGACCACCGTCGCATGGCTGATGGGGCTAGGAGTATCGGCATTGTCAAAGACGAAGGCTGATTTGACGCTGTCGAAATCGGTTGCGCAATGCATGACGGTGCCGCGATGGACGATACCATCCAGAAGCAGGCCAAGGATTTCAACCTCATCCAGATCGCCAGACGGGTTGTGTTCATCTTCAACCCCAAGGTCGAGCCCATACCAAACCGGGATTTGATGCCCCCACCAGAGTTGTCGCGAGATGCACCAAGGTTCGATGTTCTCTAACCAATGGTAAAATACTTTTTCGCCTGATTCAGGCATGATTTTGGTCCGACCTGTTTTCACCGCGTCCAGCGCAGGGCCGACGATTTTATCGGTGTCGACGAACCATTGGTCGGTCAGCGCAGGCTCGATTACGACCTTTGACCGGTCGCCAAACGGCTGCATGATTTTCTTGGCTTCGACAAATGGCACGGTCTCGGTCACTTCGACCTTATTGCCATCTTCGTCTTTTTCAGTGCGGGTCACATCGTGCATGACCGCGTTGCCTTCGGCAGTAATATCTTCAACGACCTTTTTACGCGCCTCAAAACGGTCCAGCCCGCGGTATTCCTCGGGGACCATGTTCATCGCGGCGATCATTGCCTCGTCGAATTCCTGTTCGCCGTTAGCAATGGCTTGGGCGGTTGCGGCTTCTTCCACATAGGGCGCGCCGTCGGAGCGCATCGCGCCTTTCGTATCCATCAAGGAATACATCGGAATGCCGCCGCGTTTGGCGACTTCATAGTCGTTGAAATCATGCGCGCCGGTGATTTTCACCGCACCAGACCCGAAATTCATATCAGGGTAAGGGTCGGTGATGATCGGGATCAGGCGGCGCTGTTCCTTGGGGCCGACAGGAATTTCGCATAGCTTGCCAACAATCGGGGCATAGCGTGCGTCATCTTTATGCACGGCAACCGCGCCGTCACCCAACATGGTTTCGGGGCGCGTTGTTGCGATTGAGATATAATCGCGGGTCTCGCGGAGGGTGACGTTGCCGTCTTCGTCTTTTTCGACGTATTCATAGGTTTCACCACCCGCGAGCGGATATTTAAAGTGCCACATATGGCCGTCGACTTCGATGTTTTCGACCTCAAGATCGGAAATCGCTGTTTCAAAATGCGGGTCCCAGTTGACCAGACGTTTGCCGCGATAGATCAGCCCGTCGTTGTACATCTGCACAAAAACTTTCAGCACGGCATCGTGAAAATTGCCGGGCCTTTCGCTTGCGGGTGCGCTTTCGGCACCGGACATGGTGAATGCGGACCGTGACCAGTCCATACTATCGCCCAAACGACGGGCCTGCTGTTCGATGACGCCGCCTTTGTCGCCTTTCCATTCCCAGACTTTTTCAAGAAACTTTTCGCGGCCCAATTCCGTGCGCTTAGGCTGACCTGTCGCGGCAAGCTCTTTTTCGACCATCAATTGCGTCGCGATGCCCGCGTGATCAAGTCCGGGCTGCCACAGCGTGTCGTAGCCTTGCATCCGTTTCCAGCGCGTCAGGATATCCATCAGCGTGTGGTTAAACGCGTGCCCGACGTGCAAATGGCCCGTGACATTGGGTGGCGGCAATTGAATACAAAAGGTTTCATCGCGGCTGGCGTTTGCGCCTGCCTTAAATGCGCCCGCGTTTTCCCACATCTCGTAGATGCGTGCCTCGGCGGTTTTTGCGTCGAATGTCTTGTCCATGGCCATTGTCACGTTCCCAATATTCTTTGGAACCGAATACCCAATGGCTGGGTCAAGGGAAAGGGGCTATAGCTGGTTATAGATGCTGACGGCCAATTGGTTGAGCGCGTCACGGTCCACATCACCGACAATCGCATAGCTTAGGTTTGCGTCTTCCCAGTAGAAACTGCCAGTTTCGCCGGTTTGGTTGTAGTTAAACGATGCCAATTGCCCGGTGGCCCCTTGCACGGCGAACAGGGTGATACGCTTGCCGCCTGCGTCTTCATACATGAATTGTGCGGCGGGGCCTTCTGTCGCGGACACCAAGCGCCCGCCGACAAGCGTAAACCCATTTGCGGTCAGGTCGGGGGCTTGAAGCGGTTCGCCCACGCGGTTGGAGAGCCAACGTACAAGCGTTTCTTCTTCAGAGGCTGCGACCTCAACGGGCCGGTGCGGATCGATGCTATAGATGGCGTGGGCTTGCACGGCTTCTTGGACAAGGCTGGCCATCAAGAGGGGATCGGTTTGATTGCCGCGGGCGATCCAGCCGCCGGTCATGCCTACGGCCAGCATTGCGATGGATGCTGCAATGGCGGACCATGACAGCCCGGTCGGCGCATTGATGTTGGCTGGCTCCGCCGGGAACGCAGGCATCACCGGCGGGGTATCGCGCGCGGGGTACAGCGCATTGATCGCATCGTTTTGTTGTTCCCACGCGGTTACATCGTCCAGCGCATCGGGGTTTTCGTTCAAATAGGCCTCGACCAAGGCCATATCCGCATCATCCAACTGCCCGTCCACAAAGGCGTGCAGCATGTCGGCTGTGATTTTATCGTTCAACGCGCTCATGATACTGGGCTTTCAACTGGTTGCATTGCCGCCTTGAGTGCGGCGCGTGCACGCCCCAAACGAGACATAAGCGTCCCGATAGGAATATCCAATGTTGCGGCCGCGTCCTTATAGCTGAGTCCACCGACCACCACACTAAGCAGGGCTTCGCGTTGCTCTTCGGGCAGGGTGGCCATCGCACGTGCTGTTTCCGCAAGCGCAAGTTGGTCATCTAGCGTATCAGCGGCGGGCACCGTTTGCGCAATATCCTCAAGCGGCGCAGTCGCATGACGGCGTGCAGGCGCGCGCAACTGCGTCCGGTATGTATTCAGCAAGACCTTCATTGCCCAAGCTTTGACCGTGCCAGTGGGTTCCCACATCGCACGTTTGCGCCAAGCCCGTTCAACCGCGTCTTGCAAAAGATCATCCGCAGCGTCACGGTTCCGGGTCAACGCAAATGCGTAGCGCCACAGATCCGGCATGCAGTCCGAGATTTGCTGTTGAAAGTTGCTCATCTTGGGGGCGTGCATCCGTGACCAATTGCTGTCCCGGCCGACCGTAGCGGCCGGGACGCGATAGGTAAAGCTGTTCGGGCCTAAGGGCGCGCAAGATGCCAATTCCCGCCGACGCCGTCGCCTGTTGTGTCGCCCGGAGCGCGGTCATTCACCCAAAGGTACAGCGGTTGGCCGTCATAGGCCCATTGCATGCTACCATCATTACGGGTGATCACAGTAAACGCGTCTGATGCTGTCGCATCCGCTGCTGCAGCCAGTGGCGGCCAGTTGACGGCACAGCCGCCGTTACATGCGGATGTCGTGGCCGTGTCTGGGTCAAATGTATACAGGCTCATGCCGTCTGCATTTGTCAGAATGCCGTTTGTGTCGATAGCTGGCGCGCTTGCATGGCCCGCTGCATATGCGTCATCACATGCGGCAAGACCTACGATTGTTGTCAAAGCAAGAATAGAAAGTTTCATAAAAATACTCCGGTTTTGTTTGGTGTCGCTGCCGGCCTATCCGGTCAGTTACTATACCAATGCGCGAAGGCCGGGTTTTAATCCCGAGATTTGAATTTTTTTCGCACAAAGCTGTCTATGGACATCGCACGACGCGTGTTTAGGGTAGTGCGCAGAACGCCAAAATCGGGATCAAGCGGATGGAAAAATTCGGAAAAAGCCAATCGGTAAAGCGGGTCGAAGATGTGCGGTTCGTGACCGGGCATGGCCGCTATATCGATGACATCGCGCCGCAGAACGCGCTTTACGCATATTTTTTGCGGTCATCCGTTGCACATGGTGTGATTGCCGCGCTTGATCTTGACGACGCGCGGGATATGCCCGGTGTGCAGTTGATTGTCACGGTAGATGACTTGATCGCGGCAGGTGTCGAAATTGGTCTTGGAGCAGCAGTTGTCAAAAATCGCGATGGCACGCGCGGCGCAAAACCTGTGCGACCGATACTCGCGCAAGGGCGCGTGCGCCACGTCGGCGAGGCGATTGCCATGATCGTCGCGGATAGTTTGGCCGAGGCCAAGGATGCGGCAGAGGTCATCGGGCTTGAGATTGACGATTTGCCCGTGCATGTGGATTTGGTGGCTGGGGGCGATGCGATCCATGCAGAGGCACCCAAAAACCAAGCATTCGATTTTGGTTTGGGCGATGAGGCCGCGACTAAAGCAGCTATTGCCAGTGCGGCACATGTGGTCACGACAGACGTTGTCGATAACCGTATCATCGTGAACGCAATGGAGCCGCGCGGGTGTTTTGCTGAGGTCGTAGATGGTCGTTTGCATCTGGCCTTTGGCGGGCAAGGCGTTTGGGGGCTCAAAAATGATCTGGCGATGCACTTTGGGATGGATAAAGCTGATATTCGTGTGACGAACCCGGACGTCGGGGGGGGATTCGGGATGAAAGGCATGCGCTATCCTGAATATTTCGCGGTCGCCCATGCTGCGCGCGTGTTGGACCGACCTGTGCGCTGGATGTCCGAGCGGACAGAGGCGATGTTATCCGATAATGCGGGCCGCGATTTGACCACAAAGGCGACACTGGCGTTTGATGGAAACTACCGCATTGTGGCCTATCACTTGGATACAGTCGCGAATATGG
This sequence comes from Loktanella sp. D2R18, assembly GCF_003318235.1. Taxonomy (GTDB): domain Bacteria; phylum Pseudomonadota; class Alphaproteobacteria; order Rhodobacterales; family Rhodobacteraceae; genus Yoonia. The sequence goes on along the minus strand of NZ_QOCG01000030.1, from coordinate 203,707 downwards.
GGGCCTATAATTCGGGTTATGCTCAGCCGATCCAGACCGAACTGTTTTCCAAGGTCCTGATGGGCACCTATGATGTGCAAACCGCCTATATGGGCTGCATTGGGGTGTTCACAAATACGACCCCTGTGGATGCGTATCGTGGTGCGGGGCGCCCCGAAGCAATCTTTGTGCTAGAGCGCGCGATGGACGAAGCCGCGCGTCAAATGGGTGTTGATCCTTGGGCCCTGCGCGAAAAAAATTTCATCAAACCGGATCAATTTCCCTACACATCTGTAACTGGCGTGACCTATGACGTGGGTGATTTCGCAAAGGTGCTGCACCGGGCCGCGTCTGTGGCTGATCGCGACGGGTTCGCCACCCGTAAAGCTGCCAGCGCGGCCAAAGGGCTTCTGCGTGGGCAGGGGCTTTGTTACTATATCGAAAGCATTTTGGGCGACACCGAAGAAACCACAAAGGTCGCATTCACGGATGATGGGGCGCTTATTTTCGTTGGCACCCAATCCAATGGGCAAGGGCATGAAACTGTCTATGCACAGTTCCTAGCGGATCAAACGGGAATCCCGGCGGATCAGATCACAGTGGTGCAAGGCGATAGCGACCAAATCGCCAAAGGTGGCGGCACAGGTGGGTCACGTTCGGTGACGGTGCAAAACACCGCGACTTTGGCAACGGTCGGGGTGATCATCGACGCGTTCCGCGCGTTCTTGGCGACGGACCAAGGCGTTGACGCCACGGTTATCAGTTTTGATGATGAAAGGTTCCGTATCGCAGGATCAAACCTGACACCAACGATGCTTGAAGTCGCTGAAATGGCCCGTGATGCCGGGCGCGATGATTTGTTGACGCATACGGCGACAATTGATCTCGAAAACCGGAGCTTTCCAAATGGGGCGCATATTGCAGAGGCCGAGATTGACCCTGAAACCGGCGTTGTCGCTGTCGATCGTTACACAGTGGTCGATGACTTTGGGAATTTGATCAACCCGATGCTGGCAGAAGGCCAAGTCCACGGCGGCGTCGCCCAAGGGATCGGGCAAGCGCTGACAGAACGGGTGGTGTTTGACGAAACTGGGCAATTGTTGACCGCAACATTTATGGATTACGGGATGCCGCGCGCGGATGACATTCCGATGATCCGTTTTGCGACGGAAAGCACGCCTTCACTGAACAACCCGATGGGGATGAAAGGCTGTGGCGAGGCAGGTACCGTTGGGGCGCTGGCGGCCGTGGCGAATGCGGTTGTGGATGCGCTGTGGGATGTTGGGGTGCGGCGGGTCGATATGCCCTTTACGCCACACCGAATCTGGAAAGCCATCGTAGAGGCAAAGAAAAACAGTGCAGCTGCGTGATTGGCTTTTTGGGCTTTTCGGGCGGCGTGCGCGCACCGAAGAAGGGGGCATTCGCGGGCGTGGGCCTGCGACCCATGTCGTTGTGCTTGATGGGACGCGGTCGTCACTTGAGCCAGGATGCGAAACCAATGCTGGGATCACATTTAAGCTGCTCAACGAGGTCAGCGCGCGCACCAATCTGACCGTCTATTACGAAGCGGGCATTCAATGGCGCGACTGGTCGGGTACATGGGATGTGATCACGGGCAAGGGGATCAACCGGCAAATTAAACGTGCTTATGGCGTGATCGCGTCGCGGTATCGGCCCGGCGATAAGATCATTCTGGTCGGCTATTCGCGCGGCGCTTATGCTGTGCGTTCGCTCGCGGGGGTGATTGACGGTATTGGGTTGCTCAAGCCGGAACATGCAACGGTGCGCGGGGTACGCCAAGCCTACCGGCATTACCGCAACGGCGATACGCGCCCAGTAGCGGCGCGATTTCGCGAACTTTACTGCCATGACGATGTGAAAATCGAAGCGGTTGCCGTTTGGGATACGGTCAAAGCGCTGGGAGTGCGGTTGCCAATCTTATGGCGTTGGACGCCCACACAGCACGGGTTCCATAACCATGCGCTAGGCGCGCATGTGTTGAACGGGTTTCATGCGCTGGCGTTGGATGAACGCCGCATGGCTTACGCGCCGGTGATGTGGCAACGACCGGACGATTGGCTCGGTCATATGGAACAGGTCTGGTTTCGCGGAAATCACGCGGACATTGGCGGGCAGGTGGGTGAACACCCGCAGGCGCGACCTTTGGCGAATATACCACTGGTTTGGATGCTTGATCGGTTGTCAGATTGTGGCGTGCCTTTGCCCGACGGCTGGCGGGTACGGTTCGCGCAAGACGTGGATGCCCCGTCGATTGGCCATTGGCGCGGCTGGTCAAAGGTGTTTCTGGCGCGCCGCAAACGTGTGGTCGGGCGGTGCGCCTCGGAACGGTTGCACGAGACGATTGCGCCGGCTGCTTTAGCCGGGGTTGAACTGCATGATCAGGCAAGTAGTTGACCCGGTTGCATAAAGCTTGCCATCCGCGACGCCTTTGATTTCACCATGCGAAACCCCGGTGGACCGCCCCGCGTGATCCAAAATCCCGGTAGCAATGATTTCCATGCCGATAGGGATCGCGCGGATCAGGTTCACCTTATACTCAAGGGTTGTATAAACCGCACCCTTTGGCACAGCGGTCATCACTGCGCAGGCCATACAACTGTCAAGCAGGGTCCCGTACCAGCCGCCATGTACGCCGCCCATCGGATTTGTGTGCTGATACTCTGGACGGCCACGAAATGTCACTTTACCCGGGGAAACAGTATCAAGTTGGTAATTCATGCCCCGCGCAATCGGCGCGCCTAGGCCGGGTTCGGTAAGCATTGTCTGAAGATATTCCAACCCCGACATGGATAGCATCCGGTCGCGGTCGGGCAGGGTATAGGGGGTAGTTGTCATCAGGGCCTCGGGCGTTGTTCGGCCTAAGGCTGACGTTTTAAGCGACGTTCTGCAAGCTCGCTTTTGGGGTCACACCAAGCGCATGGCAGACATCGCGGGTTAATTCAGGACGGTTGAGCGTATAGAAATGCATGTGTTCAACGCCGCCTTGGCGCAGGTCATCGCATAGTTCTGTTGCAAGTGCTGTTGCCAATAGATCCGTCGTGCCGTCGCGTGTCGCGTTTTCAAAGGCGTCCGTGACGACCTGTGGGATCGTAGTGCCGCACATCTTGGCAAAGCGTTGGGTGCCCGCCCAGTTTTCAATCGGCAAGATACCGGGCAAGATAGGGGCGTCGATACCCGCCTTTACACAGGCATCGCGAAACCGGAAAAACGTGTCGGCCTCGAAGAAAAACTGCGTGATCGCTGATGTCGCGCCTGCATCGATCTTGCGTTTCAGAAACGCGATGTCAGCGGCTTGGTCTACGGCTTCGGGGTGCTTTTCGGGGTAGGCGCCAACGCGGATGTTAAATTTACCCGTGTCTGCAAGCGCGCCGATCAATTCAACAGAGCTTGCAAAACCTTCGGCATGCGGGGTGAACCCATCTGCTCCTTTAGGAGCATCGCCGCGCAGGGCCACGATTTCGCGCACACCTTCTTGTGCGTAGCCTTCGGCGATCTCAAGCGTTTCTGCTTTGGTTGCGTCGACACATGTCAAATGCGCGGCCACGTTCAGACCGCTGGTCTTATGGATGGTGCCCACAGCCTCGTGCGTCAGCTTGCGGGTCGTGCCGCCTGCGCCGTAAGTCACGGATACAAATGTCGGATCAAGAGGAGCGAGCGTGTTCACACAATCCCAAAGCCGGAACGATGCCGCGAGCGATTTGGGCGGGAAGAATTCGAATGAAACAGTTGTATTTGACATGGGCGGACCTCTCTCTTGTGCTGGTTGTATCGCAGCTTTATTAACATGAGGCAAATTCATAACTTTCACCACGATCATGAGGGCGGTTCATATGCATATCGAATTCCGGCATTTACGGACCATCAAAGCCATCCATGATACCGGGGGGCTGGCCCGCGCGGCGGAACAATTGCACATCACGCAAAGCGCGCTGAGCCATCAGATCAAAGGGATCGAAGATCAGGCGGGAGTCGAATTGTTCGTGCGCCGCTCTAAGCCCTTGAAACTGTCTGCCGCCGGGATGCGGATGCTGGCCACCGCCGAGACGATATTGCCGCAAGTTGCTGCGCTTGAAGCCGAATTTTCAGGGCTGATCCAAGGCAGCGCAGGGCGTTTGCATATCGCCATCGAGTGCCACGCCTGTTTCGAATGGCTATTCCCGGTGTTGGAACAATTCCGCAAAGCGTGGCCAGAGGTTGATGTCGATATCCGGCCTGGTCTTGCCTTTGACGCGTTGCCAGCCCTGCGCAAAGAAGAGGTCGATTTGGTCGTCTCATCTGACCCTGAAGACCTGCCCGAGACTGATTTCACTCCGCTTTTTGACTATGAACCTGTGTTCGTCGCCTCATCGGCGCACCCGCTGGCGCAAAAGGACGTGATTGAAGCCGAGGATTTTCAAGGCGAAACCTTGATCACATATCCCGTTGAACGCGCGCGGCTTGATGTGTTTTCAGAGCTTTTGACCCCCGCGGGGATAGAGCCGGGATCGGTGCGGCAGGTCGAACTGACGGCTGTGATCTTGCTGTTGGTTGCGTCAAACCGCGGCGTGGCCGTGCTGCCCGATTGGGTGGTTAGCCAAGTGCGCTATAACTCGGATTACGTCACGCGGCCGCTGACCAAGACAGGGATCACAAAGCGGCTTTATGCGGCGACGCGGTCTGATGATACGCAGCGCCCCTATATGGCGCATTTGATCCGGCTCGCGAAACAAGAGGCTGTTAAGCTGCAGCGCCGTTAACGGGTTTGCCGAATTGCGGCTTTCCCCCTTGTTCTGCGCGTCATGACGGCCTATACGCCGCGCTTGATCCCGAACCCGGAGAAGTCCAATGGCTGGCAGTGCAAACCTGAACGTGATGATGAAAACCGCCCGTAAAGCAGGGCGCGCATTGCTCAAAGACTTTGGTGAAGTTGAACAATTGCAGGTCAGCGCCAAAGGCCCCGGCGATTTTGTGAGCCGCGCCGACCGGACCGCCGAAGAAACCATTCGCGAAGAATTGCTACATGCCCGCCCGACCTATGGGTTCTTGGGTGAAGAAGGCAAGGAAATCGAAGGCGCTGATCCAACCCGTCGCTGGATCGTTGATCCGCTTGATGGCACCACAAATTTTCTGCATGGTCTGCCGCATTGGGCTGTGTCGATCGCACTTGAACACAAAGGTCAGATCGTGGCGGGTGTTGTCTATGACCCTGCTAAGGACGAAATGTTCTATGCGGAAAAAGGCGGCGGTGCCTGGCTGAACGAAACCCGCATGCGCGTGTCTGGCCGTCACCGGATGATCGAAAGCATCTTTGCAACTGGCCTGCCATTTGCAGGCCGCGCTGACCTGCCAGAAACCCTACAAGACCTTGCACGTATTTTGCCTGCCTGTGCGGGTGTGCGTCGCTTTGGGGCTGCAGCGCTTGATTTGGCCTATGTGGCTGCGGGCCGCTATGACGGATTTTGGGAACGCAAATTGCACATCTGGGATATCGCCGCAGGCCTGATCATCGCGCGCGAAGCGGGGGCGATGATCGAACCGATCCGCCCGGACGGTGATATCTTGGCAGACGGCGAAGTCATTTGCTCAAACGAGCCGATCTTTGACAGCTTCGCAAAAGTTATCCGTAAGGCTTAACGTTTCACCACCGGAATATTGCTGCGCTTATATTGGGTTTCCGGGTGATCCGGGTGCCCCTCTGTGCGTTTCCAGAACCCGGTGTTGCCGATCTTGAACCAAAACGGAAGCATCAGCACGAACCCGGCGACAAACCCACCAGCATGCGCCCAATGCGCCACGCCGCTGCCGCCAGCGGCACTGTTCAGCCCGTTAAAGATTTGCACCCCAAACCAGAACCCAAGCGTGATCCACGCGGGTAACGGGAAGATGCGGAAAAAGACAATGAAGAACACGAAGACATCGACGCGCGCCTTGGGGAACAGCAAGATATAGCCGCCCATTACCCCCGCAATCGCCCCCGATGCACCGACCATTGGCACCAGTGACAGCGGTTCTGACGCGTATTGCGCCAGCCCCGCCGCGATTCCGCAGAGTAGGTAATAGATCAAGAACGGCACATGGCCGAGCTTGTCTTCAAGATTATCCCCGTAGATCCACAAGAACAGCATATTGCCTGCAAGATGCATAAAGCCGCTGTGCAAAAACATGTAGCTGATCGGCGTCGTTAGCCCGTTGCCCGCGTAAAGCCGTGCAGGGATCAGCCCGTATTCCGCAAAGATGCGGTTAATTTCCCGGTCGGTTTGTAGTGCGTAGCTGCCAATAAAGATCAGGATATTCAAAAGAATAAGCGCGATCGTGACATAAGGGACGCGTTCAGATGGGTTGTGGTCGCGGAATGGTAAAAGCATACCGCGACCGTGATTTATGTCGGGCGCGGGGTCAAGCGGTTGCTTGATCTGCGACAGCCGCCAAAAGCGCTGCATTGCCCCCTGCTGCGGTGGTATCAATGCACACATGGCGTTCGTGCATCACATGCGCGGTGTCAGGCATACCGGTGATGAGCGCGGTGATCGGGCCGCTTCGTTTAGACAGCGCTTTTTCAATCGCGCGACCTGTGTCGGTATCGCCCCACCACAAGACGCCAGCGATTGGGTTCAGTGTGGATAGCGCGACAGGGGCTATTTGTCCTTCTGAACTGACCCCAATCCCACCTAACGCAGTCACCTCCGCGACCTGCGCCAAAGCCACCGCTTCGCCCGGTCCCATGCACAGAACCGGACCGCGTGGGCGCAAGCTATGACGGTTGGATTCGCCCGTTGGGCCAGGCAGATCGGTCGCGGGTTTGGGGGCAAGCGGTTGCACGGCGTCCAGCCTTGCCTGCAATGCACGCATATCTGTATTTTCTTTCCAACGTTCAGACGACATTGGCGCAGGGTTTGCGATGAAACGTGGCAGATAGTGCGGACCGCCTGCCTTGGGACCCGTCCCAGAAAGCCCTTCGCCACCAAAAGGTTGACTGCCAACCACCGCACCAATTTGGTCGCGGTTCACATAGATATTGCCAGCTTTAACGCGTTCGACGATGGTCTGTACCCTGTCATCAATACGTGTGTGCAGGCCGAAGGTCAGACCGTAGCCCGTTGCGTTGATCGTATCGATCACAGCATCCAATTCCTCGGCCTTGAAGGTTGCGACATGCAGTACTGGGCCAAAGATTTCACGAGCCATATCGGTGATGCTATTCACGCGTATGGCCGTCGGCGCGATGAAATGTCCGGTCGACGTCGGGGCGCTGATTTGATGGATCACGCGGCCTTCGGATTGGGCTGTGGCAATGTGATCTGCGATGGTCTTATGGGCGGGCGCATCAATTACCGGGCCAAGATCTGTTGCCAGCACCCATGGATCGCCAACCGTCAGTTCATCCATCGCGCCTTTGAGCATCTTTAGCAAAGGCTCCGCAATATCTTCTTGAACATATAGACACCGCAACGCTGAACAACGCTGACCGGCGGACCTGAATGCACCATTCACAATATCCCGAACGGCGTGTTCGGGCAGGGCGGTGCTGTCGACGATCATCGCATTCAGCCCGCCGGTTTCTGCGATTAACGGCGTGCCGGGGGCGCAGTTCGCAGCCATCGTCGCGCGGATTTTGAGGGCGGTTGCGGTAGACCCGGTAAAGGCCACGCCATTCACGCGCGCATCACAGGTCAGCGCCGCGCCAACGTCTCCGCCGCCGGGCAAAAGCTGCAAAGCTGAAACAGGCACACCCGCCGCATGGAGTAGCTCTACGGCGTAGGTCGCGATCAATGGCGTTTGTTCGGCAGGTTTCGCAAGGACCGCATTGCCAGCCGCCAGTGCCGCCGCAATTTGGCCGGTAAAAATCGCCAGCGGAAAGTTCCACGGGCTGATACAAGTCCACACCCCACATGCTTGATTTTCGTCACTGGCTTGGGTGGCGTAGTAGCGCAAGAAATCTACGGCTTCGCGGAGTTCTGCAACAACGTCGGGCATGGCTTTGCCAGCTTCGCGCGCGAGAATGGCGAATAGCTCCGCTGCGTTGGCCTCGTAGGCATCGGCTACTGCGGTGAGGGCTGCTGCACGGGTCGCAGAATCAGCCGTCCAAGGAGTTGCCGCAGTCAGCGCGGCGTTGATCGCGGCGGGGCCTGCGGGTACGACTTGACCGACAATATCGCCAACGCGCGCTGGGTTGATGACGGGCTGCACCGCGCTTTTTCCATCCACCGCACCCGCAAGGATTGGATGCCCGTTGAACACCGCAGATTGAAATGATGTGCGCGCGGCATTTAGATCGTCCAGCGTGGGGCGATGGGTCAGGTCCCACCCCTTTGAATTGACACGCGCCGGCTGGAAAATATCGGGCCCTTTGGGCAGCACGACGCCGGTGCCGATAGCGTCAAATGGGCAGGCTGCGACAGTTTCAGGGGCAACATCTTCGTCAACGATTTGGTTCACAAAGCTAGAGTTCGCGCCGTTTTCAAGCAAACGACGAACCAGATAAGCCAGCAGGTCTTCGTGTGCGCCAACAGGGGCATAAATCCGGCAACGGGTGCCTTGCGCGTTCAGAACAAGCGTGTGGAGGGTCTCACCCATGCCGTGCAGGCGTTGGAATTCGAAGGTGTCCGCAGATTTGCCCATCGTGCGTGCCAAATCCAGCACAGCCGCCACTGTGTGCGCGTTATGTGTCGCGAACTGCGGGTAAATCCGATCAGTCATGCCCAGCAATTTGCGGGCATGACTGATATAGCTGATGTCTGTATGCTGTTTGGCCGTGAAAACAGGAAAGCCATTCATGCCTTCGACTTGGGCGCGCTTAATCTCGGCGTCCCAATAGGCACCCTTGACCAGACGGACCATGATTTTGCGGTCCAATTGGGTCGCGACAGCATGTAAATGGTCGATCACCAATGACGCACGTTGGCCGTAAGCCTGCACAACCACGCCGAATCCGTCCCATCCAGCCAGCGCAGGTTCGGCCAGCACAGCCGCGATCACGTCCAGCGACAGGGACAGGCGGTCGGCTTCTTCTGCGTCAATGTTGAACCCCATGCCCGCGGATTTCGCGAGCATCGCCAGCGCACGCACGCGCGGCACCAATTCGACCATTACACGATCCTTTTGCGCGACCTCGTAGCGCGGATGCAAAGCGGATAGTTTTACCGAAATACCGGGGTTTTGTGCCACGCTGTCATAGGTGCAATGATCTGCAATCGCTGATATCGCCCGCGAATAGGCAAGATGGTAGGCGCGGGCGTCAGCCTCGGTGCAGGCCGCTTCGCCGAGCATGTCATAGCTATAGGTGAAACCTTTTTCTTGCATGCCCACGGCCCGTTTCATTGCCTTGGTGATGTCTTCGCCTAATACAAACTGACGCCCCATTTCACGCATGGCGCGGGCGACGGCAGTGCGGATGACAGGTTCGCCCAAACGTTTGACGGCGCTGCGCAAATGCCGGGTGACGCCGGGCTTATCATCGTCCAAAACGCGGCCCGTCAGCATCAATGCCCAAGTTGAGGCATTTACCAGTGACGACGCCGAATGGCCAAGGTGCTTACCCCAATCTGATGGCGCGATTTTATCTTCGATCAAGGCATCGATGGTCTCGGCGTCAGGGACGCGCAAGAGCGCCTCAGCCAAGCACATTAGGGCGATTCCTTCATCCGTGGACAGGCCGTATTCGGCAAGAAAGACTTCCATTAGGCCGGGTTCGGTACTGCCACGGATATCACGGACAAGGTCGGCGGCATTTGCGCAAATACGTGCGCGGTCTTGGTGTGTCAGCGCTGCGGCTTGCGCCAACGATGCAACTGCATCGGCTTCATTGCGGTACATTGCGGCGTCTAGTTGCTGGCGCAGATCGGATTCGGTTTGTGACATTTGCGTGCTCCTTGTCGGCCAGGGAATCTTACGCCATTGCGAGAAGTCTATTTGGTTGGTAATTTGAAAAATGATAGGCGATTAACCTGAAGGTGAACTATATGGCGGACAATATGATTTCAGATATCGACCAGTTCGACCGAAAAATACTTGATGTCCTTGCGATAGAGGGGCGGGTCAGCGTTACCGAATTATCGCGACGAATCGGCCTGTCGAAATCACCGACTCAGGCGCGGCTTAAACGGCTTGAAGATAGCGGCATTATTCGCGGCTACCGCGCATTGTTTGATCCCATTCGCTTGGGGCGCGATCATGTCGCCTTTGTCGAGGTGAAGCTGAGCGACACGCGCGAAAATGCCTTGGCGGCGTTCAATGCGGCGGTCATGCGCGTTCCAGAGATCGAACAATGCCATTTGATTGCAGGTGCATTCGACTATTTGTTGAAAGTGCGCACATCGGGAATGATGGGGTACCGTGCTGTTTTAGCAGAGAAAATTTCGACGTTGCCGCATGTTGCGAACACTTCGACCTATGTTGCGATGCAAGCCGTCAAAGAAGAAGGGCTTTCACCGCTTGCCCCGCGCGACATGTCCGCATAGGAATAGCACCGTGCCCGCGTGGTGGAATGGTAGACACATGAGACTTAAAATCTCCCGGCTGTATGGCCGTGCCGGTTCGAGTCCGGCCGCGGGCACCACTTAATCACTGAAATTGGACCGTCTACTGGCCCAATTTCGCGTGGACCTCGTCAAGGTCGATATCGCCGATCGGCATTTTGTTGGCAGGGTTTTCGAAATCGTATTTGAAGATACGGAAGTCTTTTTTGTACATTTCATAGACCAGATGCATCGACAGGTCGTCAAAATAGTCTGCAACAGGATGCGCGCGTTTGGGGCCGTGACCTTCGCTTTCGTTGAAGCGCGGGATCGTTTCAAGATCAACGGCATGCGGCGTTTCGATTTCATCCAGCACGGATTGCATGCCGTCGTTAAACTTTTCGGTCCAGAAGATATTGTCGTAGCGGCCACCGTTTACGATATAGGTCGCGATATGGCCGGACATGGCAGACCAATGAATGTCAGGGTCCATCGGACGGCGCCAACGGATGGTGTCGCGCGCGAACAGCAGAAAACGCCGAAAGCTTTTGATCTGATCAAATTCAAATCCCGTGTCAGGGTCGCCAACTTCGATCCCGTATTTCTGGGTCAGCAGTGGAACGAGATTGCCACGGTAATATTTTCCGTTGCGCTGAATGCCGCAGATTTTGTCGAAGAATGATGATAGAATGCGGGTGTAAGGATTGCGCACACAGGTAAACGCATAGCTTTGATGTGCGGTCACGTTTTGGGTGATCAGTGCCTTGCTGTCGTCCAATGCCCATTTATGCATACCGGATTTTGCATCATGGATATCGCCGTCAAAAAATTCGCCATGATCGGAATAATACATGATTTGCCCGATGGTTGAGCATGCGCATTTTGGGACAACGCGGTAGACGACGCTTTCGCTGGTGGTCATCCAGGTTCCGGGGAAACTCGCCAATTGTGGCCTCCTTTGCGTAATGTCGCCGTCGTTTTTCCTTTAAGAGCAAAGAAACACCGTTTATTCAATGTCTGATCGCGGCAAGTCGCCGGAAACATCAATTTGTCCGCAGGGGGCACCCAACACAGATGGCAAGAATCGCCTTTATCCTTCTTTGCCACAAGAACCCCGATGCGATTGTGCAGCAAGCGCTGCAATTGACGGCGGCGGGCGATTATATCGCAATCCATTTTGATGCTTCGGCCAATGCAGAGGATTTTGCGACCATTCAGACCGCCTTGCTCAATAACCCAAATGTCGTCTTTGCCAAGCGCCGGATCAAATGCGGATGGGGCGAATGGAGCCTTGTGCAGGCGACCCTTCATGCCGTTGAGGCGGCGGTTGATGCATTCCCGCGCGCGAGCCACTTTTACATGGTTTCGGGCGATTGCATGCCGATCAAATCCGCCCAATATGCGCATGAATTTTTGGACCGCCATGATTGCGATTTCATCGAGAGCTTTGATTTTTTCGACAGCGATTGGATCAAAACGGGGTTCCGCGAAGAGCGTCTGATCTACCGTCATCATTTTAATGAGCGCACGCAGAAGAAGCGGTTTTACACGTCATTGGCGCTGCAGCAGAAATTTGGGATCACGCGTGATACGCCCAAAGACGTGCAAATTATGATTGGCAGCCAATGGTGGTGTCTGCGGCGGCGCACTGTTGAAGCACTGCTTGATTTTACCCGTGTCCGCAAAGACGTAATGCGTTTTTTCCGCACGACTTGGATCCCCGATGAGACATTTTTTCAAACTCTTGTGCGCCATCTGGTGCCGGGGAATGAGATTGAAAACCGCACGCTTACATTTTTGATGTTCACCGATTACGGGATGCCGGTGACGTTCTATAACGATCACTACGATCTGTTGTTGGGGCAAAGCGGCTTATTCGCACGCAAAATTAGTGCAGAGGCGTCCAATCTACGCTCTGAACTCGGCGCGCTCTATGTCAGTGACCGCACAGATTTCGTGATCACCGACGAAGGGCGGCGGCTGTTTCAATTCTTGACCGGACGTGGGCGCATTGGTCGCCGGTTTACGCCGCGCTTTTGGGAACGCGAAACGACATTGGGGCGCAACCGCGCGCTGATGATTGTAGCCTGCAAAAAATGGCATGTCGCCAAGCGGTTGGTTGCAAGCATTCGCGAACATACCGATATTCCGGCGGTCGAATATTTGTTCAACGAAGACGCGACCCCGCTGCCCGATTTAGGTGGCATTGAAACGACGGTACAAAAACGAGGGCGGCACAGGCGCGCCTTTTTACGGATGTTGTTTGATCATAACAAAAGTGATCGTTTGGTGATTTGTCTCGATACCGCCGATATCGACCTGATGCGCGATTTCTTTGCGGATCGTGCGGATGTGCGTTTGCTCGAAATTGCCTGTGAATTCGATGATGATTATTTGGCGGGCCATGCGAAACGCGTTGGATTGGCTGGTGCACAAAGCAGCGAAGCAACCGTCGCACGGCTTCTGCCCACTATTCGCAATGACATTGTGCATGAGCGCGATAATATCCGCGACGCGGATTTTGCCGGTGCTGCACGGATCAGTGAAACTGCAACGATCGCCGAAAACGCCGCTGCCCTTGCCCAATTCTTGCGCGTCGATATGGATACCGCACGCGCGCTTGCTGAAACCCCCCATCTTTTTGTTGATTGAGGCCACCCATGGATTACGCATACGACGACCAGAATATTTTCGCCAAGATTTTGCGGGGCGAAATTCCGAATAAGACTGTGTTTGAAAATGAACACGCTTTGGCATTTCATGATATTCAGCCGCAGGCTGCCGTGCATGTGCTGGTGATCCCCAAGGGGCCATATATGAGTCTTGATCACTTTGCCCGCGATGCATCCGCAGCCGAACAGGCTGGGTTCTTTCACGCAATTTCCGCTGTGTGCGACCTGATGCAGTTAGACGAAGGGTTCCGCGGCATCTCGAACACCCGCGTGCATGGCGTTCAGGATGTGCCGCATTACCACATGCACATTATCGGCGGGCAACAGCTTGGCCGCATGTTGTTGGACTGATCGCTGACCCTATGTTGAGGACGTGAGCGATAGAAACACGTCCTCAAGGTGCGCTTCTTGGGTCTTGACGTCTTTGATCGTGATCCCGGCATCGCGCAAAATATGCAACACCGCATCAGCGGGGGTCGTTGTGCTTTGGTAGGTGAAACTTAACGTGCCATTGGGGTGCTTTTTGCCAGAGATTTGCGGCGGCAGTTCCGGCAATTCCGCAGGCCCATCCGGCGTGATCACGAGTGTTTTACGATCTAGATGCCCCAAAAGGTTTGCGGTGCTATCGCGCACGACCACTTCGCCATGGTTGATGATCGCGATATCGTCGCACATGGCTTCTGCTTCTTCGAGATAATGGGTTGTGAGAATCACGGTCATCCCATCATCATTCAATTTGCGCACGTTTTGCCACAGCATATTGCGCAGCGCGATATCGACGCCTGCTGTCGGTTCATCCAACACAAGGATTTGCGGCGAATGCACAAGCGCCTTGCCCAAAAGCAACCGGCGGCGCATCCCACCTGAAAGCGATCTGGAGTAGGCGTCCGCCTTATCGGTCAATCCGATCAAATCTAGAATCTCTGCCGTTCTGCGCTGCGATTTTGGCACGCCATAAAGACCTGCTTGAACGTCGAGCGATCCGGCGGGCGTAAAAAACGGGTCAAGATGGGGTTCTTGCGGCATAATTCCAATCGAGGCGCGCGATTGGCGCGGGTTTGTGTCTTGGTCAAAGCCCCAAATCTTGACGCTGCCCGCCGATTTGACCACCAATCCGGCTAGAATATTGATAATCGTCGATTTTCCAGCCCCATTTGGCCCCAAAAGCCCGAAAATGGACCCGCGTGGGATATTCAAATCAACCCCTTTCAACGCCTCTTTGGCAGGGCTGCGCCCGGTGGCGGCGTAGGTTTTCTTGAGCCCTGAAATTTCTATGGCGTTGTCGGTCATGCTGGTCTTTCCCCTGCGCGTCTCGTGCGGTATGTATCACGTGATCTAAGGCCCACCGCGGCCCGCAGCAAGCACACAGGTGACACTATGACCACGCCAGCCCCAGAAATCCGGATTGTTAACGACTGGCGCATTGCCTGTGATGGCGGCGAAGGTGGGCTTGGTCACCCGCGTGTCTGGCTACAAATCCCGCATGAGGTCGGCTATGTCGAATGCCCCTATTGCGATGCAAAAATCGTGCATGCGGATTACGAAGGCAAAGTATGACCGCTTTGACGCGTGTCGTTATTTCGAGTGATCATGCTGATATCCCGTTGCGTCGAACCATTGTCGCGCACGTTAAAGCCGCTGGATGTGAAGTGACCGATATTGGACCAGAGACGGGTGTGAGCGCAGATTATCCCAAACATGGTCAAGCGGCTGCGCAGTTGGTTGCTGCGGGGGATTGTGCTCGGGGAATACTCATCTGTGGCACCGGACAAGGTATTATGATGGCTGCCAATAAGGTTGTGCGAATCCGCTGTGGCGTCTGTTCGGATTCGTTTTCGGCGCGTATGATCCGTGCACACAACAATTCGAATATGTTGTCGATTGGTGCACGCGTCGTCGGCGTTGGACTTGCGCTTGATATCGTGGATACGTTTTTGTCTACGGAATTTGAGGGCGGTCGCCATGCCGTACGTGTCGATATGATCGAGCCACACTCTTAAGCGCTGGAAGCACGCGCGCGTTCATGACAAAACTATCCCTGACGCAACGCAGGGAACGGTATCATGACGCAGCAATTTGGTAAGGGACACCATCTTCATCTCATCGACGGCTCGGCGTTTATTTTTCGTGCCTATCATGCGCTTCCGCCGCTGACGCGCAAATCCGATGGGTTGCCTGTAGGGGCCGTGTCGGGCTTTGTGAATATGCTACAGCGTTACGTCGAAACCAACACGGGGCCAGATGCCGCGACCCATGTGGCGGTTATTTTTGACAAGGGCAGCCATACGTTCCGCAATGAAATGTATGACCAGTACAAAGCCAACCGCGACGCGATGCCCGAAGATTTGCGCCCGCAGATGCCGCTGACGCGCGATGCGACGCGAGCGTTCAACATCGCCTGCGAGGAAATCGAAGGGTTTGAGGCCGATGATATCATCGCGACACTTTCCCATCAGGCGCGTGATGCGGGGGGGCGCGTGACAATCCTGTCGTCGGACAAAGATCTGATGCAGCTGGTCGGTGGCGGGGTTGAGATGCTCGATCCGATGAAGAACAAACGCATTGATTCTGACGGCGTTGTCGAAAAGTTTGGGGTCGGCCCGGAGCGCGTTGTCGACGTGCAGGCGCTTGCGGGTGATTCCGTTGATAACGTGCCGGGCGCGCCAGGCATCGGTATTAAAACCGCAGCCCTTTTAATCAATGAATATGGTGATTTAGAAACATTGCTGGACCGCGCGAGCGAGATCAAGCAGCCCAAACGCCGTGAAAGCCTGATCGACAACCGTGCACAGATCGAACTGTCCAAGAAATTAGTGCAGCTCGATTGTGGCATGGATTTGCCGTTTGGTCTTGATAGCCTTGAAATGCGCGAACCTGACGCGGACACGCTTTTGGGATTTCTGACGCAGATGGAATTCCGGACTATCGTTAAACGCGTCGCAGATAAATTGGGGGCCGAGGCACCTGCTATCGCGGCGCCCGCGCAAACCACACAAGCCGCAGCGCCAGAAGCGGTGCCGTTTGACCCTGACAGCTATGAATGCGTATCGGATGCGGCGGCGTTGCAGGTCTGGATCGATCGAATTTATGCGCGCGGTTACGTCGCTGTGGATACCGAAACGACAGGCTTGAACGAAATGGTCGTTGATTTGGTTGGAATTTCGCTATGTGTTGAGCCGGGGCAGGCCTGCTATATTCCGCTAGGTCATAAAGCGGCGGCGGCAGATGATCTGTTTGGTTCTGACGATGTTGCCGAAGGGCAAATGGATATGGCGCAATGCCTTGCGCTGCTCAAACCCGTGCTCGAGGATGAAAGCATCCTGAAAATCGGTCAGAACATGAAATATGATGCCAAGATTTTTGCGCGTCAGGGGATTGCGATTGCCCCAATCGATGACACGATGTTGATGTCATATGCAACGAACGCGGGCGTGCATAACCACGGGATGGATGTGCTATCAGATCGCTATCTAGGGCATACGCCGATTCCGATCAAACCGCTGCTTGGTACCGGAAAGTCGGCGATTACATTTGACCGGGTTCCCGTTGCAGATGCAGTGAAATACGCCGCCGAAGACGCCGATATCACCCTGCGCCTATGGCAACAGTTCAAACCGCAATTGCACGCCAAACAAGTCACCACGGTCTATGAAACGCTTGAACGGCCCTTGGTGCCAGTGCTTGCGCAGATGGAGATGCACGGCGTGCAGGTGGATCGCGATACGCTGTCACGCATGTCAAATGCGTTTGCGCAGAAAATGGCAGGTCTTGAAGACGACATTTACGAAATGGTCGGCCATAAGTTCAACGTCGGATCACCCAAACAATTGGGCGAGATCATGTTTGACGAAATGGGGCTGGAAATGCCAGATGGTAAGGCCCCATCAAAAGGTAAAACCGGGGCCTATTCGACAGGCGCGACCGTGCTCGAAGACTTGGCCACGATCCATGATTTGCCGCGCCGTATTCTGGATTGGCGTCAGCTGTCCAAGCTGAAATCGACCTACACCGACGCGCTGCAAGAGCACATTAATCCCGACACGGGCCGCGTGCACACGTCCTATTTAATCACGGGCGCCAACACGGGGCGTTTGGCATCAAAAGAACCGAACTTGCAAAACATCCCGGTTCGGTCCGAAGATGGCAGACGTATCCGTGAGGCGTTCGTCGCGGCCCCCGGCAATGTGTTGGTCAGTCTTGACTATAGCCAAATTGAGCTGCGTATTCTGGCCCATGTCGCGGGGATTGATGCGCTCAAACAAGCGTTCCGCGACGGGATCGATATTCACGCGATGACCGCGTCTGAAATGTTCGACGTGCCGCTGGATGAGATGACGCCAGATATCCGACGTCAGGCCAAAGCGATTAACTTTGGTGTGATTTACGGAATTTCCGGCTTTGGTCTGGCGCGCAACCTGCGTATTCCGCGTGGCGAGGCCCAAGGGTTCATCGACCGCTACTTTGAACGCTTCCCCGGAATTCGCACCTATATGGATGATACGGTCGCTTTCGCCAAAGAACATAACTATGTGCAAACGCTGTTTGGGCGCAAAATCAACACACCCGAAATCAATGCTAAGGGACCCCACGCAGGGTTCGCCAAGCGCGCTGCAATCAACGCGCCGATCCAAGGGACAGCCGCCGATGTGATCCGCCGCGCGATGATCCGGATGCCTGATGCGATTGCAGACCTGCCCGCCAAAATGCTGCTGCAAGTCCACGATGAATTGATCTTTGAGGTCGCCGAAGACAGTGCCGCGCCGCTGATCGACGTGGCACGCGACGTGATGGAAAACGCCAGCGATCCGGCGGTGAAGCTTGACGTGAAACTATCGGTGGACGCAGGGCAGGGGGCAAACTGGGCTGAGGCGCATTGATGTAGCGTTCACTACTAGGTCCGCTCTGCGGGACTTAGCTGCCGTTCAAAGGCTGACACTGGATGTTCGCTTTTCACCTAAACTCAGAGGCGATCCAATCCACGATCCGGCTGATGTGGTGCTCGCCAACATGATCCTTTGACCAGGAAACATAAAGCCCATCGTCCGACGGTTCCGGATCAACCCAAATCTCCACAAGGCGTTTTGACGACAGGTCGTTTTCGATCATGTAGGTCGGCGCGATGGCAATCCCATGGCCGCAGATGGCTGCGTCCAGCGCCAAAGCAGATCGGTCGAAGTTGAGCAGCTTGTGCACGTTTCCATAGCCTGTCGCCTCGATCAGCTTTTCCCAACGCCGATGCGCGTCCTGAAGTAGAGGCAGCGTCAGTAATGTTTCCAGTCCCATGGGCCAGTCAGGCCGCAGAAAGTCGGGGCTGCATACTGCAACAAGCCGAATGTCGGTCAGTCGACGTGATCGGTGGGCGAGGTTGGGGTCTTGTTCACTTCCTGGCCACAGCGCGATTTCATTTCGACCAAGGCTGCGCGACAGTATCTGCTCATGAACTTCTGTCTTCAGCGAAAGTTTCGGGAATGCAGTTGCAAAGGCATCCATGCGCGGCATCAGCCATTTTGTGGCTGTAGAAGACCCGAGGTGAAGGGTAACATGATCGTTCTCTTCGCCGATACTGACCAATGCCGTTTCCAGAACCGCAAGAGCGTCGGTGACGCCAGCGTGGCAGCGTTTGCCTTCAGCAGTCAGAGACACCCCGCGCGCGCCGCGCTTCAGAAGAACCACGCCAAGGTCGATTTCAAGCTGCTTGATCCGTTGGGAAACGGCACCGCGCGAAAGGTTCAGCTCGTCCGCAGCGCGTTGCAGGTTGCCGTGTGATGCCGCGATCGCGAACACGCGCAGTGCATTTAGATTTAGCTGTCTCATTCAATAGGCCCAAGGCGATAGATTTTCTAAACGCTGGTGAAAATTTCCCGCTTTGTCAAATCTGTATGGCTGGTCGATACAGACAACGAAGCAAGAACCAGCCCTTTTTGAGGAGAACCCACACATGTCCCAGATCATCCGGCCAGCAACACCTGACGACATACCGCGACTAGTTGATCTACTGATGCTGGACGCTGAGAAGCGTTATGCAGAGGATGGCATCCTTTGGAAGATGGCAGAGGATGCACCGGCCCAGATCGAGAAGGCTCTGACATTCGCGCTGACCGCTGAACAGCAACCCTTCCGCCAGATTTGGCAGGTCGCGGATGATGACGGTTGGATCGGCGGTGTCGTTCATTCGATGCTACTGCCGGTGCCACCGATCTATGGAGGATCAAGCGGTGAACCCGGCCTCATTTTGCCCGACTCATACGCCGCACCGGATGCGCCTGATAGCACGGTCAATGCTTTGTTGGTTGCGGCTGAAAAGGCCCTTCAAGAAGCCGGTGCCAGGATTATTTTGTCGTCCTATGTGACGGGAGAGGATTGGCGGAAATCGCTCGAGGCTGCGAATTACGATCCTTTGACGCTCTATCTGTCCCGCACTGATCTCGGCGATCAGGGAACGCCTTCAGTTGTCCGGCAAGCGACAGAAGAAGATGTTCCTGGCATCGTCATGCGCAGCGCTGAGAACCGGCAAGTTCTTTTCGACATCGACCCCTTCTGGGAAATAAATCCCGAAGCCGGTTCACGCTTCTCAGCCTGGATGACGCGCAGCCTCACGCTGCGAGATCGCGATATGATGGTCATGGGCGAACATGACGAGCTGGAAGGCTACGTTATCGCACAGCCTGCCTCGCGCCTGCACTTTCCGCCTGCCCATGACATCACCGGGACAGGTGTGATCGACGATTACTACCACCTGGAACTAGCCGACCCGGCATACCTTAGGGATGGCAGCGAAGGCGCAACCGCGCTTCTGCGCGCCGCCGAAGCCGCTCTCGCGAACCGAGGCACGGACGCTGCCTTTGTCGTTTGCCCCGCCGGATGGCGCTCCAAGATCGAAATGCTGGAAGCTGCCGGTTACGAGACTGCAATGCTTTGGTCTATCAAGCGGTAGCGCTAACCAGTTACCGGCCATTCGTCCCGTCCGCAGCATTGGTCAAAGTGGGCTCGAAGCCCACTTTCGCCGCACCTGCATCCAGATCGAGACATAAAAAACGCCGTCGATGTCTGCTAAGCGGACTTTCAGGACCTTCATCGCAGTTGAACCAATGGCCGCTGTCGGCGGATTTGGGCTGCTGTTTGTGGGGGGTATCCGAGGGAATATCTTGCGTCTATTTGCGCAATTATTGACCTTGCTCGATTTCTAGGTAGCCAGCACAGCCCTATGTGATTTTACGGGGCGTGTGCGTCAATGAGACAATCTAGAAATGTTTCGGCTTTTCGGTCAGCTCGGTGGCGTTTTCGCGTAATTGCGGCGAACGGTACCGCATAAGAGACATCCTCCGTAAAGAGTGGCCAGAACTTTGATCGACCTCCGATACCATGGATCACGTGATCTCCTAGAATTCCAAGATAACGTCCGGACTGAACCAACAGAGCCAGCGCCTCTTCATCTCTCACGCTCGCTGCGCGTTCCAACCCGAGCATATTGGTCACCCGCATGTTTGGTGAGTTGAACGAATATCCTGCGTACTTATGCGCAGCTAGTGTGGTCTTCGGGTCAAGGCCACGGGTATCGCGACCAAAAAGCGGGTGCCCTTTTGCGCAATACAGATTCATTTTTGCTGAATAAATTTCGGTGTACGTCAGCATCGACGACGTCTGATAAATTGGCATGACCGCAAGGTCGAGCGACCCGTTTAAAATATTAGCCTCAAGCGCTGTCAGCGTGTCCAATGAGATTTCCAGAGACACGTTTGGTGCAAGCTCATCAAATTTCTCAATGGCCTTGTCTATTTGGGCGTTGGGGTTAGCTGACGATTGATCATATAGCCCAAAGCGGATGGTGCCGGACAACGTGCTTTGAATCGCGTCAACACCGGACCGGAATTCGTCGATCTGAGTGAGCAGATGTGTCGTCAACTTGAGGACCTGTTCTCCTTCAGGTGTGAGGCTAAAACCTGAGGGTCCGCGATTGCACAACCGCAGCCCAAGCCGTGCCTCCAGATCGGAGATATGGCGCGAAATTGTGGATTTCCCAATATTTAGTTCAAGCTCAGATGCGGCAATCCCGTTGCAGGCCGAAACGACCACGAAGACGCGCAACAACCGGATATCAACGTCTCCCAGAGACTTGAGAATCGCCTGTTTTGCCAACTCTAGGTTTCCTTTTTATGAAACCCTAATAGGAAAGGTTGCGCATTACCAAACCAAATTTATCAACTAGCATGAAGTCAGTGATCAGAAAAACGACTTCCTGACGCGTTCGTAGCACGCATCACAGGAGGCTAATAGCAACCAACAATGAGGAAATTATGTCTTTGAAACCTCCACTAATGGAACTACCGATCGAGACCGCCGAAAAGGGTTTTTACTCTGGCTTCAGTATGAGTGTCGCGGTGGTATCTAAAATTATCATTGCTTCGTTGGTCATATGGGCCATCGTTTTCCCAGAGCAAGCGGGTAGCGTTCTAAATGCAATCAACAGCTTCATTTTGGCCAATACCGCCTATTGGTACATCTGGATCGTAGCGCTGTTCTTTTTCACTTGCGCCATTCTGGCAATCATTCCTGCGACCGGTAAGCTGAAGCTGGGCGTCGAAGATGACGTACCAGAGTTCGCGCGTTTCTCATGGTTTGCCATGATGTTCGGTGCCGCAATCGGCGTTGGCATGTTGACGTGGGCGGTTGCTGAACCAGTCTATCACTTCCAAAACAACCCTGACGTGATCGCAGGGACTGCCACAGGGTCGGCGCAGGACAATGTGATCAACGCCTATAAGTGGTCCAACCTCCACTGGGGTTTCGGGGCTTGGGCTTGTTATGGTCTCACAGGTATGGCGATGGCGTTTTTCAGCTACCGTCGCGGTCTGCCACTGACGGTTCGCAGCTCACTCATTCCTATTTTCGGCAAACATCTTTCGGGCCCACTGGGTAACGTGATCGACATTGTTGCTGTTGTTGCAACCATTCTGGGCGTCGCACAGGCCCTCGGTTTTGGTGTTGAACAGTTTGTCTCCGGCATGACCCGGATTGGCATTGGTGGTTTGACAGATGCAGAAACGGGGACGTCGAACACTCTCGGCATTCTGGTATCCATTACCATCATCATGGTCGCATCTACCGCATCTGCGTTGTCCGGTGTTGGAAAAGGGATCAAGATCCTGTCCAATATCAACATGATCCTGTCCATCTTCCTGCTCGGCTTCTTCTTAATTTTTGGATCCACTTTCTTCGGTTTGAACGCGCTCGTCATGGGCTTTATTGACTACATCGTGAATCTTCCGACGCTGCTGTTCCAAGTGTTCCGCTCGGACGGGGTTGAAGGGTCTGTAGCCACAAATCAGGAAAACTGGCAGGGTGCATGGTCTGTATTCTACTGGGCGTGGTGGGTTGCATTCGCTCCGTTCGTTGGCTTGTTCCTGGCACGTATCTCCAAAGGTCGCTCCATTCGTGAGTTCGTCCTTGGTGCGATGGTTATGCCCGCGATCATGTGCTTCATCTGGTTCAGCTTTGCCGGTGGTACAGCAATCGACCTGACGTTAAACGGTGATGCGGGCGATGTGATTTTCTCTGCACCGGACGGTGACAAGATATTTGCAATGGTCATCTATATGCTGGGTGCAAACCTAGGCTGGGTCATGTCAGTGCTCATCGTTGTTCTGCTGCTGACCTATCTGGTGACAACAGCCGACTCTGCAGTGCTGATCGTCAATACGATCAATGCAGCGGGAGACGAAGGTCCAAAAGCACGTCCACATATCTACTTCTGGGGCGTTGCTCTGGGTGGTGTGGTCGCAGCGCTGCTGATTGCAGGCGGACCCGGTGGTGGGCTTAAGGCCATCCAAACAGCGATGGTTATTGGAGCATTCCCGTTCTCTATTGTGATGGTGCTTCAGTGCGTTTCACTCGTGAAAGCGGTTTGGAACGATACGAAGCGCAACAACGCAGGCATCCAGTCCACGACCGATGCCGTTGGGATTACTTCGCCAGCCGAATAACACTGACCGGGCACGCTTTTGGGTGCCCGGCATTTCTTCCCTCAAACCCAGAAAAGCACGTGAAGCTGTCATCCGTGTATCACGCAGCTTCGGTCAGAGTGGGCTCAAACCTGCCGTTCGCTGCGTTTGCAAAGCCATCGATCCCGGTACGTCAACATACCGGGATCGATTTTGTTTAGTTGACGGATTTCGCATCCACGAGGTTCGCGTCTTTTTTACCGCCTGCCGCGATTTCGATCTGGCGCGGTTTGAGCGCTTCGGGGACTTCGCGGGTCAGGTCGATGTGCAGCATGCCGTTTTCATGGCTGGCGCCCGTCACGCGGACGTGGTCGGCGAGATGGAAGCGACGTTCAAACGCGCGGGTGGCAATGCCGCGGTGCAGATATTTGCGTTCCGCCTCGTCTTCGGCCTTGCGGGCAGTGACATGGAGCGAACGATCTTTGACCTCAATCGCGAGGTCATCATCGCCAAACCCGGCAACGGCAATTGAAATGCGCCAGCCGTCATCGGCCGTCTTTTCGATATTGTAAGGGGGGTAGCTGTTGGTGCCGGCGTCGCTGGAGATTGCGCGATCCATCAGGTCTGCAATTTGGTCGAAACCAACGGTGGCACGGTATAGTGGTGTAAGGTCAAAACTACGCATAATAGGTCATCCTTTATCAAGCGATAACAAGTGTGAAGCCTTCCCAATGGGACAGGCCGGTTTGTCCAAGACCCATCATTGGCGCCTTGGTACATTTGATGTGGGGATGCTGATTTAGGGTTTCAAGCCCCTAGTTCACGCTAATGAACTTGGCGCCCGTATCATTGCGTTCACCTATTGAAATGATGCGCTGTGTGCCGCCGGGAAGCGCCGGACCGATGGTTGAAAAATGCGCCATAAGGACTGAAAGCGGCCCGTCAAGCGAGGTCCCAAGCGACACTTTCTGCCCATCAATCTGCGCCATTGCAGATACAACAGAGGCAATCCGGGTTTCCCCATCGCGCACGGTGAATACGGGCGCGCCGCTGGACCCAAAATCCACATCGCAGGTCATCACAATCACCCCGGTTTGACGCCCCAAGACGCTACAGACTTCTTGCAGGCTGGGCAGGTTTTCACGCCCGCGCCCGTAGGAAACTACCCCAATTTCATCACCCGTGAGCGGCCGTGTGGCGATCAAATATGGTCGTATCCGCGTGTTTTGGATCGGGCGTTCAAGTTCAAGAACAGCAATATCGACGGCGACTTCGAGCGGCGCGAATGTATCGCCGTTTGGATCGTAGTCAGGGTGTGGGATGGCGCGTCTAATCGCGCGTGTCGCGGACGCGCGCCCGTCGCGCAGCCCTGCCAAAAATTCGAAACGGTCACTGTCGATCGGCGATCCATCCTCATCATACAGGCAGTGTGCCGCCGTTAGGATCAGGCTTTCCCGAATCAAGGCGGCGGTGCAAAACCCTTTGCCTGCAATATCAAGTCGGCCTACGGCCTCCCAACCTTGGCTGTCTTGGCGGGTTTCCAGGCTGACAAGCTCTGTTTCTTCAGCGTGCACAGGCATCGTGGCCGCACAGAGCCAAATTGCAATGATCAGAAAATGCCGCATGTCGTCCCTACCGTTTGATCTAGCTTCCCGCAGAGTTGCGGCAGCAATATGGCATTAGCGCAGGATTGGCACCTTCATTTTCGTATTTCTTTCGGTATCAAGCGCTGGTGGTTTCGGCCCGCCCGTCGCCCAATCAAGCAGTTCTACCGTATGCACAATTGGCACTTCGGTGGCGCTGCCAATTTGCATCATGCAGCCAATGTTGCCTGCTGCGATGATATCAGGCGTCAGCGCTTCGAGCGTGTCGACTTTGCGTGATTTAAGCTGCGTTGAAATCTCAGGCTGCATCAGATTGTACGTGCCCGCTGATCCGCAACACAGATGGCTGTCCGCGGGTTCCAAAACAGTAAACCCGGCGTTTTTCAATAGGGTTTTGGGATGGGATTTGATCTGTTGCCCATGTTGTAGCGAACAGGCTGCATGATAGGCGACTTTGGTGTCTTTGTGATCGCCTTTGGGCAGGTCCAGTTTCATCAACACTTCGGACACATCCATCGCGATCGCACTGACCCGTGCGGCATCAGCGGCCAAAGGACCATTGCGGAACATATGCCCGTAGTCTTTGACTGTGGTGCCGCAGCCAGAGGTATTGATCACAATGGCATCAAGCCCTTGGTCCATTTCACGCCCCCATGCGCGAATGTTCTTGGCCGCCGCCGCGTGGCTTTCGGTTTCCTTGCCCATGTGATGGGTCAGCGCACCACAGCAGCCTGTACCGCTCGCCACCACAACTTCGGCCCCCATGCGGGTGAGCAACCGGATGGTCGCGTCGTTGATATCAGTATTCAGCGCCTTTTGCGCACAGCCTGTCATCAGCGCGACGCGCATCTTTTTGGCCTGCGCCGGAAAGACCTGTGGATCATCGTTGCGGCTGACGGGGGGGATGGTCTTTGGGGCCATGGCGATCATGGCGCGCAGGCGTGGATCGGGCATGAACCGCCCAAAGGGGCGTGCGATTTTGGCCCCCAGCAGTGCCACACGAAACCGCGTCGGATAGGGCAATATGCGCGCGAGCACCCACCGCAATGCGCGATCTGACCACGGACGGTTGTAATGTTCTTCGATATAGGCACGGGCATGGTCAACCAAATGCATATAATGCACACCAGAGGGGCAGGTGGTCATGCAGGCCAGACAAGATAGACAGCGGTCAATATGTTTGACCGTTTTCGCATCAGGCTTGCGGTTGTTCTCAAGCATATCTTTGATCAGGTATATCCGCCCACGGGGGCTATCTAATTCGTCACCAAGTACTTGGTAGGTGGGGCAGGTGGCAGTACAAAACCCGCAATGCACACAGGCCCGCAAGATTTCATTGGCCCGCGCTGTACCCGGATCGGTGAGCTGTTCTGGTGTGAATGTTGTTTGCATCAGGCCATCAACCCTTTGTTGAGAATATTGCGGGGGTCGAATTTAGCGCGTAATCCGGCGCTAATCGTTGCGATTGGTGTTGGTTCGGGGTGGAACACCGGCGCGTCGCCTGCACCGCGGATGCGTGTTGCATGCCCTTTGAAGTCACCTAATTTCGCGCGCAGATCGCCACCGTCGGTTAATGCCCAAATCAGCCCGCCGCCCCAATCATATTGTACGGCCGTTGCATCTAACTTGGCCACAATATCGGCAGCGTCAGACGGTTTGACCGATATGCGCCAGACATCTCCGGGCTGATCTGAGAACGCAGTCACATCGCGCACCCATTTCCAACCTTTATGCGTGCCGTAACCATCGTCCGTTTCGCCGATCTGCACTGTGGTATCGCCGAAGGGTTTCAGCAGATCGCGCAGGCGGTCTGCGCGGTACTTGACCGATGCGTCGAACCCTTCAATCCGGATCATGGTGATCGGATCGCCTTGTATGCTTTGCGGCAGGTGTGCCGCACCTGTGACCTCGAAGGGAGAGCCAAGCGCGGCTGACATCGCTTTGATCGCAAGCGCATCATTCAACCCATGCAGCATCACGCAGCCCGTTTGGGCGACGTTTGGCAGCACCTTCAACGACACTTCGGTCAACACACCCAATGTGCCGTAGGCGCCTGACATCAGCTTCACGAGATCATAGCCGGTTACGTTTTTCATCACGCGGCCACCGTTTTTGACGATATTGCCCGCCCCATCAACAAAGCGCACACCCAGCAAGAAATCGCGGCACGCCCCAACAGATATGCGGCGCGGTCCCGAAATATTGGCGGCGACAATACCGCCAATGGTCGGCTCGCCTGTCGAGCCTAAAAGCGCGCGATGATCCATCGGTTCAAAGGCAAGTCGCTGGTTCTCGGCAGCAAGGGCCGCGTTAATCTCAGACAGGGGTGTGCCGGCCTTTGCGACAATCGTCATCGCGCCGGGTTCATAAAGGGTGATGCCCGACATAGCGCGCATGTCAACTTTGTCGCCTGCGACATGGGCATAGCTACGCGTGCCGCCGCCTTGAATGCTCAGAGGCCCCTGTGCGTCTTTGATCAGCTCAGAAAGGTCTTGTTCGGTCTGGGGTGTCATATCAGTGATCTCCGGCCGCGCGGCGGGCTTCAGAACTATCTAGCGGGAACACTTTGGCCGCGTTCAGCAACCAAGCGGGGTCAAACACGTCTTTGACGGCCATCTGTGCCTCAAGATCAACCGGGTAGTATTGCGTGTGCATCAGATCCCGTTTTTCGATACCCACACCATGTTCGCCGGTCAGGCAACCGCCGACCTCAACACAGAGTTTGAGGATATCAGCACCAAATGCCTCGCAAAGTTCAAGATCGCCGGGCTTATTGGCATCGAACAAGATCAGCGGGTGCATATTGCCATCGCCCGCGTGGAACACATTGCCGACGCCCAGCCCGTACTCCTTGGACATCTCGCCGATTCGGCGCAGCACATAGGGCAGTTGCGACACCGGGATCGTGCCATCAAGGCACATGTAGTCATTGATCTGCCCCATCGCGCCAAAGGCCGATTTGCGGCCCAGCCAAATGCGCGCCGCCTCATCCGCTGATTTGGCTTCGCGCAATTCAACCGGGTTATGTTTGGCGGCAATTTCCATGATCAGGGCCAGTTGCGCGTCAATTTCCGCATCTGATCCTTCGACCTCGACAATGAGCAAAGCTTCGCACATCGGATAGCCCGCCTTGGCGAAAGCTTCGGTCGCCTCAATACAGGGACGATCCATGAATTCGATCGCAACAGGCAAAACGCCCGCTTTGATAATGTCTGTGACAACCTGGCCTGCGACCTCGTTGCTATCATAGCCCATCAGCACAGGGCGCGCGCCTTCGGGTTTGGGCAGGATGCGCAGGGTGGCTTCGGTGACAACGCCTAACTGGCCCTCTGATCCGCAAATGACGCCGAGCAAGTCCAACCCGCCTGCATCCATATACGCGCCGCCGATGTCCACAATACTGCCATCCATCATGACCATCGTCACGCCCAGTAGGTTATTCGTGGTCACCCCGTATTTGAGACAATGCGCACCGCCCGAATTCATCGCGATATTTCCTGCAATGGCGCAGGCCAATTGGCTAGACGGATCAGGCGCGTAGAAGAACCCGTCTTCTTCTACAGCGCCGGTGACCGACAGATTGGTCCGGCCCGTCTGCACCGTGATATAGCGGTCTGGATAGTTGGTTTCGATCACGCCGTTCATCTTGGCCACGCCAAGGATCACGCAATCGGCGGTCGGTAGCGCCCCCCCAGCAAGTGATGTGCCCGAACCGCGCGGAACGACGGGCACGCCCATATCGTGGCAAATCTTCATGACCGCCGCGACCTCTTGGGTATTTGCAGGTAACACAGCACAAAGCGGCGGGCAGCGGTAAGCGGTCAATGCATCGCATTCATAGGCGCGGGTTTCGGCCACATCGGAAATCACCGCGTTTTCGGGCAAAACGGCCTGCAAACGGCTAACAATTTGATCCTTTCGAGACAGGACGCTGGCATTCGGGGCTGGCATTTTCATGGCGGTTCTCCATATTTGGTAAAAATATATTACCAATTTTTCTATATGGCAAGTGGATAGCCGACTGGCTAAACAAGACCTATGGAATTAATTGAACATCTTGGGCTTTTGACCCTGTGGGATTGGGGCGCGGCGGCATTTATCGTGGTGGGCTGGCTTGTGATCGGATCGTTGATTGATCGCTCGGGCGGGAAACGCCCGTCGGTAACTGTGTTGATGTCCGCGCATCGGCGCGAATGGATGAAGGTGTTTGTGACCCGAAATCCGCGTATTTATGACAGCCAAATCCTTGCAAGTCTGCGTCAAAGCACATCGTTTTTCGCATCAACCTGTTTGCTTGCAATTGGCGGTGTGCTTGCACTGATCGGGAATACTGATCCGTTGCGCGGCGTGGCGCTCGAAGTTACCGATGCGCCTCTGCCGGTTGTTGTGTGGCAGCTAAAGCTGGGGCTTGTGGTTTTGTTTTTGGCCAATGCGTTTCTGAAATTCGTTTGGTCAAACCGCGTGTTTGGCTATTGTGCGGTTGTCATGTCCGCTGTGCCCAACGACCCGGACGACCCGATCGCTTATCCACGCGCGGCACAGGCGGCTGAGCTCAACATTCGCGCGGGCGTTAATTTTAATCGCGGGCTGCGGGCGATGTATTTTGCATTGGCGGCGCTTGCGTGGTTGCTGGGGGCATTTGCACTGATTGGCGCGACGATAATTGCCTTGGGCATCGTCTGGTCACGCGAATTTGCATCAGTTCCGCGCAGTATTCTGCTAAACGAGACGACATGATGAAATATGCACTGATTCCCATTTTCGCAGCATCCGCCGCATTGGCGGATCCGCCCCAAATCACTGATGTCACCATTTCTGGCGACCGCGTGTCCGTCTCAATCCTGCACCCCGATACCGGGTGGGACCACTATGCCGACGGTTGGGAAGTGCTTGACGCCGACGGCAATCGGATCGGGTTTCGTGAATTGGCGCATCCGCATGTCAATGAACAGCCGTTTACGCGTTATCAAAGTGGGATCGTGATCCCTGAAGGTGCAACATCCGTGTTTATCCGCACCCGGTGTAGCGTTGATGGCTGGTCTGAAGAGCTGTTCGAAGTTGCCTTAGACGACTAACGCCGCCCTTCGCGTAGCCAAGCGCCAATGCTCAGCAATGCGGCTAACAATAGCCATGCCCAAGCAGGCAAAACAGGTGTGATGCTGATATCCGCGGTTTGATAGGCACCGCGTGGTGTAATCCCGATCCAGCCGCGCCCGTGTGCGGGGCGTCCGGCGCGGACCGTGCGGATGCTGATATCGCCATCCGAAATTGTCAGGGCGCCGCCACCGGATGATGCAATAATAGGATCAAGCGTTTCGGGTGAAGCAATCGTTTGTTCGAATTCGCGCGGCGCTGCGGGGCCAAGTGCAATCACAGTTGTTTCGGTCCCATCATCCAAACGGTACAGCCCAATTTCTGGGCCATTCCAAAGTGTTTCAAACCGCCCCGGTGAGACTTGTTCCAACGTCAATACGGTCTGCGTTCCGTCGGGGTGGGTGACAGTGACATCATCGACGTTTTCATTCAGGGTGCGCCGGATGATCCGCATGGTTTGGCCGCTTGGCTCTACCCAAAGCGATTCTTCTTCCAGTTCGGGTTCTTTCATCATCCAATGGGCAAGGCGGCGCAGCAGTTCGAGCTGCGGCCCGCCCCCTTCAAACCCACGATCCCAAAGCCAGCTGTGGTCTGACGCGATCAGTGACACACGACCTTCGCCAATACGGTTCAGGACAAGCAGTGGGCGATTATCAAGCCCCGACATGACGGTTATTGCGTCCTGCGGAACAAGCACATCTACCAATCGGAACCAACGCCCCCAACCGGGGCCATCGCCGGTGGGGTTTGGCGAAAGATCCGCAAGCCCTTCGGTCACGGGGTGACGTTGGCCGATGTCGGTAATTTGTGGGGTAAAGCCTTCTTCAAAAACGCGCGCGGTGGGCGCGCCGGGTAGAATTTGCCCCAGCGGTGATCGATAGATGCTTTCCGCGCCACCATATTCCGGGCCAGAAGACACCAGAACCGCGCCGCCTTGTTCGACATATTCGCGGATGTTGTTGAAATAGTCGCCGGGCAAAATGCCGCGACGCCTGTAACGGTCAAAGATAATCAGATCAAAATCATCGATTTTTTCCAAAAACAATTCACGGGTTGGAAAGGCAATCAGCGACAATTCGTTCACCGGCACCCCATCTTGTTTTTCGGGGGGGCGCAGGATGGTGAAATGCACCAGATCAACGGTCTGATCCGACTTAAGCAGGTTGCGCCACGTGCGTTCGCCTGCGTGTGGCTCGCCTGATACCAAAAGAACGCGCAAGCGATCACGCACACCGTTGATTTGCACAACGGCGACATTGTTGCGCGCGGTCAGTTCGCCTTCAGCTTCGGGGATTGAAAACTGCACGACATTCATGCCGCCGTGTGGCAATTCAAATGGGATTTCAATATCTTGCCCGACGGGAATGGGCAGGCTAATCGCTGGGTCGCCATCGACAGCGATCGACAGTTCAACCGCTTGGGTTGCGGGTGCGGCCCCTTGATCATCAATGCGCAATGTCAGGGTGACCTGTTCGCCCAGAATCGCAAAGGCAGGCGCTTGCGATACCACAAGCCGCCGATCCCAATCATCTGGTTGTCCGCTCAACAGCAGATGCATCGGTGCGGGCAGGCGGGGGGCGCGTTCAATATCATGCAACCGTCCATCACTGATCAAAATCACACCTGCGATACGGCCTTGCGGTTCTTCGGACAACGCTTGGGTCGTTGCGGTCATCAGCGCGGTGCCGATGTCATCTTCACCATCGGCAACCTGAACGACCCGCAGTTCTGTATTATCAAGTCGGGCAATCTGCGCTGTAATATTCGCGAGCGCTGCATCATTTTGCGAAGGGCGATCTGCAATCCTTTGGCTCGCACTTTCGTCGATAACGGCCAAAACAATATCGGATAGTGGGGCGCGGTCTTCTTGCTGCACGGATGGCCCCGCGATGGCGCAAAGTAGTACAATTGCTGCCACCCCGCGAAGCCACCGCCCCGGTAGGCCCCGCCAAAGCGCAAAGGCAATGCCAAGCGCCACAAAGGTCGCGATGCCGATCAGCGCAGGCATTGGGATAAGCGGGTTAAAGATTAGTGTTTGTGTCATTGGCCCAACCGATCTAGCAGGTCCGGCACATGGACTTGGTCAGATTTATAGTTCCCAGTCAGCACATGCATGATCACATTGACGCCAAATCTAAAGGCGATTTCGCGCTGCTGTTCACCGGCTTGCCCGCGCCCGACTGGTAGCATGGCGGCGCCGTTTTGCGTCACGGCCCATGCGGCCGCCCAATTGTTGCCGCCGATGATGACAGGGGTCACACCGTCGTTGAGGTTGCGAAAAGGCATGCCTTCGGTTTGAACCGCGTCAATTGGGGCCGCTTCGACCCAGATATCACGGCTTGCGTAGCGCCCTGGGAAGTCTTGTAGCAAATAAAATGTGCGCGTCAGTACGTGGTCAGTGGGGACCGGCTCAAGCGCTGGAATATCCAACGACCGCGCGATGGCTTGCAGTTTGCGCCCCTCGGGGGAACCCGACCCGAACCGCGCGGTATCAGCGTCGCGTGTGTCAAACATGATCATCCCGCCAGATCGCAGGTAGCGGTTCAGTTTTGTGTAGGCCGCTTGCGATGGCAGCGCTTGATCAGCTGTGATCGGCCAGTAAAGAAACGGAAAGAACGCGAGTTCATCGGTCTCTAAGTTCACGGCAAGGGGCGCGGAAGGTTCAATTGAAGTGCGCCGAAACAGCGTTTGCGACAGGCCCAAAAGACCCGCGTGGGCGACTTCGTCGACGCTTTCGTTGCCCGTGATAACATGCCCAAGCACCACTTGCGAGGTTGCGCGCAAGGCAAATGCATCGTCTGTTTGGGCCTGTGCGTCGGGTGCGGCGATGACCAAAAGCGCGAGCAGGGCAGCGACATCCGCGCGCGGACCACGCAAGCGGCCCCCAACGGCAAGCGATGCGACCACATCAATTATCAACATCAAAAGTGCGGCCGTGAGCAACCAGCCTTCGAGCGCAGTTTCGCGGAGCGCAGTCATGCCTTCAACCGCGATGTGCGACGGCCAGCTCGCGGGGGCCAATAGAGTGTCGGGACCGATGACATTCACAGCCAATTGCCGCTCAGCGCCTGCATAGAGGCCGGGTAGCAAGTTGGGCCCGGGCACAGCGGCCGCCAAGGTTTCGCCTGCCACGCCCGGCAATGTGCTTGCGTCTTCAAGCTGTCCGTAGGCGTTTAAAACCTTGCTTGGCAACCATGTTGTGCCTGCCAATTCCGCGGCTTCGCGCGTGGATGGGCGGGTCGATACCGCCATGCGTTCCAGCATTTGCACAAATAGGCCAGATAGGGGCAGGCTGGACCATTCTGCATTTGCGGTCACATGGAATAAGATAACTTGGCCGTCGCCGACCCGTTTACGCGTGACCAACGGGGTACCGTCGGCCAGTTCTGCAATGACCCTTGCGGCCAGTGTCGGATCGGGTTGCGCCATGACTTGGCTAGTGACGCTGACATCGTCGGGCACGGGCAGGCCGAAAAATGGGCTTTCGGCGTCGAATGGGGCAAGGGCCTTGGGCTCTCCCCAGCTCATTGCGCCGCCAACGGTGCGGCCACCAGACCGCAAACGCACAGGCAAAAGCGGGTCTTCTGTACTGCGTCCCAAATCGCTCGCGGCAAGGCGCGGGCCTGCAAAACGCACCAACATGCCGCCGTCGTTCATCCATTCCAGTATGGCGTCAGTTTCGTCGCCGCTAAGGGTCGCGACATCCGCCAGAATGATCACATCCGGATTGGCAAGAAGGATGTCGGAAATAGTGCCGTCAATCAGGTCTGCGGTGGGTTCGAGGGCCTCGCGCAAGTAATAAAGCGGCGACAGAAGCTCTAGCCCTTCGCGCGCGCCTCCTTGTGCGATCAAAGCAACTTCGCGCCGTTTGAGCGCGTCATCTGTCAGGCTCACAGCACCCGCTGATTTGGTCCCATCGATTGAAAACCGCGTGATCCGGTTGCGTAATTCGGGGGGGAGGATCATCGCGGTTTGCGCGTCGGATTCACCTGCGGCAAAGCTAAGCGGGACGCTGGCAAGTGGCCGCTCAACGCCTGCAGGGTCGCGGCCTGTGGCGGTGATTTGCGTCTCAAAAGCGGCACCAACTGGCGTGCGCGTCGCACTGACGATCACTTCGCCACCCTCAAAGGTTGCAGGGCGTATGCCGATGGTCTGTTGCGGCGTTTGAAAGACGGTCACGCTGCCCGCATTTTCGAATTGCATAAGTAGCGCGTCGCGCCCATCGAAATCAATCCCGTCTGACAGCCAATAGGTTTCAAATGCCCCTGATTGGGTATCGAAATAGGCTACCGGATCAATTGGTTGCCAAGGTTGCGGGGTCAGATTTGGTAGTCGGTTTTGCCAGTCACTTGGGGCGGCGAAGGGCAGGCCGCCTGCGGGCAGATCGGTCAAGATCACCACAGCGACACGGCGATCCGCGACAGCGGCTTCTGACAGCAATGTGTCAACGCGTGACATTTGTTGCGCCCAACGCGCGGCCCCGGCCCATGTGCCGTCCACCGCGATCACGAGATCACCGTTACCACCGCGCGCGGCTTGTGGGTTCAAAACGGGCCCGGCGAACCCAATAATTATTGCGGCCATTGCGGAAAGGCGCAGCAAAAGAAGCCACCAAGGCGTGCGATCAGATTGGCTGTCTTTGTCGGCCAGACCCAACAAAAGCGCGACGCCCGGAAACTGTCGCCGGATCGGTGCAGGTGGCACCGCGCGCAAAAGCACCCAAAGAATTGGCAATGCGGCAAGCGCTACCAGCAACCAAGGTGCTGTAAACCCGATAGGACCCAGCGCCATCATGCCTGCCGCTCCAGCGCGCCATAAAGCCAAAGGAGCGCGGCCGTCGCCGATTGTCCGGTATGGTGCGTGCTAAATTGCCAGCCGGTTGTGCGGGCAAGCATCGCAAGACGATCTTTACGTTCCGCTAACCGATCAAGATAGCGGGCTTTAAGATCGCCAGCCTTCATGGTTTCATGTTCCAATGCGCCCGTCATCGATGTGAACACGGTACGCCCGTCAAATGGAAATTCTTCTTCTTGCGGGTCAAGCACCTGTAACAATGCACCGCCCACACCGCGATCTGCGGCGCGCATCAAGGCTTCTTCGACGGGGGCGATATCGCCCATGAAATCGCTGATGAATAGGGCGCGCGAATGTGGCAGCATCCCTTGGGTTTCGGGCGCGCCGTAATCGACATCGCTTTGTTCTGACAGGATTTGTGCCATCTGCGAAATCTGGGTCTCGCCACGCCGGGGGCGCAGGCGCAACCCGGTCAGGCCTACCCGTTCACCGCCACGTATCAGCAAAATGGCGGTGGCCAACCCAAGGAGCCGCGCACGCGCGCCCTTGCTTGGCAGGTCACCTGAATGAAACTGCATTGACGCCGACTGATCGATCCAAAGCAGGATCGATTGGGCAATCTGCCACTCTTTATCTTGTACGAAATTCGCGTCTGATCGGGCCGAGCGCCGCCAATCGATACTGCGCGCCGCGTCTGACGGTTGCGCTGGGCGGTATTGCCAAAACGCATCGCCCACGCCAGCACGCCGCCGCCCGTGGTCGCCCAGCAAAACGGTGGTCGCCAGATGCTCTGCCTCGGCCAGAAGTGCCGGCAGCGGGGCTGAAAGGGTCTGGGCCTCAGCGCGAAGGGCGAGCGGGGTGATCATGCGGCGGCAGAGACCTTGGTCACATCGGCGGCCACGCGGGTGATGATATCTGCGATGCTTTCGCCACGCGCACGTGCCGCAAATGACAGCGCCATCCGGTGCTCTAGCACAGGCACAGCCATTGCAAGCACATCTTCGGCCGAAGGTGCCAAACGCCCATCAAGCAGCGCCTGCGCGCGCACGGTCAGCATCAATGCTTGCGCGGCGCGCGGGCCGGGGCCCCAGCTGACGTTTTGTCGGATCACTTCGGGGGCGTCTGCGTCAGGGCGGCAGGCGCGCACCAAATCGAGGATCATTTCCACGATATTATCGCCAACCGGCATGCGGCGTAGCAATGTCTGAGCGTTTAATAATTCGGAAGCGGTGAAGACGGCGGTCGCCTCCGCCTCGGCCACGCCGGTTGTGGCAATCAAAATGTCACGTTCGGTTGCGCGGTCAGGGTAGGGAACATCAATCTGGACAAGAAAACGGTCGAGTTGCGCTTCGGGCAGCGGGTAGGTGCCTTCTTGCTCAATCGGGTTTTGTGTCGCGAGCACGTGAAACGGCGCGCCAAGGGGGCGATGTTCGCCAGCGATCGAAACTTCTTTTTCCTGCATCGCTTGCAACAGCGCAGATTGGGTGCGCGGCGAGGCACGGTTAATTTCGTCGGCCATCAATAGCTGGCAGAAAATCGGACCTTCGATAAAGCGAAAATTGCGAGTGCCGTCATCAGAGGTTTCCAACACTTCAGACCCCAAAATATCCGCAGGCATCAGGTCGGGCGTGAACTGAATTCGATTGCCATTGAGCCCCATCACAGTTGAAAGCGTATCAACGAGCATGGTTTTCCCAAGGCCGGGCAGTCCGATCAAAACGGCGTGTCCGCCACAGATCAGCGCAGTCAGGGTCAAATCAACCACCCGCGTTTGGCCGATAAAACGGGCCGAAATACTGCTGCGTGCTTCTTGCAGCTTTGCGCCCAGATTTTCAATTTGGACAACAAGATCGGCGTGATCGGCCATGACTTTCCTCCGGATAAACGTTATCAGCTATACCAACAGATATTTACATAAACCCCAATGGCAAAAACAATGACAACACAAAAGAGTGTGACCCCAAACGCCCAAAGCATCGCCGAAAGTGCCCGTGCCGCCCAAAAAGGGGGCTTGCCGCCGGTGCATTTGTGGAATCCGCCCGATTGCGGGCCGCTTGATATGCGGATCGCGCGCGATGGGACGTGGTTTTATATGGGCACACCGATAGGGCGGCCCGAGCTGGTACGCCTTTTTTCGACGATTCTGCGCAAAGATGGCGATGATTATGTATTGGTCACGCCTGTTGAAAAGGTGACGATCACCGTAGATGACGCGCCGTTTGTCGCGGTGGATTTCAACCGGGTGGGGGATGCGCTGGTGTTTGAGACGAATGTGGGGGACACGGCGACCGCTGGGCCTGACCATCCGATCCGCGTCGAAAAAGACCCTGACACCGGCGAACCCAGCCCCTATATTTTGATCCGCGCAGAGTTAGAAGCGCTAATTGATCGCAAATCGTTCTACCGCCTCGTTGAGATCGGAGAAGTGGCGACACATGGTGGGAATGACTGGTTTGGTGTGCGATCGAATGGACACTTCTTTCCAATTATTCTTGCAGAAGAGTTGAAGTAGGAAATGTACGGGTGCATCGCGCCGAGCTGATGATTTTACGCGGTTGGTCGAGGTGAGCACATTTGGGCAGGCAGACTATGTGGTCGTCACTACGCCTGCCCTCGGCTCTAAAAGCTCAACCTCTACAAATGCGCATGCAAAATCATTGCCATTGATAACATCGTGTTCGACCCCAATTTCGCGGTAATAGGGCACCCCATTTTGCATTTGAGCCGTGATGTATTCCCCGTCACCCAAGTTTATTTTCAAAAAACCATCGAACAAAGGAATAACGATGTAGTCATAGGCGTGACGGTGCCAGCCAGTGTTGTCGCCTTTGGCGTTAAAGCGCCATTCGGTAACTTTTACACGGTCATTGTCGATCCTCACCGTTGGCACCGCGGATCCGCTTGTAGAACACATGATTGCACCCTTCGTTTTTCAAATATGAAATCTTAGCCTCACGATGGGAAATCTGGATAGGTCCAATCTAAGGCCTGCTTGCGTCCAGTCATATTGACGATCTTCTTGCACGCACGCGATTCCCGTTTAAGCTGTGCCCGAGTTTTCTGGAGCCTGTATGTCCAAATATTGTGCCAATCTGACGTGGTTGTTTGCCGAACTGCCGTTCTTGCAACGCTTTGGCGCTGCTAAGGATGCGGGCTTTGACGGGGTTGAGGTGCAGTTCCCCTATGATGTGAATGCGCAAGATATCGTGAACCAATTGGCGCGGTATGATCTAAAAATGGTGTCGCTCAACTGCCCGCCACCAAATTACACGGGTGGGGAACCCGGATGGGCAGCCGTGCCCGCGTTGCAATCCCGATTTCAGCGCGATTTCATGCGGGCCGCACGGTATGCGAAAACGCTTGGCGCGCAGCATTTGCATATTATGGCTGGCGTGGCAGACGGGCCCGAGGCCGAAGCCGTCTATATCGAAAACCTTGCTTGGGCGGCTGCGCAGGTGCCCAAGCAAGACCTGCTCATTGAGCCGATCAATGGCGACAATATGCCTGGATATTTTTTGCGCGATTACGATCTGGCGGCAAAGGTGATCGCAGCCGTGAATGCGCCCAATTTACAGCTTCTGTTCGATGCCTATCACGCAAAAAAAATTACGGGGGATGTGTGCGCGACTTGGGAACGAATGCGCCCAATCACGGCCCATGTGCAAGTTGCACAAACCCCTGACCGGTCAGAACCTGATGCAAGTGATATCGATTACCCGGCCTTCTTTGACCGGCTACAGGCGGATGGATATCAAGGTTGGATCAGCGGCGAATATAGACCACGCGGGGAAACGGCAGCAGGATGTCAGTGGCTTGCTTGACCAAAGCAATACCCCACGCTAAATGACGTGCAGGCCGCTGACGCCCGCCACCCGCTGACATCTGTCTTGGTGAAGTTTAGCATAACGATACATACTTCTCTTCCGCATTTCGCGCGGATGGTAACGCGGGTGCCCATCCTAAACGACGCGATTTTTGGATTCCGGAGTATGGGCATGTCTGACATCCCAAGAAATAAATACCTGTCTGACCCTTTGGGCCAGCTCTATATCAAAACTGCGCTGCCAATTATTTTTGTGATGGGGATGAATGGTGCGCTGACGGTCGCGGATGCGCTGTTTTTGGGGCATTACGTAGGGCCGCAGGCCTTGGCCGCGGTCACCTTGATGTTTCCAATCTACATGCTGATTGCCGCCTGCGCGACCCTAGTGTCCAGCGGCATGTCGAGCATTCTTGCGCGCCATCTGGGCGGAGATCGTATAGCACAGGCCCGCGCGGTGTTCGCAGGCGCGCATGGGCTCGCACTGTTGGTCGCGGGGATTTTGATCGTGCTGTCGGGGTTGTTCGGGGCAACCATTGCCAGCCTGTCTGCTGCATCTGACCCTGCGCTTGCGCAAATGGGGCTGACCTATCTGCGGATCACGGTGTTTTTCACGCCGTTGATGTTTGTCCTGTCGGTCAATTCGGATGCTTTGCGCAACGAAGGCCGGGTTGGTTTCATGGCCGCGATGAGCCTGCTTGTGTCGCTCGCCAATATTGCGTTCAACTATGTGCTGATTGCAAAGCTGAATATGGGGGTTGCCGGGTCTGCCTATGGTACGGGGATGGCGCAATTGCTCGCCTTTGCGATCATTGCGACGTTTCGGCTGCGCGGGAAAACGCCATTGCCGTTTGTAGTACTGCGCCAGTCTTCTTGGTTACACGGGTGGACACGGATGCTGGCACTTGGGGCACCGCAAAGCCTGAATTTCACAGGGCTGGCGCTTGGGTCTGCGGCGATCATGGCCGCGCTACAACTGGCACAAACCCCGCATTATGCTGATACGGTCACGGCCTATGGGATCATCACGCGGATCGTGACGTTTACCTATCTGCCGATGTTGGGGCTGTCGTTTGCGATGCAATCGATCACAGGCAACAATTATGGGGCTGGGCTATGGGTGCGATCAGCAAGGTCGCTGCAGATCGCTTTGGCCACATCACTTGTCTATTGCGT
The DNA here is from genome assembly GCF_003318235.1 of Loktanella sp. D2R18. Classification (GTDB taxonomy): domain Bacteria; phylum Pseudomonadota; class Alphaproteobacteria; order Rhodobacterales; family Rhodobacteraceae; genus Yoonia. The sequence goes on along the minus strand of NZ_QOCG01000030.1, from coordinate 164,176 downwards.
GATTGTGCAGATCATCGTGACCAGCTTTGCCGTGCAAATCGGAGCGGCTTTTGTCGATGATCCAGATGTCATTGCAGAGGTCGCGCGGATCATCCCAATTATGGCGATTGTGTTCTTCCTGATGGGACCGTTGATGATGGTGGCGAGCTATTTCCAAACCATCGGGGACGCCACACGTGCCGCTATATTGGGGCTATCTAAACCCTATCTCTTTGCGATCCCGCTTACGTTCGTCTTGCCGATGGTCTTCGGAGAACCCGGCATTTGGTACGCGGGGCCGCTCGCCGAAGTCATGCTTTTGCTACTGACAATTGCGGTCGTCGCATTGCGGCGTAGCCAAAAGCGCTCTCAGGAGGTCACACAATGAGCGGACAGTTCCCAACGCTACACAAAGCAAAAACAATGGCCAAGGTATTGCGCGCCGGGGCTTCAGGTATGAGCCACGCACAAGCGCTTGAACAAATCGCCAAAGATCACGGGTTCCGGGATTGGAACAGTTTTCACGCGGTGATCTGTGATTTTACGCCAGCGTATCTGACGGTTGGTGCAAGGGTCGCTGGGCGCTATCTGGGCCATGCGTGCGCGGGCGAGATCATACACCTAAGTCCGCAGCAACCGGGTTGGACCCGCGTTGAAATTCAGCTTGATCACCCCGTTGACACAGTTTGTTTCACTAGTTTCAAAAATATGCGCAGCCGGATCACAGGAACAATTGGGCCTGACGGCTATTCAAAAGAACGGACATCTGACGGGCAGCCACATCTTATTTTGGATACTGAAAACATGCTGACATAACGCTGTCAGGAGGGGTATGATTAAACGTGGCCATCAACATCGCAAAACAAGGAGATGAACGATGGGTAACAAAGCAATTGTGGTATGGGCTGAAATTCCTGTGACCGATATGGATAAATCAGTGGCATTCTACAGTGAGGTTTTCGGTTATCAGATGAGCATTGATAACTCTGGGCCAAACCCGATGGCGGTTCTTGGGTCCGAAATGAACGCGGTTGGTGGGCATTTGTACCCGGGTAAACCTGCGGCGGATGGTGGTAACACGATCCACCTTTGCGTGCCCGATACGCTTGAGGCTGCGATTGAACGCTGTCAGGCGGCAGGTGGCAAAGTCGTCAGCCCGGCCATTACGATCCCGCCCGGCCGCTTTGTTTATGCCAAAGATCTGGACGGTAATTCAATCGGCCTGTTTGAGCGCGCGTCATAATGCGTAGGGCCGACCGTCTTTTCCAGATATTGCAGTATCTGCGGGGTGGTCGGCTCACCACGGCGGCACAGTTGGCTGAACGGCTTGAGGTGACAAAGCGCACGATCTACCGCGATATCGCGCATTTGATTGGGTCTGGCGTGCCGATTGATGGTGAGGCGGGCATCGGATACCTGATGCGTGACGGCTATGATTTGCCGCCGCTGATGTTTTCTGAAGATGAAATCGTGGCCTTGGTCGCGGGCGCGCGGATTTTGCAGACATGGGGCGGCACAAAGATGTCAGCCGCAGCCCAAGAAGCCTTGGTCAAGATCGACACCGTTCTGCCCGACACGGCCCGGCGCAAGATCGGCCAAGTCAATGTCCATGCGGTCACGATGCCATGGCACGGCGGCAGTTGGCGCGATCATATTGATCAATTCGAAGAGGCGTCAGAAACCCACACCCGCCTGACAATCAGCTACGAAGATGAAAAAGGCGCAGCCAGCACCCGCACCGTGCGCCCGCTTGGGGTCTGGTTCTGGGGCAAAGTCTGGACCGCCGTCTGCTGGTGTGAACTGCGGAATGATTTCCGGATGTTCCGGCTCGACCGGATGGTCGCGGTTGAGGACGCAGGGACGTTCCGCCCGGCCAAAGGCCAAACGCTCAAGGATTTCATGGATTGCAAGGCGTATGAGCGGTGAGGGGTTATGGGTTGGGGGTGCGCATTTCACGCAGGACACGAAACCCCACAAATGATACACGCGCATCGTCGTCAATCGGGTAGCGCGCACCAGTACGCGAGAAGTTCTTACTGAAGACATAATTGCCCCCGCGCCGAACGCGATCACATGTCCCATTTGTTTGCGCATGTTCTAGGTATTGGCTAGTGAGTGTGAACAGCTGTTGCCGTTCAGACCAACACGACAGTGTGATTTCTCCCACATTCCCGGACATATGTCGCAATCCCCATCCATTAGCTGCATCTAAATTTTCAACGGGAACCGGAAACGAGCTTATAATATAATCGGGATCACCATCAGCACGTACGCGTGCGGCATCCTGATCACTGTAATTTACTTGGTCTTGGGTAACATACACCCCTTGATAGAAAGGTGTTTGGGTGCCCGCGCGTGCGGCATACTCCCATTCAGCCTCTGTCGGTAAACGATAAGATGTTGTATCCGTTTTATCGTTAAGCCAATCAACATATGCTAATGCATCTATATACGAAATGTTGCGCACTGGATGCGACCCTACGGCCTCAACTCGGACGACGTCTTCAATGCTTTCTGTCGCGGTTAGCAGCAAAACTGAAGAGTTGGGCGTATACCCGTTACATCCGCTATCATTCACGCAAATCATCCATTGATCATATGTAATCTCAGTGCGCGCCATAGCGACAGGAATATCAACTTTCACGAGATGCAGCGGCCCTTCTTCATGTGCAATAAAAGGGTTTTCAATAGTCGTGGGGCGCAAGGCACCATTGTACCAATGGTATTCCAGCTGCGCTTCACCTTCAGGCGCACCCATCATGAATTCACCCAATGGCAGTTCAATCATCTCGGGACATTCATCACAGTCACGGAACATGTCGAGAGGTGCGGTAAAGGCTGGTGACGCGGTGAGAAGACAAAGCGCGGAAAATAGTGTTTTCATCAAAATACCAATCAAATTTTGTCCCACCCTACACACCCGCAGGGCAGGACAAAACCAGCGTTATCGCGACAGGCTTTGCGCGAGCCGCATGAGTTGCACGGCCTCGGTCCGGTAGCCGAAGTTATCTTCTCCACGGTTGGCATTGGCCAGTGCGATGGCATCAGAATAGCCCCAATCACCAAGGTAGGTATCGTCGCGCAGGAGTTGCCCGAAGCCCGCGATTGCGGCGGCGAAATTGGCCTCTGTACCGGGGATGCTTGTCCCCGTGATCGCGGTTTCGATCAGCTGGCTGGAGTCTTCGCCCGGTGCTTTATAGCGCAGTTTGACAAAGCCGAGTTCATCCGATGTCGCCGCGACCGTATTGGGCGCATAGCGGAGCGGATCAGACAGTTGCGCAGGGCTGCCCACGGGCGTGATTTCATAGATCGCCGTAACCGTGTGGCCCGCGCCAAGCTCCCCGGCATCGACCTTATCATTGTTGAAATCTTCACGGTTGAGCGCGCGGGTTTCGTAGCCGATTAATCGGTGTTCGGCGACTTGGGCCGGGTTGAACTCGACTTGGACTTTGACGTCGCCCGCAATCGGGAAGAGCGCGCCTGACAGTTGATCAACCAGCACTTTTTGTGCTTCGGACAATGTATCGATAAAGGCCGCAGTTCCATTGCCATTTTGGGCGAGCGCCTGCATCGTCGCGTCATCCAAGTTTCCGCGCCCAAATCCAAGCACCGATAGATATGTGCCTGTGTCGCGTTTGCCCGCGATAAAGTCTTTGAGTGCATCGGGATTGTTGATCCCGACGTTAAAATCCCCATCCGTGGCAAGGATCACGCGGCTCACCTCGCCATCTTCGGCCATCGTGTCAGCTACGGCGTAAGCCTGTTCCAGCCCGCCTTGACCATTGGTCGATCCACCTGCGCCTAGCGACTGCAGCGCTTGCAAGATCGTCGCGCGGTCAGAGGCCGCCGTGGGCGCGAGCACCTGACCGGCGCTGCCCGCATATTCGACAATCGCGACCTGATCTTCGGGGCGCAACTGGTCAAGCATGATCCGGAAAGATTGTTTGAGCAGCGGCAGTTTTTCGGGCTGGTTCATTGACCCCGATGTGTCGATCAAAAACACAAGGTTCAGCGGCGGGCGGTCGTCAAGCGCAGGCATCTGTCCTTGCAGCGCAATATGCACCAGTTGCGTGTCCGGGTTCCATGGCGTTTCAAAGTTGGACACGGTTGTGCGGAACGGCCTGTCATCTTCGGGAGCCGGGTAGGCATAGGGAAAATAATTTACCATTTCTTCGATCCGCACCGCGTTGGCGGGCGGTAGCTGCCCGCGAGACAGGGACGAGCGGATAACCGAGTAGGAAGCCGTGTCGACATCGATAGAAAAGGTCGAAACCGGATCGTCAGAAGTGATTTTGAGCGGGTTCGTGGCCGCGTTGGCGTAGGTTTCTGTGAAGGGTCGCACGATGCTGGGGCTTTCTACCGCGATGGACGACAGGGTCCCCGCAGCGATGCCTTCGAACTGTGGTGCCCGACGCGTCACTTCGTCGGCCATGACAGGGGCTTCGGAATTCATAGCTGACGTCACCGCTTCGCTCACGGATGGAGCCCTTGGGGGAGTTGCTATACGGTCAGCGCTCGCATCCCCTGAGTTCCACACAGTTTCGGCCTCAAATGAGCTTTCGCCATAAAGCATGGTTCCTTCTGAGGCGCCGGTAGCCGCCAAATCCGCAACGTCCAGGCTGCCTAACTGCTCGGAATCCAACGCTTCCCAATGATCTGAAAGGCCTTCTTGTACTGCCGCCACATCAACGGATGACCCCATATCTAAGTCAGCGGTAGGTTCTGGTTCTTCCGACATTGTCTTGGCAATGCTGCCAGTCAGATCGCCTTCGGCAGTACCTGCGTTTGGCGTATCGGCTTTTTCAGGTTCATTGAAGCGTATGTTGTCGTCGCTTTGCGCGGCGCTATTCTCTGGCACTGGCACTGGCACTGGCACTGGCGCTGGTATCGGCGTTGGGTAGAAATCATATTCGTCGGGTGCTGGGCTGGGGCCAGATGTCAGCAGGTCTTGCCCCGTTGGCGTCAGTACAAGAAATCCGCAGGCCACGATGGCTGTGGTTGTCGTCAGTGCCGCTTTTGATGTCATTGCGTTCAGCATGTCTCTTACTCCTGTCCAAAGGCGCTTTGGCCCGGTTACAGGGGTGGGACGCGGCCGCTGGCGCGATCCTTGGAGGTCGTCGAAATTTTTCTGTGCAAGCGCAAGGTTTTCACCCCGGCGCGCGGCATCAGGGCGCGGGGTGGCGGTATTCATCATAGATTTGAGATCATCGAGGTCGTCTGTCATAGCGCGTCCTCCTTTTGTTTGATTGCGCGCAGTGCTTTCTTGGCTTCGGATATGCGCCAGCTAATCGTGCCCTCGGACACACCCAAGATTTCGGCGGTTTGGGCGTGGGTCATATCATCAAGCACAAGTGCCAGCGTGTCGCGTAGATCATCGGTTAATTGGTTCATCGCGGCGGTAAGCCAGTCAATTTGTTCTGCCGTGTCTTTGTTTGTCTCAGTCCGGGCGATCTCCCAATCGCCCCAGCCGGCGGTGGCCTTCATATATGTCGCGCGTTTGCGGCGGCGATCATGGGCGGCATTCACGGCCACGCGGTAAAGCCATGTGGTGACCTTGGCGCGGCGTTGGTAACTGGCCAGTTTCGCAGGCAGGGCGGCGCAGATATCTTGCGTCAGGTCTTCGGCCTCTGCCCGTGCGCCGGTCAAGCGAAAACAAAAGGCAAACAGCCGATCGTAATGACGATCCAGCAGGCTCGCAAAAGCCTGCCCGTCACCATTGGCAGCCGCAGCCGCGAGATCTTCGTCGCTGGTTATCATACGCATCACAATTGGTTGGACGCAGACGAAACGTCAATCCTTGGCGGGGTTTTCATTTTTTACGAAGTTTGTAAAAAATATTGGACCGGGTAGGGCGCATTGCCCCTGTATCGTTAGATAAAACCCGCGGGCTTTTGGTGCGTATTGCTTTTGTCATGATTGGGGAACTAACAGAAGTGCTGCCCTCCACAACGAAAGCCGACGTTCACCGTTTAACGCATTGATGACCGCTCTGCGGGACTTTGCCGCCGTTCTCTGCATATTGCATAGATGTCTGCTTTGCATAAGCTGTGTCAGGCGTCAGGTACCGCTAACATTGACTGATGCTGCAGATTATCTTCTAACGTCCAAACTCAGAATCTTTTCACTTACAATGATTCACTAAAGGACCTTTATGACGCTTAGAAAGCTAAATCTGTTCATTATAACCTGTGCAATGGGAATACTGGGCTATGTATTTTTGATCAGCGACAACAGAATGGTTCAGGCATGTTTTCATGGCAAAAACGATGCAGAGGATGTGTCCGCTTGTACCAAGTTGATCGCGGCATCTGACGGAACAAACGTGCCGATGCTGGCGCAGTTTCATCTGCACCGTGCCCAAAAATATGTACGGTTGGATCAAGATGCGGATGCATTGCCTGATCTAGATCGCGCAATCGCCTTGGATGACAGCAATGCGGAAAGTTACACACAACGCGCAATAGTCCATTCGAAACTGGGTGATCATTCGGCTGCCCTGCCAGATTTTGAAACCTCTTTGCGGTTGTCCCCGGAATCTCGTTGGGCATTGCATTGGCATGCTTTTACCTTGTTCGAAATGAAACGATATCAAGAGGCTCTTGATGGTTACGAGGCAGCGCTGGTTATTGACCCTGAATATATTCCAAGTCTGACAGGTCGGAGCCGAAGCTTAGCTTGGTTAGGCCGTTCGGATGAAGCAATTCAAGCTACCACGGACATTCTGGAGCTCGATCCCGAGAACCTGTGGGCTCTGCAAGGGCGGGCCAATATGCTCGCCAACGCAGAACAGTTTGAACCCGCAATCGCAGATATTGAGCGGTACATTCAGATTAACCCAAACAATTCGTATGTGCACGTAAAGCTAGCTAGCTACCTTGAAAAGGTTGGCGAAATTGATGCTGCCGCTGAAGCTTTGGATAGGGCCATAGAATTGAATCCCGAGAGTGTAAACCATCAGATTGCACGCATCGGACTGTGGTTGATGGTTGAAAATTATGAACAGATGGCTGCCGACGCCGAGAGTGCATATGCACGCTTTCCTCACAACGATGAAGTGTTGTAATTGTTATTCACATCATATTTACGGACCGGACAGGATGCCCTTGCCGGCGAACATTTCAACATTTGGGCGGGACGGCAGCCTGCTTTCTTGCATGTTCTGCAACATGCGGAAAATTCGTGGGGTCAAAACCACCCGATTGCATCCGTAGATGCACAGCTTCATCTGTTCAAAGGATTTACGTTCGCTCAACCATTTTTCCAAAGAGCTGATCTAGCGAAGACTGCGTTCGAACGCTACTTCGAAGCCGGTGGGCCGGATAGTGTTCGTCAGATCCAGAGACTGTTAGACGAAATGGGCCTGTATCGTGGTGATTTCACCGGCATATACGATGATAGTACATCAACCGCGTTATCAGCTTGTATAAAAAACGCTGAAAGCTGTTTTGAAGAATGGCAGAAGTCTACCGCGCTTTGACATGTTGCTACTTCAAGTTCCCGATAGCTGACATTGCTGCGCTGCAGAAGATCGGTCGAGAGGGCTCTGAGCTGCCATGCGTTGAATGGTGCACCAACGTCTGCATTGTTAGAACGCCCACGCAGCGATGTAGGTTTTGAGAGAATGGAATGCCCCCATGCAAGTCGTGATGGAGGCATTCAAGTCGTTGATTTATCTACACTTGCGTACAAATGTATTTCATCTCAAGGTAGTCTTCGATCCCATGCGATGATCCTTCGCGTCCCAAGCCAGATTGTTTGACCCCGCCAAACGGCGCGACCTCGGTGGAAATGATCCCGGTGTTTACGCCCACAATCCCGTATTCGAGCGCTTCAGCGACTTTGGTCACACGTGACAGGTCCTTGGCGTAGAAATACGAGGCCAACCCAAAAATCGTGTCGTTGGCTTGAACGATTACGTCGTCTTCGTCTTCGAACATGAACAGGGGCGCGAAGGGGCCAAAGGTTTCGTCGGTGCTGACGGTCATGTCTTTGGTGGCATTGCTGATGATGGTTGGCTCAAAAAACAAACCACCCAGATCATGAGGTTTCCCGCCTGTCAAAACGGTCGCCCCCTTGGCCAGCGCATCATCAAGGTGATCTTGAACTTTATCAATCGCTTTTGGTTCGATTAGCGGGCCAAGCGTTGTGCCGTCTGCCAGTCCATCGCCGACGCGCAACGCATTCACAGCGGCAGTGAACTTTTGGGCAAAGGCATCATATACACATTTTTGAATATATATCCGGTTGGCGCAGACGCAGGTCTGCCCGTTGTTGCGGAACTTACAGGCGATGGCGCCCTCAACGGCTGCGTCCAAATCAGCATCATCGAACACGATAAACGGCGCATTGCCGCCCAATTCCATGCTGCATTTCATCACCTGATCGGCGGCTTGGCGCAGCAGGATGCGGCCAACTTGGGTTGACCCTGTAAAGGTCAATTTGCGCACGATGGGGTTTTCGCAGAATTCTTTACCAATCCCATCAGCATCGTCAGAGGTGACGACGGAAAACAGCCCCTTAGGCACGCCTGCTTCTTCGGCCAATTTGGCCATTGCCAAGGCCGAAAGCGGGGTTTGTGATGCGGGACGTACGACAAAGGCGCATCCGGCGGCCAGCGCGGGGGCGACCTTGCGCGCGATCATCGCATTTGGGAAATTCCACGGTGTGATCCCGGCGGCGACGCCGATGGGTTGTTTGATCACGGTGATCCGTTTGTCGGGCATATGGCCGGGAATGGTTTCGCCGTAAACGCGCTTGGCCTCTTCGCCGAACCATTCGATAAAGGACGCGCCATAGGCAACTTCGCCGCGGGCCTCTGCCAGCGGTTTGCCCTGTTCGGCCGTCATAATGATGGCAAGATCATCTTGGTGCGCCATTAATAGATCAAACCATTTACGCAGAATTTGCGCGCGTTCTTTGGCGGCGCGGGCCGCCCAAGATTTCTGAGCCTTTTCAGCGGCTGCGATGGCGTCATTGACCTCTGCGCGGGTCAGGTCCGGCACACTTGCGATCACATCGCCACGCGCCGGGTTGATGACGTCGAAACTTGCGCGCCCTTGGGCCAAAACCCAATCGCCCGCGACAAACGCTGCCTCGCAAAGCAGATCAGGGCGTGTAAGCATAGATTTTAGATTGGTTGATTTTTCAAGCATGGTAGGCTCCGTCATGTTTCGCGCTATCTGACCTGTCTGCGGCGGGCGCGTAAAGGGGGCCTGATGGAATTAGATGATGCATTTGCGAACGCGGCCTATATCCCGGATGGCGCGCGCTATCCCGATAAATGGGCACAAGAAGCCGCGCAGTTTCGCAAAAACGCGCTGTGCGAGTTGGATATCGCATATGGCGAAGGGCCGCGCGCCCGGTTCGATCTGTTTCACCCTGCGCGGCTTGCACGCGGCGTTGTCGTTTTTGTGCATGGGGGCTATTGGCGGATGTTCGGCAAATCCTATTGGTCGCACCTTGCGGCAGGGCCGCTTGCGCAGGGGTGGGCGGTCGCGATTGTATCCTATGATCTTTGCCCACAAGCCACCATCACCCAGATTGGCGATCAAGTCGCCACTGCGGTTGATGTAATTTCCCAGCGGGTACCTGGCCCGATTCGGCTGACGGGGCATTCGGCGGGTGGTCAGTTGGTCGCGCGTTTGGGCGCAATCGGACCGAATGCTGCTTGGAAAACACGCCTTGCGGGTATTGTCCCGATCTCACCCGTTGCAGATTTGACACCATTGCTTAACACTTCAATGAACGCGGATCTGCGGCTTGATGCGCAAGAGGCGCGCGCGCAAAGCCCGGTGCATATGCCAGCGCCGGATTGCCCGGTTGCGGTTTGGGTGGGTGCCGACGAACGCCCCGTATTTATTGCGCAATCGCAGCGCCTTGCGCACCTTTGGGGCTGTGAAATCTATATTGACCCAGCCAAACACCACTTTGATGTGATTGCGGGGCTTACCAGGCCAAGCAGTCGGCTGACGCAGGCGGTTTGCTGCGGGGAGATAGCGTGATCGGAGCAAAGACTAGATAGCGTTTTTGTGACGTGCTAAGGCATTCATGGAATCTAAATTGTACTTGTTGTATAAATGCGCGGCAGGTAGTGCCGTCGTGAGGAAAAAAAGATGAAGAACAATATGACTGTCCGGATGCTGTCTATCATCGCAGCTGCAACCGTATTAGCGGGCTGCGAGGTTTCTCGTGATGGGAGCGGTATTACCGATGGTGGTTATGACGGCGGGGGCGCCGGTGGCCGCTATTTGGCTGATGGTGTTGCGAACATTTGGGTGGATCCCGATGGGTGCCAGCATTGGTATATTGATGACGGTATCGAAGGGTACATGTCGCCACGTCTGAACCGTGATGGCACGCCACGTTGCCAAGATGACCGCGGCGAGATTGTCTTGAAAGATGGCACTACAATGATGACCGAACAAGAACCCGTGCTTCCAACGACCTAAGCGCGAATGATACCCTAAAATCGGCGCCCAATCGGGCGCCTTTTTTGTTTTAGCGCATCGGGGTGAAATACGCGTCGGTCATTGAACAATCGCGGATGACATCAGCACCGCAGGTCCGCAATTCTAAATTACGGGTCAGGCAAATGCGCGCCTCTTGGATGTACCCATCCTTGCAAGTGATCGTGATCTGATCTGACGCCATATCGTGGTTATCGGCAAGAAAGGCCTCTTCAATTACATGCGCGGGAACCGTGATGTCGCGATTTATCGTACGAAAGACGGGCGGCCGCGTGACACTGGCAAAAGCGACCCGCGATAAAGCATAATAGTCTTGCGCGCTTAATCCCGTGCAGACCCCGTGTTTGCGCCATTGATGCCAGGCAAGCCCCGAACTGCCCATGATGTCGGTCATTTCAGCGGTTTCCCGTCGCGATGGCGCGCTGTGGCCAGTGCGACAATAAGATGGGTAGCCAGTTTCATATTGTGGCCAAAGCCCGTGCAATATCCAATCAAAATCTGCCGCATCATCGCATTGCTCTGCCCCACGCGCGTCACCTTCGAGGGCGCACCAATTGGCAGACCAGGACAGGGCCATAACGTAGTAATCAAATTCGCCCGCGACGTCCTCGGCTTGAGCGGGGCTGGACATAGCGAGTAAAAGGGCGAAAAACCTGCGCATTTTGATCTTTCCTAAATCTGTTTGCCCCACTATATAGGGTTCAAGTTCCCCGACAATGCGAACCCGGCTGTAACGACAGTCTGCCTAGTTTAAGGGCGCAGGATACGCTTGTCTGAAAATACGCAGGAGATGAAAGATGTCCAATACACCGATTATGGCCAAAGCAACGGCTGTTTGGCTTTGCGACAATACGACCATGACATTCAAGCAAATCGCTGATTTTTGCGACCTGCACGAATTAGAAGTCCAAGGGATCGCCGATGGCGACGTGGCCGTGGGCGTGAAAGGGTTTGATCCGATCGCGAACAAGCAGCTGACCCAAGAAGAAATCGACAAGGCCGAAGCCAGCCCGCTGCACAAGCTCAAGCTTTTGTATAACCCGGCATCTGCAGGCGAAGAAAAGCGCCGTGGTCCGCGCTATACGCCACTGTCAAAACGCCAGGATCGCCCAGCTTCCATCTATTGGTTGGTGAAATTCCACCCCGAATTGTCAGACGCGCAGGTCAGCAAATTGGTTGGCACGACCAAGCCGACAATCCAAGCGATCCGTGAGCGGACACACTGGAATATCAACAACATCGAACCGATTGACCCGGTTGCTTTGGGCCTGTGTAAGCAGTCTGAGCTGGACGCTGCTGTGCAAAAGGCAAACGCTAAGAAAGCTTCTGAAGGCGGCGCGATGTCCGACGATGAACGTCGCAAGCTGGTGAGCACGGAGCAGTCTTTGGGCATGGAGCCAGAGCCGAAAATGCCGGCGGCCCTGTCCGGCTTGGAAACCTTCAGCCTCTCCGATCCGCGCGACGATGAAGAAGACAGCGGTGCTGATCCACGCGATGTGTCAGATGCGGACAGTTTCTTTAACCTGCCAGATAGCGACGACACGGACGATTGATCGCTAGAAGATTGTGAACTTTAAAGGCGTGTGGCCAGTAAAGGTTGCACGCCTTTTTGTATTGTTGTTGGATGCTGGGTAACATGACGTGTCCGCTTAGTAATTGGCACGAGGCCCTGAACTCATCGGAGCACTCTGTGAATGCGCTTTTTCTTTGTGATGACCTTGCTAGTGATCGTGGTTGGTGTTGCCGTTGTACCTACTGGCGTCCCGAGAAATGTGTTTTCTGAAGCAGAGCCATCCAAGATACCCAATGCGCTCTTAGCGGCCGCAAAATTTGAACGGTTAAGCTCTTACGCCGTTTCTATCGCTGTAAGTGACCATGTTGTTTCACGCGGACCGGGGATGCCCCAACCTGAGACACTCCTAACTTATATTCGTGGGCGATTGTTCGCAGGTGAAGTGCAAATGACGGCTTTTGCGCTTGAGCGCGCATACATCACGTCGCAGATTCAAGGTTGAGAATTAGCCGCGAATTTATGCTTTGGAAAACGTGCAGAGGAACTTACCCTCGCTGATGCGGCTATTCTGCTTATTCATATCAGATCACCTTCGACAGTGTGGGACGCAAGAGCAGACGAGTTACGCGCACGTCGAAATGCGTTTGTTCAGGGGATGGTTGAAAATGAATACGCGGCGCCTAATGACGCGGCATCAGCGATAATGTCACCGATCAGTTTTTGTAAGGCATAGTGGGTATGGCGCTTTACCTGTATCGCGGGCAGCGGACACGTGTTTTGTTCCAGATTATAGACCAATAAATTCTTACAATTGTAGGCGTTGCGTTTGATCTGATAGGAAAGTTGCCGCGCGGCTAAAGCGCTTTGCGCGCGTTCAGCGCAGCCGTAATTGTGCCATCGTCCAGGTAATCTAATTCGCCCCCGACAGGCACGCCCTGCGCCAATGATGTGACAGTGATGCCGGGCAGTTGGTCGGCGATGTAATGCGCCGTTGTTTGGCCGTCGATAGTCGCCCCAAGCGCAAGGATCACTTCGGTGATATTTTCGGATTTGACCCGGTCCAAGAGTTTCGGAATGCGCAGCTCATCTGGCCCGACCGCATCCAGCGCCGAAAGCGTCCCGCCCAGCACATGATAGCGGCCTTTGAACACCTGTGACCGTTCCATCGCCCAAAGATCTGCGACATCTTCGACCACAGCAATCTGGCCGATATTGCGTTTCTCGGATTGGCAAATATCGCAGATATCTGCGGTGCAGATATTGCCGCAGTTCAGACATTCGCGCACCGTTGATCCAACGCGGTGCATGGCCTCGGCCAGTGGGATCAGCACAAGGCTACGTTTCTTGATCAAATGCAGCACCGCACGGCGGGCTGACCGGGGTCCAAGCCCCGGCAGCTTTGCCATAAGCGCGATCAGATTATCGAGATCATCGGTGCCGTTGGTCATTGCGGTCGCTCCCCCCCGCTAGAACGGGAGGTTCATTCCCGCCGGTAGCCCCATGTCTTCGGCCATTTTCGCCATCTCGCGCTGGCTGCGATCTGCGGCTTTGGCTTGCGCATCTTTGATCGCGGCCAAAATCAGGTCTTCGACAACTTCTTTTTCGTCGCCGTTAAAAATGGATGGATCAATATCCAATCCCTTGAGTTCGCCCTTGGCAGTTGCTGTCGCTTTGACCAGCCCCGCGCCGCTGACACCTTCGACCATGACGTTTTCAAGGTCCTCTTGCATCTGCGCCACTTTGCCCTGCATTTCTTGGGCTTGTTTCATCATCTTGGCCATATCGCCAAGACCACCTAATCCTTTGAGCATTTCATGCACCTCTTCTTGCGCGCCTTAGGCACGCCCATGTCATTAGGATACATATTGCAGCACAGCCCCCGATCGACAAGTAGGTAGGACCGATGCAGCCCTCGATAATAGCTGCACGATGGACATCATCTACATAGAATGGACTAACTTGAGCGAGTAATAAAATACCCCATAGAACCGACGATAGAGCCAGTATTGCACGGTGGCCTGAAAGTAAGGCAATCAATGCAATAGCGCTGAATACGACCCCGATCGGGCTTGTTAACAATGCAAGCAACTCATCTACCGCAGTTGCGTCGCCGCTGGCGGGAGACCAAAGGGGGCGCTGTTTATCGCATACTTCTGCAAATGTGGCCGTTGGCAAGCTGCAAGTGAGTGCGATTACTCTTCGTCGAAGGGATCCCATTCGTCATCTACCTCGGGCAATGCATCTTCGAGCGCGTCTTGCGTCTTATCCGCCTCGGTTTGGATTTTACTGATTTTGGCCTTGGGGAAGGCTTCGATCACGGCTTGCACCAGCGGGTGTGCTTGGACTGTAGCGCGGAGGGCATTTTCATCGGCGTCGCGCACTTCGGCGATTGTGGGTGCACCTTCTTCTGGTGAGGCTGACACGACCCAACGGGTCCCTGTCCATGATTGCAGCCGCGACCCCAGCCGCCCAAGCAAATCTTTGGCCGCATTCTGGGTTGGGTTCACGGTGATCCGGCCCGGTTGGTAGCCGACCAGACGCAGACCGGTTTCGACTTCGACCAAAAGCTTCACATCGCGGTGGGTGCGGATCAGTTCAATGACATCTTCGAACCGTGCGTAGTGTTGCAATGCGTCGGGCGTTAGCGCGACAGCCGTCTGCGCGCCTGATGCGGATGGGCCGCTGGGACCGCTATGTGTCGGGGTTGGGGTTTGCGACATTGCTGAGGTCGTGCCACCCGTAGGGGCGGGGCGTCCGCCTGATGGACCGCCGCCGGGGGGCGGTGTTGCGTTTTGCAGTTTGCGCACCAATTCGTCCGGTGTGGGCAGGTCGGCAACATGGGTCAGTCGGATCACAGCCATTTCGGCGGCCATCATCGCGTTGGGGGCCATCGCGACCTCTTCCAATGCCTTAAGTAGCATCTGCCACATCCGCGACATGACACGCATGGGCAGATCCGCAGCCATTGCCTGACCGCGGGTGCGTTCATCGGGGCTGATGGTGGGGTCTTCGGCAGCTTCGGGGGTGATTTTAATGACGCTGACCCAGTGGCAGATCTCGGCCAAGTCACGCAGCACGGCCATCGGATCGGCCCCATCGGCGTATTGGCCAGACAATTCGGTCAGCGCCTTGGCAGCTTGGCCGCGCAGGATCATGTCAAATAGGTCAAGCACACGTCCACGATCCGCCAGCCCAAGCATCGCGCGGACTTGGTCGGCTGTGGTTTCGCCTGCGCCATGGCTAATCGCCTGATCTAGCAGGGACGTTGCGTCGCGCGCTGACCCTTCGGCGGCGCGGGTGATCAGCGCAAGGGCGTCATCACTGATCTCTGCGCCTTCGCCCATCGCGATTTTGCGCAACAGCGCGATTTGTACTTCGGGTTCGATCCGGCGCAGGTCAAATCGCTGACAGCGCGACAGCACAGTGACCGGGACTTGCCGGATTTCTGTCGTTGCAAAGATGAATTTGACGTGCGCGGGCGGTTCTTCAAGCGTTTTCAAGAGCGCGTTGAACGCGTTCTTGGATAGCATGTGGACCTCATCGATGATGTAGATCTTATAGCGGGCAGAGGCCGCGCGGTAATGTACTGAATCGATGATTTCGCGGATATCGCCAACACCGGTACGTGACGCGGCATCCATCTCCATCACGTCAACATGGCGGCCTTCCATGATGGCGGTGCAATGTTCGCATTTGCCACAAGGTTCGGTCGTTGGCCCGCCGTTTCCGTCTGCGCCGATACAGTTCATACCCTTGGCAATGATCCGCGCGGTTGTGGTTTTTCCGGTGCCGCGAATACCCGTCATGATAAAGGCTTGGGCGATCCGGTCCGCCGCGAAGGCGTTTTTGAGGGTACGCACCATCGCGTCTTGGCCGACCAAATCGACAAAGGTCTCGGGCCGGTATTTGCGTGCGAGCACTTGATAAGCAGGCGTGTCGGTCATGGTGGCCTTTGGGGTGTGGATTCTGTCGACACCAGCCTATGCGGGCAGGGCGCGAAGGTCCACCAGTTTGACTGCGACGGCATTGCACCTTTTGCTTTGGCCATACGGGGTGCATATGTGGGGAAGGTTAGAACAAGGTGTGTCACAGATGACCATTTCACGACGTGGATTTATGGGGGCAATGGGTGCCGGGGCAATCGGGGCTGCGGGGTTGTGGCCGCGCCAAGCCACTGCACAAGTACAAAGCCTGACCATCCAACCCGCCAGCTACACGGTGTTGGATCAACCGACGCGCGGAATGGTGTCGGGTTTTGCAGATGCGCCGCCGCCGGTAATCCGTATGGCGCAAGGGCAACCATTTACGATTGATGTCACCAATGCCACCTCGGATTATACGGCGATGCATTGGCACGGGTTGCGGGTGCCAAATGCGATGGACGGTGTCCCTTATCTGACGCAATTCCCGATCGCCCAAGGTGAAACTTTTCGCTACGCCTTTACCCCCACGGACGCGGGCACCTATTGGTATCATCCGCATTGCATGACGATGGATCAAATGGCGCGTGGGATGACAGGTGTGCTGATCGTGGACGAGGCTGATACGCTTGATTTTGATGCAGAGGTGGTTTTGAACCTGCGCGACTTTCGCCTAAACGGTGCAGGTGAATTTATCGATCTGTGGACCGCGCGCGGAGCGGCCCGTTCGGGCACCTTTGGCACAGTGATGACGGCCAATTGGAACCAACTTGATCTGCATGATGTGCCAACGGGCGGGTTGGTACGCCTGCGCCTCGCTGCCACTGATACAACCCGGATTTACAAGATGATTGTGACGGGCGCCGAAGGGGCCGTGATCGCCATGGATGGACATCCACTGCGCGAGGCGGTGCCGTTTCCCACTACAGATACCCCGCTGATCTTATCACCTGGTCAGCGGGCAGAAGTCTTACTAAGAATGCCCGCCGTTGAAGGCGCCGAAGTGACCGTGCTGACCGACGCACCCGGTGCGCCGCGTGCTTTGGCACAATTGCGTAGCGTGGGCGCGCCCCTTGGGCGGGCGCTTGCAGATGCGCCGCTACTGCTGCCCAACCCGGTGGCAGACCCAGACCTTACAGCGCCGCGTATCGAAGAGTTCGTCTTTGGCTGGACCCCCGAAGGCGGGCCACCCGTGGACGGGCTGTGCGGGTCGCTTGGCTATTCGTTCTGGTCGATTAACCGGACACCGTGGCAAGGCGACGCCGCTGAAAACACCCCAGCTTTGGCGACCTTCCAAAAGGGCGAAAGCGTGGTGCTGCGGTTACGTAATGAAAGCCCCAATGACCACCCCATTCACCTACACGGTATGACCTTCCGGCCCATTTCATCCAACAAACGGCACCTGCCATCCAACTGGACCGACACGGCCTTGCTGCTACGCGACGAGACAATCGAGATCGCCATGGTCATGGACAACCCCGGCGACTGGGCGTTTCATTGCCACGTGATTGAGCACCAAAAGACTGGGCTTGCGGGTTTCATTCGGGTTGTTGGGTGAGGGGGCTGGCCAAAGAGTAGTGAAAACTGTGTAATTGCTTCGTGCGAAATGATGTTCTTACTAAACATGATGGACATCGAAAACGAGAGTGACCATGCTTGAACTGAGACCAAATTGCGAGTGGTGCGACAAAGATTTGCCACCTGAGTCAACCGAGGCGCGGATATGTAGCTACGAATGCACCTATTGTGCTGAATGCGTTGAGAACATTCTACATTATGTCTGTGCGACCTGTGGTGGCGGTTTCGTAAACCGACCCATTCGCCCCCAACAGGCTTACAGGAACGAGCTGAAGCTTGGCTTGTCGCACCAACCCGCTAGCAGCCAGAGAAAACAATCGCAGTGGTCGCGTGAACAAGTCGATGAGCTCAGCCTTCGTCTACGTGATACCTTACCGCAAGAACGATAGTATTGCGTGATGCTGGCGATGGGTTTGGACTCTCGCCTTGCACCTCCCACTTCCGCCCGCTAACCTGATCTTGCCGATATCGGGCGGCATCCTCGGTTCGCGGAAAGCGCAGAGCACCCGTTAGACTTGAACGACCCACAGATGTGGTCTTTCTCATTTGCCCGAAGCAGCGAACTGTCGGGCCGAACTGGTGAGGAAGCCAATGACCGATACATTAGACGCGCTGCGTCAACAGGCGAAAACCCTGCAAAAACGCTATCAATCTGGTGATCGTGCCGCGATTGCACGCATTGATTCTATGCGGCCACGTGTGGGCGCGCTGAAACGGGCTGACTTTTTACATGTGATTGCACGCGAAAACGACTTTGGGACGTGGCCACAGCTTAAGGCGGCGGTGGAAGCCCAAGGCATGGATCGCGCTGCCAAACTGCAACGTCTGAAGATCGCGTTGTATCATGGGCAAACCAGCGTCGTGGAACAGCTCATTGGCGATATCCCTGATCTTGCGGCGGGCGCTTTTGGGTTGATGGTCGCGCTGTATGATCTCGACGGGGTGAGCGCGATGCTTGCCGTTGATCCGCAGATCGCGACACGTAAGCTTGGGCCGCGCCGTTCGATCTTGCACCTTGCGTTTTCCAAGATGCTGACTGTTTGGCCTCATAAAGAAGCGGATATGTTGGCGATTGCTGATCTGCTGTTAGAGGCAGGTGCCGATGTCAACGATGGCTACGGTGCGCAGACCGGTGATCCGCATTTGCTGTCTGCGCTCTACGGCGCGCTGGGCCATGCGGGGAATATGCCGCTTGCGCGATGGTTGCTGACACAGGGTGCGAACCCTGATGATGGCGAAAGCCTGTATCACGCGACCGAACTGGGGCATCTTGATGGGCTGGCCCTATTGCTAGAATATGGGGCGCAGCCTGCGGGCACAAATGCGCTGCTGCGGGCGATGGATTTTGACAATTTAGAGGCGGTGCAAATGCTGCTCGCGGCGGGCGCACAACCTGATGAAACCTTGCCAGCCCTGCACCATGCGGCGCGGCGCGGATCCTCGGCTGAGATGGTCGCGCTTTTGTTGCGCGCAGGTGCCAATCCAGATGCGATGTATCAAGGTGCAAGCAGCTATGCTGCAGCACGCGTTTTTGGGAACAGGGCACTTGCAAATGCGATTTCCGAGAGAGGTAAGTTGTCAGAGGTCGAACAGATTTTGGCTGACTGTGCCGATGGACAAGATGTCGCAGGGCGCTGGATAGACCCCGCCAAGATCGCGCCTGCGTTTACATATCTCTTGCACGAGGTCATGCTTGCACCGGCTAGGATGGATCATCTGAAGGCGCTTGTAGCGGTCGGTGTTCCTTGGGACCTGCCAGATGACCAAGGTGTGACCCCTGTGCAATCGGCGGGTTGGCAGGGTTTACCCGAAACAATGCAGTATTTCTTGAAACTTGGAGCGGACCTAAGCTTTGTGAATGGCTTTGGCGGGACATTGCTGACGACCATCATTCACGGATCCGAAAACTGCGCAGACCGTAGAACACGCGACCACATCGCCTGTCTTGATCTGGCGCTCTCGCATGGTGTTGCCCTGCCACGAAAAGCGATTAAGCATGCTGGAAATCCTGCGGTTGCGGCGTATCTTGCAGATTGGGCGCAAGCCCATCCCGGACAAGTAGTGGAGCACGGGATTGTCTAGTTTTGCGATCTTTGAACTGGCGTTGGGGGCTGGGCGCATTGCGCTTTGCCCCGCGCCAGGCGGGCAGGGGGATTATCTGGCCGATGTGCAAAACATATTGGACTGGGGCCCCGCGGTCGTATGTAGCTTGACCGCACAAGCAGAGTTAGATGCTTGCGGTGCGGGCGATTTCGGCGCGCGGCTTGCCCAGAATGGCATCCCGTGGTTGCACCTTCCTGTGCCCGACTTTGGTGTTCCCGAACAGATGAACTGGGCCGATCAATCCGCGCAGCTTTTGAAGCCATTAGATCAGGGGCAGCGGGTGTTGGTGCATTGCAAGGGCGGCTGCGGACGGTCGGGGATGTTGGTGCTACGCATAATGATTGCCGCCGGTGAAGACCCTGACGCAGCCTTGGCGCGCTTGCGGGAGATCCGCCCTTGCGCAGTTGAAACGGATGCCCAGCTTGCTTGGGCGTATCAGGGTTAAGCGTTGCGCCCCATCCAACGTTTCAACCGGCGTTTGGTACGATGTGCGGCACGATCTTTCCAGCGCAAAAAAGCTTGCGCGCTGGCCAGCCCGGCCGTCTTGATCCAACCTATAACAGGCGTATCAACTTGCGCGCGGCGGTAGGCTTGAAAATATTGATCAGCCATCGCAGTTTGCGCGCTGCGCACCCATGGTTTGTGGGTAGTATAGTGCAATATGCCGTAGCCGGGCAATGTGCAGCCAAGGTTAAAGGCAACCTGCGTATTCCACCAATCATCAAGCGGCTTCCAAGCCCCGACACCTACGGCGTTAAGTGCACATTGATCCATGTGGGTTAGCGCATGCCCGTGCCGCGAAATAAAGTCACGTGCTTTGACCATAATTTCGCGCCTGCGCCATTCGGGCATGTTGATCAGCATGACGCCAGAATTGAAGTAGAGGGTCGCAGGTGGGGCAGCAACCTCAGGAAATTTGTCGCGGATGAGCTTGTCAAAATTGCTGTTTGGCCCATCAAGTGCGCACATGAATGCCGTATCTGTCATGTCGATGTCCCAAAGTCTCGAAATATCGTCCCCCACGACCACGTCGCAATCGATATAAAGCACGCGGTCGATGTTGTCTGGGACGATGTCACTGACAAAAATGCGGCTGAACGTGGCCGCGGTCAGGTGCCCGCCATCAATTCCTGCAAACTCTGTCAGGTCGGGCCGATACCAATGGAGGTCCATATTCGGATGCGCCGCGCGCAGGATTTTTGCGCAGCGCGTCTTCGTCGCGGGTGTAATTCCGCTATCGGCGATAAACACTTCGGCGCATACCGTTTTTGAAAGATGATAAAGCGCAGAATGCAGTGCGACCGCCATCGGCAAAGCATAGTTTTCGTCCGCAGACGCCAACAGCGCGACTATTTGATTGCCCATCGCCGATCAGCGCCCCTTTTTCTTAATTGCCCGCTTTACACCCTTTGCGAATTTCTTGGCCCGCTCGCGCGATTGCGCGATTGTTTCGGTCGCATGGGTGTTTTCACGCTTGAGCTTCTTAAACCGACGCAGGCGTTCGGGGTCGATATCCCCCGCCGCAATGGCCGCCTGAACGGCGCAGCCCGGCTCACTTTCATGCGCGCAATCGCGGAATTTGCATTGGGTCACAAGTTCCGAGATTTCGGGGAATGTCGCATCGATGCCAAAGGCGGCTTCGGCCAATCCCAACCCGCGCATCCCCGGCGTATCGATGAGCCAACCACCTAAGGGAATCGCATGAAGCGACCGCCCCGTGGTGGTATGTCGCCCGCGTGCGTCATCTTCGCGAATACCTTGGGTCGCGGCCTGCCCACCTGTGAGCGCATTCGCCACAGTAGTCTTGCCGACACCCGACGATCCAGCCAGCGCAACAGTTTGCCCCTTGCCGCACCAAGGCGCGAGTATCGCGGCGACGTCTTGCGTTTTCGCATCAAGCGCGATCACCTCTAGCCCACGCCCTAAGGCACGCGCCTGATCAATGTAGGCGTCAGGATCATCGCATTGATCCGCTTTGGTAAGCAATATCACAGGCGTCACCATCGCGTCATGCGCCAACGCGAGATAGCGTTCTAGCCGTGCCACGTTGAAATCATTGTTGCACGAACTTGTTATGAATAACGTGTCGAGGTTGGCAGCGATCAATTGTTTGTCGCCGGTGTGGAATTCGGTGCTGCGTGACAGTTCAGTCTTACGCTCTAGCACGCGGATCAGGCGATGTTGGGCGGGGGCGGCGAGCGCCCAATCACCCACCGCCACTGCGGCGGTTGTGATTTGTGGATCAAGCGTCAGTTCAAGGCTTCCTATCTCGGAAAATCCGACAACGCGGTCTCTGTGAACGGTGGCAATACGGGCGGGTGTAAGGGTTTCAAGCTCGTCTATTTCAAGCTGAGACATAAAGAAGGGCGACCAGCCAAGGGCGTCGCGGGTAAGGTCTGTCAATGGAATGTCCTCGTCAAAGGCAATGCGTTGGCTGATAGGCATAGGCTATCAGCGGGAACCGGACGAGGGAACGGAATATCTTCAGCGCACCCAAACCGGGAGGGACGATAACACAAACATAATTGTCCTCCTTGTGGCTCATAGCGTTGCGACACAGCCAAATGATTTTGCTCTGTCGCGTGACGTGATTTTACTTGCGCAAAATCACTGAGGTGAGAGGTTGGACATCGACCCAAGTGGGGCTCGTTGTGGCTGCTTCCTTCCGGACCTGACCAGGTTGGCGAGGCACTCGCCCGCGCCAACCTCTCTCTTTCCATATAGGGCGCAAGGGCGGGCAGTGCAAGCGGTCAGCGTGGCAAAGCGGGCTGTTCGACAGAAGCGTTTGAACTTTCTGGGTGCACATGCCATTTCAGGGGCATGAGAATTGCAGAGACAGTGACATTCGGAGGGTCCGGGCTTGACCGCGCAGCGCAGCTGCGTGTGCAGGCCATCGCGCTCGCGCAGCAAAATGATGCGCAGTTCATTCTTCTTTGGCGCGGCAAACCGCTGGTGTACGACGGCGCGCTGATCCGTGTATCGCCCGGCCATCCGATCTTAGCGGATGCAAGCCCAGATATGATTTTTTTGGGTCAAGAAACGGGCCCGACCTTTGCTGCGGACCTGTCGGCGTGGACCCCGCAGGCTTACGGCGGCGAATCACTGGACAGTTTTCTTGATGCCACGCAGCAGGAACACCCGGCGGTAAGCGACGCGCAGTTTGTTGAACTGCGGGCGATCATGACGCGGCTGAACCCGCGTGATGCTGAATTGGCCGCCACCGCGCGTGCCGTGTTCGGTTGGCACAAATCCCACCGGTTTTGTGCAATATGTGGTCATGAAAGCCAAATGGCGATGGGCGGTTGGCAGCGCGATTGTCCAGCTTGCGGCGGGCATCATTTTCCGCGCACAGACCCGGTTGTGATCATGCTGATTACGCATGGGAATTCTGTCTTGTTGGGGCGGTCACCGGGCTGGCCCGAGGGTATGTATTCTTTGCTCGCAGGCTTTGTCGAACCCGGCGAGACAATTGAAGCCGCCGTGCGTCGCGAAGTGCTTGAAGAAGCAGGGGTGAGCGTTGGTGAAGTGCTGTATTTGGCCAGCCAACCTTGGCCGTTTCCCGCGTCTTTGATGTTTGGCTGCGCGGGCGATGCCACCAGTACAAAGATTACCATCGATCCGTCCGAGATCGAAGATGCGCGCTGGGTGACCCGTGAAGAGGTTGCACAGATATTTGCTGGGCAGCACCCTGAAATCCTGCCCGCCCGCAAAGGCGCAATTGCACATTTTTTGCTAGAAAATTGGTTGGCGGATCGATTTGATTAACCAAACTAGTCTAACACGGTCCCAAAAAGGAGCGGTAGATGAAATTTAGCACACGCGAGGATATCGAAGTCCCGATCGCCGATACGTTTGCGCGTGTCAGCGATTTTGTGGCGTTTGAGCGGCGCGCGTTGCGGCACGGTGTGCAGGTCACGCGGGATGACGATGGGCCGGTCAAACCTGGGTCACAATGGCAGATTGCGTTCAAATTCCGGGGCCGAAACCGTGCGCTTGATGCGACATTGGCCACGCTTGATGACCCAAATTTCTATCAGGTTTTGGGCGCGTCAGATGGGATGTCGTTCACCACAGAGGTAGAGCTTGTCGCGCTTTCCCCGACACGTACGCGGATCATCGTTGGGTTGGATTTGCGCGCAAAATCAATGACCTCACGGCTAATTCTGCAATCAATGAAGCTGGCTAAGGCCAAGCTTTCCAAACGGTTTCGGGCGCGTGTCCTTGAATTTTCTGAGGAAATCGAAGACGCTTACCGCAAGGGGCAATAACTATTTTTCGTGCCGCCGTGCAGCGGCCGGATAAACACCCATCACGTGCAGCTTATCTGTGAAATAGTCCAGCTCTTCGAGCGCAAGTTGGACATTGTGGTCGTCAGTATGCCCTTCGATTTCGGCGTAGAACTGCGTTGCGGTAAAGGTTCCATCGACCATATAGCTTTCGAGCTTGGTCATGTTGACCCCATTGGTCGCAAAGCCACCCATCGCCTTATATAGTGCCGCGGGAATGTTACGGACGCGGAAAACAAAGCTGATAACCATACCGTATTTGCCGCGGCGGCTGACATCAGGTTCACGCGCCATGATTAAGAAGCGCGTTGTATTACGGTCATGATCTTCGATGTGGCGGGCGACGACCTTGAGATCATAGATTTCTGCGGCCAATTCAGACGCGAGCGCTGCTACCGTGATGTCATCGCCTTCGGCGACTTCGCGGGCGGCGCGGGCATTGTCGGTGCTCGTATGACCGATAATGTCATTTTCACGCAAGAAAACCCCGCACTGCGGCAAAATAACCGGATGCCCGTGCGCTTCTTTGATGTCCGATAGTTTGGCTGCTTTTTTACCCAAGAGGTTCACATGGACGCGGACAAAGGTTTCATCAACAATATGTAAACCGCTTTCAGGCAAAAGCGAATGCACGTCAGCAACCCGACCATAGGTGGAATTTTCAACAGCAATCATGCCAAGATCGGCCGTGCCACTGCGCACAGCCTCAATCGCGTCTTCGAAGGTGGGGCAGGGCAGCGGTTCAAAATCGGGGCGGGAATCTGCACAGGCTTGGTGGCCATAGGCGCCAAGCTCGCCTTGGAATGCGATTTTTTGGGTCATATGCGTCCCCTCCCGACGACAGAGTTCAAAAATGGGCGATTGGTCGCGGCAGTATACCTTGCAACCGGGTATGGGAAGCGGATAGATAGCGATAAATCTGTGAACTGAATGGAACGCGACATGTTCGACACAATGACTTTGACGAAAGTAATCGGCGGCCTTTGCGGGACGTTTCTTGTATTCTTGCTGGGCGGCTGGGCGGCTGATTTGATTTACGCAGGCGGCGGAGGTCATGGCGACCACCACGAGCAAGCCTATGTGATCGAAGTCGACGACGGGAATGCCGTTGAAGAAGTTGTTGTAGAAATTGATTTCGCAGAAGTTATGGCAACCGCAAGTGCCGCTGATGGCGAAGGTGAGTTTCGCCCTTGTAAAGCTTGCCACTCTGTAGAGCCTGGTGACCACGGCATCGGCCCATCGCTTTACGGTGTTGTTGGTCGCGCAGTTGGGTCTGAAGATGGGTTTGGTTATTCCGGCTCGCTCGTTGCCGTGGCGGATGTGTGGGACGCAGAGCACCTGAACGGTTTCCTCGAAGCCCCAGGTAACTATGCACCAGGCACTGCGATGAACTTTAACGGTGTGCGCAAGATAGAAGATCGGGCAAACCTGATCGCTTATCTCGATAGTCTTGACGACTGATCCTGTTTGAGAATGCACAATACAGAGGCCGCCCCAGCTTGGGGTGGCCTTTTTGTTTGGAAATACTGTTGAACACGGCTTGATCACGTAATCTCAACTTGAATGTTTACCGAAGTGTCACGTAGCCTTGCAGCAACTGATCGCTATCGGAGACAATGATGCCAAACCGCACCCAAGCAAAGGCTATTGCCTTGAAACCCGCAGATGAATCCGCACCGTTCGCGCGGTTGCTTGCTGGCGGTATTGTCGGGCTTGCGACGGTGTTTTGTGCGCATACCTTGCGCGCCGAAAGTCACGATACGGTCATCCAAAGCCATGGGTACAACGAATACGGCACGCTAAAATACGCGGCTGATTTCAGGCATCTCGACTATGTGAACCCTAATGCGCCTATCGGCGGCGAGGTCAGTATTTCAGCCAGCGGCACGTTCGATAACATGAACCCGTTCGCAACGCTGAGCGGCTCTCCGGGTGCGATGTCGTCGATGATGTACGAACGGATCATGACGGGCACCGATGATGAGATCGGTTCAGAATATTGCCTGCTGTGCACGACGCTGGAATATCCCGAAGATCAGTCTTGGGTCATTTTCCACCTGCGTGATGATGTGACATTCTCGGATGGCACGCCGATGACTGCGCATGATGTGATCTATACCCATGAATTATTGCGCGAACAGGCAACACCATCCTACCGCGCGGGGATTGTGCAACTTGTCGAAGCCTATGAAGCGATTGATGATTACACGGTGAAATTCACCTTTGCGGAAGACGCGCCCGAAGTTGGGCGTGTGTCGCAAATGGCCAGCCAAATTGTGATGTCTAAGACTTGGTTCGAAGAAACTGGCGCGCGTCTGGACGAGGCACGGATGGAAACATCGCCGGGAACGGGCGAATATATGGTTGGCACAATCGACCCCGGACGTCAGCTGACCTATGTGCGCAATCCTGACTATTGGGGGCAAGACGTGCCAATCAATGTCGGCCGTGGCAATTACGATTCGATCCGAATTGAATATTTCGCTGATACCTCGGCCGCGTTTGAGGCTTTTAAGGCGGGTGAATTCACGTTCCGCCGCGAAAATAGTTCGTTGAACTGGGCGACCTCTTATGAATTCCCGGCAATCGACAATGGGTGGGTTGTTCGGGATACGCTTGATGACGGGACGTTGCCCGCAGCCACTGGATTTGTCTTCAACTTGCGCCGCGAAAAGCTCCAAGACCGCAATGTCCGCCGGGCGTTGGGGCTGATGTTTAATTTCAACTGGACCAACACCAATTTGCAATACGGGCTTTTCCAGCAGCGCGAAAGCTTTTGGGAAAACGACCGGCTTAAGGCGGCTGGCCTCCCCGAAGGGCGCGAATTGGAAATGCTGGAAACGGTGCGCGAATTTCTTCCAACAGAGATTTTCACCCAAGATGCTTTACTGCCACACGAAAGCGGCACACGCGCATTGGACCGCAACAACCTGCGTCAGGCGCTTGTGTTGATGGAAGCGGCCGGGTTCACGTCTGGCGATGATGGGCTGCTGCGGGATGCAAATGGCGATACGCTCGACATCGAATTTTTGGAAACGCGCCAAAGCTTTGACCGGATCATCAATCCCTATATCGAAAACCTGCAACGGCTTGGGGTGAATATCACATACAACCGGGTTGATCCCTCACAATACCAAGCCCGCACGCAAGAAAACGATTTCGACATGATGTTCGGCTACTATGTGAACGGTCTTGTCGAAGGCCGGGGTATCGAACAGAAATTCGGCTGTGACGATAAGGATGATGTTTTTAATCCGGCGGGGTACTGTTCAGAAGCCTTTGAAGAATTAGCAAAATTTGTCACCGGGGCCGAGGATTACGAAGAAATGTCTGCGGCCGTTCGTGCGATTGATCGGGTTATGCGCTATGAATATTTCATCGTGCCGACATGGTATTTAGGCAAAAACTGGGTCGCGTATTACGACATGTACGAGCACCCCGAAAACCTGCCCGAATTCGGCCTTGGCTATCTGGATTACTGGTGGATCAACCAAGACAAAGCAGATGCGCTTGCCGCGGCTGGCGCGTTTCAGTAGTTCATAGACATGGGCGCGTATATCCTTCGACGGCTTTTGCTGATCATTCCCACGTTGCTGGGCATTATGATCGTCAACTTTGCCTTAATCCAATTTGTCCCTGGTGGGCCGATTGAGCAAATCCTTGCCAACCTCGAAGGCAACGGCGATGTTTTTGAGGGCATCGCGGGCGGGGGGGGCGACGCTGATTTTGGCGGCGAGGCGGAAAGCGAATATGTCGGCGGACGCGGGTTACCGCCCGAATTTATCGCCGAACTTGAGCGCGAATTTGGCTTTGATAAACCACCGTTGGAACGGTTCCTGAACATGATCTGGAACTATATGCGCTTTGATTTCGGCGAAAGCTATTTCCGGTCGATCAGCGTGTTTGATTTGGTGATGGAAAAGATGCCAGTCTCGATCACGCTGGGGCTTTGGTCGACGTTGATCGCCTATTTCGTGTCGATCCCGCTGGGTATCAAAAAAGCGGTGCGCGATGGTTCAGCCTTTGACACTTGGACATCTGGCGCGATCATCATCGGCTATGCCATTCCCGGTTTCTTGTTTGCGATCCTATTGGTCGTGCTGTTTGCTGGCGGGTCTTACTGGCGGCTGTTTCCGCTGCGCGGTCTGACATCAAATGATTTTGACCAGCTTAGTCTGATCGGCAAAGTGATCGATTATCTGTGGCACATTGCTTTGCCGGTGTTCGCCTCGACCATTGCGGCCTTTGCGACGCTGACTTTGCTCACTAAAAACAGTTTTTTGGACGAGATCAAAAAACAATACGTCGTCACCGCTAAAGCCAAAGGGCTGTCAGAGCGTAAAATCCTTTATGGTCACGTTTTCCGCAACGCGATGTTGATCGTGATTTCCGGGTTTCCTGCGCTGTTTATCGGTGTGTTCTTTGGCGGTTCGCTGATCATCGAAACACTGTTTTCGTTGGATGGGCTAGGGCGACTCGGCTTTGAAGCAGCCGTTGCGCGCGACTATCCAGTGGTGTTTGGGACGTTGTTTGCCTTTTCCCTGATCGGGTTAGTCGTCGGGATCATCACCGATTTGACTTATGTATTTGTCGACCCTCGGATCGATTTTGAGGCCCGCGGATGAAGATGTTATCCCCCCTGAACCAACGCCGTTGGCGTAATTTCAAACGTAACCGCCGCGCAGTTTGGTCGTTGATCATCTTTAGTGTTTTATTTGGTGTGTCATTGATGGCTGAATTTGTCGCCAATGATAAACCCATCGTGGTCAGCTATCGCGGCGAATTGCATATGCCGATTTTCAACTTCTATTCCGAGCGTGATTTCGGCGGCGATTTCCCGACCGAAGCCGCCTATAAGGACGCCGAGGTTGAATGTTTGATTGTCACGGGCGGGCTGGACACCTGTTTCGACACACCAGAGGCGTTGATCGATGCGGTGGCAAACGGTGACACAATTGAAGGCGATTTTGCAAAGGGCTGGATGATCTGGCCGCCAATCCGCTATTCCTACGACACCATTGTGGATGTCTCTGGTGTCGCCCCCGCACCGCCAAGTGCGGACAATTGGCTTGGTACCGATGACACCAAACGTGATGTCGTGGCGCGGGTCATCTATGGGTTCCGGCTATCGATTGCCTTTGCCCTGATGGTCACAATCGCATCATCCGTCTTGGGTATTTTGGCGGGGGCCGTACAAGGATATTTTGGCGGCTGGACAGACCTTATTTTTCAACGGTTTATCGAAATTTGGACCGGAACACCGTCGCTTTATGTCATCATCATCGTGTTTGCGATTTTGGGACGCAGTTTTTGGTTGCTTGTGTTCTTGACTGTGCTGTTCGGGTGGCCGTCATTGGTCGGTGTGGTCCGCGCCGAATTTTTGCGCGCGCGTAACCTTGAATACGTCCGCGCGGCCAAAGCTTTGGGCGTGCGCGACCGGACAATCATGTTCCGCCATATGCTGCCAAACGCGATGGTCGCGACTGTGACAATGCTACCGTTTTTGGTGACGGGCGCGATTGCGACTTTGGCGTCACTTGATTTTCTTGGCTTCGGCTTGCCGTCCTCTGCACCGTCCTTGGGCGAAATGACATTGCAAGCAAAACAAAACCTGCAAGCCCCTTGGCTGGGGTTCACCGCCTTCTTTACCTTTGCGATTATGTTGTCGTTGCTGGTGTTTATCTTTGAAGGCGTCCGCGATGCGTTTGATCCGCGCAAAACCTTTGTCGCAGATGGCAAGGTCGATACGGCGGATCTGCCGTTTGGAAATGATAGCGGGGCCGCACAATGAACACGGTTTTAGATGTGCGCAACCTGCGCGTGGCCTTCCGTCAGGACGGCGGCGTGACCCATGCCGTGCGTGGTGTGTCGTTTCAAGTTCACAAAGGCGAAACAGTCGCCCTTGTCGGTGAGTCTGGGTCAGGTAAATCGGTAACCGCCTTGTCGACGGTGCAGTTGCTGGACGAAAGCGCGATGATGGCTGGATCCATCAAATACGCGGGCGAAGAAATGGTCGGCGCGGATGAACGCGCGGTGCGGGCCGTGCGCGGTAACGACATCAGCTTTATCTTCCAAGAACCGATGACCTCGCTCAACCCGTTGCACACGCTGGAAAAACAACTGGGCGAAAGCATTGAACTGCACCAGGGCATTCGCGGCCCGGCTGTCCGAACACGTATTCTGGAACTGTTGGATCGGGTGGGTATCCGCGACGCTGAAAGCCGGTTGAATGCCTATCCGCATCAATTGTCGGGCGGGCAGCGCCAGCGCGTGATGATCGCGATGGCACTGGCGAATGGGCCCGATTTGTTGATCGCGGACGAACCAACCACCGCACTTGATGTCACCATTCAGGCGCAAATTTTGGAACTGCTGGCAGAGCTGAAAAGCGGCGCGGGCATGTCGATGCTGTTCATCACCCATGATCTGACAATTGTGCGTAAAATCGCGGACCGGGTCTGTGTGATGAAAGACGGTGAAATTGTCGAAACAGGTCCAGCCGTCGAGATTTTTTCAAACCCGCAACACCCTTATACGCGATCGCTTTTGGCGGCGGAATCGACGGGCCACCCCGTGCCAGTGCCTGAAGGCGCACCCGTTGTATTGGAGGCGGACGAAACCCGAATTTGGTTCCCGATCCACGCTGGACTTTTGCGGCGCACGGTGGGGCATATCAAAGCGGTGAATGCTGCGACGCTGCGTATCCGAGCGGGTGAAACCATGGGTGTTGTCGGCGAAAGTGGATCAGGCAAGACAACGCTTGCGCTGGCCGCGATGCGGCTCATCCGTTCAGAAGGACGAATCGCGTTCCAAGGCAAAGATATTCACGGCTACAGCCCGAAACAGATGCGCCCACTGCGCAGCGATATGCAGATCGTGTTTCAGGACCCATATGGTTCGTTAAGTCCGCGCATGACCGTGGCCGAAATCATCGCCGAAGGTCTGGGTGTACATGGCGTCGATCCGGGGCGGGACCGGCGCGATATGGTCCATGAGATCATGCAAGAGGTCGGACTTGATCCGGCCACGATGGACCGTTACCCGCATGAATTTTCCGGCGGCCAACGCCAACGTATCGCGATTGCCCGCGCAATGATATTACGCCCAAAACTACTGATCCTTGACGAACCGACCAGCGCTTTGGACATGACCGTTCAGGTGCAAATCGTGCAGTTGCTGCGGGACTTGCAGCAAAAATACGGGTTGGCTTATCTGTTTATCAGCCACGATCTTAAGGTTGTGCGCGCCTTGTCTCACAAAGTTATAGTGATGAAACAAGGCGATGTGGTTGAGGCGGGTGATGCGCAAGCGATCTTTGAAAACCCGCAAACCGATTACACCCGTGCGCTGATGGCGGCAGCGTTCGAAAGAAAGGTCGTCTGAAAGATATTGCGTCGGAAAATCGCGGTTTTCGCGTTAAAGAGGGAAGGTATTACTCAAAAGGAGCCCGCTATGCGCAAATTCGTTTATTCCGTCGCTTTGATCCCGTTATCGAGCGGGGCACTTTTCGCGGAACCTTACAGCGCAGATGTCTGGGCCGACAATTGGTTTGAGATGCGGATTGATGGTGTGCAAGTCGCCGAAGACAGCGTTCCGATCACCACCGAACGTTCGTTCAACGCCGAGAGTTTTACTTTTGAAGCCGAACGCCCATTCACGATTGGTTTGGTCGCGAAGGATTTCAAAGAAAATGACACCGGGCTTGAGTACATCGGGACCCGTCGTCAACAAATGGGTGACGGCGGTGTTATCGTTCAGATCATGGATGCGGCGGGCGACACGGTTGTGGTCAGTGACGCCTCTTGGCAATGTCTCGTGATCCATACTGCCCCGCTTGATAAATCCTGCGAGAGCGAAGAAAATCCCGTTGCTGGCGAAGGCATTTGTGGATTTGAAGCCTCGGATGAACCAGATGGTTGGGACCTTGCTGGATTTGATGCAAGCGATTGGCCCCAGGCCGATGTGTTTAGCGAAAGCGCTGTCGATCCCAAAATGGGCTATGATGAAATCAGCTGGGATGACACGGCTGAACTTATTTGGGGTCCTGATCTTGAACAAAGCAACACGGTTCTATGCCGTTTGACAGTCGAATGAGCCGCTCTGGCGCCATGGTCGCGGCGGTGTGTTTGACCGTCGGCACTGCAACCGCTGCACACGCCCATGAGGATCATTGTACAGCCGTCGTGGACTCGGTCGCAGAGGCGGGGTTTGATGACAGTGTCACGGTAACATGTTCGGACAGCCACGCGCTGATTACCTCAGATACCTATCCTGATCATGATTTGATGACAGGAATCACAGGCACGAATGAACAGGTGCCTGTCCCGGCGGACTATGCTGCCCCAGTTATCCTTGCGCCTGTTTTGGGCGACACACCGTTGACACGCGATGCGGCGCTTGGTGTTGCGGTGAATGGGGTGCCGATCTACGACTATACGGGTGGCGGAGAGATGACACAGGCCGATCTGGCCCATCATCAAGCCCACCACGATACGATCCAGACGGGTCAGCTTGATGTTTGCGGCGGACATGCAGGACGCGGTGACGATTACCATTACCATGCGGCCCCCGTGTGCATGATTGCGCAGATGGAAAACGCAGGTCCCGATGCGATCATTGGCTGGGGTTTTGATGGCTTCCCCATCTATGGCGATACTAACCCTGATGGCTCAGTGATCGCGCAAGGCGTTCTCGACGTTTGTAATGGGCAGACCGATGACACCTTCGGATATCGCTATCATACCTCGGCAGATGCCCCGTATATCGTTCAATGCCTCATGGGAGAGGTCGCAAGTTTTGATCGCTTGCCCCGTGTTAGTCCGTTGACTGCCACGGATGGGAAAGGGGTTGAAGCAGGCCGCCCACCCGAAGGCGGGGTGGAAAACCTTGTGTTTACCCAAGATGCACAAGGCGGGCGTAGCATGGACTACAGCTATGCCGGAGAAGACTATTTTATCCGCTACAGGCCAGCAACCGCCGAAGGTTGCTACGATTTTGAAACGAAAACAATCACGCATAACGGGGCACTTGTCGCAGATGAATTCTGCCGATAAATGCGCCGCGACGCTTGCCATATCAACCTGCAGACCTCTCGGCACCTTATCATAGGAAACAATCATGAAACGTCTATTTTTCCCTACCGCCATTGCATCGCTATTACTGAGCGCGAGTCTGGCTCATGCTGAGACCGTGGAAATCAACCTGATCGACCTGCTTGATAACACCCAAGACGGTTACTGCGTTGATATCTCGGGCGGGCAGGGCGCAGATGCCGATCCAGACAACGGGCTGCAAGCACACACGTGCTACAGCCCCTCGGGCGACATCTTTGTCGACCAAGGCTTTGATTCTGAGCAATTCGCTGACGGCACGCTGTACATGCCTGAATTCGATGTTTGCGCCGAGGTCGCATCTACCGAGGCTGGCGCAGCTGTTGGTCTGTCCGCATGCGACGGCAGCGATCTGCAAAGCTTTGTCTTTGCGGGCGAAGGCACTATCACAGTGGCGGGCGCTACAGACATGTGTCTGACCGCTGGCGAAGACACACGCAACGGCCGCAGCGATACAAACCAAATCAAAGAGCTGACACTCGAAGTCTGCTCTGACGCATTTGCCGGGTCGCAGATGTGGGGCAATCGTACCGCAAACTAAACGAAAGCGGGCACCGCATAAAACATGTCGGTGCCCGTACTGATCTGACGTTCATGCACCGTAAATGCGGGGAGATATCAGGTTGTGCACGCTTCCTTTGTGATAGCAGAGGGGGCGTTTTTATTAGCCTTCAGAGCCGATCATAAAACATGTCGTGCCGCGCGCTTGCAGCCGACGGCAGGCCAGGTCGGCGCCTTCGCGGCTCAATCCCATAAAGTTGGCATCAAATCCGCCAGAGCGTTGCACAACACGGCGCAAGGCCCCGTCAAGCGTGCTCATTTCATTCAATGCCACGCGAAGTAGGACCCGTTCTGCGTCATAGCGGCTGTTATACCGGCCAACGTTCACGCCCCAATGCCGTCCGCCAGAGGTCGAGATGCGGGTGACCACTTCGGGTTCCGCCTCTGCGGTGACCACAGCAGGTTCTACTGCTGGGGCAGCGGCAACAGTGGTGCCGCTGATGCTTGCTGGCCGCAGATGCGGCGTGACGGTTGGCGTATCCGCAGCAATAAGCGTTTGCGGCGCTGGCGCGGTGGGGGCTGCTGCCTGGGCCGTGGCGGCGGGTGCAGGTTCGGGCGCTTCCATCGCCTCAAGCAAGGCGGCGTTAATCACGTCGTTCAGAACATCCTCGATGATCGCGGCATCTGCCGTGGTGACCAGCACCTCTGCCTCGGGCACGGGTGCTTCGGGGCGCGGACGTGCGACAGGGCGCAAGCTGCGGCTCACCAGTCCAGAAACGCGGACCGCTGTCTGGCGCTGGACTGGTGCTGCGGTCAGCATTGCAGCGGGTGGATTTGGGCGCCGGATTGTGGCGCGTGATGGTGCACGGTTAAAGCCCATATCCATCAACTCAGTCACACGGGCGTTGCGTGCGGTGGTGGATGATCCGCCAAACATAGTTACGATCACACGTTCCTGACCACGTTGCGCAGAGGCAACGAGGTTAAAGCCAGCAGCGCGGGTGTAGCCGGTTTTGATGCCGTCGCCGCCTTCGTAGCTATCAAGCCAACGACGGTTTGTATGGCGTACGGTGGCAATACCTGCATCGGCTGTGCGGCGTGAAAACAAGTTATAATACTGTGGAAAGTCGTAAATCATGTGACGGCCCAAGACGGACATATCACGCGCAGTCGACATATGCCCGGACTGTGTCAATCCATGTGCGTTTACGAATGTGGTATTGCGCATGCCCATGGCTTGGGCTGTGCGGTTCATGCGTGTCGCAAAGGCTTCCTCTGATCCGGCGATGGCCTCGCCAATGGCGGTGGCCGCATCATTGGCTGATTTCACCGCAGCCGCACGCAGCAAGTACCGCAGGCGAATGGTTTGCCCTGCCTGTACGCCTAGTTTCGAAGGCGGTTCAGAGGCTGCGTTACGGCTGATCCGCACCTCGGTATCAAGGGTGATCTCGCCGCGTTCCAACGCCTGGAAGGCGATATAAAGCGTCATCATCTTGGTCAGCGATGCCGGATGCAGCCGGGTATCGGCGTTGCGTGAATGCAAAACCTCGCCGGTGCGCGCGTCCATCACCATCGCGGCATAGGGGGCCGCGATCGCGCTGATGGGCGCAAACAAAGTTACGATCAAGAATGCGAATAGATACAGCCCCTGAAGGGCCAATTGTCCCGGACGACTTGCCACGTCGCTTGCCTCTTTTTTACTGCCTCTGGCCCCGAATTTTTTCGGTGACCTTATTTTTATGAGGTAACGCTAGCACAGCTTATGAAATCGGAAAATACCCTAAATTCAAAGACTTTTCATGTGATCATAATGTGCGAAATGGCACATATAGTGGTGCGTTAGGGTGGGGTAACTAGATGCGCGATTGCACGAAATGCACTGGGGGGTTTTCACCCGCGCAGGGTGCCTTATATATGGGGCTCACCAAACAGGGCGATGTAATGCGGACTGATTTCTACATGATGGCGGATAAACCGGATGACGGTGACGACGGCGATTTTGGCGTGGCGCTTGAGACCAAACCAAAAACAAAACGTCCACCGATGTATAAGGTTATGATCCTAAACGATGATTTCACCCCGATGGAATTTGTTGTACAGGTCCTAGAGCGGTTTTTTGGACTGTCACATGCGCAGTCATTTGAAATTATGTTGACCGTCCACAAGAAGGGTATCGCAGTTGTCGGCGTCTTTAGTCATGAGATCGCAGAGACCAAAGTTGCGCAAGTGATGGATTATGCGCAGCGTCATCAGCACCCTTTGCAATGCACGATGGAGAAAGAGTAACGCACCAGCGTTATTCGTACAAAAATGTCACAGTCTCGTCTTACCACCGCCCTTGATGACGGTCTTTTGTCGCTGCCCGAAGGCGAAATCGCGATCATGCGTCCAACCGCCACCTATGATGTATCGGCCTTGCCGCGCGACCGGGTGCAGATCGTACATGGGTTTTATCCCGATTATGCCGCGTGGGAAAACGCGGGCTATCCGGTTGCGCAAGAATTAACCAAGGTTGCCGTTGCGATCGTTGTGGTTCCGCGCGCCAAGGCGCTGGCCCGTGCGATGGTCGCTGCCGCCTGTGCCCGCGCTGATATCGTTGTCGTCGATGGGCAAAAGACGGATGGAATCGATAGCGTCTTCAAAGAATGCCGCAAGCGTCTTGGCACACTGCCGTCGATCACCAAAGGGCACGGGCGGATTTTTTGGTTTGCTGCCACAGATAAGTTTGCCGATTGGACTACCCCGCCGCTAGCCAAAGCGGGGCATGGGTATTTCACGTCTGCTGGGGTTTTCTCTGATGGGGCTGTTGATGCAGGCTCTGCCTTGCTTGCGAACGCCTTGCCGCCGAAGCTGCCCGCGCGGATGGCCGATTTGGGGGCAGGCTGGGGATATCTCGCTGCGCCTGTGTTGGGCCGCGCAGGCGTGCAATCGCTTGATTTGATCGAAGCCGAGTCCCTTTCCGTAGCTTGTGCCAAATTGAACGTCACCGATCCGCGCGTAACATTTCATTGGGGCGACGCTACACAGTTTCAGGCTAAACCTGCGTTTGATGGGATCGTTATGAACCCGCCGTTTCATGTCGGACGCGCTTCTGATCCGTCGCTTGGACGCATGTTTATTCAGTCTGCGGCCCGTCTGCTTGCGCCGCATGGCAAGCTTTGGATGGTTGCAAACCGGCATTTGCCCTATGAGGCCACCTTGTCTGAATGTTTCCGCAATGTGGACATGATTGCCAGTAATGGTGCATTCAAAGTCTTTCATGCCAATCGGCCGCAGCACTAGCGGCACAGGAGAAACGCGATGTCATATTCAATTGCTGGTAAGACAGTGATCGTTACAGGGGCGGCCAATGGGGTCGGGCTCGCGATTGGGCGGCATTTCGTGCAAGGCGGCGCAAACGTCGTTTTTGCAGATATGGATGAAAAGACGCTGTGCCATGAAGTTGGCGAAGCGGCTGAAAAAGAAGAAAATGTACGCATTTTCGCAGGTGATCTGCGCAAAAAACTTACGATCAAGAACTTGCTGTCGGCGACGATTGATGCGTTTGAACGGGTGGATATCTTGGTGAACGCCTCGCGGCAGGTGACGCAGACTGATCCGCTTGATCCCGATGATAACAGTGTCGAAGAACTGCTGCAGCAAAACACGATGACGGCCCTTAGGGTCAGCCAAGCGGTTGCCCGTAAGATGATCAAACAGGCCGAAGACGGCCCGGCAGGCCCGATTGGATCAATTGTAAATATCAGTTCTATCGCTGCGCGCCGCACACATCCCGAATTGCTGGCCTATTCTGTCAGCTCTGCAGCGTTGGACCAGATGACCCGGTCGCTTGCGGTTGCCTTTGCGCCGCACGGCATCCGCGTGAACGCTGTCGCATTTGGCAGCGTAATGAGCGCGAGCCTGAAGGGATCTCTCAAAGGCTGCGATGAAACCCGTGAAGCCATTGTGGACAATACGCCGCTGCACCGGATCGCAAGCCCAAGCGAGGTATCGGATGCGGTGCAATATCTGGCCTCTGATGCGTCTAGTTTTGTAACCGGGCAGATTATCACCGTCGATGGCGGCCGCACCCTGTTGGACCCGGCCGCGGTGTCGTGTCACTGATTATTCTGGGTGGATCGCAATACATTGCGAAATTGATGTGTTGGCATTGACCTGAGCCTGCGACAGACGGCGTTCAAGTTGGGCGAGCTTTACCTGTTCTGCATCTAGATCAATTGAAACGGGGCGTGTCGTCGTGAAGGTCTCTGTTTCATTGCATGGGTAAGTAAAGATTTCATCGTTGGCATCACGTCCGCGACATGTCCGCACCAGCGTGCGCACGTCGGTTGATTCAGCAATTGCGTAGCCACGGGCTAAGTTCCCGCGCGTTTCATTGACCAAATGGGTCAATACGCGCACTTCGCGGTTGGCATCATTGATACATTGTTCGCGTGGGGTTGCGCAGGCGGTGAGGGCAATCAAAGGTAATATGAATAAGGCGGGGCGCATGGTGGTCTCCGGAATGATACAGTAAAATCTGCGTTCGTGATTGATATATACCAAAGAAGCTAAGATAGAGTGTTATGCAATAGCACAGCACGTGAGGGCGATTATGTCACAGGGTTTCGATACACAAAAGCAAACAGCTTCGGCTTGGTTTCGCAGCTTACGCGATGACATCGTTGCGGCCTTCGAAAGTCTTGAAGATTGCCACGCCAGTGATGCACCCGCAGGCCGGTTTGAGGTCACGCAAACCACCCGCGCTTCTGATGATGGGGCGGATGCAGGCGGCGGGTTGATGTCGGTCATGCGCGGCGGGCGCGTGTTTGAAAAAGTCGGCGTAAATGTGTCGACCGTCTATGGGCAGCTCGGCGAAGCCGCGCAAAAATCTATGGCCGCACGTGGCGTCCCCGGCATGGATAGTGATCCACGTTTTTGGGCCTCTGGCATTTCGCTCGTGGCGCATATGCAAAACCCGCATGCGCCTGCCGTTCATATGAATACACGGATGTTCTGGACCCCGCATGCGTGGTGGTTCGGCGGCGGGTCTGATCTGAACCCTTGTATCGAATATGATGAAGATACTGCGCATTTCCATGCCGAACAAAAGGCGCATCTGGATCCACATGGCGCTGATCTTTACCCGGAGCTAAAAGCATGGGCGGATGAGTATTTCTATATCCCGCACCGTCACCGCGCACGCGGCGTTGGGGGGATCTTCATGGATGATCGTTGTACCGGCGATTGGGAGGCCGATTTTGCGCTGACCCAAGATATCGGTCGCGCATTTCTGCCCGCCTATGTGCCGCTTGTCGACAAGCGCCGTAACACCGTTTGGACAGACGCGGATAAAGATGCACAGTTGGTGCATCGCGGGCTTTATGCTGAATACAATCTTGTCTACGACCGTGGCACCAAATTTGGACTAGCGACAGGTCATGACGCAAACGCGGTACTGATGAGCCTGCCGCCGATGGCCAAATGGGTCTAGCTGCGATTGACCCAGCGGTCTTGTTGGCCTTTGCAGGCACGGCGATGCTGATCGAGCTGACGCCGGGGCCGAACATGGTCTACCTTGCTGTTGTCGCCGCGAGCCAAGGGCGCAGGCTCGGCTATGCGGCGGTTGCTGGCGTAGCGGTTGGCTTGGCCGTGGTCGGGGTGGCAGCGGCACTGGGATTGGCCGCTGCGATCAATGCCTCGCCTCTGTTGTTTCAAGCGCTGCGGTTTGGTGGTGTCGCCTATATGTTATGGCTGGCTTGGGACGGGTGGCGTGACGCCGCAGAACCCGTACAAAAAGTCGCGAACGGTGTGGCTGCGCGCACGTATTTTCGGCGCGGCCTGATCACGAATTTGCTGAACCCTAAGGCGGCGGTATTTTACGTCGCAATCTTGCCAAGCTTTATCCAGACGGATGCCCCCGTCATGGCGCAAACCCTTGCGCTATCTGCTGTTTTTGTCGTGGTGGCGACGGCTATTCACGCCGGGATCGTCACCCTTGCCGGGACCGCGCAGAACCTACTTGAGAACGAAACCTACAGCCGCACAATCCGGCGCGCTTTGGCATTGGCCCTTGTCGCAGTTGCGCTTTGGTTCGGGTGGACAACAACGTTTAGTCCCGGCTGATAAACTTTGGTCCATCAATGTCGTCGCCAAGTGCGGGTTGTGGCGCGGTTGCTGGCGGCTGCGGGGCACCCGATGCGACCTGCCGCAGTAGCATCCCGGCCAGTTCAGGAGAAATATCGCCGTTTGACGCGTCGCTGAGCAGTTTCGCCGCGCGTTCCGGGGCGAAATGCACCATCGCGCGCGCGATCCGCATTGCCGTCAACCCCTCGGGGCGGTTTATCCCAATTGGCGCAGAGAGCGCATCGCGTTCCATCGGTGTCGCTGGCACGAGCCAAATCCAAGCGACAATGAACAGGATCAACCCGACCCAAGCGGCACGGACGGCGTGAAATGCCAACCGCAGCGTCAGAGGCGCGCGTAACTTAGCCACCGCGCACAGTATCGATCATCAGCTGCACATTGTCAGGGCTGGCGTCTGGTGTGATCCCATGCCCAAGGTTGAAAATATGTGGACCATTGGCAAAGGCATCACAAATACGCTGTGTCTCAGAAACCAAATCAGCACCGCCCGTCACCATATGCGACGATTTCAGATTGCCTTGGACGCAGCCGTCAACCTGCACATGTTTCGCAGCCCATGCCGCATCAACCCCATCATCAAGCGCGATACAATCGGCACCTGTTGCCGCATGCATGCCGATGTTACGAGTGCCCGCGCCGCGTGGAAAGGCGATGATGGGAATATCCGGGTGCTTTGCCTTAAGCGCGGCAATGATCCGTTGCATCGGCTTCACCGAGAAATCGATGAAATCCTGATCTGTCAGCGACCCTGCCCAGCTATCGAACAGTTTGACAACCTCTGCGCCCGCGTCGATCTGCTTGGAAAGATAGGAAATCGTGCCCTCAGTAATCCGGTCGATAAGCCCTTCAAACACGGGCCGGTTTTCTGCCAAAAGCGCATGGGCTGGCCCTTGGTCAGGGGTGCCTTTGCCCGCGATCATATAGGTCGCGACTGTCCAAGGCGCACCCGCGAAGCCGATCAACGTCGTTTCCTTTGGTAACTCTTGTGAGAGAATTTTCACGGTCTCATAGATCGGGTTCAGGGTGTCGTGAATGGCATCCAGTGGTTTGAGCTTCGCCAGTTCATCCGCGGTGGTGATGGTCGAAAGCCGCGGCCCTTCGCCTGTCACAAACCATAAATCCGCACCAAGCGCTTGGGGAAGTAGCAAAATATCCGCAAAAAGGATCGCCGCGTCAAATCCGTAGCGCCGAATAGGCTGCAAAGTGACCTCGGCTGCCAATTCAGGATTATAACACAGCGACAAAAAGTCACCCGCCTGCGCGCGCGTGGCTTTATATTCGGGCAGGTACCGACCAGCCTGACGCATCATCCAGATGGGTGGGGTTGGTAATGTTTCACCGGCAAGGGCCCGAAGGATGGTTTTTTGCTGCGTCATTGGCTCGTCCTTTTGATTGGGAAGGTGGTCCCAATTGCATGGCTTATTGTCAAGCGGGTTCACCGTCGCTAACAAACCAGCATGACAGTTGAAATGCCCACACCCGCCCAGAGCTTTAAAATCGGAACCCGTGGTTCGCCACTTGCATTGGCGCAAGCCCATGAAACACGTGATCGATTGATGGCGGCCTGGGATTTGCCGGAAGACGCATTTGACATTTGCGTGATCAAAGTCACCGGCGATCTGATCCAAGATAAGCCGCTGCGCGAAATTGATGGTAAAGGCCTGTTCACCCGCGAGATCGAAGAAGCCCTGATCGGCGGCGGCATCGATATTGCGGTTCATTCGACCAAAGACATGCCAGTTGTGCACCCTGCGGGGCTAGTGATGGATGTCTTTTTACCGCGCGAAGATGTGCGCGATGCTTTTGTATCGCTGAAATACAAAAGCTTGGCTGATATGCCCGACGGGGCGGTTGTTGGGACTTCGTCAACACGGCGGCGTGCGCAAATTGCAGCGCGGTTCCCGATGCTGAAGGTCGTTGAGTTTCGCGGCAACGTACAGACACGCCTGAAAAAACTGGCGGACGGTGTTGCAGATGCGACGTTTTTGGCGACAGCAGGCCTACGGCGGTTGGGCATGGATGATGTGCCTTATACGCCGATCGCAGCAGATGATATGTTACCTGCGATTGCCCAAGGGGCGATTGGGATTGAACGGCGTGGCGATGACACTCGCGCCGCTGCGCTGCTGGCCGCGATCCATGATACGCCGACTGGCGCGCGCGTCGCGGCAGAGCGCGCGTTCTTGGGCCGCCTTGATGGATCATGCGAAACGCCGATTGGGGCGCTCGCGGAAATTGACGGGGATCAGTTGCGGCTGCGCGGCGAAATCCTCAGCGAAGACGGTGCACGTGTTCTGACGGATGAGGCCACAGGCCCCATCGCAAGCGGCCCAGATATGGGGAACGCGATGGCGCTGCGTTTGTTGACGCGCGCCGGACCGGGGTTCTTTGACGCGTCTTAATCCGCTGCCGGAATAACCTTGCCGGGGTTCAGAATATTCTTCGGGTCAAGCGCTGCCTTAATCGCGCGCATTGCATCAAGCGCAACGGGGTCTTTACGGCGGCGCATCGTATCAAGCTTGGAAATCCCTACACCGTGTTCGGCGCTAAATGATCCGCCAAGCTCTTGCACCACATCTTCGACGGCTTCGACCATGGCCTTCATCGCATCGGGGTCATTTTTGCCAACAAA
The DNA here is from genome assembly GCF_003318235.1 of Loktanella sp. D2R18. Lineage (GTDB taxonomy): Bacteria > Pseudomonadota > Alphaproteobacteria > Rhodobacterales > Rhodobacteraceae > Yoonia. The sequence goes on along the minus strand of NZ_QOCG01000030.1, from coordinate 121,962 downwards.
TGTTGTGTGGTGAATATTTCCATCGCCAAGGTGCGAAACGATGACCTCGTAACAATTTGGATCGATTGCCTGTAGGCGCGGGGTGATCGCGCGTTCAAAGGTCGCGACTTTGTCCAAGGGCACCGCTACATCTGTGTTCACGAATGGGGTGCCGCGGGTCATAACCTCGCCCGCGTCTTCTCGGCGTTGCCACATCTGCGTACGTTGGGCTTCGTTCTGGGCAATCACGGCGTCCAATACACGGCCTTCTTCTAGCATCGTCCCTAGTGTTTCTTCAAGCTGCGCCACGACAGGGACCTGACCGTCGGTCCCTGGAGTCGCATCACGCTGCGCCGTTGCACCGACTTCGATCAAAATATTGACGTCATAAGCATCTTCAAAGGGTGGTTTTGCATCTGGTATGACCGACATGTGCTTATCGATATAGCTGCGCGGCATATATTCAAATGCTTCGACTGCGCCGCCTGTGCTGTCTCGCATTTCGTGCAAGAGCGACAGCGCGTCGTCAAGCGAGGGCAGGGCGATCATCGCAGTTGCATAGGCGCGTGGTTTGGGTTTGAGCTTCATCACAGCAGCGGTGATAATGCCCAATGTGCCTTCGGCCCCAATCATGAGATGGCGCAGGTTCAGCCCGGAATTATCTTTGTGCAGCGCGCTCATCAGGTTCATTATCCGCCCGTCGGCCATCACGACCTCTATCCCTAAACACAGATCGCGGGTATTGCCGTAACGCACGACGTTCGATCCGCCTGCGTTTGTCGACAAGACGCCACCAATCATCGCAGAGCCGCGCGCGCCAAACGTCAACGGGAAAATTAAATCATGTGCATCAGCGGCGTCATGTAATTTCGAAAGGATGACGCCCGCGCCAACTGTTGCTGAACGCCCGGCGACATCTATTGCGTCGATCGTGTCTAACCGGTCTACAGATAGCACCAGCGCATTTGTCGCCAATGTCGCGCCTGTCAGCCCGGTATGCCCTGATACCGGGACAACGGGCGTATTTGTCGCATAGGCAATTTTCATAATCTCAGAGACTTCATCAGTATTCGCGGGGCGCAGCACCGCTAAAGGTTCGCCTTTATACTGGCCGGTCCAATCTGTCGCATAGGGGGCCGCATCCGGACCCGTCAATACCCGATCACTGCCGATCACGGCGGCGATATCGTCGCAAATCCCCATCACAATTTTCCCTAATAATTGTTCGCGACACTGCTAACGCGAATTTTGAGGGGATAAAAGATGGCGCGCGCATCAGCGGTGCGAAGGTGTTTCGCTTTGGCGAAAATAGGCTAACCCAATCACCAATGTCATAAGCAAACATAACCCAATCGTTAGCATGAGAGGTATCCAACCGTGTAGCAGGACTATTTTGAACAAAACCAACGCCAGCGCAATTGCGGATGCAGTGCGGACCCAAAAATAAAGGATCAGCCAAAAACCAAGCGCCAAGTCTATCCATAGATAGATGTCGTCAAAAAGCTCTCCAAGCCCAGAGGGCTGTAACAAGGTTGTTGCTGCCTCTATGGGTTGGATCGAAATGTCATATAATCCTACAAAGGCTATGGCGCTGAGGATTAATCCAGCAGTCGTACACGCGATATAAGAAATATATTCCATCCAGAGACCCGACTAACTAAAAAGAAAAATGACGATAGGAGCGGTAATCCGCCTATCAATCTAAACTCTTAATGGATTATTAGTCAAGAATGGCAACTTTAGGGTGTGGTTTTTCTCTGCAGCGATTTGAAACCCGGTTTTGCAATGTTTCTTAGCGTCTTACGCAAGAAACTCACTATTTGCTTTCCACGGTTGTTTGCAGCGCTAGAGTTAGCCACAACGCCTAAAACTAACAAGGCAATCAATAAAAAGTCTAACATTGTCGTCATTCTTTCTCAGGGTTTGGCGACATGTAATCGCAAAAATCAACTTCTTGGTGTTGCTTTTGCCTCAACTACCGCAATGAGTGAACATGGACTTTAGTACAGTCTGTCGTTCCTGACGCCACGTAATAGTCATATTCCGGGATGCAATAATCAATTATATGCCCGCTACAACTTCAAAGTAGTTCGTCTGTATGAACGGAAAGTGTGGTGGCGTGGGGGAGACTTGAACTCCCGACCTATCGATTATGAGTCGATCGCTCTAACCAACTGAGCTACCGCGCCTGATCACGAAGGACCGATTACGCAATGGGGCGCAGGGTGTCAAACCGATTCTGGGCGGTTTTTCGGGTTTTCTGATATCCTTGCCACTTCACATGAAAACCGCGTGACAATCTGGATTGGTTTTTGCACCATCTGCGGCAACAACACGAGGCACGCTATGACCGGATTCTTAACAACACATGTGCTTGATACGGCCAGCGGACTGCCTGCTGCGGGGATGACCGTTGATTTGTTTCGGCTGGATGGTGGCACGCGCGACCATTTGATCACAATGGTCACAAATGACGACGGGCGCACAGATAATCCGATCCTGCCTGCAGATGCATTTTCAATCGGGAAATATGAATTGCTGTTTCAAGCGGGCGCTTATTTTGCGCGCGGAGAAGACGTAAGTTTTCTTGACGAAATTCCTATTCGTTTTGGCATCAACGACCCGGCGTCACATTACCATGTGCCGCTTTTGGTTTCGCCCTTTAGCTTTTCAACCTATCGCGGCAGTTAAGCTGTGAATGTCCAACGTGAGGTTTGGTGGTAGGGCGCATCTGGCGTCACCGCGATGCTTGGAAAACCGCGATGGTTTGGCGCGTCCGGCCAGTGCTGGGGTTCAATCGCGAGCCCTTCATAGGTCGCTTTGCCGGGCCGGTTTGCGCCGCGCCCATCATAGACCTGAATGCCGGGTGCCGTTGTTGCCACCGTCATCGCGACGCCGCTTTTGCCGGTAAGTGTCAGCGCGTCTTGCTGTTGCGCCGCATTTGAGAGGCAGAAATTATGATCCAGCGCCGGGGCATTTTTTTCAAAGACCCGCGCGGCCTGAAAATCCATATCGGTGCCATTGACGTCACAAATCTCGCCCGTTGGCGCACTTGTCGTATCCGTGGGCAAATAGTGACCCGCTGCGACCCGCAACCTGTGACCTACCCAAGTGTCGCCACCGTCCAAGTTCCAATAGCTGTGATTGGCAAAGTTCATCAGCGTTTTGGTGTCCGTGGTTCCGGTGATATCCAGCGTCAGGCCTGCAGGCGCAGCCACAGTAAATGTCGCGGTTATCTGGCGGCGTCCGGGTAGGCCGTTTACCCCGTCTGCAAGATCAAGTGTCAGTGTCACGCTGTTCTCGCTTTGCTTACTGACAGTCCAGATTTGTGCATGCGTTCCGTCGCTGCCCGAATGCAGGTGCCCAGCGCCGTCGTTGCGCTCAAGCTCGTACATCATCCCATCAAGGCGCACGCGCCCATTGCTGATCCGGTTCGCGATAGGGCCCACAAGCGCGCCATGATAGCCCATGCTGGTTTCATAATCAGACAGCGTGCCCGATCCCAGCGTCAGCTCGTGATCAACCCCGTCTAGCCGCACATCTTGCAAAATCGCGCCAAGCGTGAGGACGCTAACCTGTAAGCTGCCCGCGCGCAGCGTGATTTTCTCGACAGGAATGCCGCGCTTTGTTGTCCCAAAATGCGTTATCAAAGGATCACCCGGTGTTCTGCTTGGCCACGCATATCTGTCGTGATTTGAAAAGTCTTTCCGTTGTCGGCCCCTTCAGTCAATCCGACCGCAGCCGACGTACAGAACAAAATATTGCGATCCGCGCCACCAAAGGCAGGGCAGGTGGTTTGCGGGGCCGGGAAATCATAGGCTTTGATGAATGTTCCCTCGGCTGTGTAGCCAGCCACCCGTCCCAACCCCCACTGCGCGTTCCACATATTGCCGTCCTGATCGATGACTGATCCATCGGGACGTTCATCCGTGCCCTGCAGGTCAAGATAGACAGTCGGTTCTGCATTCGGCCAGCCCTCGGCGTCCAAACTGACCTGCATCACCAATTGGGTGGGTGTGTCAGTGAAATAGGCGGTCTTGCCATCAGGTGCAAAGCAGATGGAATTTGAAATCGAAATTGGCGCAAAGATTTGGCGCAACTCGCCTTTGTAATAGCGGTAGATTGCGCCCGCACTGTCTTCGGCGTTGATACCCATCGTCCCAATCCAGAAGCCGCCTTGCGGGTCGGCGCGCCCATCGTTTGAGCGGGTGATCGGGTTGTCGGCCTCAAGCGTGCAAATTTCTGCATGTGCGCCGGTGGCTATGTCAAGCCGCAGCAACGCCTTGGCCGAAGCAACCATCAGCGTGTCATTATCGACCCAACCTGCGGCACTGACGAACGTGTCAAAACCCCAATGCTGACCCTTGGTGTGCATACGGTTATTAAGAATATCGAACCAAAAGAATTGGTTGCGCGTCGGATGCCAAAGCGAGCCTTCACCAAGCTGGCATTTTGTGTCGTCAAAAATCATCTTTATACCTCCCTAAATGCCATCACTTTTGTACGCGCGGTAGGCGGCGGTCAGCCCGGCAAGTGTGATTGCGCTGCCATTGACTTGGGTTGCAGGGGCGGATTGTGCGGCCAAAGCGTCAACATATAGTTTCGACAGGCTACCAGCTCCAATCACAGCAATCTGCTGGCCCAGCCAATAGGGTTTGGCAGCAGCAAGTTCGACCCCAATTAAAAGCCCCGAGAGCCGCGCGCGTGCGGCGTCATTGCCAAGCCCGTCAAGCAACCCTTGGGCGCGTAATGAAAATAGCTGCGCTGCGATCCGTTCCGGCCGTGCCATACCATCGGACAACCCGCCGTCAAAACCGGCCTGATCCCAGCCGTCACTGGTCACGGAATGGCGCAACACGGTGTGTTTGCTGATGACCTCAAATAATTCCCCGGTCATGAAGGTTTGAAAACTGACGATTTCAGCGGCGCTGATGTGGACCCATTTCGTATGGGTGCCGGGCAGGCAGATCACGCCGTCCCAACTTGGGTTTCGGGCCAAAAAGCCTGCGATCTGCGTTTCTTCGCCACGCATCACATCGGCAGGGGCCGCCTGTTTAATGCCGGGAACAATATGCACAGACAGATCAGGGTTTTGTGTCGGGGCTGTTACAAGGTTACCACCCATCGCAGCACAAGGAACGGCGGCATAGGGGGCTTCGATCCAACCTTGCTTTGCGCCGACCATGCCGCAGGCGATTACGGGTGTTGGACCTTTGATCCACTCACCCGCGACCTCTAGCAAAGTGGGTTCAAATTCAGCGGGCGTCAGCCGCCCCATGCCTTTGTCGCTGGACCCTTCATCCAATACCGTACCTGAACCAGACATGGCCCAAGCGCGCATATTGCTGGTACCCCAATCAACGGCGATCCAATCGGCTTTGATGGTCATGCTTTGCCCTCCCTGATGTGTTGCATGGGTGGTAGAACATGGGGGCATGAAGTTAAAGCGCGGTTTGCATCAGCGCTGCCCGTAGTACAGCCCCACCACATGTTCGGCCTGTGCAAAGAACAACCAGCGCAGTGTCAGGACACCTGCAATATGGCTGAGCACAGCGAGCGCGGCAAAGATATGGCTGAACGGGATCAAGAGTAGAATGATCGGCATGATACACCCAAGGACCAATGCGATCGCTTGCAGTTTTTGCGCATGTTTGCGGCCAACAACATAGATGAATTCACGCATCAGGTAATTGGTGCCAGTATGTGGCGGTTCAAACGCGCGCACGGTGCCAATGTCGCCAAGCCCGGTTGCTGTTTGCATATCAGTTCCAGACTGCGTAAACCGTTTGTCCCCAGTATACCAAGCAAAAAGCTGCACCGCTGCCGCCGCAATCAAAAGGACGACACAGAGGGTTACTTGACCTGCAAGCAAAGCCCCACCTCCAAGTGAGAGCAAAAGGAACAGCAGCGGCGTTGTCGGCTGGTGCCAACGCGGCACTGTTTTAAGCTGCGTGTAGATCATTGATGTCGTGAACACCGTGGCAAGTGCGCCCAATGCGCCGATCCAACCCAATAATGCATACGGTGTGTCCGCGAATACCAGCCCCGCGCCATAAATCGCCATCACGATCAGGGTCACAACCGATGCGATGCCTTCACGGCTCAGCCAACTTGTTTTCCATTGGCTAAACGCCTTGAGCGCGCGTTCGGGGTGCCCAAGGTGGAAGGTCGAGGCGAGCAACCCGCCGACTGCAAAAATATAGGCAATCGCAAACCAGATGAATGCTGAGATGCCAGTTGGTGTGATCACCCCAAGCCCAAGCCAAAACAGCAACCCAAAGCCGAGCCCAGAGAATGTCGTGAAGATGATAACGGAAGGTGCAGGATGCATTAGGACTTACCTCCGGGTAGGGCTGAGAGCGCACGGTCAAGCCAGGCTGCGAAACCGTGGCCGTCTTCTGCCACGGTTTCCAGCGGTGCGCAGGGGGTTGCCACGTCCTTGGGGCGCGGTGGCAGGTATTTGTTGACGGGTTTTGTGCCAAGCTCTGGCATCAGATCAAAGCCGCCGCGTTCTGCGACCAGCTTGGAAACATCGCTATCTTCGTCGCCCAAATCTCCGAAATGCCGCGCGCCTGCTGGACAGGTGCGCACACAGGCAGGCTGGCGGTCTTCTTCAGGGAGGTTTTCATTGTAAATCCGATCTACACAGAGCGTGCATTTCTTCATCACCCCCGCATCGGCATCCAATTCGCGTGCACCATACGGGCAGGCCCAAGCGCACAGCCCGCAGCCAATACAGTCACTTTCATTGACCAGAACGATCCCGTCTTCGACGCGTTTGTAACTGGCGCCGGTGGGGCAGACGGTGACGCAAGGCGCGTCTTCGCAGTGCAGACAGGATTTTGGAAAATGGATCAGTTGTGCGGGGGCCTCGTTTGGCTGAACCTCAAACGAATGGACGCGGTTGAGGAATGTGCCCGACGGGTCAGCGCCATAAGGGTCTTGATCCGATAGTGGCGCGCCGTAGTTTTCGGTGTTCCACCCCTTGCAAGAAATCACGCAGGCATGGCAACCAACGCAAGTATCAAGGTCGATCACAAGGCCGAGTTTTTTTGCGGATGGCGGGGGCAGTTGGGTCATGCTGTGGCCCTTTCGATCTGTGCTGGCGTCAGCTGGCCAATCGGTTGTTCTTTGTCAGGATCCCAAGTCACGATGAACCAGATGAAACTGCCGAGTGTGAGAGCTACGAACGCAGCGATAATCAATAGAACCTTCGCATTACTCATTGCAGCGGATCCCACGCAAGCTGGTCAATTATGAAATAGTGATAATTGAGATCATTCACCTTGGCGCGATAGGTGCCCTGAAAACCTGCGATTTTTGCGGCGAGGTTAGTCAGGTGCCATGTTTCATGCGCATTCACCAGCAAATGTTTGGCCGAGGTGATCTCCCACTCTTGTTCGCGACCCGCATCCAACAGGGGGTGCGCTTGCTCAATAGCGGCGCGCGGTATCCAGCTTTCGTCCATTTCCCAAGACCATAGCCAAGAATGCGTCTTTTCATTCCAAGAGCCAACGACTGCGTAGCGCCCACTGGCCTTGCGGCCATCCGGTGCGGTCTTGATAAAAAGCCCGTTGTCGGGATCGACATCCCATCGTCCACTATCGCTATTAAAGTGGAAATCGTCATACATCTTTTGTGTCGATCCAGAAATGTCGGCGCAGGCGTTCTGGACCTCGTCGAAAAAGGCTTGGTCCACGACCTCATGCGGGGCGTTGCAGTCTGGGCATATCCACCAAATGCCGGTTCCTTTGTATTCACCCCAGTTTTTGCAGGCATCGTTTACTGCCTCGACGGGTGGGGTTTGGGGTTTGAACCAGTGCACGGGATTCCAACGGGTCATTTTCCCACCTTCCAACGTAAAATCTTTGGTGCCTTAGGCACCGCTGATTTTATCGGTGGCATTTCTGGCTGTACCTCTTTGGGCGCCGGCGCTCTTTCGATTTTCACGCGCAGGTCGAACCATGCGGCTTGGCCTGTGATCGGGTCCGAATTGGTCCATCGTAGCCCGTCACCTTTAGGGGGCATCAATTCGTTGATCAGGTGGTTGAGCAAGAACCCTTTGGTGGCTTCGGGCGCGTCGTTGTCCAGCGCCCAAGCCCCTTTGCGTTTGCCAATCGCGTTCCAGGTCCAGACCGTGTTTTCGTTGAGGCTGGCCTGATGTGCGACGGGGACGGTGATGGTGCCATGCGGTGATGTGACCTTGGCCCATTCGCCGTCCGCAAACCCGTTCGCCTCCCAAATTTTGGTCGGCACATAAAGCGGGTTCACCCCGTGGATTTGACGCAGCCACGCGTTCTGCGACCCCCATGAATGATACATCGCCATCGGGCGCTGGGTGAGCGCGTGGACGGGGTATTCCTCGGCCTCGTCATCGGCGGATGGGTACCAAATTGGCAGCGGGTCCATCGTTTTTTGAACTTGTGCGCGCAGGTGATCGGGGGGCTGGCGCAACCCGGTGCCTTCGGCGGCGGCTTGGAATTTGCGCATCGGTTCGACGTAAAGTTGGAAAATATAAGGCTGCACGACATCATAACAGCCCATTTTCACGGCCCAGTCCTGATAGCCCATGTTAAATGGCTTATAATAGGCAGCGTCTTCGGGCACGTGGCTCAGCCAATAGCCGCCATTGTCGATGTAGTTCTGAAGTTGATCCGGGTTCGCATCACCGCGCCCATCGCCACCATCGCGGAACCCGGCAAGCGGGCCAATGCCGGGGCGCCGGATGTGGTTGGTGATATAGTCGGCGTAGTCTTTGTACTTCGCGCTGCCGTCTTCATTCACGAACCCCGGCAAGTCCAGCCGCGCGCCAAGATCACACAGCACAGATTGGAATCCACGCACATCGCGGTCAGGTGCGACCACCGGCCAACGGATTGCGTCGGCGATGCCGTCTGCCTCGCAAATCGGGCGGTCCAGCAACGAAATGCAATCGTGGCGTTCCAGATAGGTTGTGTCCGGCAAAATCAGATCGGCGTAGGCGACCATTTCGGATGAATAGGCATCTGAATAAATGATCCGCGGGATCACGTAATCGCCGTTCTCATCTGTGTCGGTCAGCATGTCATGCACGCCGCCCACATTCATCGAAGAGTTCCACGCCATATTGGCCATATACATAAACAGCGTGTCGATCTTATAGGGATCGCCCGCATGGGCATTGGAAATCACCATGTGCATCAGCCCGTGGGCGGACATTGGGTTTTCCCAAGTATAGGCTTTGTCGATGCGGATCGGATCACCCGCATCGTTCAGGCACAGATCCTCGGGGCCCTGCACATAACCCAGATGCGGCCCGTCAAGCGGTTGGCCCGGTGTAACCCGGCAATGCGGTTTAGGGTGGGCTGTCGCGGGTTTGGGGTAAGGTGGTTTGAAGCGCATCCCGCCCGGTGTTTCCACTGTGCCAAGGATGATTTGCAACATGTGGAGTGCGCGGCAGGTCTGGAACCCGTTGGCATGGGCTGAAATCCCGCGCATTGCGTGGAATGACACCGGGCGCCCGATCATTTTGCTATGGGTGACGCCCCGGAAATCGGTCCATTCGCGGTCAAATGAAATCGCCTCATCAAATGCCACACGCGCCAGATCAGCGGCGATTGCATGGATGCGCTGGGCAGAGATGCCGCAACGTTCCGCCACCGCTTCGGGGGCGTATTCATCCGAAAGATAGCGATCCGCCATCATGTGAAAGACTGGGCGGTGGGTGACGCCGCGCGCGCGGTGACTGCCTGCCAGATCGGGGTCAACGCCTTGCCCGTTCCACGGCGCGAGTTTGCCGGTGCGGCGGTCGATGACTTGCGGTTGCCCGTCTTTGTCGCGCAAGAATAGCCCGTATTGTTCCGACTTGGGGTCTTGGTCGATCAGCACGGATGCATTTGTGAAGCGGGCGAGATAGTCCAGATCGACCTTACCCGCCTTCAGCAAGCAATGCACAAGTGCCAGAATAAACAGCCCGTCTGTCCCCGGTGTGATCCCAATCCAATCATCCGCCACGGCGTTATAGCCGGTACGGATCGGGTTCACGCTGACCATACGTGCGCCACGTTCTTTGATCTTGCCAATGCCCATTTTAATCGGATTGCTGTCGTGATCTTCGGCAACGCCAAACAGCATAAACAGTTTGGTGTGATCCCAATCTGGTTGACCAAACTCCCAAAACGCGCCGCCCATCGTATAGATGCCAGCGGCCGCCATATTGACCGAACAAAACCCGCCGTGGGCTGCGTAATTGGGGGTGCCAAAGCCTTGCGCCCAGAAGCTGGTGAAGCTTTGCGATTGATCGCGCCCGGTAAAGAAGGCGAGCTTCTCAGGTGCTGTGTCGCGGATCGGCTTGAGCCAAGAGACGGCGGTTTCCAGCGCCTCTTCCCAGCTGATTTCTTCATATTCACCTGACCCGCGCGGGCCTACACGTTTTAATGGGGCCCGCAGCCGTGACGGCGCGTTGTGCTGCATGATCCCGGCAGACCCTTTGGCGCAAAGCACACCTTTGTTGACCGGGTGATCCTTGTTGCCTTCGATATAGGCGACCTTCCCACCCTTCATGTGCACGTTGATGCCGCAGCGGCAGGCGCACATGTAACAGGTCGTTTGACGGACCTCATCTGATACCTTCAGCGATGTATCAAGGTTGGGTTGGTCTTTTGGCATTTCGGCTACTCCCCCATAAGTAATCGCGCATCACGCGCGATTTGTTTTTCCTCGTCGGCTGCAATCACATGCACAGGCACGTCCCCAAAGCAGGTTAGATGCGCCATGATTTTGTCGCGAATGGGTGCGGCGTTTTCGCCGATCCCCCCGGTGAACGCGACCGCGTCCAAACCGTCCATTGCGATAATTGCTGACCCGACTTGGCGCGCGGCCCAATAGCAAAAATGATCCACTGCAAAACGCGCGGATTCGTCATCGCGTTCCATCAAGGTCTTCATATTGTTGTCGCCAGCAAGGCCTTTCAGCCCGCTTTGTTTGTTTAGCAGTTGATCCGCAGCCGCGATCCCAAGATCATCTGCGATCCGCAAGACTGCGGCACCATCGATGTCACCACAGCGTGTCCCCATGACCAGCCCAGACATCGGCGAATAGCCCATAGAACTGGCAACGGATTTGCCGTCCTTTATCGCGCAAAGGCTTGCGCCATTTCCCAAATGCAGGGCCAAAAGACGGCTTGGCAGGTCCGCGCCAAATTCCGTGACCATGCTGGCATAAGACGACCCATGAAAGCCATAGCGTTGAATCCCGGCTGCAAATTGTGCGTCGGGGATCGCATAGCGGGTCGCGATAGCCGGGTTTGTTGCATGAAACGCGGTATCAAAGCTCGCGAATTGCGGCAAATGCGGATGGGATTTGGCCAGCGCTTCGATCCCGATCAGGTTTACGGGGTTATGCAGCGGGGCAAGCGGGATGCAGTCTTGGATTGCTTTGATTACTTCTGGGCTAACGCGGGCAGGCGCAGAAAAATATGTGCCACCATGTACAACGCGATGCGCAACGGCGGTAATATCTGTGATTTTATGACCTGCATCATCTAGCGCTGTCATCATCTGCGCCAATGCAACGGCGTGGTCAGGAGCATCCAAAAGTGTCGATTGCTTGTTCAGCTTGAGCGACGCATTTGCACCAATGTCACTGACCATTCCATCGGCGATTTGCGTCAGATCAGTTTGAAACAGGCTGACCTTTAACGACGATGAACCAGCATTAATAACAAGGATCATGCTGCGGCCGCCACAATTGCACCAAGCGCGGCAGAACAAATGCGCGCTGGGGCTTGCTGGCTGCGCGAGGTCAATAAGATTGGCACCTTCAGTCCCATGACCAGCCCACCCGCACAGCAGCCCATGCCCAAAACCATCATCTTAAAGAGCGCGTTGCCCGAGGTGATGTTAGGTGCAAGCATGATGTCGGCATCGCCAGATACTTCGGATGCGTAGTTTTTAGCCTCCGCCGCTGCCGCGCTGAAAATCAAATCAAGCGCCATCGGTCCCTGAACCGTTGCATTTGGCAGCGCATCCTTGGCCCAAGCGGCGATTTCAGCGGCTTCGACGGTGTTTGGTATTGATGGGATCGTGTCCTCGGTCGGTGATAATATCCCCGCCTTTGCATGTGGGTTTCCTAAGATTTCCGCGAGCCGCACAGCGTGGCTTAAGCAGGCTTTGCGGGTCGCGACGCTTGGGTTCACGTTCAACGCGGCATCCGTCAGGAACAACGGCCGCTCTGATCCCGCGCGGGTGATGTAAAACACATGGCCACAACGGGTCCCTTTTTCGCGCAATCCAGCGGCGGATGGCAGCAATCCTTTTAAAAATGTGGAAGTATGAATTTGCCCCTTCATGATGCTGTCGGCTTCGCCACTGCGCGCAAGATCAGCGGCGCGCCCTGCGGCGGTTTCATGCGGTGCGTCTTCGATACGGTAAGCGCTGATATCCCAGCCGATGTCATCGGCAGTGCGTTTTATTTTATCGATGTCACCGATCAAAATCGGATCAGCAAGTCCAAGCTCTACAGCCTCGCGGATGCCTTGCAGCGGGTTCAGGGATCCTGCGTTCACAAGTGCCACTTTCGGCGCGGGTAAGGCCTGTGCCTTGGCCAGCAGTCCAGTGGGGCAGGGCGCGTTTTCAGGGGCAAGAAATGGAAAAGGAAGGGTCATTGGGAGGATGCCTTTATGTCAATAATGGTCGCAGTAGGCCAAGCGCGGATAAAATCAGCAAGAGAAAAACCGCAAATCTGCGAAAGCTGTCGGCGCTCGAGGACATAAATCGCCGTCCACCTAGCCAGACGCCCAATCCGAGCACCGGTAATGCGAGTGCAAGGGCCCAAAAACTGTCACCACTGATCAATCCGCCATGCCACATCAGCGGCAGAGTGATGAGGTCTAGCCCGGTCAAGTAGACGATCATTGTCGCCCGAAAATGTGGTGCGGTGATTGGTTGCGCGGTTAGAAACGTGGCAACGGGCAGACCGCCGACGCCCGCGCTGTTGCAGATGCCGGACACCAGACCAACGACACCATGTCCCGCCACGCCGACAGGCTTGCGCAGCGTAAACCCAGAAAAAAGTACGAGCGCGAGAACAAAAATGATCCCAGATACCGTCAAGCGTACGGTTGCCACATCAAATGCAATCATCGCCCTAATCGCAAAAGGGAGAATGACGCCAGCCCCAATGAGCAGGGGGAAAACCCTGCGCCAATCGACCTGCCCGCGAATGCCGCGTGCCTGAAAAGATGTCATCACGATTTCGCTCGCAAAAACTACAGGGATCAAAGGTAGCGGGTTGGTCAAGAGTGCCGCAAAGGCAATGAAAATGGCTGAAAAGCCAAACCCCGAATAGCCGCGCACATAGGCGGCCCCCAACAATGCGATTGCAAGGGCCGCCACTGTGGCAAGGCTTAGGTCAAATGGCAAATCCTACCCGGATGCCATATCGTCGGAGGAGACGCCCGCGACGCGCACTGGTTTCTTCATTGCGTCGCGGCGGAATGGCTCGCCCAACTCTTGGTTCAAGATGACTTCGATCAACGTCGTTTCGTTGTTTTCCATCTGATCTTTGATGGCTTGGTTCAAGATTTCGGTCAGCTCGTCCATGGTTTTGGCTTGCACACCTTTAAGGCCGCAGGCCTGTGCGATGCCCGCATAAGAAACCTTCATGTCGAGTTCAGTGCCAACAAAGTTATCGTCGAACCATAGGGTCGAGTTCCGCTTTTCCGCGCCCCATTGGTAGTTGCGGAACACGATTTGGGTGATGGCTGGCCATTCGTCACGGCCAATCGCTGTCAATTCGTTGACCGAAATCCCGAATGCGCCGTCACCCGCAAAGCCAATCACTGGCACATCAGGTTGGCCGATTTTTGCGCCAACAATTGCAGGAAGCCCATACCCACATGGCCCGAAGAGACCCGGTGCAAGATATTTACGGCCTGTTGGGAACGAAGGATAGGCATTGCCGATCGCGCAATTGTTTCCGATATCAGAGCTGATGATCGCATTTTCGGGCATTGCTGCTTGGATCGCGCGCCATGCTTTGCGCGGGCTCATCCAATCAGGGCGAGCAGCGCGGGCGCGTTCGTTCCAGGTCGTACCCGGATCATCCTGTTCATGGTCAAGGCTGGTCAGCTCTTGCGCCCACGCGGATTTCAGGTTGCCGATCAGCGCCTTGCGGTCTGCACGCCCTGCATCACCCGCATCGTCAGAAAGCTGCGCCAAGATGCCGTTTGCGGCTTTGGCAGCATCAGCCACGATGCCAACACTGACGGTTTTGGTCAGGCCAATGCGGTCAGGGTTGATATCGACTTGGATGACTTTGGCATCTCTGGGCCAGTAATCGATCCCGTAACCGGGCAGGGTTGAAAATGGGTTCAATCGGGTACCAAGTGCGAGCACGACGTCAGCCTTGCTGATTAGCTCCATGCCGGCCTTGGACCCGTTGTAGCCCAAAGGCCCTGCAAACAGCGGGTGTGTGCCGGGGAAGGCGTCATTGTGTTGGTAACCAACACACACAGGCGCGTCGAGCCGCTCGGCCAGTGCTTTGGATGCGTCGATACCACCTTCGGCAAGAACAACGCCCGCTCCATTGAGGATCACAGGGAATTTTGCGTTGGACAACAGTTCAGCCGCGTTTTCAATTGCCGTTTCGCCGCCAGCAGGGCGTTCAAAATCAACGATCATCGGCAGGTCGATATCGACCACTTGGGTCCAGAAATCACGCGGCACGTTGATTTGCGCAGGCGCAGAGGCACGCTTGGCTTTCATGATCACACGGCTGAGCACTTCGGCAATACGTGTCGGGTCGCGGACTTCTTCTTGGTAGGCGACCATATCTTCGAACAGTTTCATTTGCTCGACTTCTTGGAAACCACCCTGACCAATGGTTTTATTGGCGGCTTGCGGCGTGACCAACAACAACGGCGTGTGGTTCCAATAGGCGGTTTTTACAGCAGTCACAAAGTTGGTAATGCCGGGGCCGTTTTGCGCGATCATCATCGACATTTCGCCAGTCACGCGGGTGTACCCATCGGCCATCATCCCGGCTGATCCTTCATGGGCGCAATCCCAGAACATGATTCCCGCTTTGGGAAAAATATCCGAAATGGGCATCATTGCAGAGCCGATGATCCCAAAAGCATGTTGTATCCCGTGCATTTGCAGGGTTTTGACGAATGCTTCTTCGGTGGTCATTTTCATAGGGATTTGTCCTTTGGGTTTTGGGCTTTGCGCGCGCGATATTCTTGCGCCACATTAGAAACTGGCCTGACATTTCAGTAGGGCCAGTTGGTTTGGGTTCTTAGTGCCAAATTGGTGGCATTGGCGCTATGCATTGGCGATGGCCTGCGCAATCAGCGCGACGCCGGGCGCAATTTGCGCGGCGGGAATGGATGAATAGGCAAGACGGAAATAGTCAGTCGGCGGGGTGTCCGATGCGAAAAAGGCTGCCCCCGGTTCAATCAACACGCTGTCATCACGCAATTGATGCGCCAATTGCGTTGTATCAAGCCCGTTGGGGGTGCGCAGCCAAACTGCTGACCCACCGTAGGTGCCGTGCCCGGCAACCGTAAGCCCGTGGTTTTTGAGCGCCACATCCATGACCTCGCGTCGATGGTGATAGGCCTTGCCCATGCGCCTGATCAACGCATCGTAATGCCCAAGCGACAGGTAGTAACTGACCGTGCGCTGGATGTGGCCGGGGGGGTGGCGCAGCACAGTAGCGCGCAGGGCGCGTGCTTCGCGGATGAATGGTGCCGGGCCAACAAGATACCCCAAACGCAGCCCCGGAAAGAGCGATTTTGAGAATGATCCGACGTAAATCACGCGCCCATTCTGATCAAGCGATTTGAGCGAGGGGGAGGCCGGTTTGAGGAAAGACATCTCAAATTCATAGTCATCCTCGACGATCAAGAAGTCATCTTCTTCTGCTTTGCGCAGCAATGCTTTGCGCCGGTCCACCGACATGGTTGATGTCGTCGGGCATTGGTGGCTAGGTGTCGCAAAAACTACATCTGTCTCCGGCGGGAGCACATCAGGGGGCAGCCCGTCGCCGTCCACAGGAACGGCAGTGTATTGGCACCGCGACTGGTCCAGAATATTGCGCAGGGCGGGATAGCAGGGGTCCTCAATCGCGGCCAAACGGCGGCTATTCAAAAGCACTTGCGCCGCGAGCCAAAGCGCATTTTGCGCGCCCATGGTTACCAGAATTTCATCGTTATTTGCCAGAATGCCACGGCGGGGTAACGTCTGACGGGCAATGAATTCGACCAATTGCGGATCATCACCATCATAGTAGTCAGCTGTCAGGGCGCTAAAATCGCGCATTCCCAATGCGCGCAACGCACACAACCGCCAATTGGCCGCATCAAACAGCGTCTTATCAGCTTGGCCGTAGATAAATGGATAGCGGTATTTGGCCCAGTCGCTTGGCTTATCAAGGTTTAAGCCGGGGGTGAATTTCTGGCCGATTGCCCGGTTCCAATCGACAGTGCCGACCTGCGCGCGTTTGGCAGGAAATGCAGGGGGGTCGGGCGCATTATCCGACACAAAATACCCAGACCGCCCCCGCGATGTCAGGTAATCATCCGCGACCAATTCGGTATAGGCCAAAGTCACGGTGATCCGGCTGACGCCCAAATGCGTGGCCATCTTTCGGGACGAGGGCAACCGTTCACCGGCCCGAAATCGTCCAGCAAGGATGCCCTGCGCAACCATCTGCTGCACACGCGCTTGCAGTGTTCCAACAGAGGATGGGTCAAGAAAGAAGGTTTCGACAGAAATTGGCATGATTGGTCCTAAGGTTGAACTTAATTGGACCTACTTAGCACAGGAACACAAGGAGGTTTTGGAAAAGCCGAAAAAGGCCTGTCAAAAAACTAACGCTTAAAAATTTTTCTGCGACGGAAACAATTCGACCATGCGTTTTAGAAGCCTAACCAAAGCGGAGAACGTGATGAAAATTCTATCGAAAGCCACAGTGATTGTCGCACTTAGTCTCATTGCCCCGACAGTCGTGACGGCACAAGAAGGGGGCGACCGTCGCGGACCACCGATTGCTGAAATGGCATCGGATCTTGGTGTCACGGCTGAACAACTTGAAGTCTGTTCACCAGACAGGGGGGCAGCTGGTGGCGAGCGCCCGGCAGATGGTGAACAACCTGAACGTCCAAGCCGCGAAGAACATGAAGCACGCTTGGCTGAAATGGCCAGCTGTTTGTCGGTTACGCCAGAATCTCTCGAAGAAGTCATGCAGAAATACCGCCCTGCCGCGCCCGACCGCGGATAACAGTCACACCACTCACGGAAATAACGACTGTTACGGTGGTAAGGCCCGGAGTATATTGCTCCGGGCCTTTCTATTTACCCCAAGACGCGCTTGATCGCGTGGCCGACGGCCTCGGAGATGCGGTTCAGATCGTCTTTGGTAGCGATCAACGCTGGCGCAAACAAAAGTGCGTTGTTGTACCCCGGCACTGAACGGTTTGTGTTGCCGATCATCACGCCTTGATTGATGCAATCAGCCACGATGGCCCCGATTTCAGGCTCGCCGACGGGTTCTTTGGTGTCGCGGTCGGTGACCAGTTCGATCCCGGCAAATAGCCCCATACCGCGCACGTCCCCGATCCATTTGTGCGTTTCCATCAGCCCGTTCAGATTGTCCCGAAAATGTTCGCCCATAGCGGCGGAATTCCCAAGCAGGTCTTCTTCTTCGATGATTTTCATGTTTTCGATCGCAGCGGCGGGACCGCCCGTACAGCCGCCAAATGTCGAAATATCGCGGAAGTAGCTCATTTTGTCGGTGTCGTCTTTGAATTGATCAAAGACGGCATTCGTGGTGACACAACAGGAAATCGCCGCATAGCCAGAGGCCACACCTTTGGCCATTGTCACGATGTCGGGTTTCACGCCAAATTGTTGATATCCAAACCATTTTCCTGTCCGACCGATGCCGCAGACGACCTCGTCGATGTGCAGCAAGATGTCGTATTTTTTGCAAATCTCTTGCACACGGTCCCAATAGCCTTTGGGGGGCACGATGATGCCGCCGCCAGCGGTGATCGGTTCAAGGCAAAGCGCACCAACGGTGTCTGCACCTTCGCGCAAAATCACGTCTTCAATGGCTTGGGCGGCGGCGATGCCATAAGCTTCGCCCGTCAAGCCGTTTTCAGCGCGATATTCAAGACAATGTGGTACGCGCACAAAGCCCGGTGCGAAGGGGCCATATTGCGCGTTGCGCTCATCTTGGCCACCTGCCGACAACGCGCCAAGTGTGGTTCCATGATAATCGCGGTCGCGATACAGAATCTTGTATTTCTTGCCGCCGTGGTGTTTGTGGCTGATCTGGCGGACCATTTTGAACGCTTTTTCATTCGCCTCAGACCCCGAGTTGGCATAGTAAACGCGGTCAAGTCCGGGCATTTTCGCGATCAGCATTTCAGCAAATTGCGCGCCCGGAATTGTTCCAGCACCCCCGCTAAAGAAACACATCTTTGTAATTGCGTCGCCGACAGCCTTGCCGATCCGTTCGCGGCCGTAGCCCACGTTGGTTGTCCAAACACCACCAGAGACGGCATCGACATATTCTTTTCCGGTGATGTCCCAAACGTTGAGGCCTTTGCCTTCAACAATGATGCGCGGTTCGATGGTTTCATAGACTTTGTTTTGGCTCAGGTGATGCCAAACATGAGCGCGGTCAGCCTCGATTACATGGCCGGGATCGTTCGTGAAATTACTAGTGTCCATGTCGGAGGCTCCATTTGTGTAAGGGAATGCGCAGGCCGAATCTTGTAGGATACTGCTGCAATTAAGTGCAGTTTTTCAACAGGATGTATTGCGGAGATAGGTCCAATATACGCAGATGCGTAGGTCCAAAGAGGCTGTGATGTGGGTGCGATGATTGGTGTTGGTAAAGTTTATTGAGTTGAAATTATTATATAATCTTCGACTGATCGTCCATTTTATTGACTGATTGGTAAATATTTTTGAAGCTTGTTTTAGTTGACGTGAGGACATGAATTTCTTTGGCTTTGCTTAACCTACCGCGGTTTTTTTAGGCGGTGGGGTTCATGCGGCCAAACTTGGTCAAGACAAAGAGCTGATGCGCTGGGGTAGGAACCCGGCGCGAAACATGTTCAGTTCAACCAATCGAGGCAGGGACAACCTTGCCCAACGTATGGCCCGATATACGGGTCGCAACACGGGAGACGATTATGAATCTTAAAACTGCACTGATGGGGGCCGCTGCTGGCGCCACATTGATGATGGGCGCGACAAGCACGTTTGCAGCCGGTCATGAGGAAATTACTGTTGGCTATTTTCTCGAATGGCCGATGCCTTTCCAATACGCAAAGGTAAACGGCACCTACGACGAAGCGTTGGGTATGACTGTCAACTGGGTCAGCTTTGATTCCGGGACCGCAATGTCTGCGGCGATGGCGTCAGGTGACGTGCAACTGTCCGTGAGCCAAGGTGTGCCGCCGTTCGTTGTTGCGGCCTCTGCCGGACAAGACTTGCAAATACTGGATGTCGCCGTGTCTTATGCTGAAAACGACAACTGTGTTGTCGCGTCAGGTCTTGAAATTGACAAAGACAGCGCGGACGAGCTTGCCGGTAAGAAAGTTGCGGTCCCATTGGGCACAGCGGCGCACTACGGCTTCTTGCTTCAGATGGAACACTTTGGCGTTGATGTCGCCTCTGTTGATATCGTTGACATGGCGCCGCCGGATGGCGCGGCCGCATTGGCACAAGGTGCCGTTGATATGGCCTGCGGTTGGGGTGGCTCACTGCGCCGCATGACAGAATACGGGAACGTATTGCTGACAGGCGCGGAAAAAGAAGCGCTAGGCATTTTGGTGTTTGATGTCACATCTGCCCCGGCAAGCTTTGTCGCTGAAAACCCAGAGCTGGTTGCGAAATTCTTGGCTGTCACAGCCGAAGCAAACGCAGCGTGGAACGATGGGTCAGGTGTTGAAGAAATGCTGCCTGTCATCGCGAGTGATGCGGGTATGGACGTAGACGCAACTGCCGAAACAATGGCAACATTCGTGTTCCCATCTGTGGAAGAACAACTGTCTGACGCATGGTTTGGTGCAGCGGCACCTGCGTACATGAAAGGTGTTGCGGATGTATTCGTGGCATCCGGTTCAATCGACAGCGCGCTTGATAGCTATGCGGGCAACGTCAACATTGGCCCATTGTCAGCAGCCAACGACATGTAATCCTTTGATCCCGGCGCGCGTATCATACGTGCGCCGGGGCAATCGTTTTCAAGAAAACGAGGGATTTTGCTGCGGCAGGTCGCTCGTTTTTTTGAAAACTATTGGAGTAAGACATGTCGGGGTTACAAATAGATAAGCTGTCAATGCGCTTTGATCTGCCTAACGGATCATCGGTGCAGGCGCTGAAAGATGTGTCGCTTGACCTTAAGGCGGGCGAACTTTTGTCGGTCCTTGGGCCTTCGGGCTGTGGAAAGACGACACTGCTGAATATCGTTGCTGGGTTTTTAGCCCCAACTGACGGAAAGATTGTTTTGAATGGCAATACGGTCACCGGACCGGGTGCCGAACGCGGTATGGTGTTTCAGCAAGGCGCACTATTTGAATGGATGAACGTACGTGAAAACGTCGGTTTTGGTCCGTCAATGAAGGGGATGCCAAAGGCTGAAAAAGCAGAAATCGTAGATCACCTGCTTGACGTGGTCGGGCTGCAGGATTTCAAAGAGAAAGCTGTCTACGAGCTGTCAGGTGGTATGCAACAACGTGTTTCTTTGGCGCGTTGTTTGGCCAATGATCCGGATGTGATTTTGATGGATGAGCCGCTGGGTGCGCTTGACGCATTGACCCGCGAAAAAATGCAGGGCCTTGTCCTGAAGCTTTGGAAAGAGACAGGCAAGACCATCATTTTGATTACCCACTCTGTTGAAGAAGCATTGCTGCTGGGCGAGCGTTTGATCGTGATGGCCCCACGTCCGGGACGTATTCACCGTGAATATAACTTACCGTTTGCCGAAATGGGCGTGAACCAAGACCTGCGTGAGGTCAAAAAAGACCCAAAGTTTGGTGAAACCCGCGAAGAAATTCTGAGCATGATTTGGGATATGGAAGAAGAAATTATGGGCCGGACGGAGGACGCACAATGAACCTACTTGCAGATCTCGGCGGTGAACTCTGGGCCGTTTTGACGACCCTTTTTAAGGCCGCCCCCTATATCTTTGCTTATGTGCTGTTGATTTTGATCACGATGTTCATTTGGAGCGGGATCAAACGGCTTTTGACACCCAAACACGACTATGGATCGCTTAAGACCGTGACCTTTGGGGATGAAAGCGCGGTGACGTCTAACACCGTTGCGTCGGTTGTCTCAGTTGTTTTGATCTTTGTGTTTTGGGGCGCATTTACGGGTTCCAAGCTTTTGCCCGGATTCATGCACGCACCCGGCGCGTTTACGGGTGAGGGGTCATTTACCTATACTATCACAACCCCTGACGGCCAGACGGACGACGCGACGGTATCTGTTGTCGTGCATCCGGCGACCGAAGATGTTGCTGCCCCCGAAGTTACGCCGGGTGACGGTATCGCCAAGAACGATTCAATCGCGATTGCCAGCTATCGCAGCGCCTTGTTCCGGGTCGATGAAAATGACGAAATGGGCCGTGACGAGGAAACATTTATCACCGCTGTCAACGGCGAAAACATCGCCCCAGAAGGGTCGGTCGATGTTGGTTTTGGCACCGTAGCGATGTCTGCAAAGGGAACTTTGAACATTATCCCATCGACAGGCATTCAGATGGAGCCGATTTGGCTCCCTTCACCAGAGGCCGTCTGGTCACGGATGACCGAAATTGCGACCGATGGGTTCCGCAACTCAACCTTGATGGAGCATTTGGGTTATTCATTGTTCCGGGTTGTCGTCGGCTTCTTCCTTGGTGCGCTGGTCGGTATTCCGCTTGGGTATGCGATGGGGCTGTCAAATTGGTTCCGGGGTTGGTTCGATCCGATCGTTGAATTCATGCGCCCGGTTCCACCGCTTGCGTTGATCCCCTTGGTCATCATCTGGGCCGGTATTGGCGAAGTTGGTAAGATTATCCTGCTGTTCCTCGCTGCGCTTTGGATCATGGCGATCGCGGCCCGGTCCGGCGTTTCTGGCGTGCGTATCTCAAAGGTACATGCCGCCTATAGCTTGGGCGCCTCTAAGTGGCAGATTATGCGTCACGTGATTATCCCCAACTCGTTGCCCGAAATCTTTACCGGTGCCCGCGTTGCGATGGGGGTTTGCTGGGGGACGGTTGTTGCGGCCGAACTTGTCGCGGCGGAAAAAGGTGCTGGTATGATGATCATGGTCGCCTCAAAATTCCAAAACACCGACATCGTTCTGATGGGGATCATTCTGATCGGCGTCATTGGCTTTAGCATCGACATGCTGATGCGCTGGGTCGAACGTGTTCTGGTGCCGTGGAAGGGCAAAGGTTAAGCCTTTCCGAACGGGCATTTCAGCGAAGTAAAACAAGGAAGGCAAAGGGCAGATCGTCCTTTGCCTTTTGCCTTTTGTAGCGCCAAATCAATGCAACGTTTTCAAAGGGAATTGATATGGCCGAGTATCTCAAACGCGCAACGCATACCGCACAATCTGATCATGCTGATGTGACACCTATCGTGCAGGCATTGTTGGACGAGATCGCGACAGGTGGCGAAGAGGCCGCCATCGCGATGGCCAAGCGTTTTGATAAATGGGATGGCGACGTCATTGTCACGCGCGCAGAGTTGGACCGCGCCATCGCACTTGTGCCGAAACAGACAAAGGCCGATATCCGTTTTGCACATGCGAATATCTTGAAATTTGCGCAGGCCCAACGCGAGACGATTGTCGATACGGAGATAGAAATTCTGCCCGGTCTTGTTGCTGGACAACGGCAAATTCCCGTGGGGGCTGCCGGGTGTTATGTGCCCGGTGGACGCTATGCGCATATCGCCAGTGCGATGATGACGATCACAACGGCCAAGGCCGCTGGGGTGAAACATGTCACGGCCTGTTCGCCGCCGTCAGAGGCGGATGGCATTCCACCTGCAATCTTGTTTGCGATGGACCTTTGCGGTGCTGATGTGATCTTGAATATGGGCGGGGTACAGGCGGTTGCTGCAATGGCCAAAGGTTTGTTTGGCTTGCCGCGTGCCGATGTTCTGGTTGGGCCGGGAAACCACTTTGTTGCAGAAGCCAAAAGGATATTATTTGGCGAGGTTGGCATTGATATGGTCGCCGGGCCGACCGATTCACTTGTTCTGGCGGACGAAACAGCGGACCCTGCAATTGTCGCGGCCGATTTGGTCGGACAGGCCGAGCATGGGCCGAATTCCCCCGTATGGTTAGTCACAGATTGCCGTGCGTTGGCCGAAGACGTGATCGCACGCATCCCCGCATTGATCGCTGCCTTGCCTGAAATTAACAGCGCAAGCGCAGAAGCCGCATGGCGCGATTATGCAGAGGTGGTTCTTTGCGCCGACCGCGCAGAGATGGCTGCCTTATCGGATGAATATGCGCCCGAGCACCTGACAGTGCAATGCACCGATCTTGACTGGTGGCTGAACCAGCTGACAACCTATGGCTCGTTGTTCTTAGGCGAAGAAACGACCGTTGCATTCGGGGATAAAGCCGCCGGGCCGAACCATGTGCTGCCCACTTCGGGGGCGGCGCGTTATACGGGCGGGCTGTCCGTTGGGAAATTTATGAAAACAGTGACGTGGCAACGCGCAACCCGCAATGCAGCGCGCCCTGTCGCCGAAGCTACGGCACGGATTTCGCGGATCGAAGGCATGGAAGGGCACGCCCGCACGGCAGACATCCGACTTGCGAAGTACTTCCCCGATGAGGTTTTTGAATTAGGTGCTTGACCTTCCTGTCACTGGAACCCCTATGTGACACCCGAGAGCAATCAAAAGGTGTACTATGGGGCAGGTGGCAGAGCAAAAATTCCAAATCAGTGGGATGAGCTGCGCAGGCTGCGCGGGGCGGGTGGAAACCGCGCTCGCCCGGGCAGATGGGATCACCGCAGTGCATGTCAATTTGGCGACAAGCACCGCGACAGTCGCAAGCGCACTTGCCCCTGATTCCATCGCCGCAGTGATTACCAAAGCGGGCTATCCGGCGGAGCCGATAATTGATCAAACACGTATTGTGCCTGATCACGGGCAAGCCGCGCAGGATATTTTTCGACAGTTTGTGATTGCGGCATGTCTGACCGCCCCAGTTTTCATGCTTGAAATGGGGGGGCATCTCGTCCCCGCACTGCACCATCTTATCGGGAGGACGATTGGAATACAGGCAAGCTGGGTCATTCAGTTTGTGCTTGCAACATTGGTTTTGATCGGCCCGGGCCGGGTGTTTTTCACCAAAGGCTTGCCTGCGCTTTGGCGGCGCGCGCCTGATATGAATGCGCTTGTTGTGATGGGGGCAGGGGCGGCGTGGACTTATTCCACCTTCGCCCTATTTGCGCCGGGGCTTTTACCCACGGCGGCACGCGCCGTCTACTTTGAGGCAGCAGCCGTGATTGTGACGTTGATCTTGCTAGGCCGCTGGCTCGAAGCGCGAGCAAAAGGGCAGACAGGTGCGGCGATTGAGCGGCTGATCGCCTTGCGCCCTGATACGGCAACCGTGGTGCGGGCAGGCGAAGAAATAACACTGTCTTTGTCGGAAGTTGTCACCGGGGATATTATCATATTGCGCCCCGGCACGCAGATCCCTACCGATGGTGTTGTGACGCAAGGTGCGTCGTATATTGATGAAAGCATGGTGACGGGCGAGCCCGTACCCGTCGCAAAATCTGAAGGCGACACCGTCGTTGGTGGTACCATTAACGGCAATGGGGCGCTGCAAGTCCGGGCCACGGCAATCGGGGCAGACACAATGTTGTCGCGGATCATCGCGATGGTTGCAGATGCACAAGACGCGCGGCTACCGGTCCAAGATTTGGTGACCAAAATCACGGTTTGGTTTGTGCCCGCGATCATGGGCATCGCAGCGGTGACAGTTCTGCTTTGGCTGGTGTTTGGACCCGCGCCTGTGCTCGCACATGCATTGGTTGCCGGGGTCAGCGTGCTCATCATTGCATGCCCCTGCGCGATGGGGTTGGCGGTGCCGATGTCGATCATGGTTGGCACTGGGCGTGCCGCGGATCTAGGGGTCTTGTTTCGGCAAGGTGATGCGCTTCAGGCGCTTGCGAGGATTGATACCGTAGCCTTTGATAAGACGGGCACACTGACATTGGGACGTCCTAGCGTAACGGATGTCGACGATTTGACCGGCGATAAGGATCAGTTTCTGCGCAAAATCGCCGCTCTTGAGGCGCTGTCGGAACATCCGCTGGCTTCTGCAATGACTGCCGCCGCGCAGGCACCATTCCCGCATGTTACTGATTTTCGCGCTGTCCCAGGCCACGGGCTACGTGGCTTGGTTGACGGGCAGGTTATCTTGGTTGGGGCGCAGCGGTTGCTTGACGCCGAAGGGGTCGATCCTTCGGCGCTTGTCGCCATTGCGCAGGGCCACGCGCAGGCAGGCAAAACACCTATCATGGTGGCGATTGATGGCAAAGCAGCAGGCGTTATCGCCGTGTCCGATCAGCTGCGTCCAGCTGCAAAGACCACGGTCGCACGCCTGCAAGCGATGGGAAAACGGGTCGTGCTGATCACCGGGGATGCGGAGCGCACAGCCGAGGCCATTGGCGTGCAACTGGGCATCATGGATATCTTCGCCGAGGTTCTTCCCGCTGGCAAAGTTGACGTCGTCAGGCAATTGCAGACGGGTGGTGCAAAGGTGGTCTTTGTCGGGGATGGAATCAATGACGCGCCCGCCTTGGCCGCAGCGCAGGTTGGAATCGCAATTGGCACGGGTACCGATGTCGCGGTGCAAAGCGCAGATGTCGTTTTGATGTCGGGGGACCCGACGGGGGTGCTTAACGGGCTCGTGGTCAGCGCGGCGACAATGGCGAACATCAAACAGAACCTGCTTTGGGCGTTTGGGTATAATGTGCTGTTGGTGCCGATCGCGGCAGGGGCATTTTTCCCGATTTTCGGGGTACTTCTTTCGCCGGGGCTTGCGGCGGGGGCTATGGCTTTATCAAGCGTTCTAGTGGTGACAAACGCGCTGAGGTTGCGCGGGGTGAAAGGTGCATAGATGAATATTTCTGAGGTCGCGACACAAACTGGGCTGCCCGCGAAAACGATCCGCTACTATGAGGATATCCGGCTGGTGATCCCCGCACGCAAGACGAACGGGTACCGAGATTTTGCGCAGGCCGATGCGCATAAACTGGCGTTTTTGGGGCGGGCGCGGGCCTTGGGCTTTGCGATCGAAGATTGCCGCAATCTTATGACACTGTGGGAAGATAAGACGCGCGCCAGCGCAGACGTGCGCGCGATCGCAGGTGAACACCTTGCCGCGATTGATGCGAAAATCGCCGGGTTGATGGGGATGCGGGATACATTGGCCGAATTGGTAAAAGACTGTGCGGGCGACAACCGCCCCGACTGCCCGATCCTGAAAGGGTTGGCCGGGTCATAAAATCGTCCCGATGTTGCCTTTTGGTTGTGGAAATTGCCCCCGATACACAGAAGGCACGAAAATAAAGGCGATTCTATGTGGTTCCTCCGAGGTTTATTGATTTGCGCGCTGATTGCATTGGTTGCTTGCGCGGTTGTATTGCCCGAAGGGGGCGACAAGACGCGTGTGATGGATGGGCTTGGGAAGCTGATCTTCGGAGCCTTTGCCGCGCTCGCACTTGGCTATATGTGGCAGTTGCGCAAATGGTTCCGGCGCGGCACGCCAACAGAACCAACACCGCGCGCACGCGTCGGTAAACCGATTGTCGTTGATGGGTCAAATGTGATGCATTGGGGCGGCGATCCGTCACTGGTAGTGCTGAAACGAGTGATTGGGGCGCTCAAAAACCGAGGGTATGAACCTATCGTCTATTTTGACGCAAACGTGGGCTATAAACTGTCGAAAAAACACGTGAACGATCACGCTATGGCTGCGGAATTGGGGCTACCCAAAGATGATGTCACGCTCGTGCCCAGCGGCACACCCGCCGATCCAATCTTGCTCAAACACGCAGTCGAGGATGACATGCGGGTCGTCACAAACGACCGCTTCCTCGACTGGAAACAAGATTTCCCCAAGATCGGCGACAAAGGCTTTCTGGTCAAAGGCCGCTGGCAGCAGGGCAGCGTGATCTTGCTGGGGCTGGGGCGTTAGGCACCTAATGCATTGTCTCTATCGATCACATCCGATCCCGTCGCCGTCGCGATCAAGCCCATAAATATCTCTGCCTATGACACGCACGGGGCCACGTACATAGGCGGGTCCATTTCCATTGCCTCCGGCGCAATCAACATCGCTCGCTATAGGGACGCAAGCTCCGGTGTAATTTGGGTCGCATTCCTGCGCTGAAGCTGAGGCGGGGATAATCGCATACAGAAGCGCAATTGCATATATGGGGCGTTTTAAATTCACTTGTTAACCTTTCATTAATAAAGGTTAACGTGAGCTCGCTCTTAAGGGGGAGTCAATAGCATTACTATCGTTTCCCTCCATAACCGGATTTCCCACCACGCTGCCCGGGGCGCCCGCCTGTGCTGCGCCCAGATGCGGCTTGCGCGTCGTCGACGGCCTTATCCACCGCTTGTTGCCGCGCCAGCGGGTCGTCGGCGATGGTCAGTTCAACCGTTTCAAGGCGCTTGACCTCATCGCGTAGGCGGGCGGCCTCTTCGAATTCGAGGTTCTCGGCGGCTTTGCGCATATCCGCGCGCAGCCCATCCAGCACGGCCTCTAGGTTGCCACCATGCGCGGGGTTGTCGACCTTGGCCGTGACCCTGTTCATGTCCACATCACCTTTATAAAGCCCGGCAAGAATGTCCTCGACGTTCTTTTTTACCGTGGTTGGCGTGATCCCATGTTCAACATTATAGGCCATCTGCTTGGCGCGGCGACGTTCGGTTTCATCCATCGCGCGCTTCATCGATCCGGTGATTTTATCCGCGTACATGATCACGCGCCCTTCGGCGTTACGCGCGGCGCGGCCGATGGTTTGCACAAGGCTGGTTTCTGATCGCAGAAACCCTTCCTTATCCGCGTCCAAAATCGCGACGAGCCCACATTCAGGGATGTCCAATCCTTCGCGCAAAAGGTTAATGCCGATCAGGACATCAAACGCCCCCAAACGCAGGTCGCGCAGGATCTCGATCCGTTCAATCGTATCAATATCCGAATGCATATAGCGCACGCGAATGCCTTGTTCGTGCATATATTCGGTCAGGTCTTCGGCCATGCGTTTGGTGAGCGTGGTGCACAGCGTACGGAAGCCAGCGCCAGATACTTTGCGGACCTCGTCCAGCAGGTCATCAACCTGCATCTCAACAGGTCGAATTTCGATTACTGGGTCGATGAGCCCCGTTGGCCGGATGATCTGTTCGGTAAACACGCCGCCCGTCTGTTCCATTTCCCAAGCGGCGGGGGTGGCCGAAACAAACACCGATTGCGGGCGCATGGCGTCCCATTCTTCGAACTTAAGCGGGCGGTTATCCATGCAAGACGGCAGCCGGAACCCATGTTCGGCCAAGACGGATTTACGTCGAAAGTCACCCTTATACATGCCACCAATTTGCGGCACAGAAACGTGGCTTTCATCGGCGAAAACAATCGCATTGTCGGGGATGAATTCGAACAATGTGGGCGGTGGTTCGCCGGGCGCGCGGCCGGTCAGGTAGCGCGAATAGTTTTCGATTCCGTTGCAAACGCCGGTGGCCTCGAGCATTTCAAGATCAAAGTTGCAGCGCTGTTCCAACCGCTGCGCTTCGAGCAGCTTTCCGTTGGCGGTGAGCCGATCAAGCTGTAAACGCAGTTCCTTTTTGATCCCGATAATTGCCTGCTGCATCGTCGGTTTGGGCGTCACATAGTGGCTGTTGGCATAGATACGGACCTGATCAAGCGTGTCTGTTTTCGTGCCCGTCAGCGGGTCAAAGGCGGTGATACTTTCCAGTTCTTCGCCAAAAAACGATAGCTTCCACGCGCAATCGTCTAGGTGGGCGGGCCAGATTTCAAGACTGTCACCGCGCACCCGGAATGTGCCGCGCTGAAATGCTGCGTCATTGCGGCGATACTGCTGTGCAATCAAATCGGCGATGATCTGGCGCTGGTCGTACATGTTACCAACATGAATATCTTGGGTCATCGCCCCATAGGTTTCGACGGATCCGATGCCGTAAATACACGACACGGAGGCCACGATGATCACATCATCGCGTTCCAAAAGTGCGCGCGTGGCTGAGTGGCGCATCCGGTCGATCTGTTCGTTGATCTGGCTTTCTTTTTCGATGAATGTATCGGACCGGGCGACATAGGCCTCGGGTTGGTAATAGTCGTAGTAGCTGACGAAATATTCGACCGCATTGTCCGGGAAAAAGCCTTTGAATTCGCCATAGAGCTGTGCAGCGAGCGTCTTGTTCGGGGCCAGAATGATGGCGGGCCGCTGCGTTTCTTCGATCAGCTTTGCCATCGTAAAGGTCTTGCCGGTGCCGGTTGCGCCCAGCAGGACCTGATCACGTTCGCCGTCTAAGATGCCTTGCGATAGCTCTTTGATTGCGGTGGGCTGATCGCCGGCAGGTTCAAATTCCGTATGTAGTACAAAGCGTTGACCGCCTTCCAGCTTTTCGCGGGTTTTCACATCGGGTGCTGGGTTGGCCAAAAACACGGCTGGCTGTGGTTCGGATGCTTGCGTGGTCACGGTTTTATCACCTCGGTTTTACTCATCATAAGTCGATCTTTTTGACACTGTTTTCAACCCTGATCGATAAAATGTTTACGTTTTGTACACTTATTTGGCGTGGTGATTTCGGGCGCGAAGGCGTGACGCAGTTGAGATTACGACCAGCCCCCCGTTGCATTTACGTGCGAACGTGCAATTAGCCCCGTCAAAGGCGGAAATTCTCGTGCAACGATCTTGCCAAGGTCGACCAGTTTCGGGATAAGTGCCACGCAAGGAGTTTCACAATGCGCGCACGTATTTTTCGACCAGCCAAAACCGCAATGTCTTCGGGCACAGCCAAGACTAAGTCGTGGGTGCTTGAACATGTCGCCGAAAGCGCGCGCGAGGTTGATCCGCTGATGGGCTGGACGTCATCGTCTGATACGCAAGCACAAGTGCGTCTGACATTTGATACGAAAGAAGCCGCGCTTGCCTATGCACAAGAGCATGGGATTGATGCTGTCGTACAGGACCCCAAGCCGCGTAAGATGAATATCCGCGCAAGCGGCTACGCCGAGAATTTCGCGACGAACCGTCGCGGTGCTTGGACGCATTAGGCACGCTTTTGCACACCCGCGCTTTCCTTCGCCCCTGCATCACAGATTTCTGACGCCCCGGAGCCTTCTCGCATGACGATTACTCAACTTATCACCCATTCCGGTGGTTTTCACGCGGATGAATTGCTGTCGTCGGTCGTCTTATCCCGACTGTTCCCCGACGCGCAGATCGTGCGTAGCCGGGACAAGCAGATGCTGACGCCCGCCGCCAATAAAATTATCTATGACGTTGGTGGCGATTATGATCCTGACCGTCAAATCTTCGACCATCACCAACGTCCCAATCCCCTGCGCGAAGATGACCAGCCCTATAGCTCTTTTGGTCTGATTTGGGCGCACTATGGGCACGCGTATCTGGCGACGTTCAATGTTCCGACCGATGATATCGCCGAAGTACATGCCGCATTCGATAGCAAATTTGTGCTACCAATTGACCTGTTGGACAATGGTGCCATGGAACCTTCGGTTGCAGGACCTTTATCGATACTGACGCTGCCGTCATTGCTGGGAAGCCTGAAACCCGTCTTTGACGATCCGTCGCCAACGGCTGACGATGATGCATTTATCGCCGCGCTCCCCGTCGCGGGCGCATTTGTCGAAGCGACAATTCGTAACCTCGCTGCCAAGGCGCGGGCCCGGGCGCTGGTCACTGCAGCGATCGAAACTGCGGGGACCTCGCCGATCTTGGAACTGCCGATGGGGATGCCCTACCGGTCAGCATTGGATGCGGCTGGCGCTGACCATATGTTGTTCGTTGTGACACCGCGCGGCGGCGACTGGACGCTTGGTGGGATCAAGCTGTCGAACGACACGTTTGACCAACGCGCTGATCTGCCTGCTGCATGGGCGGGGTTGACGGATAAGGCGCTTGAGGATGCGAGCGGCGTTCCGGGCGCAAAATTTTGCCATAACGGCCGCTTTATTGCTGTCGCGTCCTCGCGCGATGCGATTTTGGCGATGGCGCAAATCGCGGTTGACGAAGCAAAATAGCAGTCTTCGCCTGTGCCGGTTATTGACCGATATCCTTGCCGTTACCACGTTGACAAAGCTAGGGGAATTGACCGATACAACGCTCTTAAGTGCGGGCCGTTAGCTCAGCTGGATTAGAGCAGGGAACTTCTAATTCTCAGGTCGGGGGTTCGAGTCCTCCACGGCTCGCCATATCTATAATAACCATTTGCTTTATAACGATTTTATAGGATTTTTTGGCAAAAATTCAGTCACTTTGCCATTTCTCTGTTCACTGGGCGTTCCTGATACGGCTGCGCGACGATCCATCGACTTAGTGTAGTGTTCTATTTCTTTCAGAGATTCGTGACCTGTCCACGCGCCAATCTGGTGTGGTGTCGCGCCAGCATGTGCCAGTCGGGTAGCGCGGTATTTCCGCAATCCATGGGCGCTTTTGGGTATCCCGGCGTCGTGGGCCGCTTTCCTAACAACGCCGC
Organism: Loktanella sp. D2R18; assembly: GCF_003318235.1. GTDB lineage: Bacteria > Pseudomonadota > Alphaproteobacteria > Rhodobacterales > Rhodobacteraceae > Yoonia. The sequence goes on along the minus strand of NZ_QOCG01000030.1, from coordinate 90,215 downwards.
CGATTGATTTTGCCGATCTTGATATGCTGTGCTCTGTTGCTAGAAACGTCAGGTGCTTGCTAGATCTCGCATCAAGTGTGCGATGCATTGAGGCCCGGTCTGTCTCCATTTCGTCGGCATAGGTTGGTAGGTCGCAGAACCAAGGACAGTAAGCCATGCCTCCTGTTTTTTGCTGCTCGTAGGCGATAACGCCGTCAGCGCCGATATGCTGAGGCCCAAGCAAGACGGCATCGCTTATCCTTGCGCCCGTCCATTGCAGAACCTCCATAATTAGCCGTTGGCGTGATCCAATGGCCCAATGATTACGGAATTTATTCACATCGTCAGATGTCCATGCTGGATGCCCCTTTGTTGGCGCTCTGCGGGGTAAGCTGAGGCTTTCGGCTGGATTGTTCTCAATAAAGCCGTTGCGGATCGCCCACTTTGCGGCCCACCGCCACACCTTGCGCCTGTGGCTGGGTGCGCTTGAGCTGTCTACGTCTTGTTGGATGTGCCTGCGCTCAAGTCCGTGTATGGGGGCTGCGCCGTAGTTTGTGCGTATATCGTCAGCGTGACGACGGATCATTGCCCTATAACCTGGGCTTATCGTGTGCATGTCTTCGCTCGCAATCACCGCGGTAAACACTGCACCAATGCTTCCAGCCTTGAACGCGCCGCCTAGCCGTTTGGGTGTTTCGCGAGCGTCTGTGTAGGCCCTTAGAAATTCTGGGTCGCTTGTTGGTAGATCGGGCAGGCGGATATCGGGTCCATCTGTTCGACGAACGTAGAGATATGTCTTGCCGCCTGCGGACCTAACTTTCTTGATGCCCTTTAATCTCACGACCGTAGGGCCCTTTTGTTGAATACATCGTCGCACGTTATTGTCTCCGGTTTGGTGAGTGTCACGCTGGCAGCGCTGTCAGCTGCAACAATTTCCACAACCCCGCCTGCATGAACTATGACGCGGCCTACTTCTATGCCTGCCGCACGGACGCCTGATACAGCCCGTTCAATTGACTTAACTGTGGTGCGTGACGCTATCATCTAATTCTTTCCTTGCTGTCGGCGCATGCGTCGGATGCAGCGGTTCATGATGCGTTGGCGTTCGGCCACGAGTTCATCGAGACTTTGTTTGCGACGGTTGATCCGCCCATGAAGTTGGGCCAGGCGGCGCAGTTCGATCATGTTTGCAAAATGCAGCCATGCTGCGCGTAGGCCGAACGGTTCATCGGCTTCTTGGCTGTTGTGGCCTATGGTGGGCGGCGTTTGTGTAGCGAGGGGCGCTGTACAAGGATCAAGTTGTTGCATCGTCATTTGTCCTCTGTGGCGCTGGCCGCGAGCATTGTGAGCAGATCCGTTGCAAGCTGACGTTCTGCGTGGTCGCGGCTGTGCGTTAGGATTGTTTTACAGGCGCGTCGGATGCGGGCGTCTGAGTGAACTTCGATGTCGGCTAGAATGCTGCGCGCCCAGCCCAAGCGCGTGTCTGCCTGCGTTGTGTGCGTGGTGCGGGCAGGGCGGTGTGCAGCATTCATATTAGGCCGCAGCTTTCGTCATACGGCTGACGGCCTTGACCCACTGGCGTCCCGCTTCGGCGATGGTTGCGCCTGATGCGCTGACACCAATCAACGATAGCTGCACTTCGAGCGGCCCCCACTGCATCGTCGGTTCGATCAGCGTTCCGCCGTGCGTGACTACGGCTTTGCGAATTTCTATTTCCGCGTCACGGGCATCAAGGTTGTCGATGCCGTCAGCTAACCCCCCAACATTCCCCATCCTTCCCCATCCCGCGACGGCCTCCCGCTTCGCGCCCATTGCCATGCGCACCCCCCACATCTTGAATTGGAGTTTTTACAATGTCATCATCGGTGATTGGTAGCCTGCGGGTGAACCTTGGCTTGGACAGCGCGCAGTTTGAGCGCGGTGCCAAGCGTATGGATGCGCCGCTGCGGCAGATGCGCAGACAGTTCATGGCGATCTCTGCGGGAGCGTGGCTAATGCGGCCACTGGTGGCGTCAGCTCTGCTTTGGGTGGCTCTGGCGGGCTGCTGTCTGGGTTAATGGGCAGCATGGGCGGGTCCGGCGGTATTTTGGGCGCGTTTACCGGGGGCAGTGGATTGGCTGCTGGCTTTAGCGGGCTTGCGGGCGGGAGCGGCTTGCTGGGTGGGCTTGGCAACACATTAGCCGGCACGTTTGGGGCAGGCGGCGGCATTGGCGGCTTGTTCAGCAGCATTGGTGGCGGTGCTGGTCTGATGTCGAGCATTGGTGCCGCGCTGCCCGTCATCGGGATCGCTGCGGCTGCGGTGTCATTCTTCAAGACCAAAACCACATTGCTGGATAGCGGCATCCGCGCGACGATCAACATGGAAGACGCCATGTATGAGAGCTTTGAAAAGATCCAGAAAAGCAAATTCTGGGGCCTCTCCAAAAAGACCAGCTATAAATACAGCGCACTGTCAGCGGCTGAGAGTGATCCGATCAATCAGGCGGTGCTGTCGGTACAAGAGGGCGTGGTTGCAGCCACCGCAGCGCTCGGCATTTCTAGCGATGTGTTTGACGGGTTTACCCATAAGTTCAAGGTCTCGCTCAAAGGCTTGGATGATGCTGCCAAAGAGGCCGCGTTCACGGAGGCGCTGGAGGGGCTTGGTGATGAAATGGCCGCCATCGTGCTGGGCTGGAATACCCAAGACGAAGCGGAAGCAGTCGGCACCTCACTGATCGATCAGATCCGCGACGGTGTGTTGGCCCCAGACCTGCAGCCCAGTGATGGCGTGATGACAGTGCTGTCGCTCATCGCAGCGGCATGTGGCGCGGTTGCGCGTGTACTGATGCAGCCAAAGACAGAGGCTCAAGCATGAGCGCCCGCAGCGAGGCTGCCGGCGGCATCGCCGGATCCGCAGCAGCACTGGCGCTGGCCATAAACTTTATCGGCGGCTGGGAGGGGAGTGAAACCACGGCCTATTTGCGACGTGACCTCGCTGCCCTTCAACTTCAGCTCTCCGCATGCGGCGGGCGGCTACAAACAGTTCTTGATGATAAGGGGTCTGACCATGCCGTTGACCAAATGCCTGATACCGATCTTATCGTTGTGCCTGATCACTGGCTGCGCCCCTGAACCGGTTCTGGTGCCAGACGGTGCTGCAGACTTCTGCGACATCGAAGAGCCGCGGCGGTTCACGCAAGAAGAGCTCGATTGGCGGGCAGCCAACGCGCCCTGGAACCTGCGCAGGGATTTTAAGACAAATATCAGCTGGGATCGGGAATGTGAGAGGGGAGGATGATGGGGCTGTTCAGCTTTATGGGAGGAATGAGACATTCGCTGTGCCATTCCCATTCTATCTGGATGTAAACGCTTTACGAATCTCTCCTGGCGATCTGATCAGCAGTATGCCCATTGCTGCCCATCAACGCATGAGGCTTTGGATGCGAAATATTCATTTGTCATTCGTTTTCCCACCATTTCTTGAAGGTGTCTTTCAGGCCCCAGTCTTTAGCCAACCGCTTCAACAGTGCTTTTCTGCGCCCTTCGATATCCTCTGGCTTCCAAGAACCGAATTCACGGACCTCATTGGTCAGAGTGAATGGACTTGTGTCACCAGCAGCAAAATATTTCGTCTTCTTCTTGCCGAAATCGTAATTTCTGGCAGCCGAGTTTTTCCGAAAATTTAAAAGAACAAGGTTGCCAATGGTATGCAGCCAAATGCTGTGATCTTCACCGTCAGCATACCACTCTGCCCACTGGGAGCCCTCTTCCAAGGTTTGTGGACAAACATGTTCCACTGAAATGGTCGGAAAATCGTAATTTGCAGATCCATCATGAGATGCCTGCTCGAGCCGCAATAGTAGGGGTTTGACGACCCGTGTAACCAAGTAAACATTCCCATCAAGCGCATCAAATAGCGCAAACACTTCATCTTGGGTCAATTCCAGCGCTGTTGAACGCTCCTTTGCGCCTGCCCGGAGCTTGCGATCAACTTGCGGTTCCAGCTTGTCGAGTACATCTGCATAGCGGCTCATACGGGCATTCACGTCAGCGCGAACCATGAACAGGTAATATGCCAGCCGCTCAAGCTCGAAGACAAAGTCTGCAACGTCGTCTTTGGTGTCGGTACTGCTCTGCTGAAGGCAAAGAAGAAGTGGCGGGAGCCAATCCTTGTTGTCCAAGCGCTCGAGAGAGCGCACAAGATCAGCGGTTTTGTGGCCAAAACGGCTCCTTAGTTCAGCATCGTCCATAGACAGCAAGAATGAGTCCGCGAACGGTTCGAGAACCGTATCCATAAATTTCATCGGATTATCGCGAAAAATCGGGACTTGTTCGGGGAATCCGTTTTCGAGCGCTGACCGTGGCTCGTCCCGCTCAAAAATCATCCGAATATGCGTGAACAGATCACTGAACTTACCGCGTTCAAGGCTGACTTCGACGTCTTCCCATCGTTGAGAAAGGTTGTCTTCCTTGTCCTCGCCAGCACGTTCCAGAAGGTCAGCCTTCAAGATATCTGTGGCAGACAAGTCCATGCCGCGCGCGTTTAGGACCGTGAAAATTCGGCGAGCCGCCGTTTGCGTTGGCACCTCAACCACAACCAGATAACAACTCTGCAGAAGGAATTTCAAAAGCGCACTGCGCGTCTCTTCCCCCATATTTTCCAGCTTGCGGCGGATGGTCCCTGCGTTCTGAATGATACGGGCCTTGGCACCCGACAACCCGTCTATCGTCGGAAGGTTGTCAGTTGCGCCGCCAGCCTGAACATGTTTCTCAAAATAGGCCTGATCCTTCTGACGCAATTGAAGTCGAAGCGCTTCGGGGATGCCTTCATCTTCGTTGGCCACCTGCTTGACGTATTTTTCGCGGTTGGCTTGCTTTATAGCGTCTTCGGTCAGGTCGCGGATCACGCTGAACAGGATCGTCAGCGTAGTCAAACGCTGCTGTCCGTCCACAACGCGCGAGTCCGGGCTGCCGTGCTTTTTTACCAGAACAATGCTGCCTAGAAAATAAAACCCATCTGACTTTGAGGTCGGTGCCATGGCATCAGTCAGGTCGGCCAACAACTCTTCGACCTGCGTCGTTTCCCATGCGTAGGGGCGCTGGTAGGCGGGGATCGTAAAGGCATAGTCCTTGGAAAAAAAACGTCCGAAATCTTCTTGTGGGCAGCTTCAATCCGAAGCTGTGAGGCGTCGTTCATGTCTTTTCCTCTGAATTGGTAAAACGCGTTTCGCGTTTGTGGTATGATTGTTTCTTGGATTCATGGTGGAGCGCGCGCTTTTCCCAACCGCGCGAAATAATTGAATGTAGAAGAACGGCGACGAAAGCGCCAAGATCAAAATGAGTATGACAAATGCGACGGGAGTAAAATTCTGTACTTGCTCCATGACCTCATAGAAACATTCTCGCTTTGATTATGCAACTAGAGATAGTTGACGGATGCGCTCGTATTCTTTCAGTTCGCCCCCATTGGTCTTTTGTAGCGAACGTCTCCTTAAGCGGGATGCACATCAGCATCTATAAGGTTGGGGCAAGGTCGGCTTAGGGCCGTTTTGCGGATCAGCGAAATCAGTGTGCGCAACCGAGATACATCTCGCCGAAGCGTCGAAGCGCAGCTTCTGCCAGGACTTCGTTAACTCTTGGGTCTATATGAAGCCCATGTTCCGCGACATCCACAATTGCTGGGTCGAAATCGGCGTTATCCTCGTGAGTTTGAATGGAAAGAAAGGAATTTCGGAAATAGGCCCACAGTTCAAACGGCAAATCGACATCCACGTCGTCACCGTAACCGCTGTCAGGCCAATCGACTAACTTCTTAGGCTTACCCAATGTATCTAGAAGCATCATTGCACAAGTGTGCGCCGCCAAATCTGCTAATTGGATGCCAAGGACTTGTTTGGAGTCTTGTTCGAAGTGAATGGAGCAATTTAGTGGAACGCTCTTCATGTTAGCGATGTCTTGACCTGCCGCTGCTGAACTAAATAGCCCTTCGTCGAAGAAAACCGTCCGTTCTTCTTCGTAAACCTCCTCAGATATCTTGCCGAGAAAACTCTACTTTTGAACACCACTAATTTTAGGAGGGATTACCGTAGCAAGTCGGATTTCGGTCTAACTAAGGCGGTTTCTGGGTGTCCGCGCGCAGGTTCTGGAATGCCTATTCGGAAATAAATTATTGTATTTAAACGATTTTTAATTTTTCAAGACGGTCTTTAGATATCCGGCGTCACGAAACTGCGCTGATTCTTTCGCAGAGAATGTAAACATTGCGGTTCTAGTTCTAGATTAGCCCCCGGTGATCGCGCGGATGTATAGAAAACATTAAATATTTTGCCCCATTGATATCTGTAAGAATTTTGATGCCCATCAAATATGACGTTACGGCAGCCGGGCACGGCGGAACACCTTAATTTATGACCTTTTGCTTCTGGCTAGGGCATTGTTCGGACAGGGATTTGCCGCGAAACGGTGGCGTGGCGTTGAAAAATAAGGGCATGGTTGCGGTGGGTTGCACCGCTTGTCCGGCATGAGCGCCTTGACATTGTTGGATAAACTGTTCCAATGAAACGCAAGTTTCCATGACCTAGTACTTTGTTTCTCTTTACCCGCTGAAGCCTAGGACTCCCTATGGAAGAAACCCGCATCATCGATTCTGCAGAGGTCTATGAAGACCAAGGGCAAGCTTTGCCTGTTGGTACTGATTTGCTTGGCGGCAAGTTTAAAATCGACCGGCAGATTGGCAGTGGCGGGTTCGGCATTACCTATTTGGTCCGCGATATCTATCTGGAACGTGGCGTCGTCATTAAGGAATGCTTTCCAGACGCGGTGAGTTTCCGTTTTGGGAACCAGGTTCGTGTGAACTCCCCTCGTTTTGCGGAGCATTATCAAAAGAGCGTAAAAATGTTCATGCGCGAGGCGCGCAGCATCGCAAAGCTACGCCATCCCAATATTGTCAGCGTGCACCAAGTGTTTGAGGAAAATGAAACCGCCTATATGGTGCTTGACCTGATCCATGGGCGCGACTTGATGGATATCATTGATGACGATGATGACAGCGCGCTGCTAAGCCCCGATCAAGTGCGCGAAATCGTTGTGAAAATGCTGGATGCAATGGATCTTGTACACCGTAACGATCTGCTACACCGTGATATTTCGCCCGATAATATCTTGCTCGATAAATGGGGCAGCCCTACGTTGATCGACTTTGGGGCTGCTCGTGAAGATGCAAGCAAGACATCGACCAAAGCGTCGACAATGCTCGTGGTTAAAGACGGATATTCACCGCATGAGTTTTACATCGCGGGTGGCAAGCAGGGGCCGTCCAGCGACCTGTATGCACTGGGTGCCACGATGTATCATCTGATTTCTGGTGAATCTCCGCCCAATAGCCAGACCCGCGTCGCCGCGTTGACCAATAACGACCCCGATCCGTGCGATCCACTTGCCGGGCGGTTTCCGCAATACGATCGAGCCTTTCTTGAGGCCATCGATAAAGCCATGCAGGTCGCGCCAAAGGACCGCGTGCAATCGGCGTCGGAATGGCTCAAGCTAATTGAACGTGACGACAGTAAGGTCAAATTCGTCAAAATCCCCGAAGCCCGCAGTCTTAGCAAGACCTTGACCGAACTGATCGCGGAAACCAACAAGCACGTTTATAGTGCGCCTAAAAAGAGCCGTGAAAAGCCTGTGCTGCCCGGCACAACCCCAGTGAAAAAAGTTTCACGTCCAGAGTGGATTGAAGAATTCAATCGCGAAAGCCGCGAAGCCGATGAACTCCAGCGCGAAGAAGAGGCGCGCGCAGCCGCAGAGGCCGCGCGCATGGCGGAAGAGGCGCGTTTGGCCGAAGAAGCGCGGGTTGCACAAGAGGCCGCACAAGAGGCGATGCGTGTGCAAGAAGCAGAGGCGCAAACACTAAAGGCTGTCGCCCAAGAAGGCAGCGCAACGCGCGGTGTTCTGGATTGGGTGCCGCGGGGAAAGCGCCACTAGCGCTGCGTTAGCAATTCTGACTTCACGGCTGGTCGGGCGCACGCGGTATGGTTTTATATTTATTTACAAATAGTTCACAGAATTTGCACAAAACTGTGTGTCAGTTCTCATACGTGACCCTTGCTGATAAAGGGCTACTGCGCCCTTTAAGAATAGGGAAGCAAAGAATGAAAACGACATCCGTAATGATCGCTGGTGCGATGACCGCTGCGATGGCAGGCCCGGTCGCGGCCCAAACTGAAATCGAATGGTGGCACGCTATGGGCGGCAGCCTGGGCGAAACCGTGAACAAGATCGCGACAGAGTTCAACGCGAGCCAAAGCGACTATGTCATCACACCTGTCTTCAAGGGCAGCTACGAAGAAACGTTGACTGCTGGTATCGCCGCGTTCCGCGCGGGTGAACAGCCAAACATCTTGCAGGTGTTTGACGCGGGCGCCGCAACCGTGATCGGCGCGCAAGGTGCGACGATCCCAGTCCAAGACCTGCTGGTTGATAATGGCATTGCGTTCGACATCGAGGACTACATCTCTGGCGTTCGTTATTTCTATGCTGACAGCGATGGCAAAATGATCGGCATGCCGTTCAATTCATCTTCGCCCATCATGTATTTCAACGTTGACGCGCTCGAAGCTGCTGGCGTGACTGCACCTGTAACTTGGGAAGAATTCCAAGACGTGACAGCGCCTGCACTGGTCGAAGCCGGCTACGTGCCGATGTCGCAATCACACATGCCTTGGATTTTCACTGAGAACTTCTTTTCGCGTCACAACCTGCCGTTTGCATCTGCAAACAACGGCTACGATTCCGCTGACGTGACAATCAACATGGACGCCCCAGAAATTCGCGATCACTTTGAAGCTTTCAAAGGTTGGATCGACAACGGTTATGCGGGCTTCTACGGCGCAAGCTGGGACGACAACGCGACACCATTCCAACAAGGCGAAGTCGGCCTGTGGCTCGGGTCTTCGGGGTCGTTTGGTGGCTTGCAAAAGACTGCTGAATTCGAATTCTCAGCAACTTACCTGCCATATTGGGAAGCGATCACAACAGAGCCAACACAAACCTTTATCGGTGGTGCGGCCCTATTCGCGATGTCTGGTCAGCCTGAAGAAGAAAACAAAGCAACCGCTGAATTCTTCCGCTTCCTGACATCACCAGAAGTACAATACATGTGGCACCAGGAAACTGGCTATGTGCCGATCACTGAAGCGGCTTACGAAGTTGCAAAAGCTGATGGTCACTATGACCGCTTCCCAGCTGCCGAAGTTGGTATTCAGCAACTGTCATTGCCAGCAGGCGAATGGACACGCGGCTATCGCATGGGCTTCTACGTTCAAATCCGTGACGTAATGAACCGTGAATACACACGGTATCTGACTGGTGAAACATCACTGGATGATGCGTTCACAGCGATCAAGGAAGAATCCGACGTATTGCTGTCACGTTTTGCACAAACGCAAAACTAAGCAAATCAGATAACCGTCGGCGGTCGCAGTGATGCGGCCGCTATTTGCATTCTCGCATATCAGGAATTCGACATGAAGCGCGCGGCGTTCTCGCAGCCTTTGATGCCCGTGGCACTGTTGTTGCCACAGTTGATCATCATCGCTGTTTTCTTCTACTGGCCTGCAGGGGAGGCGATCTATTCATCGTTTTTCTTGCAGGACCCCTTTGGTTTTGGGTCAAATTACGTCGGTGCGGACAATTACACCCGTCTGGCAAAATCGTCTGAATACGCCAAGGTCGCGGGTTTCACGTTGTTCTTTACGGTCCTTGTAACGTTTCTGTCGCTTGGCATTGCATTGTTGCTGGCGGTGAAGGCCGACAAGGTCATTCGCGGCGCCAAGACCTATCGCACGTTGTTAATGTGGGTCTACGCCGTCGCGCCGCCTGTTGCTGGTTTTCTGGGCGCGTTGTTGTTTGACCAGAACATCGGACCGATTACCGATCTGTTCGCCTATTTCGGCTATAACCTGCAAATCGGCCTGAATTATAACGACACCGCATTTGCGATGATTGTCGTTTCGGTTTGGAAACAAATCCCGGTGAACTTTATCTTTTTGCTCTCGGGACTTCAGTCGATTCCGGTAGCCGTGCGTGAAGCTGCGCTGATTGACAACAAATCAGGCACGCGGCGGTTTTGGGACATTACGTTTCCATTGCTTGCGCCGACTGCATTTTTCTTGTTGATCATCAATATCACCTATGCACTTTTTGATACCTTTGGCGTGATCGACATCATGGTCAAAGGGAACCCCGCGTCCAATCCAATTACCCTTGTTTACAAGGTCTATACAGACGGTTTTCGGGGCAGCGATCTTGGCGGATCATCGGCCCAATCGGTCGTTCTAATGGTCCTTGTTTTGGCGCTTACGGTGATGCAGTTCCGTATGCTTGAACGCCGCATTCATTATACTTGAGGGGCTGAAATGACCAAAATCACACACAATAAGAAGCCCATCCGCGTCAGTGATCTGGCCGATCATGCGATCTTGATCGCGGGCGCACTGCTGATGCTGTTCCCCGTCTATCTGGCGTTTACCACGACGAGCCATGACAACATCACCTTGGCGCGCGAAGGGCTGCAATTTGGCTTTGGCGATCAGATGGGCGCGAATTTTTACGCAGCGATGTTTGAAAAGGGCGGGTTTAGCGAACAGATCGACGGGACGTCGATGTTACTGAATTCACTGATCCTGGGGATTGGGTTTGCATTTGGCAAGATCGTGCTTTCGATGGCTGCTGCCTACGCGATTGTCTATTTCCGGCTGCGGTTCGCAACGTTCGCATTTTGGGTGATCTTCACAACGATCCTGCTGCCGCTTGAGGTCCGCATTCTGCCGTCTTACGAGGTCGTCACAGGGCTTGGCATGGCAAACACCTATACTGGGTTGATCGTGCCGCTTTTGGCCTCTGCAACGGGTACTTTCTTTTTCCGGCAGTTCTTTTTGTCGGTCCCCGAAGAACTGGTCGAAGCAGCCCGCATCGATGGGGCAGGGCCGGGCAAGTTTTTTATCGACATCCTTGTGCCGCTTTCGCGCACGATGATTGCGGCGATCTTTATCATCATGTTTGTTTACGGGTGGAACCAATACCTGTGGCCGACCCTGATCACGACTGATGAAAGCCTGTTTACCCTGGTGCGCGGGATCAAGCAGATCACCCAATCCATCTACGAAGGCAATGATATCCCCGAATACGGTCAGGCATGGGCGCTTGCGATTATTGCAATGTTGCCGCCCGTGTTGATCGTGATTTTTTTCCAAAGCTGGTTCGTTAAGGGCCTCGTCGAATCCGAGAAGTAGGAAGACCAAGATGGCAACCGTAAGCGTTACCGATATTTCGAAAACATACCCAAATGGCGCGCAGGCTGTGCACCCTGCCAGCTTTGATATCGCCGATGGCGAATTGATCGTGCTTGTCGGCCCGTCGGGTTGCGGCAAATCAACTTTGCTGCGCATGGTCGCAGGGTTAGAGGACATCACAACCGGTGATCTGCGCATTGGCGATAGGGTGGTGAATAACCTTGATCCGGCAGAGCGCGACATCGCGATGGTGTTCCAAAACTACGCGCTTTATCCGCATATGAGCGTGGCCAAAAACATGGCGTATGGGTTGAAAAACCGTGGGGCCACCAAGGATCAAATCGCGGCGAAGGTGGATGAAGCGGCGAAGATGCTTAGCTTGACACCCTTGCTTGACCGCCGTCCAAGCCAACTGTCGGGCGGCCAACGCCAACGTGTCGCAATGGGTCGGGCGATCGTACGTGATCCGGCGTTGTTCTTGTTTGACGAACCTTTGTCGAACCTTGACGCCAAGCTGCGCCATCAAATGCGTGTTGAAATTCGCAATTTGCAACGTCGTTTGAACGTGACGGCCATGTATGTGACACATGATCAGGTCGAAGCTATGACAATGGCGGACCGCATCTTTGTGCTGAATGCCGGAAAAATCGAACAGATCGGCACGCCGTCCGAAATTTACCGAACCCCGGCATCGACGTTTGTTGCGTCCTTCATGGGGGCGCCCCCGATGAACCTTGTGTCAGCAAAGGGGGTGGGCAGGCAGGTGTTGATCGGCGACAGCGCAATCTCGCATCCTTGTGCTGACGGCGACGTGACATTGGGCATTCGCCCCGAACAAGTCACGCTGTCTGATACCGGTACGATCCCGTTTAAGTTGACGTTAGTTGAAGAACTGGGTGCGAGCCGTCTTTTGCACGGTAAAATCGCGGGGCAAGATTTTGTGGTGAATACGCCAAATGATGATGCGGCGCTGGCGGATGATCTGCTACTTGATTTCGGACTCGATGCTTTGCACTTGTTCGATGCGCTGACTGGGCAGCGCCTATGACAAAAATGCTGCCCAATCTCACCCGCGTCACGGCTGAAGAGCGCGTGCAAATTCTAAGTGCACCCTCCACGCCCGAAGCACATCGCGCATTGATGGGCGCGATCCCCGCGATGAACCAGATCGAAGTAGGCGGTCAAGCCGCGGACCAGATCATCGGCCCCGTGACGGTCGCTGCGTGGAACGTTGAGCGTTGCCTGTTTCCGGAACCAACCGCTGAACATTTACGGCCATTTGCGCCACAGGTCATTCTGATTTCCGAAGCGGATAACGGCATGGCGCGGACAGAGCAGCGCAACACGATGGCCGACATGGCCGGACATTTGGGGATGGTCTATGCTTACGGTGTCGAGTTTCACGAACTCGATCTTGGGGGTGCCACCGAACGCGCCTATTGCACGGATGATTTCAACGCCGATGGCTGGCATGGCAATGGCATTATGTCATCGGCTTCGTTCGAGCGCCTGAAACTGATCCGGCTTGACGATCATGGGCATTGGTTTGCACCAGACAAAAACGCTGCTGATCCGGGCCAGCCACGGCTTGGCGGGCGGATGGCGATTGCTGCTGTGATTAAAGTTGATGGTGAAGACATCTGTTTTGTCTCAACGCATCTTGAAAGCAACGCCACCCCCGCGCACCGCGATATGCAGATGATCCGGCTCTTGGACGCGATTGATGATTTTGCACTGGGGCTTCCTGTGGTGATCGGCGGGGATCTGAACACGGGCAATCACATTCCGCCCGATTTTGATTGGCGCGCAGAAACCTTGTTCGCGACAGCGCGGGCGCGTGGCTATCATTGGGACGCAAACGCTGACGGGTTCACGACCCGTCCCAGCCTGATCACCCCGCACCCTGAACGAACGATGAAGCTTGATTGGTTCTGTTGCCGGGGTGTCACCGGTTATGATGCGCAAATCCTATCGAGCCTTGATACAAATGGGCGGCCGCTGTCAGATCACGACGCGGTGCTTGCCTCTTTTCAGCTGACCGCCCCCGTTTCATGAAATATTAAAGGCTCATGCAATAGAACTTTTCCCCGGTGTGGTGGTCTAACTGGCCGTAATTAAGGGGAAAATTTATGAGAATTTTATTCGTTTTGGGCGCATGCTGTGTGACCTTCTTTGCTGGGGCAGGTATTGCGGATACGCGCGATGACCTGATCGCAATTCCGCAGGTACAGGCGGCCTGCACGCCTTATGGCGTTGCAAATGCTGCCTATGATGGGCAGGGCCGGATTGTGGTGACGTGCAATGAAGATGCGACCGCTTTCGTGCCTGCGCTGGGTGGGCTTGGTCCAGTGCTGAGCCTCGTTGCCTCTATGGTGGTCGCGGGGAATACGACGCCGCATACGCACTAGCAGGGGGCGTAGCCCATGTTGATCAGCTGGGTACCGGACAATCGGTAATATCCCGTGATCCGGTGTCGCGCCGTTTCCAAGAACCATTCGCGCAGCGGGACACGGTATTGTGCGGCCATTACCTGTGACCAATGTTCAAATTCATCTGGTGGCAAGGGGCGCCCGTGGCGGCTGGGGCCATGAAACCCAAACACGGTGTCGGCGCTGATGCAAAGATTGTCGGCCCCCAGATACAAAGTACAGGATGAATAACAAATACGGCCGCGCAGTTCGATACGGGTGCGGTCGGCATTGGCCTGCGCAACCGCCAGCAGACGTTCCCCAATTGCGCCCCCGCGATCATTTTGGATGATCAAAGCCGCGCGGTCTTGTGCCTGAACGGACCCGCCGCCAATCACCAAGACGACAATCGCGGTCTTTATGAATTGAACGGCATGCAAGAATTTGGGCATTGGGGCTCCATGGCTTGGGGCGACCATTAGAATTAAACGCATAAAGGTTAAGGACTGATTGCGCCCTCTAGAGCCCAATATGCGGGGTGGTTAACAGAAAAGACCTGTATTTCGCCTCGCCCCAAACAAAACACACAGTTTTTGCGGCTGGCATTAAACAATGCTTAACTATGAACCCGCAGGTTTACTCTCGAAGCGGTTGCAAAACTGCACTTGGTAAATGGTGAGCCGCGATGTTCGATTTTCACAATGACACAGCCTTTGTTGCAAGGGCTGATCGGCCTAATAGAGCCGCTATTCCCCGCACAAAATTCATCTTCGACCGCACGGGTGCGTTGCTGCTTTTGGGGCCGCTTGCCGTTTGCGCGGGGGTCCTTTTATTGCTGAACCCATTTCTTAACGCGGGGCCACTTTTTTTTGTGCAAGAACGCATGGGGCAGGGCTGTAAACCTTTTACGATGATTAAGTTCCGGACAATGCGCGTGGCGGATCAGACACGCGGCGCTTTTGACCCGCTCGATACGGATCGCGTGACGCCCTTGGGGCGGTTTCTAAGGTCTTCCCGCATTGATGAGCTGCCGCAGATCATCAATGTTTTGCGCGCTGAGATGAGCCTGATCGGGCCGCGCCCTGACTGTTATGATCATGCGCGGGTCTATATAAATGTGATCCCTGGCTATGCGGCACGCCAAGCTGTGTTGCCAGGGATCAGCGGCTACGCACAAACCGAATTGGGCTATATCGACGATGCAGATGCGATGCGCCGCCGTGTCGCGGCAGATCTGTACTATCTGGATCATGCGAGCTTTGGCTTTGATCTGCGCATTGCTTGGCGCACCTTGGCGGTGGTCGCGGCACGACGCGGGGCGTAGCGCCGTTATGGCACGCAACGTGCGGTGGGCGCACGGCTTGGTAAGGTTCCCTGTCTAGGCATGGTTGGGTCTTATTAACCGGAGCATTCCATGTCTGACCCATTTGATTCTGATTACGTCAACCTGACATCGCCTGCGGTGTCACATTTCCCAATCTCCCCGGATGACGCGGCTGACCTGCCAGTGCGCCCCCGCGCGATTTTTGTGAACGCGGGCGGTACGGCGGTACTGCAGGACAAAGACGGCGTGGTCGTTAGCTATGATCTGACAGCGGGCGCGGTGCTGAGCATCCGGCCCCTGCGGGTACTGGCCACGGGCACAACCGCCCAGTTGATCGCGTGGTACTGACTTGATCGGTCTTGAACTTTCGCCCGCTTCTACCGCATCCGCACCTTCACAGCCCCTGGCGGGGTTATTTGCACGCGGAGAGGGGGCGCATGTGGCACTTGCACAGGCGCCCGCAGGCGGGCTGACAATCTGGACCGAGGTCGGCCTAGGTGTCGCCGCCGCGATGCGATTGGATGCAACCGATCCGGGCAACCGTTATTCATGGCGTGAAACGTTACTGACAGAGCTGCACAATATCTACCCGATTGGCGATCTTGTACTGACCGGATCATGGTCGCAGTTGCAATCCTCTGGTTCAGGCTTGCAGGGAAGCTACACAGGCAATCGCGCGATCAGTACTTCGTCGCAGACATCTACAGCATCGGTGACGGTAGACCGTGCGGCCCCCTATGATCTTTGGGTCTATTTCACCGGGCGCACAGGCGGCGGTTATTGTCGCGTGGACATTGACGGAGAACAAAGCTTAGTCAATGAAATTGTTGACCCGGCAGGGCTGGGGTTTAAAGCGTTCTCGACTTACACGGCCGTCGATTTGGACCGCAGGCAGGCAGTCAAAGTCGCCAGCGGCTTGACCGGTAGCCATGTGGTGAGCCTTTCCAATGGCGGTGCAGCCAGCCCCGGCGGCGATAACTTGATGATCGAGGCCGTTGGGATCACAGGCAGCTTAGACGATCCGCGTGTTTTACCGCCTTCTTGGATGGCATCAACGGCCTATACAATGGGCGATGAAGTCCAGCACGGCGGGGTTTTTTATACGGTGCGCGCGACGGGGACCAGCGGCATTACCGCACCTTCGCACTCCGGGGGCATTGCTTCAGATGGGGCGTTGGATTGGCGCGCAGATAATCGCCCGAGCTATCCAAAGTTCGTTGCAATTGATTATGCGTCAGAACGTGAATATGCGGCCGAATTTTCGATCGCGGGTAATACCACTATTTTGGGTGGGCAAACGCACGGCAATGAAAGCCTGATCTCGCGGAGCATCTTGCTTGATGGTGCGGTATGGACACCTGCGCAGGGTACAAACGGACTGTCAGTCGGCACTACTGTCACAATCACTGAAAACACGACATGGCAGCGGGCCGAAGGCGGCGATATCGGTGAATGTCAATTGCTCCGTCGTATCACGCCCGGCGAGGCCCGCCATGATGTCACCGTGATTGGCACGGGGGCCCAAGCAAGTTTCGCGTGGGCCTATGTTGGAATGGCGCCATTTGTACATTGGGACGGTGAAAGCCAAAACCTTGTCTTCGAACAGGTTTTACCAGCCGGGACCACGGCCATTGACCTGCATGTCTACGATGGCGTGAACCCTGCGAATATTGATATCGCGGGTGTTTCGCGGGTTGGGACCACCGGGGAATTGGGCTCAAATTCAGTCTCATATGGCATCGAAGCCGGGTCAACGGCTGTGACGGGCAACGTGCTTAATGGTTTTGACACTATTTTGCGGCCTAATCTGGACGCCAGCACCGCAAGCGGCGGGTTGGATTGGATGGCAAAGACCTATGTAAATGCGGGCTCGTTTTCTTTTGGAACGGGGGATGCCTTGGGCTTTTACAGCCGGCATGTTCTGCGCGTGCCCTAGGGTAGGCCATCGCCATTGGTGAAAGCGGTGGCTTATGCGGTATTTTGTTTTATGGGTTTTGATGGCCACTTGGCCAATCGCCGGACAGGCGCAACACTATAATACTTACGGTATGCCGGGTCTGATCGACATGTCGGTGGCCAGCTCTGCCCCCGATGCAGAGCTGGCTTTTTCCGTTGCGACGTTTGCCAGCCGAACGCGGGGCAGCGCGACATTTCAGCTGTCTGATCGGATGTCAGTCAGCTTACGGTATGCCCAGTTAAGGAACCTGCATGATGCCGATGGCCGCCCCTACGATCAGATTTTTGACCGCAGTTTTGGGCTGCATTATCGACTGTTTGACGAAACGACGCACCGGCCTGCAGTTGCGATTGGGGTGAATGATTTTGTCGGCACGGGGATCTATGCGGGTGAATATATTGTGGCAACCAAAGCACTCTCGCCTCAGATCAGCGGCACGCTTGGGCTCGGCTGGGGACGGTTGGCAAGCCACGGCGGTTTTCCCCATCCGCTTGGGGGTGCGCTGGGCGATCGCCCTGATGCCCCAATCGGAGAGGGTGGGGCTGTCACCACCGCTGCGCTGTTTCATGGTGATACAGCGGTGTTTGGTGGGCTAACATACCAGCCGCATGATGATGTGAAGGTCATTC
Organism: Loktanella sp. D2R18; assembly: GCF_003318235.1. Lineage (GTDB taxonomy): Bacteria > Pseudomonadota > Alphaproteobacteria > Rhodobacterales > Rhodobacteraceae > Yoonia. Next base: position 72,651 of record NZ_QOCG01000030.1, on the reverse strand, counting down.
TTGAATATTCATCTGATGGGTATAGGGCTGAAAATGGCAGCGCGTTCGACCATCAAAGCCCATGGAACCTTGGGCTGATCTATTGGCCGCGCCCTGATCTTCAGCTATCGGCGCAATATCTTTACGGCAACGAATTTGGCCTTAGCGCGAGTTATGGATACAATCTAAAATCAGCACCTGTTACCCGCCCGCCTTCGGTGCAACATACGGGGCCCTTTGACTGGCAAATTAAACCCTATATTGCACCAAGCCTGTTTGACCCTGATGCGCCGCTGCGCGCCGATTTTGGTCTCGCGTTGACAGGGGAATGGCGGATTGCTCCGAGTGTCACTGCGGGTGGGGAATTGCGCCAACATATTGCGGGCAACTTGCATAGAATAACCCGGGAATCCGATAGTGTGCTGCCACATGTCCGCAGTGATTTTGCCAAATACAGCCGTGAGGGTGATCTGGACCTAAATAGCCTAACGCTTGCTTGGTATGAACAGCCGTATCCGAACGTCGCCACGCGATTGACGCTCGGTTTGCTTGAAGAAATGTATGCGGGCGCATCTGCTGAGGCACTTTGGCAACCGCCCGGTAGCGCGGTTGCCTTAGGCGTCGAATTGAATGCGTTGCAACAGCGCGGCTACGAAAGCGATTTTCGGCTGCGCGATTATCAAGTGCTGAGCGGGCACGGATCATTTTACTGGGACGCGGGCGGCGGTTATCATGTGCAGGTGGATGCAGGGCGCTATTTGGCCAAAGACTGGGGCGGAACGCTGACCCTTTCGCGGCGGTTCGAAAATGGCTGGTCTGTGGGCGCATTTGCGACCCTGACGGATATCTCATTTGCAGAATTTGGTGAAGGATCGTTTGACAAGGGGATCATGTTTACCATTCCGCTCGTAGAGGCAGGGGCATTGTCGCAAACCATTCGCCCGGTCACCCGCGATGGCGGTGCGCGTGTGCATGTTGATGGGCGGCTCTATACGTTTGACTGAATTCAGTTGGTGAGCACAATCAACGGCTGTTGTGTCACCGCAATTTGGCGAAGCGCGGTTTGCGCAGTTTCCCAATCGCGGGTGCGCGTTTTGCGGTCTCGCAGAGTGATAACCACGGCGTCGCTTTGTGGGGCGATTATAGCCGCGTCGGGAAACCGACAAATGGGCGCAGCAACAATGATGACATGGTCGTAGAGGCTGCGCGCAGCGTTCAAGAACTGTATGAATGTGGGCCTAGTGAACACGTCCGCCGGGCATTCTGAGGGGGCGTAAGCGCGAATGCGTGTGATCCCTTCTTTATGGTCTGGCGTTGCCATTGGGTCGCCTGATGCAATGATATCCCCGATGGTCGGGGTGTTATTGCACGGGCTTGATTGCGGCATGCTCTCAGCCGCGATTAGCAGCACTGATCGTTCGAGCCGCGCAAGCGATTGCGCCAGAGCATCTGCGGCTTGGGTATGCCCATCGTCGGCCCGGCACGATGTAACCATAATGACCTGCGGGGGGGCGGCTGATTTGCTTGATAGAACGGCTGTGCGCAATTGGTTTGCTGCGTTTTGCGCTGGGCAAGGCAGCGCAGATCCGTCGAATTTGGGGGCAGCAGTCGCGGGCAGATGCGCGACAACAGGCCAATCCGCCTGACCCGCAAGGGTATCGCTTTGGATATGGCGCTGCCTTTGCAAAAGCACATATGCAGTACCCAAAGCCGCCCCCAGCAATGCGGCAATCGCGAGGATATAGGTCTTGCGCGGCGCCACATAGCGCCCCGGTGTGGCCGCAGATAGGACGCGGGCCGTTGGCGTGTCGCTGTCATGGGCAATTTGGACCTGCTGCAATTGCGCTAAAAGCGTTGTATAAAGCACGCGGGTACTTTGTGCTTCGCGGCGCAACTGTTGCAGTTGGATAAGCCCTTCGGATTGTATTGCTAACTCCGCACCTAGCCGATCTTGAAGCGCCTGTAATGCGGCGATTTGCGTGGCATTATCGGGGGAGTTTTGGGCTTCGTTCAGACGCTGATTGGCATCGTTGACCTGATGGCTGAGCCGATCAAAAAGGGTTTCATCCGTCATCTGCCCGGCCGAGAGCATTGCATTGATCGCGGCTTCTTTGGCCTGCAAGTCTTGCTGCAATTGTGAAACACGCTGCGTTAACCGTGCGACAGAGGCATCTGTTTCGGCAACACGGGCGCGCAGCTGATCCGCGAGATATGCTTGGGCGACTGCGTTGGCGATGGTTTGGGATTTGAGCGGGCTTGTTGTCGTGGCGGTTACCGTCAATAGATAGGTGCCGCGTTCTGGTCCTGTCCGCAGCATGTTTGACAGGTTTTCAATCGTCTTGTCGCGCAGATCGCTTTGTGAAATTTCGGGCGCGGGTTGCCCCAAGATCAGCGCGCGGGCACGATCACAGATTCCGTTGACCGACCAGGGGGTGGCGGGCAACAGGTAGCGATTGAACTCGGGATCGCTTTCAAGTTCCAGCGTGTCGATAACCTGTTCAAGAATATGCCGGGACTGCAAAACGGCCGCTTCGGTGTTTAGGCGCGTCGGGCTGATTTCCGAAAATGCGGGATCACTAAGCTGTGGATCCGGTAGTTCGAGTTTAATCGTTGCGGTCGCCGCATAGGAAGGAACTGCGCGCGCAAACGCATAATATCCCGCCAGGACAACGGCGCAGATCACCGTAAAAATAATGATCCATTTTCCGCGCCAAAGGCCAAGCAACAGGCCCGCGACGTCAATCGGCGCAACGGGTTGATAGGCACCTAAGCGAAGATCAGCCCGGCCCGCGACCCTGTCAAAACTACGATTCGTCATGAATGTCAGCGCCTTTTGTCCTGCAACGATAGGCACCAATTGATCACATCAGGGTTAACCGAAAATTAATCTCAATGAACGACGACTAAGCGAGAGGACGGCGAAGTTAACGGGCCGCGATGGGGTGCGTATATGTTTGGGACAAAGTTGAGCAGGCTGATCAGTGCAAAGGCCACATTACCAATGGCCGCGCGTGCCGCGATTGTTGCAGTCAATTTCGGCGTTATGATTTGGTTGGCCTACTGGCTTGGGTTCGATGCATTTGGGTCACTTGCGGTCGTTTGGGGGATTGCTCTTGTTGCCGCGCCGGTCGTGTCATTGGGCGGCCCGCTTCTTTTGTTGCGTGCCTTAACGGATGGTGGCGGGGTGTCGCCCGCAGGTCTGCTGTTGCATATGGTCACTTTGCCCGCAGCAGTGGCCGTAATCGGCGTTATGATTTGCCCGCTGTTTTTACCTTTGCTACCTTGGGCTTCCATTTTTTGGGCGGCGTTCGCCATCAACCTGTTGACCTGTCTGGCAAGTCTGATGCGCGCCTTAGGCAGCGTCAACATGTCGATGGTACTCCGGGATTGCGGCCCGCAAGTTGGTCTTGGCTTGGCCGCATTGACGACAGATCAGTACTTATCGTTTGCCGTGGTCTGGTTGGGGGGCTTTGCGATTGTTGCCATAATCTGGGCTTGGCAACGCCGGCACCGGGGCGAAATTATCAATGCGTCCCACCCCACACCGGTCGTATCGCTCTCGCTTTGGGGGACATCGGTCTTGGGGGTTGGGTTGTCGCAGGTCGATATTATTGTCGGCGGGGCGATACTTTCGCCAGCACAAATTGGGACCTACGTGGTGTTGCGCCGTGTGGCCAACCTGGGGGCGCTTCCTGTCAGTGTGGCGACTTGGGTCAGCGCAAATGCGGTGTCAAAAAGTTATGCAGCGCGCGATACTGTTGGGTTGCGTGCGGCTAGTAAGCTGGGCAACCGGGTTGCGCTTTTACCGGGGTTTGCTTTGTTTCTTTTGGGGATTATGGCGCTGCCTTTCTTGCCCGCGGAGGCGCCTGCGGTCTTTGCGGTACTTCTTTGCGGTGCAGTTTTGCAGGTTGTGTTTGCATCAGGTTTCACCGTCGCCACACTTTGTGGCATGGCGCACCTATCTGCCATTTCGCGCGCAGCGGGCTTGCTTGCCTATCTTGGTTTGGCCACATTTGTTGCGGGCCCGCTTGAAAATGCTTTGGCCTATGTCGGCGCGATCACATGCGGCAGCGCGCTATTGTGGTGGATGATTTGGCAGCGGGTCGGCGTCGACACCTCCGCATTCGTATTGGGACGCCGATGGAAACCGTCCTGATCATCGCCCTCGCGCTGATCTGCACCCTGCTGCCTTTGGTCATCGGGCAGCGGATGGGCTGTGCTCCCTATGTGTCGCCGATGTATTTTCTAGGATATTTTTGCGGGCTTGGTTTCTTCCTCAAGGCAGCAGCCTATGCGGTCGTCCCCGAATTGGCGTTCTTTCAACAGTTTACGCCCTCGCCCTCAGCCCAATTGCGTGGTGCGCTTTACCTGAGCCTGTTTATCATACTGATTTGCGTCGGATACATCGCCTTTGCTCGTCCCGTAAGCCATGCGCAGTCTCAAGAAGCCGCGCGTTTAATTGCATCACAAATCTGCCGCCGCGACTGGCTTTTTACCGGGGCATTTACATTTGCGGCAATAACATTTGCGCTTGTCTTGCGCGCGCGCGGGGTCGGAGTGTTTGATCCCGCATTGCTTGCCGGGTTGAACGCGACAAAGCAGATCAATGTGAATGACGCAGGCGTGGGGGCCACACTGGCGGGGATTAAGACGTTCTTTATCATCCCCAAATTTGCCTTTGTGCTGCTGCTCGCCAATGGCATCGTGCTGCGCGCGCGCCGGGTGATAGCGCAGGCCGCCATTGTGGGTGTTTTGCTTATTGGCATTGCTGTGATTTCTGGCGACAGATTTGAGCTGATAGAGCTGCTTGTCTACGCGTTTGCGACCTATGCGATACTGGGCGGGCAGATCGCCGCGCGGACGGTTTTCTTAACCATTTTGGGCCTATTTGCGGTGATGGTGGTATCGGCCTACATGACCCAATTGCGGTTTCACGGGGCGCAGGTGTCATTGTTTCAACAGATTGTCGGATCGACCTATTTTCTGGATTTGAACGTTGCAGTGATGGTCACGGACCGCACTGAATTTGAACAGCTTCTTCATGGTGAAAGTTATACGTGGTGGCTGTTCGGCTGGGTGCCACGCGCGATTTGGCTGGAAAAGCCTGCCATTGATTTGGGCGTCTATTTCAAGCGCGAAATTATGCAAACTTTCACCGGCGGCGCGTTTAACGTGACCGGCCCGGGTGAGGCGTTTATCAACTTTGGTTGGTTCGGGTTGGGGGTCGCGCCTGTGTTGGGGGCGATTTACCGCAAGGGTGAAGAAATTCTGCTAAACGCCACGCAGGTTTTGCGCCACGGATCATACCTGCTGTATCCGATGCTATTTTATCCCTTCGTACAGGCCACGCTGCAGTCGTCGTTTAGCGCATTTATCGTCGGGGCGGCGGCGCAATCTGTCTTGTTGCTCTTGATGCTTGCGCTGTTTGTGCCCTGCTTCAGGCCCTGCCTTCTGCCCAAATCTGGGGTGTGTTATGCGGCTTAACCCATTGATTGCAGCTTATTGGTTTGGCCGCGCAGCGGGCGCAGTTTATCGCCGCTTCGGGATCATCTGCGCGACACAGATACACGTCGCGACGTTAAAATCTGTTGGCAAAGGATCGCGGTTTCAGCCCGGTGTTCGCTTCGCCGACCCGCGCAGCGTCCGGGTTGGCAAGAACTGCTATTTTTGGAAAGGCTGCAACGCCTCCTCCGAAGTGTCGGGCACAAGCCTGCATATCGGCGATCAAGTGCAGGTGAACCGCAACGTGCATTTGGACATCACCGGCGGGTTGCGTATTGGCGATGGATCTATGATTTCCGAAGATGCGGTGATCTATACACATGACCATGGGCTTGACCCGCACTCCCCTCCACAGCCGCGCGCCAAGGAAATTGGTGCCGATGTTTGGATTGGGATGCGGGCAGTGATCTTGCCGCAATGTACCCAGATTGGGCGCGGCGCGGTGATCGGTGCCGGTGCGGTGGTGGCCACAAATGTGGCTGCAAATACCGTGGTCGCAGGTAATCCGGCCCGTGTGATCGGGCAGCGGCTTCCAATGGCGCAGGCAGCAGAATGAAGATTTTGCATATCAGCCCGTCCTTTTACCCCGCGACCTATTGGGGTGGCCCCATTTGGTCAACAAAGGCGATCTGTGATGGGGTTGCACAGCAGCCGGGGTTCGCATTGCAGGCGCTGACAACTGATGCGGCTGGGCCCGACCGGCAAGCGCGTGTGACGCCCGAACCGCTGCCATATCCGGTCAGATATACGCGCCGGATTGCGGGTCATGCGATTGCGCCGGGGCTGTTGGCACGCTTGCCGCAGGCGGTCGCTTGGGCTGACATCGTGCATCTAACTGGAACCTATAGTTTCCCGACATTGCCTGCCTTGGCCTGCGCCCGCGCGCTAGGCAAACCGTTGATCTGGTCGCCGCGTGGCGCGTTGCAAGCCACCGCTGATTGGTCCGACGCGCCCCGCCGCCACACAAAACAGCTGTTTGAACATCTGGCGCAATTTTTGCGCGGTGCAGATGTGACGCTACATGTGACCAGCGACGCAGAGGCGCGCCAAAGCACGCAGCGCTTGGGGGCGATACGTACGGTGATGATCCCCAATAGCGTCGCGATCCCACCAGCCGCGCCGCGGTCGACCCGCAGGCCAAGCAGGCTCTTGTTTTTGGGGCGGCTGCATCCCAAAAAAGGGTTGGACCTGCTGTGCGCGGCGATGGCAGGGCTGCCTGCGCATGTCCATTTGGATGTTTATGGCACGGGGGATGCCGCCTATATCGCGCAGCTCAAGCAGGAATGTGGCCCACGCATCCACTTTCACGGGCATGCGGATGGCGTTGCAAAAGAGCGAGCGTTTGCCGATGCTGACCTATTTGTGCTGCCTAGCCATTCCGAAAACTTTGGCATCGCCATTGCCGAAGCGCTGGCCCACGGCGTGCCCGTTTTGACCACAACCCAAACACCGTGGCAGCGGCTTGATAGCATCGGGTGTGGGGCCTGTATTGATTTGAAGACCTCTGATTTAGCACAAGAAATTAACGGATTATTGGGGCGTGATCTTGGGGTGATGGGGGGACGCGGCCGCAGGTGGATGCAGCAAGAGTTTTCATCCACAGCCATGACCGCGCGTTTTGTGGAATTGTATCAAGAGGTCGCCGCTCGGCGCACCACGGCGGTGCCCGTATGATGACCCATGTTGACGTCAGCGCAAATCGCAGCGCGCAAAAATACGGATTTACCACCCAGCTGCGCCGCGTGATATGGGTGCTGGTCTGGCCGTTGTTTCGGTGGAGCCCCCGGCCGCTTTGGGCATGGCGGGTTTGGCTTTTGCGGGTCTTTGGGGCGCAGATCGGGCGCTGCGTGCATATTTACCCAAGCGTGCGGATCACCATGCCTTGGCATCTGCGGATCGACGATCAGGCGGCTGTTGGTGCGCACGCCATTCTGTATGCTTTGGGTGAGATTCACATCGGTGCACGTGCGACGGTCTCGCAATATGCGCATCTATGTGCGGGCAGCCATGATTGGCGTCAGCCGCAGCGCCCCTTGGTCACCCCGAAAATTTGGATAGATGATGACGTTTGGGTTTGCGCGGACGCCTTTGTCGGGCCGGGGGTGCGGATTGGCGCGCGGGCCATTTTGGGCGCGCGGGCCGTGGCCATGAAAAATTTGCCGACGGGCCATATAGGAGTGGGAAACCCCTTGCAAATCAGGCCAATGAAATGACCCCGCTCACCGTCATTATCTTAACCAAAGACGAAAGCCTGCACATCGTGCGGGCAATTGCATCGGTGCAGGCGATTGCGACAAAGATTATCGTTGTCGATAGCGGGTCGACAGATAATACGGTGGAATTGGCGCGTGAAGCTGGGGCAGAGGTATTGTGCCATGCTTGGACCAATTATGCGACGCAGTTTAACTGGGCGCTACAGCAACTATCTAATGCGCCGGGCTGGGTGCTACGCCTTGATGCGGATGAGGTGGTCACTGCGGAACTGGCTGCCCAAATCAGCGCGGGGCTGCCGGATGTGGATGGCGTTTATGTCGGGCGTGCGATGCATTTTCTGGGCCAGCCTGTGCGCTGGGGCGGGGTGTTTCCAATCCGCGTGCTGCGGTTGTTTCGCAATGGGAAAGGGCATTGTGAAAACCGGTGGATGGATGAGCATATCGTGGTGTCAGGGCCTACGGAATCATTGCCGGGCTTGATCATCGACGACAACCGTAAAAACCTTGATTGGTGGATCGCCAAACACAATGCATATGCCAGCCGCGAGGTCGTCGATATCTTGAACCGCAAGCATCGCTTTATGCCGCAAGACACCATCGGGACATTGCGCGGAGGAAAACAGGCAGCGGTGAAGCGCTGGATTAAAGATCGGATTTACGGGCGTTTGCCGGGTGGGTTGCGTGCAGGTTTGTATTTCTTTTACCGGTATATCCTGCGGCTTGGTTTTTTGGACGGGCGGCAAGCCCGCGCATTTCATGTGCTGCAAGGGTTTTGGTATCGCTATTTGGTCGACGCAAAACTAGTCGAGGTTCGCCGCCATATGACGATCACAGGAGATGATCCCAAGGCCGCAATTCAGGCGGCGCTCGGCATTGATCTTGGGGCGGGGACGTCATGAAGATATCGGTCGTGACAGCCGTGATGACTGGCGCGCAGACCTTGTCACGGATGCTCGATAGCCTTGCGCAGCAGACCTACCCTGACATCGAACACCTGGTGCAAGATGGCGGATCGACCGATGGCACTTTAGACATTCTATGGGCAAAGCGCCGCATCACCCCTAAAGTTGTTTCGGCCCCTGATGGTGGGATTTACGAAGCAATCAACGCAGGGATTGCGCGCGTAACGGGGGATGTCGTGGGGGTGCTGCATGCTGATGATCAGCTCGCGGGGCCGAATGTGCTGGCGGCTGTGGCCAAGGCGCTTGCGGATCCGGCGATCGATGGCGTTTACGGTGATTTGCAATATGTGGCGGCAGATGGGTCGGGCCGGGTGGTGCGGCATTGGACGGCGGGGCCCTATTGTAATACCCGCCTGAAATGGGGGTGGATGCCGCCGCACCCAACGCTGTATCTGCGCCGTCAAGTGTTTGAAAATATGGGAGCCTATGACGCCAGGTTTCGTATTTCCGGCGATTACGAGGCGATGTTGCGCTATCTGTCAGCAGATGTGCGGTTGGCCTATTTGCCGCAAGTGATGGTGCAGATGCAGGTCGGCGGGGTCAGCAATGGCTCGCTCAAACTGCTCATCCGTAAAAGTCGCGAAGATTACCGTGCAATCCGCCGACACCGTATCGGCGGGGCAGGCACGTTGGTTGCAAAGAACTTATCGAAACTGCCGCAGTTTTTGCGTCACCCATAGAAATATGCGGTCAGATGATAAAAGATCGGAGCGGCAAAAATCACGCTGTCCAATTGATCAACAAACCCGCCTTGGCCGGGGATCAGATGTGACCAATCCTTGACGCCGCGGTCGCGTTTGATGGCGGCAAACACAAGACTGCCTAACATGCCTACAAACGATGCGATCGCCGCCATGCCCGCTGCACCTAAGATACCAAATGGGGTGATCCAATGCAGCAACGCGCCGATACACATTGCGGAAATGACACCGCAGAGCACACCTTCGCGGGTTTTAGGCGACAGCCCGGGGGCGATTTTGTGACGCCCGATCCGACGCCCAAAGAAATATTCGAGCAAATCACCAAACTGCACGACCATGACCAAAAAGGCGATCATTAGGACGGAACGGTCGCTGCTTTGTCCTAGGTCTAGATTGATCAATGCGGGTACGTGGCTGACGCAAAAAACCGCAATCATCAGCGCCCATTGGGTTTCGGCCACGCGCACAAGAAACCGATCAGCATTGCCGCGCAATGCTGACATGATTGGCAGAAGTAAAAACGCGTAAACCGGAATGAAAACGGTATACATTCCGGTCCAGCCCATGCCGACAAAGACATATTGCAACGGCAGCACCACGAAAAATGCGAGCGCGAGCGATTTGTGGTCAGCCTGTGCTTTGGCCGTCAGCGTCAGAAATTCGCGCAATGCCGCGAATGAGCAAAATGCGAACAGCACCATCACCCCGAATTTTCCCATTAGAAGCGCGCCGCCGACAAATGCGACCATGCCCCACCAGCTTTGGATGCGGGTCATGAATGTTTCAAGCACAGGGTTTAGCGTGCCAGGGGTTTGGCGGGCGCGCAGGACTTCACCTATAAATGTGAGCCCAATCAGAATGCCAAAACTGCCAAAGGCCAGCAGCAAAATATCAACCGTTGTGGGGCTCATTGTGTCACCTCAGGTGCCAGCGCGACCAATGCGTCTGACGCGCGGGCCAAAAATGCGTCCTTGTCTTCGTCGGCTTTGACATGGATTGGCGTACCAAATGTGACGGTGCAAATCAGCGGCAGTGGGATCACCTCGCCTTTGGGCATGATCGTATTGAGATTGGCGACCCACGTGGGCACCAAATCAATATCAGGCCGGGCCAGCCCCATGTTATATAGCCCCGCCTTAAACGGCAAAAGCGGCTCATCGGTCATGTTGCGATTGCCTTCGGGAAAGATGATCAACGACGCCCCTTCGTCCAAGGCGGCAATGATCTTATCCATCGGCTTATCTTTGACCTCTGGGCGGCGGTCGACGAGCACGCAGTTGAACACTTCAGGGCCGACAAAGGCACGCAGCTTGTTTTTCAGCCAATAATCTGCCGCGGCAACGGGGCGAACTTCACGGCGTAGTGCAGGCGGCAATGCCGCCCAAATCATCGGCATGTCACCGTTGCTTGTGTGATTGGCAAAATAGACGCGTTGGCGCGGCACGGGTTCGATCCCTTGCCAATCTGCGCGCACCGCGGTGATCGCCCGTGCGAAAATTCGGATGGCATGGCCCACAATCCGGGCCGCGAGGCGGCGTAAAAATTTCATGGACCCAACCTTGGTGCATATCGATCGTGTTGAAAAGCGCATTTCCCTGCCCATGCAATTGCGCGGGCAGGGAGCAGACAATTAGGATGTTTCACCGACGTAGTCTGACAGCAATTTTTCGTTCTTCGCGTCTTCGATTCGCTGGATACGGTCTTCGGACATTTTGTCGTCAAATCGGTATTTCACAAAGTTTACCAGCGCCAGCGTCAGCATCATCACCGACATCGCCCAAAAGCCTTTGGTGGACAATGGAACATCTGGTGAAAGCCAAAGCGAGATCCCCAGCATCCCATAAGCGACCGCAACACCTGCGCCGTTTACAAACATGATCAATGTGTTGTCTGATTTGTTATGTGCCATTTTACTAAATCCTTGTTGAGTTGCGTGAATTGGTTTTGTTATTTCTTTGATGACTTGAGCCGCGCCAAGACATCATCTGCAGTTGATCGTGTGGCCCCACCAAACCCGGCGTCAGCCATGCGGTCGGTGATCGTGCCGCCATCAAGTTCGTGGTTGATATCGGCCAAAATTTCAGTGCGCTCAAAGGGATCATCACGGCCTAAAACGCGCTGGATCAGCTCTTCTGCCTCTTCGACGCTGCCGTGGGTCGCGCCGGTTTTGACCATCTGCATTTGGATCGATTGTTCACGACGCACCGCCCGCGCTTGGATCGCACCTTGCTTAAGGTCGATAATCCGGCGGTGCCCGGTTTCGATAGATGACCGCAAACGGAGCACCTTTTGGTCCAAGCGATTCAGGGTCTCGGTCCGTACGGTTAATTCGTTTTCCATCGTCGCGATGGCGCGGGCGGCCTCTGCGGCCATATCTTCGCGGTTGTTTTCCAAGGCTTCTTGGGCCCGTGTGGTAAGGTCGCTGATCCGGGCCCGCAGGGCGCTATGTTGTTTTTCTTCTGCCCGCTGACGCTGGATCAGGCTGGCCAATGTTGATTTTGCGGCGCGCAAGCTGCCTTCGGATTCACGGATTTTTTGGTCAATGAGCTCAATTGCGAATGCGTCACGTACACGGTCTTCGGCGCGTGCATTCTGTCCGTTTATCAAGGTCGCGAGTGTCTTAAACATTGCTATCATCCTTTGTGAACATTGTTCATTAGGTGGTGATAATGGGGCGCGCGCCCTGGGTCAAGGAAAAAGGTGAACAAAGTTCACAAAATTATGGCTGAGATGTCAATTGCCTTAAAACAAGCGCGATCATACGATCTATATCGTCGGATGGTACGCCCGCGCTGGCCCCATCAAGCGCCAAAATCACGATTCCATGCACGGATGAAAACAGCGCACGTGTCAAAAGGGTCAATTCTTGAGGATCGCGCGCGGGGAAAATCACAGCAAGCGGATCAGAGATATAGGTGAATAGCTGTCCCATCTCGTGCAGGTACCAATCGGGGGCGGGGGTGTCGGGCGCGCGCTCTACATCGAATAGTGCCCGCCAGCTGTGCAGGTGTGCCGCCGCGAAATGGTGATAGGCTTGTGCCATGACAACCAATTGATCCACCGGGTCTTGTGGCGCATCGGCTAGGGCAGCAGCCACATCAGCCCCCAATTGGTGAAATGTCCGCGCATTTACTGCCAGCACCAGATCATTCAGATCGCCAAAGACGTTATAGATCGCCCCCAAGGCACACCCAGCCTCGGTCGCAAGATCGCGCGCCCGCAGCGCTGATAGCCCGTTTGCCGCGATCCGTCGCTGCGCAATGTTAATAAGATCTTCGCGCAATGCCGCGCGGCGCAGTGCAACTTTTCCAGCCATAATACCCTCATCTGAACGCAGTTCACCGTAGCAAGGGGAAAACGCGATGAAAACCCTATGAAGCGCGTTTTCGTCTTGGCCGTGGCGTTTGTACAAACACAAGAACGCAGCCAACGGTTAAGAAGGCCGACACCAAGAACGGCGCGCCGGGCATATAGACGGGTGCTGTGTCGCTGGTGAAGTAGTAGAAGGTCTGCGTCACCAAAAGCGGCGCAATAATCGTGGCCACTGCTGCAATGGATGCGACCAGACCTTGCAACTCGCCTTGTTGGTCGTCCGATGCCGTGCGCGACATGATCCCTTGCAGGGCGGGCCCCGCGATTGATCCAAGTGCAGTAAGCGGGATCAATGCCAGCGCCAGCCAGCCGTTGGTTATGAACCCGAGCACGCCAAAGGCTGCGATATCGATTGATAGCCCTAGGATCACGGCTTTGCGTTCGCCAATCCGGTCTAGAATGGGTCTCATCAGTAGACCTTGCACCACGGCGATCCCAATGCCAAAGATCCCAAGCGACAGCCCAATCATTCCTGGCCCCCAGTCAAATCGCGCGACCCCAAAATAGGCCCAGACCCCGGGGTAGACAAAAAAGGCGATGGTATAGACAAATTGGATCAGCATCAGCCGTTTCAGGCCGGGCAGGGCCCCGATGCTCTTGAATGCACCCAAGGGGTTAGCGCGCCGCCATTCGAATTTGCGTCGAATTTTGTCGGTCACCGTCTCAGGCAGCACAAAATATCCAAAGATCGCATTTGTCCCTGCCAATATGGCCGCTGCCCAAAATGGTGCGCGCGTCCCAAATTCGGCCAAGACGCCGCCCAGCATCGGGCCAAAGACAAACCCTATCCCAAACGCTGCGCCGATCCGGCCAAAGTTGACGGCCTTTTGTTCCGGCGTCGAAATGTCAGCGACATAGGCGGATGCGGTCGATTGCGTGGCTGCGGTGATCCCACCGATCAAGCGCCCAACCACCAGCAACCAAATTGTCCCCGCAACAGCCATCAACACATAGTCGAACGCCATGAATACGAGGGACCACAGTAAAACAGGCCGCCGCCCGTAACGGTCAGATAGGCTGCCGATGGTCGGGCCAAATAGAAACTGCATCGCTGCAAATATCGTGGTCAACACACCGCCCCAAACGGCGGCCATCGCCAGATCGCGCCCTTCGACCTCTTGGATCAGTTCGGGCATCACGGGCATGATCAACCCTATCCCCATGGCGTCGATCACGACGGTGATCAGGATAAAGGTGAGTGGAAGATTGCTTTTCATGAGGGCACAATTGGATGCCCTGCGTCTCATTGCAAGGGGTGATTTTAGTCTACAAGGCGTTGATCAGCGCGGTAGCCAATGCGGCGGGGTCTGATAGGAATGGCGAATGTGATGTCGGCAACTGCGTGATCATTTTGGCAGGCCAATCGGCGGTCATTTTGGTCTGAAATGCAGGTGGGATCGTCTTGTCATTAGTACAGCGGATATAGTGGCGTGGCACATTGGGGATCTGCGTGATCGTGGTCTCTTGCGGTAAAATAGGTTGCGGCCCAAGCTGCCCTACGGCCCAAGCCGCGCGCGCTGGGTCAACATCATGATAGAACTTTTCGGTGGCCTTGGAGGGGGCAATAGAGAACGTCACCCGGTCAGCTGCGACAATGATCGCGTCGCGCAATGGCTGGGTGTCCGCCATCTGCCGCATCTGGGCCGTAGACTGTCCGATCATCGGTGCATAGGCGCAAAGATAGATCAGCTTGCTGATCTTTTCAGGGGCCAAATTCGCCGTTTGGGTAATGGGGTAGCCGGCCATCGAATGCCCAACCAATACGACGGGCGTGTCGATTGCAGTAATAATAGCGTTGGCATAACGATCAAGTGTAACCTCTGCGGGATCAGTGGTGTCATCGCCATGCGACGGCAAATCAATCGCGCGGGCGCTGTGTCCGGCGGCCTGCAAGTGTGGGATAAGATCGTCCCAGCACCAGGCCCCATGACAGGATCCGTGGATCAATAGAAACTCAGCCATGCCCGATATCTTGAATGAATGTGTTGAGCAGGGACGCATAGCCAACCGGGTTTTCAGCGCAAGGCAGATGTCCGACACGGCGGATCAGTTCAAACTTTGATCCGGGGATCAGATCGATCGTTTCGCGCACCAAATCGGGCGGCGTGGCCCCATCATCTGACCCAGCGATGCCCAATGTTGGGATGCGTAGCCCGCTTGTTGGCGTATAGAAATCAGTGCCCGCAATCGCATGGCAAATCCCAACGTATCCGCTAAGCGGGGTGGCCACCAACATGTCGCGCCATGCAAGCATTGATTCCGATGCGTAAAAGTTGGGGGAAAACCAACGCTTCATGACCTCATCGGCCATGGCATCTAGCCCTTTCGACAATACAGTGTCGATCCGATCTTGCCAGAGTTTCTTGTTGCCAATTTTCGCCGCCGTATTGGACAGTACAAGCGCACGGACCAGATCAGGGCGTTTGATCGCCAAACCCTGTGCCACCATGCCGCCGACAGAGAGACCCACGAACAACACGTCACGCAGATCAAACCCGTCGCAGACGGCTTCTGCGTCACTGACCAACTGACCCATCGTGTAGGGTCCAGCAGGCACATCCGATTGCCCATGGCCACGCATATCATAGCGGATAACCCGCAAGCCCCTTGGCAGCAGCGGGACAATCCCATCCCATAGCCGCAGATCGGTACCTAGCGAATTGGCAAAGACGATTGCAGGCCCGTCGGCGGGGCCCTCGGCCAAAACGTTCAGCTTCACGTCGTCGCGGTCAACTTGCGTCCGCTCATTCATCAGGGTCACCCAAAACCATATGCGCCATGATCTGCCCGTGATCTGACGCAAGCTTGTTATACGGCGCCTCGGGGTGGGACCCGTCCGTCAGGTGATCATTAAGCGCACTAAAGTATTCCATTTCACCAATCTTGCCGTCGAATTCAGGATGGAAATGACGCGACATCAAAATTTGGTCGATGCTTTCAAAGACGCCCCCAAAGGCCGAGGTGTAGACCATATCGCGCAGTGATTTACGCACAAATAGTTTCTCTGCTGAAAACAGGCGCACCTTGCTGATCTTCTCTTGGATCACTTCGTTTTGTTCGTCGGAATAGCGGTCACGGCTCGTTTGGGCGTCGTGGCGACGCATCCATGCGTAGTTTTTAAACGGCGCCTCGCCAGTGATGATTTCGGATGAAACGGCGGTTTCGCTATCGTTGAAATCGCCTAAGACCATGACGGGATTGCCCGCCTCAAGTTCTTCGAGGATTGCTTTGCGCAAAACCCATGCTTCGGCCATGCGGCGCAGGGCGGCACGCAGCGATCCCATCGCACGGGCCGCAGGGTCATAGTTCACCAAATCCGCTGCAGGTGGAAAGGCGGCACCTTCGGGCCGTGGCAGCTCGCCGAGCTTTGATTTCAAATGGCAGTTGAACACGGTCACGACTGTATCGCCAATCGGAATGCGCACTTTCAGGATCGGGCGCGACAGGCGCTTGACCTGATAGCAGCCCCCATCGGTGCCATCAATGTCGCTGAAGGGAATATCAAGCGGCTCTGGCAGGTCTTGGATAATTTCGGGGGTGCCAACAAAGCCAAACCGCGACAAGATCGCAACGCCCGGACGACGCGCGCCGGGGCCGCCATCAAAGCTGTTGGGCGCGAATGCCAGCGCGGATTCTGTATAGGGTTCGTAGGCAAGTTTGCGGAAAATGGCCTTGCGGGCATAGCGTTTTGACCGATCGGGGATATTGGCCGCGTTGGCTGCCATGCCTAACTCATCGGTTTCGATCACGACATCGCGTAGGGATTCTTCGCTGAAGATTTCCTGAAACCCGACGATATCTGCGTTCATGGTCAGTAATTGATCCGCAAGCCATGCGCGTTTCCACGCGTATTCCTCGGGGGTGTATTGTTCGAATTTATAATATTCTTGATCCGCTTCGATCAGGTTTTTGACGTTAAAGCTGGCGATCGTAAATCGAGTCATGACAGGGTCTCCAGGGCACGTGCAAATACAGCCGGATCAACGTTTCCACCGGTCGCAATGGCGACAACGGCATCACCGTTAAAGGCGTCAGGGTGATAAAGCGCGGCGGCCAAAGCGGCCACACCGCCGGGTTCGATGACGATTTTTAGCCGGGCAAACGCAACGGCCATCGCGCGCAAACATTCGTCGTCGGTCACTGCAATACCGGGGCCGCAATGTTCTTGCATAATCGGAAAGGTCAAATTGCCTGGCTGTGGCGTGATAATCGCATCACAAAGCGACCCATCCATTTGCGCGTTTCGTTCAATCTTACCACTGATAAGCGACCGGGAGGCGTCATCAAAACCCGCGGGTTCCACTGGACGCACCCGCATGTTTGGCGCGTCTGTGGCCAAGGCCATCGCGACTCCTGATGTTAGTCCCCCGCCACCGCAGCACACAGCAACTTCCGCCGATAAATTTCCAAGCTCTTGCGCGATCTCAAGCCCGCAGGTGCCTTGGCCTGCAATGACATGTGGCTCGTCAAAGGGTTTGATCAAGGTCAAGCTGCGCTCAGCCGCAAGCCGGTCGCCAATTTCATCGCGATCTTCGGTTGAACGGTCATATAGCACGACCTCTGCGCCCAAAGCGCGCGTATTGGCGATTTTGATTGCGGGTGCGTTTGATGGCATAATGATGACCGCTGGCGCGCCATGTTTTTGCGCGGCCAATGCGATGCCTTGTGCGTGGTTGCCGCTTGAAAATGCGATCACTCCCGCCTTGATCTGGTCGGGCGACAGCATGGAGACTGCCGACCACGCGCCGCGAAATTTGAACGATCCGGTGTGCTGCAGGCACTCCGCTTTCACAAAAACGCGTCGTCCCGCGATTTCGTCTAAGAATGGTGATGATAAGATCGGTGTGCGCCGCGCATGGCCGTCGATGCGTTTGGCCGCCGCGCGGATCATGTCGATATTCATGTCATTTTCTCCAGCCAACTGCGCAAGGCAGTTAGCGATTGTGGTTCATCTAAAAAGGGCACATGCCCACGCCCAGGCACATCCGCGCGGATCATATCAGGGCGACGTCGGGCCATTTCATCAGCGGTTTCAACGGACAAAAGATCGGAATTTGCGCCACGGATCAACGCCAGTGGCAACCCGTCAAAGGCATCAAAAAGCGGCCAAAGATCCGGCATTGGCTGTGCGCCGCTGGCGATAATCGCATCACGCAGTTTCGGATCGTAGCGTATGATCAAACCTTCGGGGGTTTCTTCGTAATGGGCTTTCACCTCGGCCATCCAGCGGTCCATCGGTACGTTTTCAAAGGTGGTCCATAGGTGCGCGCGCGCGGCAGCGGCTTGGGCATAGGTCTTTTGTGCCGGGTTGCGCCCGATGTAATCCATGATGATCGACATGCCTTCTGGTTTCAGTTCAGGTCCAACGTCATTGAGCGCGACACCGAGCAGCCGATCTTTGGCCGTAATCGCAAGGGTCATCGCGATCAGCCCGCCGCGCGAGGTGCCCAGTATGGCCGCTTGGTCGATGTTAAGGTGGTTCATCAGGGTCAAGACATCTGCTGCTTCATGTGGGATTGTGTAGGTCGCAGGGTCCGCCCAATCCGATTGTCCGCGACCCCGGTAATCAGGTCGGATCAGCCGGGTTGGCCAAGCCGGCGCGATATGGTCGAAATCAGCACCATTGCGGGTGAGCCCGGCCAAAGCGATGACAGGTAATCCAGTGCCTTGATCTGTATAATGCAGTGAGATACCGTCTTGGGCTGTAAAATGTGGCATCAGATCAGTCCCGAAATGGCAGTGAGGTCAGGCACGATATGATGCGGTGCGGCATACAGCCGATCCACGGGTGCGCCTGCGCGATTAACCCATGCCGTTTGAAACCCATATCCGGCAGCCCCCGCCGCATCCCAACCGTTTGAGGACACGAATAAAACCTCTTCCTTGGCACAGCCAAAACTGTTGCCAACCATGTCGTAAACGCGGGCGGAGGGTTTGAATATGCCAACGTCTTGGACCGAGAGGGAGGCATCAAGCAACGGGCCAATCTGCGCAGATTGCACCGCCGCGTTCAACATTTCAGGGCTGCCATTTGAAAGGATCGCGGTTCTCATGCCTGCCGCGCGCAGATTGGCTAACACTTGGGGGACCTCTGGGTAGGCTTGCAGTTCCCAATACAGATCAAGCAGGCGTTTGCGGGTCGCTTCGTTGGTTATGCCGCTCGCTTCAAGCGCCCAATCCAGCCCGTCTTGGGTCACTTGCCAAAAATCGCAGTGCTGATCTGCCACCGCACGCAGCCAGCTATATTCCAACTGCTTTGCGCGCCAATCACGGGCAATCGCGGGCCAAACATCGGCAAGTTGCGCATGGGCGGGTTCGCGGGCGGCGGCTTGCGCGGCGGCATTGACGTCGAAAAGGGTCCCGTAGGCATCAAATACACAGGTTGTTATCGTCATCGGATTCTCCGGCTTTTGGGTATCGTGTCATGGGCTTGGCGTAACGGAAAGAGCGAAAGCGATTTGCAACTTGCGCCTCCGAAGCGTAGCGTGGCGTGAATTTTTAAAAAATTAGCCGAAAGAACCCACGATGAGCCAAGCAAAATCTGGTGATACCGTCCGTATCCATTACACAGGGACCCTTAAAACGGGTGAAACATTCGACAGTTCTGACGGCCGCGATCCGTTGGAATTTGTGGTCGGTTCTGGCCAAATTATCCCCGGTCTTGATGTCGCAATCCCGGGCATGGCAGTGGGTGACAAAAAGACGGTCGATGTGCCATGTGCCCAAGCTTATGGCGAAACCAATCCGGACGCGCGCCAATCCGTGCCGCGCGGCGAAATCCCTGACAACATCCCGCTTGATTTGGGCACGCAGCTGCAAATGCAAACGCCCCAAGGTCAGATGATGCAGGTCACCGTTGCCGAGGTCACCGAGACCGAAGTCACTCTGGATGCGAACCATGCGCTCGCGGGTAAAGACCTAATTTTTGCCATCGAAATGGTTGGGATCGACGCGGTTTAACCCGGGGTTTTTCCAAAAAATGCGGCGTGTTCGTCAGGATTGGCGAATGCGCCGGTGAATTCATAGATCCCGCATTGCCCGCGCGTTGCATCCACCCAAAGATAGCTGGGCATCGGCGGTAGCGCATCGCAATAGGGCGGCTGATCAAGCCCCGCTAGCATCAGTGCCGCGCGTGACCCTACCAGATAATGCGTCAATGGCGGCGTCGTCGCGATCATCGGGGCGGTGCCGACCTCTTGCATCCAGTCATAGATCACATCAAGGCTTGGGAAGCGTGGCAAGAACGCGGCCTGTAGGCGCACCAGCTTGTCCATTAGGTCTGGTGTCATTTCGGTGCCCGGTGCGATGCCGTAGAAATCCTCTAGGGTAAGACCGTCTTGGGTAAATAGATAAAGGTTCGCGCCGTAGCCAACCATCTTGGAAGATAAGCATCCCATGCAGGTGGGGCTGGCACGAAAGGCTTGGTGCAGGGCATAGCGTTCGGCGATCGTATAAAAATCAATGCAGTCGATCAGCAGGTCGCAATCCGCGACGAAATCCGCCGCGTTTTCAACGGTTAGCCCGGCTGGGTAGACATCAAGCGTCACATCCGGCGTGGTCTCATGGATCATGTTCGCAATTGTGCCGGCTTTGGAGGCGCCCACAGTGCCGGGTGCGGCCCCAAGCTGTCGGTTGATATTGCTGGTGTCAAAGGCGTCTGGATCGGCGATTTTCAGATGTCGCACGCCAAGCCGCGCCAAAAGCATTGCAACCGCACCGCCCACACCACCAAGCCCGGCAACGCCGACAGTTGCCCCCGCGATTTTTTCCTGCGAGGCCCGCATATGATCGCGATCAAGACCTAAGAAGACTTCGCTGCGTTTGACGCGTTCCCAGTAGGTTTGCGCGTCATAGATCCCATCGATCCGAAAATGTGCGGTGTTGCCCATGCCAATTCCTTTTGCAAAATATATCGTTCAATCTGCAAAAGTGTAGATCAGCTGGGGCGACAACGATAGCCACTATCGCCCCCTGATTGTGCCTATTTGCCGGCAACCGGCATCACGAGGTTTTCAGGCTGGGGCATGCCCAAAACGTGGAAACCGCCATCAACGCGAATAATTTCGCCCGACGTAAAGGCACCTGCGTCAGAGGCAAGATAGACAGCGGTGCCACCGACCGCCGCAAGGCTCGCATTTTCACGCGCGGGCGCGTTTTGTTCGGTGTGCTTGTAAGTGCGTCGCGCACCTGCAATTGCGGCCCCTGCAAGAGTTTTCATCGGGCCGGGGCTGATCGCGTTGACGCGAATGCCTTGCGGGCCCAGATCATTGGCCAGATAGCGTGTGGCGCTTTCCAATGCGGCTTTCGCGACACCCATGACATTGTAAAACGGTGTGACGCGGTTGGATCCTTGATAGGTCAGGGTCAGCAATGTGCCGCCGTCAGGCATCAGCGCAGAGGCGCGTTTGGCCACATCTACAAAAGAATAGCACGAGATGGTCAGTGAATTTTGGAAATTTGCGCGGCTTGTGTCGGTAAACCGACCCGCCAATTCGTTCTTGTCAGAATAGGCAATCGCGTGGACAACGAAATCCAATTTGCCCCATTTTTGCGCAATCATGTCAAAGGCGGCGTCCATGCTGGCGTCATCAGTCACGTCGACATCAACCAACATATCGGACCCAACAGAGGCCGCCAGCGGTTCAAGCCGTTTGCCGAATGCTTCGCCTTGATAACTGAATGCCAGTTCGGCCCCGGCTTCGGACATTGATTTGGCAATGCCCCAAGCGATTGATCGTTCGTTCGCAACACCCATGATGAGGCCGCGTTTTCCCTGTAAAGAAATAGTCATAGCTTAGCCTTTGAACTTTGAAAGCAACATTGACCCGTTTGTCCCGCCAAACCCAAAAGAGTTGGTCATGACAGTATCAAGCCCGGCGTTTTCGACCAGATCGGTCGCGATTTCCGCGGGGGCGAGCGCCGGATCAAGGGTGTCAACGTTGATGGATGGGGTGATGAAATCGTCTTGGAGCATCAGCAGACAATAGACGGCCTCGGATGCGCCTGTGGCCCCTTGGCTGTGGCCTGTCATGGATTTTGTGGAAGACACAGGCGGTGTGTTGCCTTCGCCAAAGACGCGGCGCACGGCTTCGATCTCGCCAACGTCGCCCACTGGGGTCGATGTGCCGTGCGCGTTGATATAGCTGACTTTGCGGCCCTCGGGCAGGGTTTCCAGCGCCAAACGCATCGCGCGTTCGCCGCCTTCGCCTGATGGGGCTACCATGTCGTGCCCGTCAGATGTGGCTGCATAGCCAGTCACTTCTGCGTAAATTTTTGCACCGCGTGCTTGCGCGTGCTCAAGGCTTTCTAGCACCAGCATCGCGCCACCACCGGCGATGACAAACCCATCACGGTTGGCGTCAAAGGCGCGGGATGCTTTTTCAGGGGTGTCGTTATATTTCGATGACATTGCGCCCATCGCGTCAAACAGGCAGGACAGGGTCCAATCCAATTCTTCGCCGCCGCCCGCAAACATCACGTCCTGTTTGCCCATCATGATCTGTTCGGCCGCATTGCCGATACAGTGCAGGGATGTCGAACAAGCAGAGGTGATCGAATAGTTGATGCCCTTGATCTTGTATTGTGTCGACAAGTTCGCCGAAATCGTCGACGACATGCATTTCGGCACGGCAAATGGCCCGATGCGTTTGGTGGCACCTGTGTCTTTGACAACATTGTGGGCCGCGAACATTGCAGATGTGGACGGACCACCGGAGCCAGCAACCAGACCCGTGCGCACGTTCGAAACTGTGTCTTCATCAAGCCCAGCGTCGGCAATGGCTTGCCCCATCGCGATATAGGCATAGGCGGCACCTGGCCCCATAAAGCGCAGCGCGCGCTTATCGACATGTTCTTTGATGTCAATTTTTACGGTGCCCGCGATTTGACTACGGAAGCCGTGCTCGGCCATCTCGGGCGAGGCTTCGATGCCGGATTTTCCAGCCATAAGAGAGGCTTTCACCTCTTCGGCGTTATTCCCAATCGGGGATACAATCCCCAAACCTGTGACGACGACGCGACGCATAGGCGCACTCCCTGTATACTGCTACCGCTTTGTACGGCAGCAGTGGGGCCGGGGGCAAGCAGGTATGGCTATGTGTGGGCGCATCAGATAGGGGACCCGATTGAAACATGTCTGCACCCTATCATTTCTACTAGCTTAGCTTAAGGAACCAGGGGCGCCTAAGGAGACTGAACAATGGAACAAACGCAAGATTTGCCCGCGCTGATTATTGCTGCGCAAGCGGATGCTAAAACCCTTGAAGCGCGCATTGCTGCCCCGCAAGACGACGCGGACAAGCAGGCCGCGATAGCCGCGCTGGAATTGGCAGCCGTTGATGCGTTCACGTTATTTGAAGCCCGCATGCAGGGGCATTTCAAACGCGGCCCGTTTTCGCGCAAACTCAAGGCCGCGCTGCTGGAGGCAAAGCAGCCCGATCTCGCAGACCGAATTCACAAGCACTATCTCGCGGTGAATGTCCTCAAACACGGCACTGGCGCAAGCTACCGTGAATTGCTGGCTGCTAAAGTCACGCCATTTGCGATCATTCCGGTTGCGCAGGTTGTTGCCGATGAAGACCGCAAGACGTCGGGATTGATTGATGTCACGACATCGGGATTTTTTGATGGGCTCGCAAACGCACTGCTTGAGGCCTGCGATTTCCTTGGAACCCGGTAATATTGATCCTTGCGCATGTCCTATGAAAGACGCACCAGTGATGTCTGAACCACGCATGAAAATTGTCCTCGTCACACCTGAAATTCCCTATAATACAGGGGCGATCGGGCGGACATGTGTGGCGCTGAACCTTGAACTGATCCTCATCAAACCCTATGGGTTTTCGTTGGATGAAAAATCCGTGCGCAGGGCGGGAACGGATTATTGGAAATATGTGAACTTGACGGAGTATGAAAATTGGCAAAGCTTTTTAGACGCGCGCAAACCACGTCCTGAAAGCATGTTCTTTTTCGAAGAACACGGCGCGCAAACTGTCTATAGCGCAGATTATCAAGAGGACGGGTATCTGGTGTTTGGTTGCGAGTCCGCGGGTCTGCCACCCGCAATCCTCAACGGAATGGAAGACCGCACGCTCAGCCTGCCGATGCTCGATAAGCGTGTTCGGTCGCTGAATTTAGCCAACGTTGCGACCGCAGTGATCTATCAAGCAATGCGGACACAGTTAGGCGGGTAAAAGGCCCTAGGCTTGGCATGTTTTTTGGGACTTCGGGTATAGCTGTAAAATGAAGAAATCTGTCAAAGAGTTGCGTGTTGATTTTGTCGAAGGTGCGGTCGCGCATCGGCTCCGGTTCGGGGGCGGACGCGGGCAACCGATTGCAAAAGCAATGGGGCTGCGCGATGGGAAAACGCCAACAATCATTGATGCAACGGCCGGTTTGGGCCGCGATTCATTTTTGTTGGCGTCATTGGGCGCGCATGTCACCATGATCGAGCGTTCAGACAAGATGCACGCATTGCTTGTTGATGGTATGGATCGGGCTACCAAAGAAGGGGGCGCACTGCGCGACATCATCGGACGCATGACCCTTCTAAAGGGCGATGCCAAAGATTTGTTGCCCGGGTTAGATGGGGAGTCTATCCTCATTGATCCGATGCATCCTGAACGTAAAAATTCGGCTTTGGTGAAACTCGAACTTCGTCAAGTCCGCGACATCGTCGGAACGGATGAAGACGCCGCTGAATTGGCGCAAGTGGCGCTCAAACACGCGGGTTCGCGGGTCGTTCTGAAGTGGCCAGCAAAAGCCGACCCAATTGCAGGCATCAAGCCGTATTCCCATCAAATATTAGGGAAAACAACACGCTATGATGTTTGGATGGTGGGGTAGGGCGACTGGCAGCACCGTCCGCTGAGCAAAGCAGTACCTGCGTCGATCAGTTTGAACCAACGCAGGAACAATCCATTAGCTTTCAGACAATGCAACCTTCATGTCTTTGACTTGATAGATCACTTCGCCGTCTGCTTCTACGATGCCGTCTGCGACGCCCATAGTCAGGCGGCGGGTTTGGATCGCTTTGGTGAAGTCGATCTTATAGGTCAGCATCTTGCGCTCTGGGCGCACCATGCCTGTCAATTTAACTTCGCCAACACCCAATGCGTATCCACGCCCCTGCCAGCCGCGCCAGCCAAGGTTAAAACCTGTGAGCTGCCACAGGCCGTCAAGGCCAAGACAGCCGGGCATGATGGGGTTGCCCGGGAAGTGGCAATCAAAGAACCAAAGTTCAGGGGTGATGTCGAATTCAGCGACGATATGCCCTTTGCCATGCGCCCCCCCATCGCCGGATACTTCGGTGATACGATCCATCATTAGCATCGGCGGGGCGGGAAGTTGTGCGTTTCCGGGGCCAAATAATTCGCCGCGGGCGCATTTCAGCAGGTCGTCTTTGTCAAAACTCGTGGGGTAATCGGCCATTTGTCTGGTCTCATTGTTGTCTGCTTCGTTAGGCAACCTTTATCACTTGGAGCTTTGTAAGGGCAAGTCAGACCGCTGAATGTCGAATTCCCATTGTGAAACGCAATATTTCGGGCCTATAAAGGAGCTAGCAACAGGCAGGCAGCCATGACAGATATCACTATTCAGCGCAGCACAGACTGGCTTTCGGGGGCCGGGTTACGCCCAACGCGGCAACGGATGACGCTTGCCAACCTATTGGTTGGCGATGGGCAAGACCGCCATGTGACTGCTGAAAGCCTATTTGATGCTGCATCTACTGCGGGCGAAAAAGTATCGCTAGCGACGGTCTACAACACGCTGCGCGCGTTTTGTGACGTTGGATTGATGCGCGAAATCACTGTTGACGGCGCCAAAAGCTATTTTGATACCAACATGACGGATCACCCACATTTTTATTGGGAAGACACAGGGCATTTGACCGATGCACCGGCTGAACAGCTGGAAATCGCGCGGGTGCCGCATGCGCCGAACGGTGCTGAAATCGCATCCGTGGATGTTGTGATCCGGCTACGCCGCAAATAGGGGCAGCTTTCGTCACGCTTGCGTGTTTGATCAAGGTCTCGCATAGATCCTATAATTTTTTAGATGAATGTTATTGGTATGCCGCATGAACAACACAGAGATATGGTGCAATCTTATCACCGGGTGCGCACGGCGCTGGGACTGCTGGGCATGGGTTTACCGCTGGTGTTGATCTTGGGTGGGCTACTTGATGCGCGGCATCTGGAGCCCTCGATCAGCGATTTTTATCATACGACTTACAGGGATATTTTTGTGGGCACGCTCTGCGCGATCGGGGTGTTCTTGATTTGCTACCGTGGCTACGGGCGGCAGTCGGGCGATATGATTGATGATGATTGGCTGGGCACCATCGCCGGGATGTCTGCGTTTGGCGTGGCGCTGTTTCCCAATGAAAGTCCGACAGCCCAGATTGCGACGATGACTCAAAAAATGGTTGGAATCAGCACAAGCCCAATGTTTCACTATGCATCGGCATTGGTGTTTTTTAGCTGCTTGGCAGTATTTTGTCTGAAGAAGTTTACGCGTACTGCCAAACCTGTCCGCAAACGGATCTATTTGTTTTGTGGCTGGGTTATCGTGGCGTCGTTGGTCGGAATCGCGGTCGCTTCCGCGATCAAGATACTTGGCAGTGGCGCACCAAAGGCGGCAGTGATCAGCTATAATCTAGTATTTTGGCTGGAGGCTATCGGAATATGGGCGTTCGGTCTGTCATGGTTGGTCAAGGGCAAAGCCGACATTGCACTGGTGAAACTTGCGCGCCAAGGGGCCCTAAAATCAGCTCCGGACGCTTAGCTAGGGTGGATCAAGATCCACCCTACGGATTTCACCTAACGTTAACCAATGCCGTGCTAATGTCAGGCGATGTCAAAGTATCGCAGACTCTATGTGCCCGGTGGCACCTATTTCTTTTCTGTCCATTTGCGTGACGCGGGTTCTACGCTTTTGGTCGATCGGATCGATCTTTTGCGAAGTGTAACCAGTCTTTGCATGCAGCGCTGGCCGTTCGAGATCAATGCGGCGGTCATCTTGCCAAACAAGCTGCATATGATCTGGACGTTGCCGCCCGACGACGCCGACTATTCCAAACGCTGGCGGTTGATAAAGTCGACATTTTCGCGCCATTGCCCGGTCCCCGCCAAACGGCCACAATCCAAATTGCGCCCCGGTGAAAAAGGTATCTGGCAGCGCCGATTTTGGGAGCATGTAATCCGAGATCAGGCGGATTACGACCTGCATGATCATCTTATCATCACGGCCCCTGTGACCGCTGGGCTGGTCGATAAGCCATCTGATTGGCCTTATGCGTCGATCTGCAAGCGTAGGGTGGATCTTGATCCACGCGGGGCTAAAACCATTGTCCCGGCTCGATCAAACCTAGATCCAAAAGCTGTTGTGATGACCAGCTAAAGGTCTCGGAATGCGCGCCGTAAAACGTAACAAACGCGTGCTTGCTGCCGGGATTGCGGCGGAGCGCCTTTGCAGTCCGAAACGAGGCCGTCGCGACCGTCAAATTATTGTGCCAAGGGCAAGAAACCGTATTGTGCTCCGGTTCTGAAAACGACCCGTCTGCGGCCATTTGCAGTCCCGGCACTGCGCGGTACAGTGAGGACCGGTCAAGTCGCTGCCGCTCTTTGGCAACATGTTCTTCGAACCGCCACCGTAGCCCACCATGGATGTTCATTTGGCGCTCTTGCGTATTCCCTTCGTCGTCTTGGCGGGCCAAGGCAAAATACCCGCTGCGGTCAAAATAGGCGGCTTGCGGGTCGACGGCAGTGGGCGTTTGCGTCAGGTCGCGCGCGTAAAGATCAATGGTGTAGGACATCACGCTGTCGCGGCGCTCTTCAGTCATGAAGGTCAGTAATTCACCAATGCTGCGTGTCTCGCAGAAGGGAAACATCAGGTATTCGGCGTTATAGCAGTAATAGATCCACTGTCCCGGCGCGGCTTTGATGATTGCGTTGTTTATCTTCGCAAGCGCGCCCTCGGCGGTGACATCAAAATCGACGCGGTGGACATTCGCCGCCATATCATCGGGTATTTGAACGTCGACCGGGCAAAAGAGCACCAATTGCCGGAACCCAAGCTTAAGATGATGAACGATTGTACCCGCGATTTCAACGTCGTCTTCAACGAGGACCAAGGCGATTGGCCCGCGCGCCAGTGTCGTTTTCGCGTCTGAAATCAGGGAAGGGAGGTCGGGGTAGTGCATCAATCGCCTGTCCGGATAGGGTCGGGGTAAACTGTGCCAAATCGCTCCGCATTGCAAGCAATCGGCCAAGCCGCTATGACGCGTCTAAACCACCCCTATCCAAGGCCTGCACATGTCCGCGCCCAAAAAGCTATTTATCAAGACCTACGGCTGTCAGATGAACGTCTACGACAGCGAACGCATGGCCGAAGCGCTGGGCGGCAAGGGCTATGTGGAAACGAAGACTCCCGAAGACGCGGATATGATTCTGCTCAATACCTGCCACATCCGCGAAAAAGCGGCGGAAAAGGTCTATTCTGAATTGGGACGTATGAAGCCGCTGAAGGCTGAAAACCCAAATCTGAAGATCGGGATTGCGGGCTGCGTTGCGCAGGCCGAGGGCGAAGAAATTATGCGCCGCGCGCCAATGGTTGACTTGGTCGTCGGTCCGCAAAGCTATCACCGTCTGCCAGCGATGGATGATGCGGTGCAGACGGGGGCCAAGGCGCTTGATACCGATTTTCCCGACGACGATAAATTCGACACGCTCAAGGCGCGCAGCAAGGCAAAGCGTGGCCCGACAGCATTTTTGACGGTGCAAGAAGGCTGCGACAAGTTCTGCGCCTTTTGCGTGGTGCCTTATACGCGCGGCGCCGAAGTATCGCGTGCCTCTGACCGGATTATCCGCGAAGCACAAGAATTGGTTGAAGCAGGCGTGCGCGAAATCACGCTGCTGGGTCAAAACGTAAATGCCTATCACGGGCATGAGGGTGGGTTAGCAGGCCTGATCTGGGAGCTGGATAAGGTCGACGGGCTGGAACGAATCCGCTTTACAACAAGCCACCCCAACGACATGGATGATGCGTTGATCGATGCGCATGGGACCTGTGAAAAACTGATGCCATATTTGCATCTTCCGGTGCAATCGGGCTCCGATCGTATTCTTAAGGCCATGAACCGCAAGCACACCGCAGAAGGCTATCTGCGCCTGATCGAACGCATTCGTGCGGCCCGGCCTGATTTGCTTTTGTCGGGTGACTTTATCGTCGGTTTCCCCGGTGAAACGGATCAAGATTTTGAAGATACCATGCAGTTGGTGCGCGATGTCCATTACGGGCAGGCCTATTCGTTCAAATATTCGACCCGTCCTGGAACCCCTGCCGCCGAAAAACCGCAACTGCCTGAAGATGTGATGAATGAACGTTTGCAGCGGTTGCAGGCGCTCTTGCGCGATCAGCAGCAAGAGACCCAACGGTCCATGGTTGGCCGCGAAGTGAACGTGTTGTTCGAAAAGTCAGGCCGTGAAGCCGGACAAATGATCGGTAAATCCGAATACCTACACGCAGTCTTCACCGAAGCCCCGCTTGATGTGATTGGCACCGTGCGTAAGGTCAAGATTGTTGATGATGCAGCTAATTCTCTCAAAGGAGAGCTGCTTTAACTCAGCGATCCTAACGGATATAAAATTGCGGTGAATTTACCAGATACGTGCAAATTTTCGCTTAGGCCCACCTTTTTGATGTCATTCACGTAACAACCTTTGATCTGTTCTTGCACCCGCAGCATTCCCTTGCCAAGCTGGTTTTATACCGATTCAAAGGAGAGCCATTTGGCCACTGGAGCACCGACCCTCACCGACGATATTGTCACCGAAGTTACGCTAGAATTTCCTGACAATTTTTTATTGATTGATCTTTGCGGCGAATTTGATCGCAATTTGACGACCATAGAAAACAGTTTGGGTGTGCAGATCCTGCGACGCGGCAACCAGCTTGATGTGTTGGGCGGCACAGCCGCGCGCGAAACCGCACAAGAGGTGCTCAAATCGCTTTATGGGCGCCTTGAGGCCGGGCGCAGTTTAGATCCGGGTGATATTGACCGCGAATTGCGCATGGGTCCGGAAACGATCCGAGGTCCCGCAGGGCCAACTGAGCAAACCGAAATGTTCAAAGGTGAAAACGCGCGGGTTGAGATAAAAACGCGCAAGAAGTTGATTGAACCGCGCACCGACGCGCAAAAAGCCTATGTGAAATCACTGTTCGACAAAGAGCTTGCGTTTGGGATTGGTCCGGCTGGGACGGGGAAAACTTATCTGGCGGTGGCTGTTGGCGTGAATATGCTGATTTCGGGCCATGTCGATAAGATTATCCTGTCGCGCCCTGCTGTCGAAGCGGGGGAGAAACTAGGCTATCTGCCCGGCGATATGAAAGACAAGGTCGATCCATACATGCAGCCGCTTTATGATGCGCTGAACGATTTTTTGCCGGGGAAACAAGCCGCGAAAATGATGGAAGAAAAGGTGATCGAAATCGCACCGTTGGCCTTTATGCGGGGGCGGACCTTGTCAAACGCCTTTGTTGTGCTGGATGAGGCCCAAAACGCGACGACTATGCAGATGAAGATGTTCCTGACCCGCCTTGGCGAAGGTTCACGCATGGTGATCACTGGCGACCGCACACAGATCGATTTGCCGCGTGGGGTGAATTCAGGGCTACGTGACGCGGAACGCCTGCTTAAACACATCCCCAAAGTCAGCTTTAATTACTTCACCTCTAAAGATGTCGTGCGCCACCCACTAGTCGCCGCGATTATCGAAGCTTACGAGGCAGATGAGGCATCGTGAAATTTAGCCTAATCCTTTTTTGGTGCCTCTTTACTGCGAGTGGGGCATTGGCTGAATCTGTTTGGGAACCACCGGAAGACCCTTATGAAGATAAGTTAATCTATCGTTACCTTCGCAGCGATCGATCATTGCTTGAGGGCTTTAGCCGTAACAACTCAATGAACATCGAGGTTGAAAAAATCTTAAGTGAAGGGCCGCGACATAGGCGTGACGCGCCACGTTTCGAGCGCGAGATCGCTTTGGCATTGTTGCGACGAGGATCGCAGTTACCCTTGGTGTCCTTTGATCGAAACGTATACGGCGGTGTCGCGTTGGGTGACCTCCCTTTGGATTTTGGTACTGCTGTGTCAGACATGGTTGTTGCGGATGACAGATTTGATTTGAGTGATGACGAACCTGTCGTGGCGTCAGAGTTGCTAACTATTGATGGCGACGTCAGTGATCGGGTTTTATACGCGGATATTGATTTCCCGCGCCTATCGCAGCTTGATATGAATGCTGACGGGGTGATGACCCGTGACGATATCGCAGCGTTTGAAACGCTTTACGAAATCGGGAATTACGATGTTTTTCAGGACGAAGATCAACGTAGTGAACTGGCGACCTGCGGTCTGCCGATGCCAAACGCACAGGACGAGCTGATCGTGTTGACTGCCAGTAGCAGCAATGCGTCGGTAAATGTAGGATTTGGTGATCATTCCCCGGCATCAGTGCTGGTTGTGAATATCGAAAACGGGACCACGCCGCTATTTATCGTTGTTGGTGCGCGCAGTGATATGATCGTGCTGTTCGAAGGTGACGTATCTAGAGTGCGCCAGATGATCGGCTATGGCAAAGGGATCGGCGTTTCTGGATTGCCGACTGATGCCGTCACTGTCCAGAATGAACCGCTGTGTCTTGCCTTTTTAAACTCTTATCCGCCTTTTATGAGTTCACTTGATGAGGAATGGCGTGCCGATTTCTATGCATACCAACGCGCACGCGCGTCAGTCTTGCTTCGGACGCAGGTTGAACAAATCGTCCGATTAGAGAATGTCGCGCATGTAAGCGTGCCAAGTTATAGCGCAAGTGACTATCTTGAACCGTTGGACATAACGGACCAGAATTTCAATCGTACGATGCTGTCGTATGATTGGTCTGGAAGCGAACTTGTTCCACGTCCCCCGCGCGTTTTTGATCACGAAAGATCACGCCATTTCTGGCGACTGCTAGCGCGCAACAGCGCAGGGATGGTTTATGTCGATCCGGCGCAGATTTTAACGAACCCAATGCTGGTCGAGGCCAATCAGCTGCCTGCTACGATGCGGCTGCTTGAATTGGTTGATTTGGGGGTCTTGAGTGTAGAGAATGCGAATACCTATCGAATCTTGAAGCCAATCGCAGACCTGCCGGTATTGAGAAATAGAAACTTCATCGTGGATGCAGGAATAGAAATGCCAACCAGTGGTATCGCAGATGCGTGTGTCTTAGACGATACAACCGGTATTTGGCACGGCCAAGACGACTGTCCAATCCGCGCAGTATTTACTTTTTGAAATGGCGGTTGATTGCATCATCGAAGATCCCCGTTGGGATGGCATCGCAGCCCTAGCTGAGCGCGCAAGCGATGCCGCTTTGGCGCATTTGGGCTACGACCCCAATGCGTTTGAGATCAGCCTCTTGGCCTGTGGTGACGCGCGGATTGCCGTGCTGAATGCTGACTTTCGCGACAAAGAAACCGCGACCAATGTGCTGAGCTGGCCATCGGATGAACGCGGGGCTGGCGTTGAAGGCGACACCCCGGAAGCGCCCGAACTGCCGATGGATGCAGAGCTGGGCGATATCGCGATTGCCTTTGAAACCTGCACCCGCGAGGCGCAAGAGGCGGGTAAGTCGATGCAGGATCATACCCTTCATTTACTTGTGCATGGGACGTTGCATTTGCTCGGGTATGATCACGAGCGTGACAAAGACGCCACCTTGATGGAACGATTAGAGGTCGAGATACTTGGCAAACTGGGTGTTTGTGACCCATATAGGGACGATTAGGGCGATTTTGCCCGCATAGGTAAGGAAGAAATGGGCGACTCCAACGACGGTCCATCTATCGCAGCGCAAAGCGCGCATATGGATCAAAATGTGACGGCTCGAGGGTTTTGGACCCGGCTGCGCTATGTTTTTCAGCCACAGGCGATTCCCGAGGTGCACGATGAAGCGCCAAATGAGGTCAGCCAGACACCACAATCTGTGTTGGGAATGCTCAACCTGCGGCGCAAGCGGGTCGAAGATGTTGCCGTGCCAAAAACCGACATTGTCGCCGTTCCTTTGGGTATTTCCAAAGATGATTTGGTCAAAGTGTTTCGTGATAGCGGGCTGACGCGATTGCCGCTTTATGATGGTACATTGGACACGCCTGTCGGCATTGTGAACCTTAAGGACTTTGCGCTGCGCCATGGATTCAACGGGGAGACCTCTGAATTGGATCTGCGCGACACCGCGCGGCCGCTGCTGTTTGTCCCGCCGTCAATGCCATTGGGTGTTCTGCTGCAAAAAATGCAGGCTGAACGTATTCATATGGCGCTTGTCATCGACGAATACGGCGGCACGGATGGGCTGGTCACAATCGAAGATCTGATCGAACAGGTCGTCGGCGACATCGAAGATGAACACGACATCGACGAGGCAAAAAGCTGGTTCATGGAAAAACCGGGTGTCTACATGGCGCAGGCCCGCACAGAGCTAGAGGATTTCGAGGCCGAGATCGGCATGAAGCTGACCGCCCACGATGAGATCGACGAAGAAGAAATCGACACGCTTGGTGGTCTTGTGACGATGCTTTCCGGTGATTTGCCCGCGCGTGGAGAGGTGATCGTGCATCCTGACGGGCCCGAGTTCGAAGTCGTCGATGCGGACCCGCGCCGGATCAAACGCTTGCGTGTTCGCTTGCCTAGCGCCCAGGACACCTAGCGTGAGTCTGGGCTTTGCGCGCCTACCGCGCTGGGCAAGGTTTTGCATTTTGGCGTTGGGTGGGGCAATCGCCGGGCTTGGCCAAGCCCCACAAGATTTATGGTTTCTGACCATCTTGGCACTGGCCGCACTGTTTTTGGTGCTGGATCAAAGGCCGCGCAGCGCCGCGTTTCAAGTTTGGGCGTTTGGGGTTGGCTATTTTGCTGTATCCCTGCGATGGATAGTTGAGCCGTTTTTTGTCGATGCCGCCAACCACGGCTGGATGGCCCCATTTGCGATCACATTTATGGCCGCAGGGGCAGCACTCTTTTGGGGCGGTTTTGCTTATATAGGTGCACGCATTGCGCCGCGCGCGGTAGGCGGCATCGCGCTTGCGCTTGTCTGGGCGGAGCTGGCACGCGCGCATGTGTTTACCGGATTTCCTTGGGCGTTGTTGGGCCACATTTGGGTGCCGACACCACTTGCGCAATTGGCTGCTTTTGGTGGTCCGCACCTATTAACCCTGTTCACGATTGGCGCGGCATGGGCCGTTTACGCGCTGTTTGGGCAAGCGTGGATCGCTGGTGGGGGGGTGATATTGGGTTTGATTGGATTGGGCGCTTGGGCTGTGCCTTCGCCGCTCGAACCTGCCGATGCAAATGCGCCCATAGTGCGGCTGATACAGCCCAATGCGCCGCAGGACCAGAAATGGGACCCTGCGTATCGTGACGTGTTTTTAAATCGCATGATTACGATGACCGGGCAGGGCGCGCGCCCCGATCTGATTGTCTGGCCGGAAACGGCGGTGCCGTACCTGCTGAATTATGTGCATGGGGATCTCGTGCTGATGGCTGAGGCCGCGCGCGGTGCGCCTTTGGTGTTTGGTATTCAGCGGCGGAACGAAAACCTGCATTATCACAACAGCCTTGTTGTGATGGGACAGGGCGGGACCCTGCACAGCACATATGACAAACGCCATCTTGTGCCGTTTGGGGAATATATCCCCGGCGGTGATTTGCTTGGACAATTTGGCATTCGTGGGCTGGCGACAAGCGACGGGGCGGGGTTTGCCGCGGGCACCGCGCCGCCGCGTATCAACCTGCCGGGGATCGGCGACGCGATTCCGCTGATCTGCTACGAAGGCATTTTTGCCGAAGAAATCGGCGATGGTGGCGACCGTCCGCGTCTATTGCTCTTGATCACAAATGACGCGTGGTTCGGGGTGGCCGCTGGCCCCTACCAGCACCTTGCGCAGGCGCGGTTGCGCGCCATTGAACAAGGTCTGCCGATGGTGCGGGTCGCCAATACAGGGGTGAGCGCGATGATTGATCCTTTTGGGCGGATCATCGCGTCACTGCCGTTGAACAGCGACGGTGCGCTTGATATCGCGCTGCCAACAACAGGGGCAGCAACCCTTTACAGCCGTTTCAGCGACTGGCTGTTGTTTGGCATACTCATGTTGTTAACGTTGGGGTGTTATCTGGCGCAAAAGCGCGATAGCGATTGACGCCATAATCGTGCGGGCAT
This sequence comes from Loktanella sp. D2R18, assembly GCF_003318235.1. Classification (GTDB taxonomy): domain Bacteria; phylum Pseudomonadota; class Alphaproteobacteria; order Rhodobacterales; family Rhodobacteraceae; genus Yoonia. Next base: position 37,666 of record NZ_QOCG01000030.1, on the reverse strand, counting down.
AGACCCGTCGCTAGTACTGCCACAACGGCTTCCTGACGTGGCGGATATATTCAATGGAGCACTTCTCATGGCACGAAAAAACTACACCTTCACTTCGGAATCCGTTTCCGAGGGGCACCCGGATAAGGTGTGCGACCGTATTTCAGATGCAATTCTCGACGCATTTTTGGCGGAAGAACCCGAAGCGCGGGTTGCTTGCGAAACATTTGCGACGACAAACCGTGTCGTGATTGGCGGCGAAGTTGGGCTGACAGATCAGTCAAAGCTGAAAGATTATATGGGCCGTGTCGAAGATATCGCACGCGCCTGCATCAAAGACATCGGCTATGAGCAGGACAAATTCCACCACGCCACCTGTAAGATCACTAACCTGTTGCATGAACAATCCGCGCATATCGCCCAGGGTGTTGATGCCGCCGTCGACAAAGACGAAGGTGCTGGTGATCAAGGCATCATGTTTGGCTACGCGACAACCGAAACCGATGCATTGATGCCTGCGCCGATCCAATACGCCCATGCGATGCTGCGCCGTTTGGCCGAGGTACGTAAATCAGGCGAACAGCCAACGTTGCGCCCGGACGCCAAAAGCCAAGTTTCCGTGCGCTACGAAGACGGGAAACCGGTCGAGGTCACATCAATCGTGCTGTCCACACAGCACCGCGACGAAGATCAATCGAGCGATGATATCCGTGCAATCGTAGAACCTTACATCCGCGAGGTGCTGCCCGCTGGCTTTATCACGCCGAAAACCGAGTGGTGGGTGAACCCAACAGGTAAATTTGTCATCGGTGGCCCTGATGGGGACGCCGGGCTGACCGGGCGCAAAATCATCGTGGATACCTACGGCGGTGCGGCCCCACATGGCGGCGGTGCATTTTCTGGTAAAGACCCGACCAAAGTCGATCGCTCTGCCGCTTATGCCGCGCGCTATTTGGCGAAAAATGTGGTCGCTTCTGGCATGGCGGATCGCTGCACAATACAACTGTCGTATGCGATTGGTGTCGCCAAGCCGCTGTCGATCTATGCGGATACCCATGGCACAGGCGAAGTGTCACCTGCAGAAATTGAACGCGCCATCGCGCAGGTCATGGACCTGACACCGCGCGGAATCCGGCAGCACCTAAGCCTGAATAAACCGATCTTTGAACGCACGGCAGCTTACGGTCACTTTGGCCGGGCCCCGGACGCGGACGGTGGGTTTAGCTGGGAACGCACCGATTTGGTCGAGGCGCTGAAACGCGCGGTTTAAACCATCGCGGTGCTGGATAAAAAAGGCGCCATTACGAAAAGGAAGTGTTGCTGATCATGTGCTTGCGAGGGCGCGATCAGCGACACTTTAGTGTCTGGTGCCTACCTAAAGTGCATGATGCCGGGGTCCCTAGCTATCGGTTTGCAAACCCTATCGTTTGATCAACAGCAAGGTCAGTACCACTGCAATAACAAGAAACAGTGCACCAATAATCCATGCGACAGGTGTGGCGTATATTTCGGCGACGGCACCGGCCAATATTAGCCCCAGTACGGCCCCTAATTGTTGTATCAACGATCTCAGCGACAGCATTGTTGACCGCTGACGGTCCTCGACACAGCGGTGTAGAATGCTGCTGGCAGGTGTCTCGCTCACACCAAGGATCACAGAATACACGATGAAAATCGTCACAAAGCCTACGATACCGCCTTGCAATGCCAATGCTATCTGAACACCTGCCAAACAAGCAAACGTGGCTGCCAGCGTGAGGGCGTGCTGCCGTTTGAATAGCCTGCTGATGTGCGGGGAAAGAGATGCGCCGAAAGCGATGGCGAAGAAATAAGTCGCAGTTACGACACCAATGATAGTGTTTGCGTAACTCGCATCCAGCATGGGCTTTGCATGGGTTGGCCAGATCACTTCGACCGGGTTTGTCGCCATCAGAAAAAACGCTAGCGATGGCATCAGGATTGAAAGCGTGGGATGTCTTACCGCGAGAACGCCTGCGTCTTTGATCACCGTCGGAACGTTTACGAGCCCCTGCCTGAGTGCGACGACGTTCATCGGAGGAGGATTTTCGATGATGGCAAATTTTGTAAAAGCAAACACGCATAGCATCACGGCAAAGCTTGCCGCGTAGGACACATCATAGATGCTAAAACCAAGGTTTTTCGCGACCGAGCCCCAAATATCGGGCAAAAGCCCCCCTAGAACGGCACCAATGGCCAACCCCACGGCATTGGCCCATTGCGCTTTGGCCAATGCTGGTTGCACATCCACGTTTGGCGCGGCGGTTTTGAAGGTTTCGACAAACCACGCATCAAGCGTGCCCGACCGCAGCGCCCGTCCAAAACCAATGAATGCAAATGAAAGCGCCAGAACGTTGAATTCGGTCGTCGAAAGAAAAAGTGCTAGCGATATCAGGCTCGCTACGACCGCTGTCAGAAAGACCGGCTTGCGGCCAATGCTATCGGCGAGACCACCAAACGGGAGTTCCATCGTCATTGTTGTAAGCGAATAGATCCCGAAAAGCAGCGAGATTTGAAAAAGGCCCATGCCTCTGTCGGTTAAGGCTAGAGCAACAACGGCGACCGTGAGGCCCATCGCGAACCGGTCGAGAAACTGGTGAATTTGAAACACGCGAATGTGCCGTCGCGCTTGCTTATTCAGTGCTGCAAAAGAGAATTCTGTTTCGGTTTTCATCTTCTCAGCATCAACGTAACTGCTGCCGTGCACAATACCCTCGACGGGCAAGACCATAAATGCTGCCATTCGAATGGTGCGGTGAATGGCCACAAGTGTAGGCACCTTCGCATCCACGAGTTGGGTCACCTATGTGGGACACGTCTCTTATCAATGGATGCGAACCAAATCTACATACCTCTGGCAATCGCTGCAATTTCGAGATGCTAGGCTCTTTCAACAGGTCGCGTCAGTTGCGCATGGATAAGGTCACGTTTCTGCTCCGATCAATGTGTTTTTTTCAGCCTAAGGGGTTGAGGGTTCCGCGCGAATGCAGTTCAAATCAAGCAAGTCTTGGGAGAGTGTTATGAAATTGTTTCGCGTTTTTGTTGTTGTGTGTCTAGGGGCTTCTGGCCCCGTTATGGCCCAAAAACTACCGGTGAGTGATGATGCGCGGATTGGTAAGTTCTTTGTCGATGGCACGACGCTTGTTTACAATACAAACAACGTGCCGCCAGACCAGTATGCGGAAATGGACAGCACTGACGTCGATGCGTTCTCTGACATCTTGGCTGAGAACCCAAACACAAAGCTGCTGCGGCTGACCAGTACGGGCGGCTCTGTTTGGGCGGGCGAACAAATGGCGCGGATCGCGATGGATTATCGTTTGGATACGCGCGTCTCGGGTGAATGTAGCAGTGCTTGTGTGACGCTGTTTTTGGCTGGCGAACGCCGCGAAATGGACCGCGGAAGTGCGATCGGATTTCATCAAAACGCGTGGAACGCGGATGGGCTGCGCGAATATTACAAATATTGGCATCGCGAAGAAAACTGGGACAATCCATTTGATTTTGGGCAATGGCTGTACCGGGATGTACAGACCGAGATGCATAACCAGCTTTCCTATTTGGTCGCACGCGGTGTTGATCCTGTGTTTGCGATCGAAACAAAGCGCGAGCGGTCAAACATGTGGTATCCGACACGCCGCCAACTTGAAGAGTCAGGTGTCTTGCGCGACTGAACCAATTGCGCAGCGCGCGGCGGCTTGCTATGGCAGCGTCATGGAAAACGATAGACACCCTTCGGGCGCTCCGTGGCGCAATTTCTATGGCCGTTTCCGGGGCAAGACGATCCGGAACAGCCAGCAAGATTACCTTGATAACGATCTGATCCCCCTGTCCCCGGGGCCAATCAGTTGGGAAGAAAACCCCGAACGGACGCCGCTTGATCTAAACACGGTCTTTCCCGGCAAAGATGTCTGGCTAGAGATCGGCTTTGGCGGTGGTGAACATCTGGTCCACATGGCCGAAACCTATCCCGACATTGGGCTGATTGGCTGCGAGCCGTTTATCAACGGTGTTGCAATGCTATTGGGTAAAATCCGCAAGGCGGACGTCGACAATCTGCGCGTCCATCCGGGCGATGTGCGGGATCTGTTTGATGTTTTGCCGGACAATAGCCTGAGCAAGGTGTTCCTAAACTATCCAGATCCGTGGCCAAAAAAACGGCACCATCGCCGTCGCTTTGTGACGCCAGAACATTTGGCCCCGTTGCACCGCGTGATGAAGCCGGGTGCAGAATTGCGCGTTGCGACGGATATCAAAGATTATGTGCGCCAAACGCTTGAAGAGGTGCCACCGCAAGGGTTCGAATGGCTGGCCGAAGGGCCCGCAGATTGGCGCGATCCCTGGGGTGATTGGATTTCGACCCGCTACGAGCAAAAAGCCCTGCGCGAAGGGCGTACCCCCCATTACCTGACTTTCCTGCGGATCTGACATAGACCCTCTTGCCGCCCTGCGGTAAACCGCCCCTTGAAGAATAAAGGAATACGCTATGTCCGGCCACGGTACCCCCATTCCCATGACATCCCGCCCTTGCGGCCCGCTAAAGGGTGAGGCCAATGTGCCCGGCGACAAATCCATCTCGCACCGCTCGTTGATTTTAGGGGCGTTGTCCGTTGGGGAAACACGGGTGACGGGCTTGCTCGAAGGCGAGGACGTGCTGGACACGGCCAAGGCGATGCGCGCCTTTGGGGCGACAGTGACAGATCACGGCGGCGGTGAATGGTCGGTGCAAGGTGTGGGTGTCGGCGGCTTTGCCGAGCCTGAGAATGTGATTGATTGCGGCAATTCAGGTACCGGCGTGCGCCTGATCATGGGCGCAATGGCGACATCACCGATCACAGTGACATTCACGGGCGACGCATCGCTTAATGGCCGCCCGATGGGCCGTGTGACCGACCCGCTAGCGCTGTTTGGGACACAAACCGTTGGCCGTGAAGGGGGGCGCCTGCCAATGACCCTTGTCGGGGCCGCCGATCCGGTGCCAGTGCGTTACACTGTGCCTGTCCCCTCTGCGCAGGTGAAATCTGCGGTTCTGCTCGCTGGGTTGAACGCGCCGGGCCAAACGGTTGTGATCGAAAAAGAAGCGACGCGCGACCACACGGAACGCATGTTGCAAGGGTTTGGTGCGACATTGACGGTTGAAGACACCGAAGAAGGTCGGGTGATTACCTTGGATGGGCAACCTGAATTACAGGGGCAAACTATTGTTGTGCCGCGCGATCCGTCGTCGGCGGCTTTCCCAGTCTGCGCGGCGATCATCACGCCCGGCTCTGACGTGCTGGTCCCCAATATTGGGTTGAACCCGACACGCGCCGGCCTATTCACAACGCTGATCGAGATGGGCGCGGATCTGACCTATGAAAATATGCGCGAAGAAGGCGGTGAACCGGTTGCCGATTTGCGCGCGAAATATTCTCCTGATCTCAAAGGGATTGCGGTGCCGCCTGCGCGTGCGGCCAGCATGATTGACGAATATCCCGTGCTTTCGGTGGTTGCGTCCTTTGCGCAAGGCGTCACTGATATGCAGGGTGTCAAGGAATTGCGCGTCAAAGAAAGCGACCGGATCGACGCGATGGCCAAAGGGCTGCGCGCCGCGGGCGTTTCCGTGGACGAAGGCCCCGACTGGTGGAAAGTCACCGGGTTAGGGCACGGCAATGTACCCGGCGGCGTGACTGTGGACAGCGTGTTGGACCACCGGATTGCGATGGCATTTATGGTGATGGGGATGGCGACGCAAAAACCGATGTCCGTCGATGATGGATCACCGATTGCGACATCATTCCCTATTTTTGAACCGCTGATGGCGGGGCTTGGGGCGCAGGTCGTGCGCGCAAACGCATGATATTTACGGTCGCGATTGACGGGCCTGCTGCCGCTGGAAAAGGCACGATCAGCAAGGCCGTTGCCGCGCATTTCGGCTTTGCACACCTTGATACTGGGCTTTTGTACCGCGCTGTCGGTGCTAAGGTGCTTGCCGGGGCTGATCCGGTTGCAGCGGCGCAACTGCTTGATCCGCGTGACCTTGAAGATGATAGTTTGCGAACGCCTGCGGTGGCCCAAGCTGCCAGCGAAATCGCGGTGATCGCAGATGTCCGCAGCGCGCTTGTCGCGTTTCAGCGCAAATTTGCAGCGCGGGATGGTGGGGCGGTTTTGGATGGGCGTGATGTCGGCACAGTGATTTGTCCAGATGCGCCTGTGAAACTCTTTGTGACGGCCTCAGCGGAATGCCGGGCCGAGCGACGCTTCAACGAGCTAGTGGGTAAGGGTATGGAAATCACCCTTGACCAGGTTCTGGCAGATGTCAAAATCCGCGACGCACGTGATCGCAGCCGTGAAGAAGCACCGCTGGTCGCAGCAGATGATTCAGTGGAAATTGACACGTCAGATATGACGATTGCGCAGGCTACCGCCGCGGCAATTGAAGCCGTTCGGTCTGGGTTGGGCGTGCGGTGATTTGCATCGTGCGGATGGTACGGGGTTCGTAAATAGGTTTCGTGGAACTGCGCATGTGTTGCACATTCATAAAGTATGAACACACCCTTCGATTGTGATTTATGCTGGGTGAGTCGTGGAGTTCTTGCATTGCACAATAAGTGATCAGTCGGGATTTTTTCCGCGTAAAAAGCAGCCAAACTTGCAGTTTTCTGCGGTTCACCGAATTTGACATAAATCAAACATAATCATAATTATAAGCATTTTTAGGGTTTCTCTCCAACGCTTGAGACGCCCACGTAAAGCCGAACGAACCGAATGTCATTTGGCGCACCGACGGCGCAGTCATTCCCTAAGAATAAAGACAGAAAGATGATTATGATACCTAAGCACCTGAAACTCGTGTTTCTACTTGGAGCTGCATACCCGGCAACTATCGTGCCCAGCATCGCGCTCGGCCAGAGCGCGCCGATCATCGAAGAAAATGCGGAGCAACGAATTAATTTTTCTGGGAAATTGCGGATGTTGTCACAGCGTGTTCCATCGGCGGCATGCCACTTTTCGCGCGGTATTGATGTAGAGGGTTCGGCGGCTTTGCTGGTGGCTGCAACGACGGAGTTTGAAAAAATTCTGACCGGGCTCGAATTTGGGGACGCTGATCTGAGCATTCAACTGCCTGAAACGAATGGACAGACGCTTGCGCTCATTGCGGAGCTGCGCACATTGTGGGAGCCGCTGAGGGCTGCCGCCGAAGCAGTTGCAAACGACACTGCGACCGAGGCCGAGCGCAATTATGTGCTGAATGAAAACTTGCCCGTTTTGCGCGCGGCCCAGTTGTTGGTTGAACGGCTTGTACAGCAATATTCCAACCCAAATGCGACAACATTTGCAGCTTTGGTTTTGGTCGACATTTCAGGGCGGCAGCGCATGTTGACGCAGAAAATGTCCAAAGAATCCTGCATTCTAGAGGGTGATTTCGATACGACAGTGACTGTCGAAGATCTTCAAACGACGATGCGTATTTTTGAAAACTCGTTGGATGCATTGCAAAACGGCATGCCAGTTGTGGGCGTGCAGCCACCACCAAACGACATGATCGCAACAGGTCTTGATGGTGTGCTGACTGACTGGAGCGGCGCAAAGCCCTATGTGACAGAGGTGCTTGCGGGCAATTCTCTTGATGCCGATGGCAACACGGTGAAATTCCAACAGTTGAACGTCACGATGGCCAATATGAACACGGTCGTCGGCATGTACGTCGACGCCGCCGCAACATTGGTTCCGCTTGATAATATGTAAATGCGGGCAGGCACCGAACGGTGTCCCAGCCTGCCCGCGCAACACGCGGGCGGGTTAATGCGCGTTTATGCTTTGAAAACATAAGAAATATACGGTCGGCAAAACGTCGGATTTGCGTATGCACAGTGTATGGCAAGTTGTGTGGTTTTGAGGTGGGAGAGGTTGGTTAATGGGGCATGCGCTAAGAACTGTTAGGATTTGAGATTGCCGGCTGTGTGGACATCTTTAGATTTCGTTGTGGCAGCGCCAATGGCGGCTTTGATGCCGCATTCTGCAAATGTGCCTCATGGATATGATCAGTAAATTTATATATGTGAGAAATCATTAAAAGACTTCACTCAATTGTAAGTATGCGCTTTTGTATTCAATAGCATATGGAGATTTCGTTGCCCCGTAGATCATCTTTTCTGAAAACTTCACTCATCATTTTAATGTGTTTGGCTGGAAAGGCTTCGTTTGCTGATACCAGCGAAGATGCCAGGTTTTTCATATCGCATTTAATGGGTGATGGGCTTTGGATTCGTATCCAGACTGACCACCGGTTAAATACTGAACGTTTTTATCGTGAAGCACTTGATACAGACAATGCGCGCGTTGTGGACGAACGTCGTTTCTACGCCCTGATTCCTAAACGAACAGCGCAAGACATATTTGACGAACATCGAACCTTCGTGGAAAATATTACCGTTGAACAATTTGGCGCTGACGGTCTGTCCGAGATAGTCGACTTTTTTCAGACACCAACTGGTGAACGCATGCTGTCGATCGCAAAAGACGAAGGTATATTTGAACCGAAGTATTCGGGTCGCTACGGATACCGAGAGGTTCTTGATGATTGGGGAAGCTATTTGGAGCTCGATGATTTCACACGGTATAGTGCGTTTACCAGTAGGCCACCCGGCGAAGCGTTCATAGTAACTAGGCAGGAAATACAAGACATCACAATGTCTACGATTTCGACTGCACCGGGGTTCTTTGAACCAAGTCTCGAACCACTTTTGGAGATGATTGAAGCCGACGGAGTTGTTGAGTTCCCAGCCGATTTTGTGCGGCAAAATATGATAAGAGATATAGAGAGGTTTTTGGCGCAATAAGCTACTTGCACGGCAGGTAATTTTCACCGGGATGGGCTATAACCCACTGTCGGTAGCGGCAGACATCAACATTGCTAAAAGTGTCTATAACTGCGGACTCTGAACCAGAGAGATGAAAAGGCAGCACGCTAACTGCCCTGACAGGGCGGGCGTTTGGATTTGCTTGCTGCGCAGGGCGCGTAAAAGAGACAAAATCCCTTGCAAACATACCAGAACCGACCTATACGCCGCCCTGTCGAAGTGCCGAGAACAGGTGCGGGCGTGAGACTTGAGCGGGGTCGGTGTTTACCGGCCCTGTTGTTTTATGTTCGCGAAGGTGCTCAGACCAACTGAAATCCAAAGACCGGCGGAGACAACCGCACGGCCCGTATAAAACCAAAACGTTAGGAAAACGACGCCACATGGCTAATACAATGGAAGAGTTTGAAGCACTCTTGAACGAAAGCTTCGAAATGGACACACCGGCCGAAGGGTCTGTTGTCAAAGGCAAAGTCATCTCTATCGAGGCTGGCCAAGCGATCATCGACGTCGGCTACAAAATGGAAGGCCGCGTTGATCTGAAAGAATTTGCAAACCCAGGTGAAGACGCTGAACTGGCTGTTGGTGACACTGTCGAAGTGTTCCTGCGCCAAGTTGAGAACGCCCGTGGCGAAGCTGTTATCTCTCGTGAGATGGCGCGCCGTGAGGAAGCTTGGGATCGTCTGGAAAAAGCATACGCTGACGAACTTCGCGTTGATGGGGCTATCTTTGGCCGCGTCAAAGGTGGTTTCACTGTTGATCTTGGCGGCGCGGTTGCGTTTTTGCCGGGTTCTCAGGTTGACGTCCGCCCAGTGCGTGACGCGGGCCCATTGATGGGTCTGAAACAGCCATTCCAAATCCTGAAGATGGACCGCCGTCGCGGAAACATCGTTGTATCACGCCGTGCGATCCTTGAAGAATCACGTGCCGAACAGCGCGCCGAAGTTATTGGCAACCTGACAGAAGGCCAAGAAGTTGACGGCGTCGTCAAGAACATCACCGAATACGGTGCGTTCGTTGACCTTGGCGGTGTTGACGGTTTGCTGCACGTGACTGACATGGCATGGCGCCGCGTCAACCACCCATCCGAGATCCTCACAATTGGTGAGACGATCAAGGTGCAGGTCATCAAGATCAACAAAGAAACCCACCGCATCAGCCTCGGCATGAAGCAGCTGCAAGAAGATCCATGGGATGCTGTTGAAGCGAAATTCAGCCTTGGTTCTGTGCATCAGGGCCGCGTGACCAACATCACTGATTACGGCGCATTTGTTGAGCTGGAAGCCGGTGTTGAGGGTCTTGTGCACGTTTCTGAAATGTCTTGGACAAAGAAAAACGTACACCCAGGCAAAATCGTGTCTACTTCACAAGAAGTCGAAGTCATGGTTCTGGAAATCGATTCAGCCAAGCGTCGCGTTTCACTTGGTCTCAAGCAGACACAGCGCAACCCATGGGAAGTCTTTGCTGAGACACACCCAGAAGGCACTGAAGTCGAAGGCGAAGTCAAAAACATCACCGAATTCGGTCTGTTTATTGGCCTCGAAGGCGACATCGACGGCATGGTTCACTTGTCTGACCTGACATGGGAAGGCCGTGGCGAAGACGTCATCGGCGATTTCCGCAAAGGTGACATTGTCAAAGCCAAGGTTGCTGAAGTTGACGTTGAGAAAGAGCGTATTTCTCTGTCCATCAAAGCGTTGGACGGTGATCCGTTCGCAGAAGCCGTTGGCGGCGTGAAGCGCGGTTCGATCATCACTGTTGAAGTGACGAAGATCGAAGATGGCGGCATTGAGGTCGACTATGAAGGTGCGAAATCCTTTATCCGTCGTTCAGATCTGTCACGTGACCGTGCAGAGCAGCGTCCAGAGCGTTTCGGCGTTGGCGACAAGGTTGACGTCCGCGTTACCAACATCGACAGCAAAACACGCAAACTGGGTCTGTCGATCAAAGCACGTGAAATCGCTGAAGAAAAAGAAGCTGTTGAGCAGTTCGGTTCATCCGACTCTGGCGCATCTTTGGGCGATATCCTTGGTGCGGCTCTTAAAGGCGGTGACGAATAAGCCACGGCTTAAGCGTTACGAATTTAACCCGTCGCAGGAAACTGCGGCGGGTTTTTTTGTTTTGCACTGGACGTGCCTGCAAGCGTCGGTAGTGTTCTGAAAACTGAAAATACGGGCCTTTTTTAAATGCTAAAATCAAAAAATATACTCACCGCCTTCTCACTCGTTACATTTGTTTCGGCATGTGCCGAGCCGCAACCGTTAGCGCCTGCGCCACAATATACAACTGTGGATAACACCGCGTTTGGTTCGGTGGGTATCGTTATAAAAATGCCAACAGAAGCAGCGCGCCATCGTTATATTTCAGCGCGGGTTTTGCGCGGTGGCAATAACAGCACGCACCGTGGATACCCTGTAAACGTCGATCTAGATGTTGAAATGACGGATAGTTATACGCGTCACAACACGTTCCTTTCTCCCATTGATCAAGCCACGGCAGAAGAATTTGCATCGACATATGGTGCAGATCAATCATCTGACCTAGCGTACCGTATGGCCGTCCAGATCGCATCACAGTCTGAATGCCAAGGCAAGCAGATCACTGCCAATACATATGGTCGCCGATATGGTGGTGAACAGCTTTCTGAGATTGTGGCAGCCAACAATGGTCGTATATTGGGCGGAAGCGTGCCCGCTGGTACTGTTTCCACATCAATTCCGACCACGGAATTGACACGATGGGGGTGGAAGGTTGCTCTTTGGTGTCAGTAATGTCCATGATCGTCACGATGGATATGGACATTACATTATGTAGGTTTAGGCTCCGGCGTAGCCCATAGGTTTGAGCGCCGCGCGGATTTCATCCAAGATCGCCGGATCGTCGATGGTCGCGGGCATTTTGAAGTCCGCATTATCGGCGATTTTGACCATTGTTGCGCGCAGGATTTTGCCAGACCGCGTTTTGGGAAGCCGATCAACGACAGCAACCAGCTTAAACGCGGCGACGGGGCCGATGGTGTTGCGGACAGAGGCGACGACCTCTTTGATCACTTCGTCATGTGGGCGGTCGCAGCCATTGTTGAGGCAGATAAACCCAAGCGGCAATTGCCCTTTCAGCTGATCTGTCACACCAATCACAGCGCATTCACCAACGTCCGGATGGTTGGCTAATACTTCTTCCATCGCACCCGTTGACAGGCGGTGGCCCGCGACGTTGATCACGTCATCGGTGCGCGCCATGATGTAAAGATAACCATCCTCATCAATCATGCCCGCATCGCCGGTCTCATAATAGCCGGGGAAGGTTTCAAGGTAGCTCGACTGAAAGCGGTCCTCGGCGTTCCATAGGGTCGGGAATGTGCCGGGCGGCAGGGGCAGGGGCGTTACAATCGCGCCCAACTCACCGGGTGGGAGCTCATTGCCTTCATCATCGAGGATTTTCATCTCGTAGCCGGGCAGCGGTACCGACGGGGAACCCAGTTTGACAGGCAGCAATTCGATGCCGACAGGGTTGCAGACACCGGGATAGCCCAGTTCTGTCTGCCACCAATGGTCGATGATCGGTTTCTTCAACTGGTCCTGCGCCCAGATGATCGTGTCAGGGTCGGCGCGTTCACCGGCGAGGAACACCTGATCAAGACAGCTGAGGTCGTATTTCTTGACGTATTCGCCTGTTGGGTCTTCGCGTTTCACCGCGCGGAATGCAGTCGGTGCGGTAAAGAAGGATTTTACATTATGTTCTTCGATGACGCGCCAGAATGTGCCTGCATCGGGGGTGCCGATCGGCTTGCCTTCGAAAACGATCGTTGTGTTGCCGTGGATCAGCGGGCCATAGCAGATATAGCTGTGCCCCACGACCCAACCAACATCTGATGCTGCCCAGAACACATCGCCGGGGTCGACGTTATAGATATTTTTCATGGTCCAGTTCAGCGCAACCAGATGCCCGGCGGTGTGCCGTACGACCCCTTTGGGCGCGCCAGTCGTGCCGGACGTATAAAGGATATAGGCCGGGTGGTTGCCTTCGACAGGGACACATTCGGCGGGTGCCACGCCGTATTGGAACCCATGCCAGTTATAGTCACGACCGGGGATCAGTTCGGCAACCTCTTGTTCGCGCTGGAAAATTACGCAAAAATCAGGCTTATGTTCGGCCAGCTCAATTGCGCCATCAACAAGTGGCTTGTAGTGCACAACGCGCCCCGGCTCCAGCCCGCAGGACGCCGCGATGATGGCTTTGGGTTTCGCGTCATCAATGCGCACGGCAAGCTCGTTCGCAGCAAAACCACCAAATACCACAGAATGGATCGCGCCAAGTCGCGCACAAGCGAGCATCGCCTCCAGCGCTTCGGGGATCATCGGCATGTAAATGATGACCCGGTCACCCTTTTCAACGCCCTTGGCACGCAGCGCACCTGCAAGGCTGGCCACCCGGTTGCGCAGTTCAATATATGAAATTTCTCGTTTGGTATGGGTGATCGGACTGTCGTAGATGATCGCTGTTTGCTCGCCCCTGCCATTTTCGACGTGCCGGTCTACCGCGTTATAGCAGGTGTTTACCTTTGCATCTGCAAACCATTCGTATAGCGGCGCATTGTCGTCGTTCAGCGCGCGTGTTGGCGGTGTGTCCCAATCGATGGCTTTGGCTTGCTCCATCCAGAATGCCTCTGGATCGGCTTTCCATGCCGCATAAACATCCGCGTAACCCATTGTGTTCCTCCCAAAACAACCTGAGAGAAAGTGTTACGCCTTGGGCTGGCTGCGGGCAAGCGCGCGTTGCGCCTGCTACGCCTGATCCGTAAAATAATTTACCTTGCGGGGTGGGGTTGGTAAGTGTCTGTTATATCAACCATAATGCGCTACAGGTGTTCCGGCGAGCGCCGACATATTCAGCAAACCGCGTGGCGTGATCGAGGGTGTGACAATATGACAGCGGTTGCCCATGCCCATCAATATCGGCCCAACTTCAAGCCCGCCGCCTTTCATTTTTAGAATGTTACGCACGCCAGATGCCGCGTCGGTGTTCGCGAAAACCAAAACGTTTGCGGCCCCCGGAAGGTGGGCATCGGGGAACACGCGGTTGCGCAGTTCGACGTCAAGTGCGGCGTCGATGTGCATTTCGCCTTCATATGCGAAATCGCGGGGCTGACTGTCTAGGATTTCCATCGCTGCGCGCATCCGGCGGCCTGTGTCACAATCGAGATTGCCAAATTGACTATGTGAGCAGAGCGCAATTTTAGGTTCCACCCCAAAGCGGCGCACATGGCGGGCGGCCCCAATAACGGTTTCAGCGATTTGTTCCGGGGTCGGTTCTGCGTGGACTTGCGTGTCGGCCACAAACAAGGGCCCGTCTTCCAAGATCATCAGTGAGAGCGCGCCAACAGGGTGCAGAGTCTGATCGCCCAAAATTTGGGTGACATAGTTCAAGTGCCATAAGAACTGGCCGAAGGTCCCGCAGATCAGGCTGTCGGCCTCGCCGCGTTGGACCATGACCGCGCCAATGGCCGTGGTATTGGTGCGCATGATCGCCTTGGCCAGGTCCGGGGTCACGCCTTTGCGCGCCATCAACTTGTGGTAGGTTTCCCAATAGTCGCGGTAGCGCGGATCATTTTCTGGGTTTACGATTTTGAAATCAACGCCGGGCCGAATTTTGAGGCCTGCGCGTTCGCAACGTTGCGCGATCACATCCGGACGCCCAATCAAGATCGGCGTATCCGTGGTTTCTTCCATGATGGCTTGGGATGCCCGCAGCACGCGTTCATCCTCGCCCTCGGCAAAGACAATGCTACGGGTGGTCGAACGGGCTGCCTCGAACACGGGGCGCATGATCATCGCGGATTTAAAGACAGAGCCATCAAGATTGGCCTTGTAGGCATCCATGTCAGCAATCGGGCGGGTGGCAACCCCAGTTTCCATCGCGGCCTTGGCGACAGAACTTGCGACGACACCCATCAGACGCGGATCAAAGGGTTTCGGGATCAGGTAGTCGGCCCCAAAGGTGAGCTTTTCACCGTGGTACGCGGCAGCGGCTTCGGCGCTGGTCGTTTCACGCGCAAGCGCGGCGATACCTTCGATGCAGGCGATTTTCATCTCGTCGTTGATATCGGTCGCGCCCACATCCAACGCGCCCCGAAAGATAAACGGAAAACACAGCACGTTATTGACTTGGTTCGGGAAATCACTGCGACCTGTAGCGATGATCGCGTCGGGTTTGACGGCGCGTGCGTCATCGGGGCTAATTTCTGGCGTAGGGTTTGCCAGTGCAAAGATGATCGGTGCGTCGGTCATTTTTGCGACCATTTCGGGCTTGAGAACGCCGGGGCCGGACAACCCAAGAAACATATCCGCGCCTGCGATCACATCGTCCAATGTGGCAGGGCTGGTGCCTTGGGCGTAATCTACTTTTTGAGGTGTCATGTCTTTTTCGCGGCCCTTGTAAACAAGGCCTTCGATATCACAAAGCCAGACGTTTTCGCGCTTTACTCCCAATTTTAACAGCATGTTCAGGCAAGCAATGCCTGCCGCCCCGCCGCCGGTGCTGACGATTTTAATGTCTTCAAATTTTTTGCCTGCGACGCGTAGCGCGTTTGTTGCGGCAGCCCCCACAACAATAGCTGTGCCGTGCTGGTCGTCGTGGAAGACCGGGATATTCATCCGTTCGCGGCAAATTTTTTCGACGATAAAGCAATCAGGTGCTTTGATGTCTTCGAGGTTCACCGCGCCGAACGTTGGTTCAAGCGCGCAGACGATATCCGCGAGCTTTTCAGGGTCCGGTTCGTTCAATTCGATATCAAAACAGTCAATATTGGCGAATTTTTTGAAGAGAACCGCTTTGCCTTCCATCACAGGTTTTGATGCCAACCCGCCGATATTGCCAAGGCCCAGCACCGCCGTGCCGTTGGTCACGACCCCTACAAGGTTCCCGCGTGTGGTGTAATCACGGGCCGTGTCTGGGTTGGCTTTGATTTCAAGGCAGGCTTCGGCGACACCGGGGGAATAGGCGCGCGACAGGTCACGCCCGTTGGCCAGCGGTTTGGTTGCGCGAATTTCAAGTTTGCCGGGTTTTGGGAACTGGTGATAGTCAAGCGCCGCCTGCCGCGTGCTGTCGTTTGCGTTATCTGTCATCACATTCTCCAAATATAGTTTAATGTTAAACTATCGCCGTACCCTACGGAATCTAACTGGTTTCGGTTAAACATAGATTGGGGGCATTTGGCAAATCATTGTATTGCAAATCGCCACTACGCCCGCCACGATCACCGTATGAACAATACTTTTCAAACGCGGGCAGAGGCCTGTTTGACCACGACCGACTTACGCGCAGACCTTGGTTTTTTTGGCAAGGTACTTGGGATGCGGTTGGATATGATTTTTCCGGCGGATAACCCCGTGACTGCCGTATTCTCGGGGCATGGGTTGTGCGTGCGGTTGATGCAAATGGATGGCCCGGCAGGTTTCCTGCGCATTTTGACTGACGATCCGGGCTTTGCGGATGGCGTGACAACTTTGACAGCGCCGGGCGGAACCTGCGTATCGGTGCACCCGTTGAAACCGCCGGTTGAGAAGCCTGAAACAAGCCATGCCTTTGTTGTGCGCCGTCTTGCGGATCAAGCACCTTGGGTGATTGGGCGTGCAGGCATGCATTACCGTGATCTGATTCCTAGCCGTCTAGGCGGGTCAATCATTGCTAGCCATATCCGTATTCCTGATGGTGGCCCGGTGCCTGATATGGTGCATTTTCACCGTGTCGGGTTTCAGTTGATTTTCTGTTACCGTGGGTGGGTTGATGTCGTCTACGAGGACCAAGGCCCGCCGATCCGTTTAACCGCTGGCGATTGCTTTATTCAGCCACCGGAAATCCGCCACCGCGTCCTTGAGGCATCCGAAGGCATTGAAGTGATCGAAATTGGCGTTCCGGCTGAACATATCACCGAAATTGACCACGACATGACGTTGCCAAACCCGCATCTGCGCCCAGACCGGGAATGGCAGGGACAAAAATTTGTATTTAATCAGGCCGAAGGCGCTGAATGGTCGCCTGCGCAATTACAAGGGTTTATTGCGCGCGACACCACCATTGCGACAAACACCAAGGACGTCGCAGGCGTTCAGGTTATCCGGCGAGGTGATGGCGATACCGCATGGGCGAAACATGATGCCGATATTCATTTCACCTTTGTTATGCGCGGCGAAATGACATTGCACGGTGAAACCCGTGATCCGCAACGTCTGTCACCCGGCGATGCTTTTGTGATCCCGCCGGGAATGGCCACACGCTATGCTGATCCGTCTGACGATCTTGAACTGCTAGAGGTGAGCCTGCCAGGGCGGTTTACGTCGGTGCAAACCGGCTGACGATGGCGGTTCATGCTTGCATCTGAGGGGCGCAAAGATCAATCTGGGTCGATTAACACCGGAGAAACATATGACCCTGATAGACGCCGCCCGCGCCGTGCGTGAAAATGCCCATGCGCCCTATTCAAATTTTAAGGTTGGGGCTGCGATCCGTGCGACATCGGGGGCCGTCTATGTGGGCTGTAATGTCGAAAACGTGGCCTATCCCGAAGGCACCTGTGCCGAAGCGGGGGCCATCGCTGCGATGATTGCTGCGGGTGATAAACGCATTGCCGAAATCACTGTGATCGCCGACAGCCCGCAACCGGTTAGCTGCTGTGGCGGGTGCCGCCAAAAGATTGCGGAGTTTGCGGATGGTGATGTTGTCGTTACCATGACCACGGTCGACGGAATGACGGCGCAAACCACTGTGACCGATCTGTTGCCGGGTAGCTTTGACGCCAAATATATGGCGCGTGCGCATTAAAATTGTTTCAAGCGAAGGTATTCACGGATGGGTAGTCATACAGAGGAAGTCGACACTGCGGTAGCTGAGCAAGTTCCCGTTGTTGAAATTATGGAAGCACCTCCGGTAACAATGGGTGAGCCTATTGTTACGGTGGCACCTGCATACGATAATTCCTTGTTCGCCAGTTTTTACAATGGGATGGATGAAGGTATGTACGCTTTTGGCCAGGTATTTCCATTCTTAGTAGTGTACTTGCTTGCTTGGTTTGGGACAATTATTTGGCTACCGTTCGCAATTCGGTTAGTTTTAAGAGTTGGCCGGAGAGCGTTAAGAGATGCAAAGACGTTATCTCGCTTTCAACAGGATGACAGAGAGGCTGACGCCGCGAGTGAGGACGCGTAGTATGGATGCCCGCGCGATTATTTCCGCTATCCGCCGTAAGAAAACACCAGCAGATGCTGAATTGGCGTGGTTCGCGAATGGTCTTGCTACTGGGGCGGTAAGCGATGCGCAGGCGGGTGCGTTTGCGATGGCGGTCTGTTTGAACGGGTTATCAGATGCTGGCCGCGTGTCGTTGACCAAGGGGATGCGTGACAGTGGGGATGTGTTGCATTGGGACCTGCCGGGGCCAGTTCTTGATAAACATTCGACTGGCGGTGTTGGCGACTGTGTATCGTTGATCCTTGCACCTATTTTGGCGGCTTGTGGTGTTTACGTCCCGATGATTTCCGGTCGCGGGCTTGGGCATACGGGCGGTACGCTGGATAAGCTCGAAGCGATCCCCGGTCTATCGGTTGATGTGAATGAGGCGAAGCTGCGTCAGATCACCTGCGATGTGGGCTGCACGATTGTCAGCGCAACCGGCCAGATCGCCCCCGCTGATAAACGGCTTTATGCGATCCGCGACGTGACGGCGACAGTTGAAAGCGTGGATCTTATCACAGCGTCAATCTTGGCCAAAAAACTGGCGGCGGGCCTAGAAGGCCTGATCTTAGACGTCAAATGCGGGTCCGGCGCGTTTATGAAAACGCCTGATGACGCGCGGGTACTGGCGCGTGCCTTGACCGATGCCAGTAACGGCGCTGGCTGCAAAACCGAAAGCCTGATCACTGATATGAACGCGCCGCTTGCGCCTGCGCTTGGTAACGCCTTGGAGGTGGCGGTGTGTATGGAGGTGCTGTCTGGCAATATCGCAGCCGCACCGCGTCTGTATGAATTGACGGTATCCTTGTGCGAACGCCTGTTGGCAATGCGCGGGATCACAGATGCAAAAATTCAGATCACAACCGCGATCAGTTCGGGTGCTGCGATGGAGAAATTCAGCCAGATGGTTGCTGCTTTGGGTGGCCCACCGGATATGGCAGATGATTGGCACACGCATTTGCCTAAAGCCCCGATTGTCAAACCTGTACGTGCACCAATCGCGGGCCATGTTGCGGCGATCAATGGCGAGGCATTGGGGCTCGCTGTTGTGACACTTGGCGGTGGACGCCGGGTTGAGACCGACAAGATTAACCCATCCGTTGGTTTTACCGATATGATCGGCTTAGGGCAGGCAGTCGCTAAAAATGATCCGCTCTGCATGGTTCATGCCGCGACAGATGCGCAGGCCGCAGCGGCAAGCGCGGCGGTGCAGGGGGCGATCACTATTGGTGACCCGGTGCCCCCCGGTCCACTGATCATTGAAAGGATCACATGATGGGACGTGCGTTTTTAATCGTTATCGACAGTGTCGGCATCGGTGGCGCGCCGGATGCGGATCAGTTTTTTAATGGCGACCTGCCGGATACCGGCGCCAACACGGTTGCACATATCGCACAAACCGCGGGGCTGAATGTGCCTATGATGGACGCGTTGGGCTTGGGTGCTGCGGTGACGTTGGCCTCGGGTGATGTGGCGTTGGGCCTTGGTGCCGAACCGACAGGGGCATGGGGGGCGGCGCGTGAAATATCACCGGGCAAGGATACCCCGTCCGGTCATTGGGAATTAGCCGGTGTGCCAGTGCCGTGGGATTGGCATGTGTTCGAGGATGCGACCCCTGCCTTTCCTGATAACGTTGTTGCGCAGATATGCGCGGCGGCTGGAACCGATGGGATATTGGGCAATTGCCACGCATCGGGCACTACGATCATCGCGCAAGAGGGCGAGGCCCATCTGAAATCGGGTTGGCCCATTTGTTATACGTCGGCGGATTCCGTATTGCAGATTGCCGCACACGAAGACCATTTTGGGCTCGATCGGTTGCTGAAACTTTGTGCTGATATTGCGCCTGTACTGCACACGATGAAAGTCGGACGTGTGATCGCGCGCCCATTTGTTGGCGACGTGGGCAGTTTCACCCGCACCGCAAACCGCAAAGACTATGCCATCGCGCCACCCGCAAAGACGATCTGTGATTATGTTCATGAGGCGGGCCGCAAAGTGTATGCGGTTGGTAAGATTGGCGACATTTTTTCGATGCGCGGGATCGATGATCTGCGCAAAGGCCGTGATGACGCGTTGATGGGGCATATCAGCGATCTTGTTGATACGGCGGAAGATGGCGGGTTTATCTTTGCCAATCTGGTGGAATTCGACAGCGAATACGGGCATCGTCGCGACCCCAAAGGATACGCCAACCACCTCGCGTGGTTTGATACTAGGCTTGGTCAGCTTTTGCCGCGATTGCGCCCCGATGATCTGTTGATCGTCACCGCAGATCATGGCAATGACCCGACGTGGCCCGGCACGGACCATACCCGCGAACAGGTGCCTATCTTGGTGCATGGTCTGGGTGCACGTGCATTGGGTCAGTTGAAGTTCGTCGATGTCGCCGCATCCATCGCCGCGTATCTGGAAGTGGATTATGATGGAAAAGGGAAAAGTTTCTTATGAATTTCAAAAGCATCCCAAAGGTTGAATTGCACACGCACCTTGAAGGGTCTGCACCGCCTGCGTTTATCGCAGCGCTTGCGCGTGAAAAGAACATCGACATTTCAGGAATTTTTGATGCGAACGGGGGCTATGCCTTTCGTGATTTCGATCATTTTCTTAAAGTCTATGAAGCCGCTTGCGAACCACTTCAATCGCCCGAAGACTTCCGCCGCTTAACGATTGCCGTTCTTGAAGAGACGGCAGCCCATGGCGTCGTTTATATGGAAACATTTGTGTCGCCCGATTTTTGCGGTGGCGGTGATGTGGCGGCGTGGCGCGATTATCTGGCTGCAATGCAAGATGCTGCAGACGAGGCCGAGCGCACGATGGGTATCACCCTGCGCGGCATCGTGACCGGCATCCGTCATTTTGGGCCTGATAAATGCAAAGTTGCGGCTACATGTGCTGCGGAAACCAAAGGTGATTTTATCACGGGTTTCGGCATGGCTGGTGGCGAAATGGCAGGCCGTCCGGGTGATTATGCCTATAGTTTTGACATGGCCCGCGAAGCTGGGTTGCAACTGACGGCGCATGCAGGCGAATGGGGCGGGCCGTCGATGGTCGCGGAAACCATACGTGATCTGAAAGTTGAACGCATCGGTCATGGGATCGGCGCGATTGAAGACGCCGCATTGATGGCTGAAATTGCGGATAAAGGGATCGTTCTAGAGGTTTGCCCCGGATCGAACGTTGTGCTGAAAGCGGTCACAGGATGGGATGCACACCCAATAGCAAAACTGCGTGACGCCGGTGTGCCCGTGACCATATCCACCGATGATCCGCCGTTCTTTCACACAACGATGACCGACGAATATGACATGCTCGCCCAGACATTTGGCTGGGGCGAAGATGATTTCCGGGCGCTCAATAAGGTCGCCCTTGATGCCGCATTCTGCGACGAAGAAACCCGCGCCCGTGTGGCGAAACGACTGGAGCCAAAAGATGACTGATCACGTGACCCATGTGACCCACCCGCTTGTGCAGCACAAACTGACATTGATGCGCCAAAAAGACACCTCAACCGCGAGCTTTCGCCAGCTGTTGCGCGAGATAAGCCAGCTATTGGCTTATGAGGTCACACGCGGCCTGCCGATGACAACACGTCAGATTGAAACCCCGTTGCAAATGATGGATGCCCCGGTGATTGACGGCAAAAAACTGGCACTGGTGTCAATTTTGCGTGCTGGTAACGGGTTGTTGGATGGTGTCCTTGAACTGATCCCATCTGCACGGGTTGGTTTTGTGGGGCTATACCGCGACGAAGAAACGCTGGAACCTGTGCAGTATTATTTCAAGGTCCCGACTGAGCTGGATGATCGTTTAGTGATCGCGGTTGACCCGATGCTTGCGACCGGCAATTCATCCGTTGCCGCGATTGATCTGTTGAAAAATGCGGGTGCAAAAAACATTCGTTTCTTGTGCTTGTTGGCTTCCCCCGAAGGCATTGCCCGGATGAAAGAAGCACACCCTGATGTGCCGATTATCACGGCGGCCATCGACGAAAAGCTGAACGAAAAAGGCTATATCGTTCCCGGTTTAGGCGACGCGGGCGATCGGATGTTCGGCACCAAATAGCCCTAAATATTGCAGATATTCTGCAAGCTAACCCATGCGCTGTCCGTCATAATGGCGGGCAGCGTTTGTCCTTCGAGCGCATCTGGCCCGATGTCGGGCATATTCCCCGTCGCCTGATCCAGCAGGGTCAAATAGGGGGCGAGCGGGATTTGTGCGTTGACAAAGCCCGTTTGGATGGCATCGGCATCGGCGACAGTTGCGGGCGCGTTGACGATGGATTGCGCATTCTCCGCCAGGACTGGTGCAGGGATTTCACCGGTGGTAAGCAGCTTGAAAGTCACGCCAAGCCCTGCACTGTGCAGCAGGGTTTCGAGCGGATCATTTTGCTGCATTGACGACCGGCTGGCCACGATGAACCCAGCGATGGCCGCAGGATCATCAGCCTGCTGCAAAAGCCTATAGTCGATCACGATCAACTGTCCCGGTATAGCCACAGCACCTTGTTCAAGATGCGGCACGACAATGATCTGGGTCTGCGTGTTATTTCCAAATAGGCGCTTGGCAAGGGTTGCCGCCGCCATATTCGCGTGCGGCTCGTTGCAGCGCGCGCCGGTTGTCTCTTGCATATATCCCAAAAGCGTCGCGCCGATTTCCATGCGTTTTGCGGCTGGTACGACGGCGAGGGTCTGGCGTGACAACGCGCCCGGAAGCCAAAAAAATGCAAGCGCAGTCGCCGCGGCCACCGTAGCCAAGGTCATGAATAGCCGTAGTTTTCCGGGTTTTGGGCGGGCCTTTTCTAGCGCCTTTTGGATCGCATTTATCGCGTCGATCATCAGTGTGTCGGCGATTTCAATCGTTTCTTCAGCGTCTTCGCCGGGGGTGTAGATCGCTGGTATTTCACCGGGGTTTTGCCGTTCAAGCGCGGGCAGGGACCAATGGGTCAATGGTCGCCCGGTGCCATCGGCAATGACCAGCGTGGCGTTGCCGAATGACACAACAACATCGCGGCGCTGCGTATCCTTATCCGCGCGCCAAAGCCCGTCGCATTCCAGCCGCTCATATTTTTCAAGTGCTGTCATTGCCCCAACCGCCCTTTTTTATCGAACTTATCGCGGGGCGGTGGGATTGTCATGTCGGTAATATGTTTGTGGGGGCTAATCGCAAGTATATGCCAGATCGCCGTCACCAAAATTCACGATCAAATATTCGGCCCGCGATTTTGTGCCGCAAACGCTGACGTAAAAAAGCATGTCGCCACCGCCTTCGAGCCATGTGGCGACGCCTGCAACTTTTGGCCCATTCTCATAAAGGGTTGGTATTTGGGCACGCATTTCAGCGTTTCCGAAAAGCCCATCAATTTCATCACCTTCTTGCATAACGCCAAAACGGTGTACGTTGGCCCGGTCTTGCTGCAAGATTGCACCGACTTCGTACAATTGCTCCCCGCGCGAGTTGTACGAGTCGGCATAGTTCAGAGCGGCGTAATAGCTGGTGATCTCGTCGGCCATTGCGGGTGTCGTCAGCAGGGCGGCAATGATTGCGGCAGATATTTTCATTTGTAAAACTTTTTCAAAATTAAAACTAAGGTACTTATGACAAAAAAACGCGCCCTGCAAGCAAGGCGCGTTTCAAGTTTTAGATGTTTTGTGCCTTAGGCTGCTTTGGTGTCCTGCCCAAAGCGTTTGTAGAACGCTTGGCTTTTGTCAGCCATTTCGCGCAGCAGGGCAGGGGTTGTGAACCGTGCGCCGAATTCTTCGGTCAATTGGTCACAGCGTTCGGCCGCATAGGGCGCACCGATGATGTCGAGCCAGCTAAACGGCCCTCCCGACCAAGGCGCAAAGCCCCAACCAAGGATCGCGCCAACATCGCCTTCGCGGATGTCTTCGAGCACGTTTTCTTCCAGCGCGCGTACAGCTTCGAGAACCTGCGCGAACATCAGACGGTGCTGCACGGTTGTCAGATCTGGTTGGTCATCCGCAACAGGGTACTGCGTTGCGAGGCCTTCCCAAAGACCGGTACGTTTGCCCTTGGCATCGTAATCGTAGAAGCCGCTGTTGGATTTGCGGCCCAGACGGTTTTGGTCGAACATCCAGAACAGAACATCGTCAACTTCACCATCAGGGTAATCATCGCCCATCGCAGCTTTGGTCGCCTTTGCGATTTTGACGCCCAGATCAACAGAGGTTTCATCAACCAGTTGCAGCGGACCTAATGGCATGCCAAGCAGTTTTGCTGCATTTTCGATCAGCGCGGGTTCCACGCCTTCTTTCACCATCCGAATACCTTCGTTGATGTACGGAATGATGCAGCGGTTTGCATAAAAGAACCGTTCGTCATTGACGACAATCGGCGTTTTACGGATTTGACGTACAAAGTCGAGCGCCTTGGCCACGGCCACATCGCCCGTTTCTTTGCACTTGATGATCTCGACCAGCAGCATTTTATCGACCGGGCTAAAGAAGTGAATGCCGATGAATTTTTCAGGGTCATTCGATGCTTTGGCCAATTCGGTGATCGGCAAGGTCGATGTGTTGGTTGCAAAGATGCAATCGGGACCAACAACAGCTTGAACCTTTTGGGTGACCTCGGCCTTGACGCCCACGTCTTCGAATACGGCTTCAACGATCAAATCACAGCCAGCCAGTGCTGCGTAATCGGTTGTTGCGTTGATCAGGCCAAGCACTGTTTCTTTTTTCTCTGGCGTGGTTTTCTTGCGGGCGATGCCTTTATCAAGATGCGCGGTGGTATAGGCTTTGCCTTTGTCAGCGGCCTCTTGCGTATTGTCGATCAAGACGACTTGGATGCCTGCCAGAGCGGACACAAGCGCGATGCCTGCGCCCATCATGCCAGCGCCGATCACGCCAACCTTCTGCACCTTTTGGTCTGCAATAGCAGGGCGGTTGGCCCCTTTTTCCAGCGCTTCCTTGTTGATGAACAAGCTGCGGATCATCGCAGAGGATGACGGGTTCATCAGCACGTTGGTGAACCAGCGGGCCTCGATTTTTAGCGCGGTGTCAAATGGCACCAATGCGCCTTCGTAGACGGCGGATAGCAGGGCTTTGGCTGCGGGGAATGCACCTTGGGTCTTGCCGTTGACCATCGCAGAGGCGCCAACAAAGGTCATGAAACCTGCCGGATGGTACGGTGCACCGCCGGGCATTTTATAGCCCTTTTCATCCCATGGCTTAACGATTTTAGGTTCTGACAGAACCCATGCTTTGGCAGCGGACAGCAATTCATCCGCAGGGACGACTTCATCAACGACACCTGCCGCCTTGGCTTTTTTCGGGTCGTTCAGCTTACCTTCGAGCAGCAGGGGCGATGCGCCCATTGCGCCCAATTTGCGCGACAGCCGGGTGGTGCCGCCCATGCCGGGGAAAATGCCGACCATGATTTCTGGCAGACCGATTTTGGCTTTGGGATTGTCGGCGGCAAAAATGCGGTGACAGGCCAGTGGAATTTCTAGACCAATGCCAAGCGCTGTGCCGGGCAGGGCGGCTGCGATGGGTTTGCCGCCTTTGTTGGTTTTCGCATCCATGCCTGCGCGCTCAATCTTGCGCAGGATTGCGTGGCTTTCCATCAACCCGTCGAACAGGCCTTTGGCAGGATTGTCGCCCGCGCTTTCTTTCATCTTGGCAATGACGTTCAGATCCATGCCGCCAGCAAAGCTGTCTTTGCCAGAGGTGATCACGATGCCTTTGACCGCGTCATCGGCGAGCGCGTCGTCGATCAGACCATCAAGCACTGGCCATGCCTCTAGCGTCATGACGTTCATGGATTTACCCTGCACGTCCCAAGTTATGATTGCGACGCCGTCTGCGTCTGTTTTCATTTTAAAGTCAGTCATTAAGTGTCTCCTTTCGTCTGGGGGCGCTGTCTATGCGCCGCTCTCAGCGATGTGGGATTTCAGTGTTGCAAGCATGTCATGCGGGGTGGTGGCTTCGACGGTGATGTGTTTGTAATAGTCGAATGTCTGCCGATCCATCGCGCTGCCCGGATCGCCTTGCAGCCGGAAAACGAGGTCCGGGTTTTTGCAAAACAGTCGGATCAACGCCCCATCATAGACGTTCACCATTTCGAGCCGCGCAAAGCCTTCGGCCTGCGCCAAGGCAAAGACAGCTGGAAACGGATGTTCTTCACCGATGGGATGCGTGAATGCCATGTTAGATGCGCTCAATAATCGTGGCTGCACCCATGCCGGATGCGATGCAAAGCGTGGCAAGGCCTGTGCCTTTGCCTGTGCGCTCTAGCTCGTCCAGCAATGTGCCGATGATGATCGCGCCCGTGGCGCCCAGCGGGTGGCCCATCGCGATTGATCCGCCGTTTACGTTGACTTTGCTATCGTCGACATCGAATGCCTGCATGAAACGCAAAACGACCGATGCGAAGGCTTCGTTCACTTCGAACAGATCGATGTCGGCAATCGACATGCCGCTGTCTTTCATGATTTTTTCGGTCACGGGCACAGGGCCGGTGAGCATAATGGTTGGGTCGGTGCCTATTTTGGCTGTGGCCCGGATCACCGCGCGCGGTTTGATCCCCATCGCTTCGCCGTATTCTTTTGATCCGATAAGTACGCCCGCCGCGCCGTCTACGATACCCGAAGAGTTCCCAGCGTGGTGGATGTGGTTGATCTTTTCCAGGTGCGGGTATTTCATCAGCGCAACTTTATCAAAGCCGGGCATGACTTCGCCCATCGCTTGGAACGCAGGGTTCAACCCGCCAAGCGATTGCATGTCGGTGCCGGGACGCATGTATTCGTCGCGATCCAGAATGGGGAGCCCGTTGATGTCTGTCACAGGCACAATGGATTTGGCAAAACGGTTGTCTTCCCAAGCCGCCGCCGCGCGTTTTTGGCTTTCCATTGCCAGCTGATCGGCCATTTCACGGGTGAACCCGTATTCGGTGGCGATGATATCGGCGGAAATCCCTTGGGGGACGAAATAGGTGTCCATCGCGATGGATGGATCAACCGCAATCGCAGCCCCGTCAGACCCCATTGGAACGCGGCCCATCATTTCGACGCCGCCCGCGATATAGGCAGAGCCTGCGCCGCCCTTCACTTGGTTCGCGGCTAGATTGACCGCTTCCATGCCAGATGCACAGAAACGGTTGATCGCAAGGCCGGGAATGGATTGATCAAGATCCGAAGCTAAAACAGCCGTCCGTGCAAGGCAGCCGCCCTGTTCGGCCACTTGGGTCACATTGCCCCAAATCACATCCTCAACGGCGTGGCCTTCGAGATTGTTCCGCTCTTTGAGCGCATTCAGAACGCCAGCAGAAAGCCGCGCGGACGTCACCTCGTGCAGGCTGCCGTCCTTGCGGCCTTTGCCGCGCGGGGTGCGCACGGTGTCATAGATATAGGCTTCGGTCATAGTTTCCTCCGGTGGATCTTTTGAATTAAGAAATCGTTGTGCGACAGGCGTCGATCAGAAGCAGCTACAGAAATCGCAATCGGCGTCGCAGGGTTTTGAAGCCCCTGGAATGATCCGGCCAGCGCTCGAAAGGCAGCCGTCGCAGCTTTCCCAAGCCACAGCATCACAGCACCCGTCGCGAGATTGCTTGGCGCAGCTATCGGATTTTTTCGCGTTGGTTTTTTGCTCTTCGTCCGCTGACTTTCGCTCTCGCAGCGTATTATATGCTGCTTTGCAGTCGCGAAGCCGTTGCCGCATGATTGGGATAGCTTGGAATAGCCCGTGCTGGCGAATGGTGTGTTTGGCATAGCCGGAACAGCCTGCGTCTCCATGCACGACAGAATGCGCGCATCGGAACCCTTTGTGGGGCGAGACATATCTTTGGTAAAGCCAGATGCCGCCCAAAGCTGCGCGCGTGAACATGATTGATCCCCAGAGTTTATAAGGCCTCTATGTGCCTGTCTTATCCAAGAGGTGTATATGATAGGACTATAGTTCAAGCGGGAAACGCCTTTTGCATTAGTTCATAAGGTGGTTTCCAACCGGGTTGGGCTGCGATGGCATCCAACCAGCGGTCGACATGGGGGTAATCTTTGCGATCAAAGTTGAACGCTTCGGGGTAAAACAGGTAGCCTGCGCAGGACAGATCCGCGACGGTGATATCGTCGCCAGCAAGCCATGCGTGATTGGTCAGTTGTTCGTCCATTGTTTTAAGCGCGCCTGTTAGCCGTCCGGTAAGGAAAGCGATCACATCGGCGTTGCGTTTTTCTTCGGGCAGGAAATTCATCTGGAACCGTAGAATGCCCGCGATGCTGGATACTTTGTGGTTGTCAAAGAACATCCAACGCAGGACCTCGCGGCGCGCATCGGCGGACCGCCCGCCCATTTTTCCGGTCTTTGAGCTAAGATAATCAAGGATCACCCCCGATTGCGTCAGCGTCAGATCGCCGTCTTGTAGCACTGGCGCTTCGCCCATGATGTTCAGGTCGCGGTATTCTGGGCTGCGCGATCCGCCGTTGAAGAAATCGATGAAAACAGGTTCCCATTCGATGTCCATCATCGATAGGGCCATCGCAACTTTGTACGAATGGCCGCTTTCGCCAAAGCAATGCAATTTCATGGTCATAGTGCAGGCCTCCAAACCTTTTGTGCCCGATACCCCATGGGGATCATCGGATGGGGGCGCCGCAAAATCGCGGCACCCCCTATGACCTTAGAAGTTTGCAGCATCCAGCGCCATGACCGTATCTGCCCCGGTGTTGATCCGGGCAAGATGCATGGTTGTGGCTGGCAATTGGCGCGCCATATAGTAACGACCCGTCGCGATTTTGGTTTCATAGAATGCGGTGTCAGATGCGCCGCCTTCCAATGCTTCCATCGCGGCCTTGGCCATTTTCGCCCACATCAAGCCAAAGCAAACATGCCCTAGCATGTGCATGAAATCGTATGACCCAGCGAGCGCATGGTTCGGGTTTTTCATCCCGTTTTGCATGAAATACATGCCCGCCGCTTGCAGGTCTTTGCTGGCGGCTTTCAGCGGATCAAGAAAATCGGCCTTCAGTGCTTCATTCCCGTCGTTTTCTTTGATAAAGGTTTTGATCATCTCAAAGAAGGCCAGGACATGTTTGCCGCCGTCTTGGGCCAGTTTGCGACCAACAAGATCAAGCGCTTGCACGCCGTTGGCCCCTTCGTAGATCATCGCGATACGCGCGTCGCGGGCGTATTGGGACATGCCCCATTCTTCGATATAGCCGTGACCGCCGTAAACCTGCTGCGCGGCAATCGCGTATTCGAACCCTTTGTCAGTTTGGAAACCTTTGATCACAGGTGTCAGCAATGAGATCAGCCCATCAGCGTCTTTATCGCCATTGCGGTGCGCGCGGTCGATCAGGTTCGACCCCCACAGCGTGAATGCGCGTGCGCCTTCGACGAATGATTTTTGATCCATGAGATTGCGACGAATGTCAGGGTGCACCATCAGCGGATCGGCCGGGCCGTCTGGGTTTTCCGCACCCGTTACGGCGCGCCCTTGTAGGCGGTCATTGGCATAGGCCACTGCGTTTTGATAAGCGCTTTCTGCTTGGGCATAACCTTGCAGGCCGACGCCGATGCGGGCTTCGTTCATCATTGTGAACATGGCGCGCATGCCTTTGTGTTCCGTCCCCAACAGGTAACCCGTCGCGCCGTCATAGTTCATCACGCAGGTGGAATTGCCGTGGATGCCCATCTTTTCTTCGAGCGAGCCAACAGACACAGCATTGCCTTCGCCAAGGCTTCCATCGTCATTCACCATCACTTTGGGGACGATAAACAAGGACACGCCCTTGATGCCTTCGGGTCCGCCTTCGATTTTGGCAAGGACAAGGTGAATGATGTTATCCGCCATGTCGTGATCGCCAGCTGAGATGAAAATCTTTTGGCCGGAAATCTTATAGCTACCGTCCGCTTGCGGGGCGGCTTTGGTGCGCATTAAGCCCAGATCGGTGCCGCAATGCGGTTCGGTCAGGTTCATCGTGCCGGTCCATTCGCACGATACCATTTTTGGCAGGAACTTTTGTTTCTGCGCATCAGTACCATGCGCGTGGATCGCGGAATAGGCACCGTGGGTCAGGCCCTGATACATGTTGAATGCCATGTTGGCGGATACAAACGGTTCTTGCGCGGCGCAGTTCATGACGTAGGGCAGGCCTTGACCACCGTAGTCAGGATCGCAATCCATCGCGGTCCAGCCGCCTTCTTTCATCTGTTCAAACGCGGCCTTAAAGCCGGTCGGGGTGCGCACAACGCCATTTTCAAGTACACAGCCCTCTTTGTCACCGGCCACATTCAGCGGGTGCAAAACAGCCGTGGCGACCTTGCCAGATTCTTCAAGTACAGCACCTGTAAAATCGCGATCCAAGTCTTCGTAGCCCGGAATATCTTGTTCGCTGACTTTCAGCAGATCATGCAGGACAAACTGTTGGTCTTTGGTCGGTGCGTTGTAAATTGGCATTGTCGTCTCTCTCCCTAAAGGCGTGATGCGTGGCTGTTTAGGCCGCGTCGTGTTTGCGATGGCCAAGTTCGGCAAGCTTAGCAGCCCCCCAGGCCATTTGTTCTTTCAATTCTGAAATCGCCTCGTCCAATTCGGCGCGTTGCGCCTCCATATCGGCAAGGTGACGTTCAGCGGTGACATAGGTTTTTGAAAGCTGCGCCTCTTGGCCGTCGTCCATGTGGTAAAGGTCTAGCAGCTGGCGGATTTCTTCTAGGCTGAAACCAAAGCGTTTGCCGCGTAGAATCAATTTCAACCGCGCGCGGTCTCGTTTCGAGAAAAGCCGTTTTTGGCCCTCGCGGGTTGGGAACAAAAGTTCCTTAGATTCGTAGAAACGTAGCGTACGCGGGGTTACATCAAAGGCGTCGCACATTTCGCGGATGTTCATCATTTCGGTCGTCATCATACTCGTTCCTTAGTTACATGGTCTGCCATGCACCTGCGGATATGAGGCCTACCTTACAAGCAAAGGTGACGTTAACGTAAACGGAACGTGGCGTCATTTTGAAGCTGACGAAAGGTAAGCGAAGATGACGCTAGGGAATGCGCAATAAAATATCGGGCGGGGGTTTTCGAATACGGGACGAAACGTCACGCGTTTCTTGCCCAAAGCCGACCTTGGTTGTTGCTGAGTCAAATTCCGCCATGCGGGACTTTTCGGGCCTTGGAGCGTTCTCAACCAATGGCCGCTTTCTACAGGCTTCTGATGCGGCAAAAAAGTAGGATGGGTTGGGAAAGGCGCCATTCTCTTCAACAGCACTGCGTTCGGTCGGGCTGTATAAAAACGGACACCGTCTGAGACCGCAATTTGTCTTGCTTAAGACTGAGCATCCTTGGTCTCGGCCTTCGCGACCTGGTCTTTGTTCACTATTTTGAACCCGTAACCACGCTGTTGCCGTTTCGGCAAAGCTCCCCTACCTGATGCGTTCTTCCCGCGCCGACGCCCGAAAACTAATGATAGGTTCATACCCAGAAAGAGGAATGATCATGACAGAGACCAAGGGCGTTATCGAACAGAAACTGGAAGCGCTTGGACTGCAATTGCCGCCACCCCCGCGCCCCATCGGGAACTACCTGCCTGCGGTTAAGGTTGGAAACATGCTGTATGTCTCTGGCACCTTGGGCACGATCCGTGATGAAAACGACAAAGACATCATGCCCATCAAAGGCAAGCTCGGCGGAGAGCTGAGCATTGCCGAAGGTTATGAATCCGCTAAGTTGATGGCGTTAAACCATTTGGCCCTGATGAAGATGGTCATCGGCGATTTGGACCGTATAGAACGTATTGTCAAAATGGTCGGCTACGTTAATTCTGCGCCCGGCTTTACCGAAGCACATCTGGTGATGAATGGCGCATCCGACCTTTATGTCGAACTGCTTGGGCCAGAACGTGGAAAGCATGCGCGCGCGGCCTTGTTCCAGAACGAGCTTGGCTTGGATGCACCGGTCGAGGCCGAAATGACGGTTCTACTCAAATCAGAATGACGGCGGCTGGGTCCACCATTTTTGCTGGGCCGCCAAAAGCGCCTGCGCATCCAAGGCCTCCCAATGCGAAAAACGACCCTCGGCAAACGTGGCAAATAGCTCCGTTGCCGGGGACAAGGCCCGCTGCCGACGCCGCGCAATAGACAGGCGGCGATGGGCCAGCGCCGCACAGTTTAGATTGACCGGCACGATGGTGCCGTTGCTCACCTCACTATACACCCCCTGAAGCGGCACAAACATAATGGCCTGATTGCGCAGCGCGTAATTGCGTAAAAAATTTAATAGGTTGCTGCGTACGCAAGGTAACACCGCAACCTTTTCCTTTTTCGCCACGCGTTTGATCAGCTGGGAAATGCCGAAACTGTCGTCCGGCAAAACGTGGGCGTAGGTCAAAAGTTCCGCCAGTTCAATCTCACGCCCATCGCTGAGTGGGTGATCCGGCGGCACAAACGCCATCAGCGGTTGGTGACAATGGGCCGTTGTTTCTATCGCATGGTGGTTCGAGAAATCGTACACGAACCCGATATCCGCCTCGTAGCGATCAAGGGCGTCCACCGTTTCATCGCGGCTGGCCACCGTAATTTCAAATGTCACATCAGGGTACAGGTCATTAAATTCCGTCAAAATGTCCGGCAAGAAATTTTCCGTAATCCCCTCAACGGTCGTAATGCGGATCGCGCCGCGGTGCAGGGCGCGTAGATCGTCGATATCCGACTGCACCAACTGCAACTGCGCCTCGATCTTTAACCCATGCGCCCACAACCGCTCACCCGCTTCGGTCAGCCTCACCCCGTCAGATCTGCGATCCAGAAGCACGCAATCTAGTTCATGTTCTAACGCGGAAATCTGACGGCTGATGGCAGACGCCGCTACATGTTGGCGTTCAGATGCACGCCGGATTGATTTGCACTTCGCGACTTCCAAGAAATATTTCAAACCGTTTAAATTCATAGCGTCGCCCTGTTTTTTCGCACAAATATCACCCAAATTTCGATGACATCCGTTGCCGATTTGGCAACACCTGCGTCGCAAGTTAATGCTACCTTCTTCAAAATTTGCAATGCCATAGTTGGTAAAACGATCCAGGGGGCGCTTGACCTGCAACCGTCATGCTCTTGTTTGTTTGGCGCATTCGGGGCGACTGACCCGAATGTGCCTGCCTTATAAAAAGAAAAACACTGCTTGTTTTCATCCTGTCCAACAAAGGAAACCCTTATGAAACTATTTTCAACCGCTTCCATCCTCGCCGCGTCGACTCTGCTCGCCAGCGCCGCGAACGCCCAAGACGTCACCTTGCGTCTTGGCCACACTGGCGCGCCGACCCACCACTACCAAACCATTTCCGAACTGTTCGCCGAAACGGTCAGTGAGCGCTCAGATGGTGAAATCCAAATCGACGTCTACCCGGCTGACCAGTTGGGCAAACAGCTTGAAGCCGTCGAAGGCACCATGTTGGGCACGCAAGACATCTTCCTTGTGTCGGACACCGTGCTGTCCAACTGGGTGCCGGACATGGGTATTCTGAACCTGCCATTCCTGTTCTCGTCGCTGGATGACGTACACGAAGTGCTTGAGGGCCCCGTCGGTGATCAGCTTGAGGCAAAGATGGACGGCACAGGCGCTGTTGTCATCGGTTGGTGGATGGGCGGCTTGCGCAACATCACCAACAACGTGCAACCCATCACCGGCCCATCCCAGCTTGAAGGCGTGAAGATCCGTGTTCCAGAAGGCGAGGTTTTCGTTGAAACCTTCAAAGCCATGGGTGCAAACCCTGTCGTGATTTCCTTTGGTGAATTGTATTCCGCGCTGCAGCTCGGCACCGCCGACGCACAGGAAAACCCGCCAGCCCACATCCTGACGCAGAAGTTCTATGAAGTTCAGGCATACACATCGCGCACAGCCCACATCTACCTCGGCTCACCGCTGATCATGAACGAAGCCCTGTTGGAGTCCCTGTCTGAAGAGCATCGTGAAATCATTCTGACGGCTGCCACTGAAATGGCCGGCGTGCATTTGCAGATGGTGAACGATCTGGAAGACGCGCAATGGGCTGAACTGGCTGAACTTGGCAACCAGATCAACGACGTTGACGCAGCACCATTCCGCGAAGCAACGGCACCTGTGATTGAGATGTTTAAGCAAACGCTCGACGCTGGCATAATTGAAGAAATTCAAACACAACTTGCCGACTAACCCAAACCGGCCCGCAGGCGATGTGTCTGCGGGCCGAACGGAGGCTACCCATGAAACTGTTTGATCTGTTGGAAACTGTCGTCCGTATCGTCGCCGGATTGTGTTTGTTCTCGGTGTTCGCCTTGGTCACTGCTCAGGTGGCCAGCCGTTTCATATTCAATTTTTCTCTCGCGGCGGCCAGTGAACTGTCGATCTACGCAATGATCTGGTCGGTGTTTTTAGGGGCTGCCGTGGCATTCCGCTCCAACAGCCACATCGCGATGGATATCCTGAAAAACAAGTTACCAGTGTCCGTTGGACGGCTGGCAGATATCATGATTTTTGTCCTCCTCGCGGGCTTTTTGTGCCTCATCGCAACTGAGGGCTACGACCTTGCCATACGCGCCATGCGCCAGTCTTCGCCTGCCGCCAAAATACCGGTCGGCTACATCACGATGGCCATTCCTGTCGGCTCAATCCTCGCGTTGGTCTTTCTCGCAGAACAGCAAATGTGCCAGTTCTTAAAGGCCAAACGCCATGACTGAGATTCTCTTTATCGCCCTGTTCGGTCTGCTGCTTCTCGGCGTACCTGTCGCATTCTCACTTGGCATCGCGTCCGTAGCGGCCTTGTATTTCGCCAGCCCGATCCCATTGATCATCGTGCCGCAAAAGCTGTTTAACGGACTGAATTCATTCCCCTTCCTTGCCATCCCCCTGTTCTTGCTGGCAGGCAACATCATGGCCGCCGCGCAAATTTCCGAACGGCTGGTCAAACTGGCAGGTCTCGCCCTTGGCCGCTATCCCGGCGGGCTTGCGCAAATGTCGACGGGCGCGTCTGCGTTCTTTGGTGCCATCTCCGGCTCTGCGCCTGCGACGACCTCCGCTATCGGGTCAATCCTGATCCCGTCCATGGTCAATCGCGGTTACGCACCTGCATTTGCGGGTGCTGTGGTTGCGTCATCAGGCGCGCTCGGCCTCATCATTCCGCCCAGCTTGACCATGGTAATTTATGGCACGATCGCAGATGTTTCGATTGGCGATTTGTTTATCGCAGGAATCCTGCCGGGCATTGTCATTGCGCTGGCCTTGGGCGTGGTGAATTATCTACTCGCAAAACGCCAAGGGCTGGCGGGTGAACCTGTGAACCCCGATGTAAAGGCAAGCAAGGTCATCGCCGAAAGCAGCCTCGCCCTCATCATGCCCGCAATCATCCTTGGTGGCATCTATGGCGGCATCTTTACGCCAACTGAATCCGCCGCTGTCGCCTGCCTCTATGGGCTTATCGTTGGCATGTTCGTCTACCGCTCCATCACGATCAAATCCCTCGGGCCGATCTTTATCAACACCGCCATCAGCTCCGCGATTGTTATGTATCTGATGGGCACAGCGAACGCGTTTTCCTATATCATCACCGCCGAACAACTGCCACAGGCCGTCGCAGCGTCCATCCTTGATATCAGCTCAAATCCGACGCTGATCATGGCGATGATTCTTGTGCTGCTATTGATCGCGGGCACGTTTCTGGACAACGTCGCAGCCCTTGTGTTGCTGGTTCCTACACTGGGCACCTTAATCACCGCAGTCGGTATCGACCCGATCTATTTCGGCGTTTTCACCGTCATCGCGCTGGCCGTGGGCAACTTTACCCCACCCGTCGGGCTGAACCTGTTTATTGCAGCCCGCTTATCGGGGTCGCGCATGGAAGACATCTCCAAAAGTGCTCTGCCCTACATCGGGGCCTATCTGATCGTCCTGATCCTGCTGATCCTTTTTCCCACGGTCATCACGCTGTTCGTGTGACCCCCTCAACCTGCTCGGAGCCTGAATTGATTACTGACCTGACTGCTGTAACTGCAACAGCACTGGCCGCCCGCCTTGCTGCTGGCGACCTAACATCCGAAGCGCTGGTCACAGCCTGCTTTGCCGCGATCAAGGCCCAAGGGGACGACGCGATATTCATCATCTTGACTGAAGAGACTGCGCTGGCCGCCGCCCGCGAAAGCGATGCGCGCCGCAAGGCTGGTCAGCTGCTCAGCCATTGGGATGGTATCCCCGTCGCATGGAAAGACTTGGTTGATATCCCCGGCACGCCCACCACGGCTGCAAGTGCAGTTTATGAACACGCAACCCCACCCGCGCGGGGCGCGGTCATTTATGAAAACTGCACCAAGGCCGGGCTGATCTGCATCGGCAAAACCAACCTGTCGGAATTTGCTTATTCCGGCCTTGGGTTGAACCCGCATTTTGGCAACCCCGTGAACCCGCACTCCGGCGACGACCCCTTGGCACCGGGCGGCTCATCAGCAGGCTCTGCGGTTGCGGTCGCCGCGTCCCTCGTGCCGCTGGCCATCGGCACGGACACAGCGGGTTCTGTACGCGTCCCCGCATCATTCTGCGGGATCACTGGCTTCAAATCCAGCCAGCGCCATTATGACAGGACGGGCATTTTCCCGCTATCAGAAAGCCTGGATTCAGTCGGCAGTTTTGCGCATTCGGTTGAAGACATCGTCACATTCGACGCCATTTTGCGGGGCCAGACACCGCAAGAAATCCCAACAGGGTCAACCAAAAAACCTGACCTTGTCGTCCCAACAAACGTGGTCATGGACGGGTTGGAACCTGAGGTCGCCGCGTGTTTCAGTCATGCGCTAGAGAAACTTGAAAACGCTGGCTACGCCATCACCCGCCGCGCGTTCCCGATCTTTGACGACGTAGTCGCCCTGTTCGCCAAGCACGGCACGCTCACCGTGGCAGAGGCCGCGACACTGCACAAAGACCTGCTGGCTGGCCCCGATGCCGACAAAATGGATCAACGGGTGCGCGAACGCATCGGAACCGCCACACAGTTTTCCGCGCAGGACTACATCCAACTGCAGTGGGCCCGTGCACGTCTTGAACGCGCTGTTGCCGCTGATCTAGGTCAAGACATTTTGGTCTTCCCAACGGTCGCGATCACCGCACCATCGATTGCCGCGCTTGAAGCTGATAACGACTATTTCATACAGACGAATTTGCTCGCTTTACGCAACACGATGTTGGGAAATTATCTGGGAATGCCGGGTGTCAGCATTCCTGCGGGTCACGCGAAAAACGGTACGCCGATCGGAGTGCTGTTTTCGATGGCGAACTCTGACGATTTGAAACTGCTCAACCACTGCCACACTATTGAACGCAGCTTGGTCGACTAAGGCCATTTTTCGAGCACCT
This sequence comes from Loktanella sp. D2R18, assembly GCF_003318235.1. GTDB lineage: Bacteria > Pseudomonadota > Alphaproteobacteria > Rhodobacterales > Rhodobacteraceae > Yoonia. The sequence goes on along the minus strand of NZ_QOCG01000030.1, from coordinate 293 downwards.
AGAGATGAAAGCAAAGAAACGGTCGGCTCTGCGTTATTTTCAGAATCTACTTAATTTTACGTTTGCAACGTGTCCCCGCAGAAGGGAGCGCTGCAGCGTGATTACTGGATGACCAAGGTCGGCTGTGTGGAAACTTACTGAGCTCAAAACTCCCAGTTCCTGAAAGCAGACTTTAGCCGCGTTGCGGAAAATCGGCAAAATGGGCTCAAACCGAACCTTAGCTGCGTCTGCGAAGGCTGATTGGTTCAATTTCTCAGCCCGATGACCGCATCGCGGACGAAAGCCCCATTTCG
>NZ_QOCG01000022.1 GCF_003318235.1 Loktanella sp. D2R18 | reverse complement strand
TCAAACCGCGACAGGTCCAGCTTGTTTTGCTAGCTAATATGCTCTTCATTCGATGCTTCAAAGTGAATTTTAATCCTAGGACTGAAGGGATCATTAGTATGGATGCAGGGGACAACAACGCGCAAATCAACTATAAATTTGATGGGCAAAAGGTGTGGTTTGAGCTCGTATCCTCGTCACGCAAAACGCTATTGGTCAATGGTCAAGACGTGGCCTCTGGCCGATCTGCTGAACTAGAGATGAGCCTTTATGAATTCAACCAAATGTGTGGGGCAATAAAGCGCCAAAGCATTCGATTTTTAGTGGATGCGTTTGAAGGGATCGACGGTGTCGAAGAGTATTTTAACGTCCTACATTTCTCTGAAGGTTTTTTTGAGGAATGGCCCCTGAACTAGATTCTGACGGTTTTCCGATCCTTTTGACACCATCGCCGCGCAGGCCCCAGAGAACGGTCCAAACCCATGCTGGCGGTGGAAAATTCTGTTGATGTCAGAAAGACCTTCTTGACCTCCTATTTGAGGTGAAATAGTTGATGTCTTGGTCGCGGGTGTTGTGTAATGGTTAAGACCCCAGTTTTCCAAACAAGTGATCTGAGTTTCATGATGTATCACTGAGTCCCTTAGTGTTTATTTTTGTTGACTTATTTCTTGCATTGGGTTGCACCGAGTATCACCACTATTCAGTTCATCCCGACAAAAAGCCGACAAAATATGCCAAAGCTATCTGAGACATTTGCGAGCAGACTTCCCAATGCGAAAGCCGGTACTGACAAGTATTGGGATGCAGAAATCAAAGGGCTGGTGCTCTTTGTGGGGAAGCGTTCCAAGACCTGGTACTTTCAGAAAGACGTTGGTGGTCAGACCAAGCGCATTTTGATTGGTCGGTTCCCAATCATCTCAGCACAGGCTGCGCGGCAAACGGCGCTTGGGTTTGCCTTGGAGATGGGCAGAGGGGCAGGGAAGGCGGTTCAAATCGGTGCGCCCACGCTTGAAGCGGCGATGGAGGTATATTTGGCGCGTCCAAAGCTGCGTTCAGAAAACCATAAGGTGGGAATGCGCGCGCAAATTGAATTCCATTTGAAAGACTGGATGCGCCTACCGCTCGACGAGATCAGCAAAGCAATGGTTGTCCGCCGCCATCAAGAAATGGCCAGGTCGCCGTCGGCTGCCAATCACGTTCTTCGCAACTTCCGGGCAATTTATAACCATGCCCGCAGGACTTGCGATTTGGCAGAATGTCCAACGATGGCGATCGAATGGTTTGAAGATAGGCCGGACGGGCGGATCATTCAGGATTTGAAAGCATGGCGCCAGACGATTGATAACCTGCCTAACCCAATCCACCGCGTATTCTATGAGCTTCTTTTGTTTACTGGTCTGCGCAAAACCGAGATGCTTACCTTGAAATGGGAGCAAATACATGAAGACCGGATTCACCTACCCATAACAAAGAATGGCCGGAGCTTCGACCTTCCGATCTTGCAAATACACCATGAGATCTTGGCACCGCTTCGCCCCCTCAGTAGGCACTGGGTGTTTCCGTCGCCAAAATCGGAGGCGGGACACATCACACGGCCGGAACGGCTAAAGTATAATCCGCATATGCATCGCCGCACATTTGCAACGGTGGCGATGGAAGCTGGTGTGCTTGAAGAGATTGTCGGGCGGCTACTCAATCACACACCGCTGTCGATCACCGGGCGAAGATACGTTCAACCGTCTTTGGACGCGCTTCGCCCTTCGATGGAAGTTGCATGCAAAGAAATTCTGGACCGTATTGAGAAGTGAGACGGTAGAACGAATTGCCTGAGAAGAAAGTATCAAGTGTTTCAAGCATCATGTTCTGAAATAGTTAGTCGACCACAGTAAAATGGGCGGTTCGCGCCGCTCGACACCCAGGGCGGAGACCAGACCTTCGCCGCAGTTGCGAAGTATAGGCTCGCCGTATTCGAAAGCTGACCTTCGGCAGCACGTTGCACTTTCACCCGCAGGGGACGGTGGCTTTGAGCCATTGGGAACGATGACATGCTTTGCAAAAATGTCCGCCGTCACAGTTAACGCTGTTAATCCGGCCTTAGCCGTGTAGCAACCTTATCGACCAACACGTACAAACAAATCGTCATGGCGGCCAATGTGATCAGGCTTGCAAACATTAGGTCCGTCTTCGCGCGCCCGTTTGCCAAAAGCATGAGGTAGCCCAGCCCCTTTGACGCGCCGACCCATTCGCCAATCACCGCCCCGATGGGCGCGTAGACGGCGGCCAGTTTCAACCCCGTGCCCAAGGACGGCAGGGCATGTGGTATTTTGATCCGTCGCATAATCTGCCATCTGGTGCCGTTCATCGCCCGCGCCATATCGACAATGTCGCGCGGCACGCGGGTCAACCCGTCGTAAAAGGCGCTGGTCACCGGAAAGTAGATAATCAGCACGGCCATCACGACTTTCGACGCCATCCCGTAGCCGAACCACAGCGTCAAGATCGGGGCGAGGGCGAAGACCGGCACCGCTTGGGTAAAGATCAACAGCGGCATGACCAGCCGGTAGAGCCGGTCCGAATTGGCCAGCTGGATCGCCGAGATCACCCCAAGAACGGCACCAACCACAAGACCTGTCACAACTTCAGTGGCTGTCACCAAGGCATTCACGCCGATCAGGCTGCTGCTGTCCCACCCCGCCTGCGCCACTCGCCATGGTGAGGGCAGAATGAAATGCGGCACACCTGTGGCCCAGACCACGGTGGACCACAAGATCAGGCCCAAGCCGGTGGCGCCAAATGCATAGGCCCATTTGCTCATGGCGCGCCCCGCAGATGCGACAGCAATGCGGCCTGATCCGCGATGGTTTCGGGCGCGTATTGATCGCGCACAGGGGGTGTGTCCAGCGGCGGCCACAGGGTGGCGCCCGCAGCCGTTAACACCACAATCTGGTGGCCAAGGCGCAAGGCCTCGGCCGGATCATGGGTGACGATCAGAACAGTTTTGCCCTGCAACATCTGCGCCGAAAGCTCCTGCATATCTGCGCGCGTGCTGGCATCCAACGCCGAGAAAGGCTCGTCCAGCAGCGCGACGGGGCGATCCTCCATCAAGGTGCGCGCCAAGGCCGCGCGCTGGCGCATCCCCCCAGACAGCGCAGCGGGTTTCATGTCGCGGAAGGCCGCAAGCCCGACCCGTTGCAGAAGATCGTGTGCCAAATCTTTGTCGGGCGTGTCGCCGCGCAGCCGTGCCCCCAGAACAACGTTTTCGAACACGCTCAGCCACGGCAACAGTAGGTCAGACTGCGCCATAAAACTGATCCGTCCGGCTAGGGGCGCGCTGTCCGAAGCTTCGATCTGGCCGTTGAAGTCCCCCGCGCAGGTCAGCCCGGCGATCAAGCGCAACAGCGTCGATTTCCCGACGCCAGACCGCCCCAGAACACAGGTCCATTGACCGGCGGGCAAGGTCAGATCAAGCGGCGCAAAGAGCTGGCGGCCCGCCATGTCGTGATGACCGTTGACGTGAAGGGCGGGGGCATCGGTCACGCCCCGCGCAGCCCCATGTTCCAGAATGCGGCCTCTAATTGGGTAGCGGTCGTAAAACGCGCTTGAAGCTTCGCCCAGCGGGGCGACGTGGTGGGCCTCTCTCCGATCCGGCGGGCCACGGCGCGATCGATCATCTGACCGACGTTCCCCATGACGTCCTGATAGCCAACGTCGGCATAGGTCTCGATCCAGTCACGGTATCCGGTGTCCGCCGTCGCCGATTGCCCAAGGCGTATCCCGATTTCACCATAGCCGAAACAACAGGGCGCGAGTGCGGCCATCAGATCAAGGAAGTCCCCCTGAAGCCCTGCGTCCATGACGTATCTTGTATAGGCAAGGTTTTCGAAGGCTTCAGGTGCTGCGAACAATGTCTGTTCGTCGATACCCTCGGCCGCGCAGGTTTTGACGTGCAAGGCCATTTCGTGATTGACCAAAGCATCTACCGTGGCTGCGCAGATTTTCATCTCGTCCAGCGTTTCGGCTTTGACCACGGCCAGTGACCACGCGCGGGCGAAGTGAACCAGAAACACGTAGTCCTGGATCAGGTAGTGTAAAAACGCCGCACGCGGCAAGCTGCCGTCGCCCAATCCTTGCACGAAGGCGTGTTCGGTATAGGTCGCCCAGGCCTCTGGGCAGCCGGACCGCCACGCTGCGAAGGTGGTTCCGTACGGGCGGTCGCTCATGGGGCTGTCACATCGATGGCGATTTTCGACACCGGGTGGATCGACGGGATCAGCCCCGCCTGGTGCAGAAAGGTTTCAAACGCGGCGTAGCGCCCGACATCCATCGCTGCGGGGCGCAGGGCAAAGCGCGGCAGCGTGTCGGCCCATGCGCGTTCGTTCAACGCGTCCTGCAGCTCGGGGGCGGTGGCTGAAAAGACCTCCCACGATGCTTGGGGATGGTTGATGATGTATTGCGTGGCTTTCTCGGTCGCGGTCAGAAAACGGCGGATCATATCGGGGTCCATCGTGTCGGGGTTCGCGACATAGATCAGTTCGTCATAGGACGGCAGGCCTTCCTCCTCGACGTAGAAACACCGCCCCTCGACGCCTTCGATCTCCATCTGGTTCAGTTCAAAGTTCCGGAAGGCGCCGATCACGGCATCCACCTGACCAGACATCAAGGACGGCGACAACGACCAGTTCACGTTGATCAGCTCGACGTCGTCCAGCGTCAGCCCGTGGGTGTTCAGAACATGGCCTAGCACCGCCTCTTCAACGCCGCCCACGGAAAACCCGACCTTGCCACCGCGCAGGTCCGCAGGCGATGCAATCGGCCCGTTCGCGAGCACCAGCAGGCAGTTCAATGGGGTGGCGACAAGCGTGCCCACCCGCTGCAGCGGAAGCCCTTCGTGAATTTGCAAATGGAGTTGCGGCTGATACGAAATTGCCAGATCCGCCTGCCCCGCGGCGACCAGTTTGGGCGGATCGGAGGGGTCGGCGGGCGCGATGACCTCAACCTCAAGATCCACTTCGGCGAAATAGCCGTTTTCCTGCGCGATGATGATGGGGCCGTGGTCGGGGTTTACGAACCAGTCCAGCAAAAGGGTCATCTGGTCCTGCGCCCAAAGCGGAGCGGCACAAAAGGACAGGGCTGAGGCGAGCAAGACAGATTTCATGGTCGGGTTTCCTGAACGAAGGGAAGCAAGGTTGCAAAGTGGTGTGTCGGCCCGTGACCTGAGCCGACGGACAGGTCATCGGCGCAGGCAATGGCCATGGCGACATAGGATTTGGCCGCGGCGACAGCGGTCGCGATGTCGTCTGTTTGCATGATCCGGGCGGCCAAGGCGGACGACAGGGTGCAGCCCGTGCCATGGGTGTTGCGCGTCGCGGAGCGCGGGCTTTCAAACCACGTCACCTGATCCGCGCTGACAAGGCAATCGGGACTGTCAGCACCGCACAGGTGTCCGCCTTTCATCAAAACCGCACGCGCCCCCAAAGCGCAGAGCGCGTGGCCTTGGCGTTCCATCTCGGGGCGCGACGTGGCCGGAGCGACGCCCAGCAGGTGCGCTGCTTCGGGAAGGTTCGGGGTCAGCACCGTCGCTCGGGGCAACAGCTGGTCGCGCAGCACGGAAATCGCATCGGGCTGCAATAAAGGCGCGCCGCCTTTTGCGATCATCACCGGATCAAGAACGATCGGCACATCGCGCTCGCGCAGCGCGGTGGCGACGGCCTGCGCGATCTGCGCGTTTGCGATCATCCCAATCTTTACGGCGTCCACGCGGATATCGTCAAACACGGTGTCGATCTGGGCTGTGACAAAGGCAGGCGGCACAAGGTGAATGTCGCTGACGCCTTGTGTGTTTTGCGCTGTCAGGGCGGTGAGCGCGGCCATGGCAAATGCGCCATTGGCCGAAATCGCCTTCACATCGGCCTGTATACCCGCCCCGCCAGAAGGGTCGGAGCCTGCGATACTCAGGACATTGGGGATCATGGCCGCACCTCCTTAAGGTGTTGAAATCTCTCGGCGGCGGCCTTGGGATCGTCTTGCCCGCAGATGGCCGAGACGACGGCTTGCCCGTCTGCGCCCGCGGCAAACACGCGAGGTTGATGCGCCGCCTTCAGCCCGCCAATCGCCACGCAGGGCAAATCCGTTAGCTGCACCATCCGCGCCAACCCGTCAAAGCCGATCGGGGCTTTGTGGTCCGCTTTGGTCGGGGTGCTGAACACCGGTCCCAGCCCAAGGTAGTCGACGATATCAGGGTCGGCGGCCCGCACAGTCTGTGGTGTTTCGCACGACAGCCCGAGTATCTTTTCCGGTCCCAACAGCGCCCTTGCTTTCGCAGGGGCACCGTCGCCTTGGCCGATATGCGCGCCGTCGACATCCGCCGCGATCGCGGCGCTGACATCATCGTTTATCAGCAGCGGAACGCCTGTGCCCGCCAACGCAGCCTTCAAATCCCGCGCCATTTCTACCCGCTCGGGCGTCGTGGCATCTTTGGCGCGCAATTGCACGAAGCTGACGCCGCCGGCCACAGCCCTTGTGACCGTGTCGACCAGCCCATCGACCCCGCACAGGGTGGTATCGGCGACCAGATACAGGCGTAATTTCTGGCGCAACTGGTGATGAAGCGCACTCATGCCTTGATCACATCCGCCAGCTCGTGGGCCTGCGTTGTGTAGAGTGCATCCAGGAAATGGGGCTGAAAACTGCCTGGCCCATCGGCGCGCGCCGCCGCCTTTGTGCCGGCCACTTTGAAATGGGCCAGCGTGGCAAGGGCTGCGTCAAACGCAGGGCCACAGCCCGCATAGGCCCCCATCAGGGCACTTTGCGAACACCCAAGCGCCGTGACTTTCGGCATAAGGTCGGACCCGCCGGTGACCATCACGGATCGCACACCGTCGGTCAGGAAATCGGTCGGGCCGCTGACTGCGACCACGCTGCCGAATGTCTGCGCAAGCGAGACCGCCGCATCCTGCGCCGCCTCCACACTGTCGCGGCTGTCCGCCCCTTTGCCAGAGCCAGCTTCACCTGCCATCGCCAGAATTTCAGAAGCATTGCCGCGCAAGATTGTAGGCCGCAGCGCCATAAGTCGTTGGGCGGCGTCTTTGCGATAGCCGGAAATGAAATGCGCGACAGGGTCCAGAACCCACGGGACACCTGTGTCATTGGCCACCCGCGCTGCGGCCATCATGCTGTCCACCCACGGCGGTGAAAGCGTACCAATGTTAACCGCCAGCCCGCCACAGATCGGGGTGAAATCGGCGATTTCTTCGTGGGCGTGGACCATCGCAGGAGACGCACCCGCCGCAAGGACCACGTTGGCGGCGACATTCATCGAGACAAAGTTCGTGATGCACTGCACCAACGGGTTTTGGTCACGCAGGTATGTAAACAGGTCTTGAGCTTGCACGGTGTCTCCTTTTTCTGACGAAAAGCGGACGACGTTCGTGCGAAACGCGAACATATACCCTCCCTCCGCCAGCATTATCTGGTTCAGGTTCAAAGGGTACTTCTCAGCCTTGCGGCGCCCCCGGTGAGGGCTTGATAGTGCGATTGAAGTCGAGCGTCAAACGACTGATGTCTAACCGTGCGAAAATGGTTATTGGAGGTAGTAATCAGTAGGTGGGCTTTAACCGCATAGTTGGGTGGGGAGGCCAGAATGCCGCGCCGTCGACCTACGTCCGTTTCCGAGAAGCTGCACCGCAGCGTCAAAGCTGGTCGTGGATGTCCGTTTTGGGCCGGAAGCGGCATCATTCACAAAGGGCGGATTGCGGACATTCACTGCATTTTGCACCGACGGCTGCTTCGCTGGACGAAGCGCCCCTTGTTTGCCGGAGACCCAGAAGTAAGGATAATGGGTTATGGCAGTTGGGCAGCTTTGTCCCCCAGCGGGGCAGGGCATAAGTCCTGGTCGTCTTTAACTTTTCAGCGCGCGTAGCGTTCCGCGTTCGATCACATGACACGCGAATAAGCGTGCTTGCGGCGTCATTGCGCTGTCTTGCACCATGTCTGCCACGAGGTTGACAGACGACGCGATAATTTCTGTGATCGGGTTATGGATTGTGGTCAGGTTGATGTTGTCCCATCCGGCCATTTCCATGTCATTCAAACCGATAATGCCCACGTCGTCCGGAACCGATAGCCCGTGGGATTGGAGCGCGGACAAAACGCCAATCGACAAGACATCATCACCACAAAAATACGCCTCGGCCAACGGCGCATCGATCAGACGCAGCATTTCGGCGCGGCCAGCCTCGAACGAATATGCACTTGCAAATGAGGTGGTAACGCTAACGTTTGGATGTTCGCGCAACGCATCAAGAAAGCCAGCCATACGGTCCTGTGTCGATGTCGCGGCCTGTGGGCCACCTAAAAAACCAACCCGCGTATATTCCCGTGCGATAAGCGTTTCTGCGGCCAACCGGCCTGCTTGCTTGTTGTCGATACCTAATACATTGACGGTTGGGTTCGCGACCAGCCGTCCAAACGAATGGACAACGGGAACACCTGCAACGCGAAACGCTTCGGCGAAACTTTCGGGTAATGTGGATGACGCCACGATCACACCATCAACGGAATATTGTTGCAGCATGCGCACGGATTTCTCGGGGTCAGTCTCATCCGTTAGGTTCACGAGCAAAGGCCGCAAACCCCGACCCTGCAAGCCCTTGGTGAAGAGATCAAACACCTCTAGAAAAATCGGGTTGTGAAAGTTGTTGGAAACGAGACCAATCATTTTGGTCCTGCCCGTCGTAAGCGAGGATGCCAAAGCATTTGGGCTATAGCCCAGTGTGTCCGCCGCTTCTTGGACTTTTTTACGTGTTTTGGCAGAGACCGAGGCGCCCTCGGTATAGGTCCGCGACACGGCCGAACGCGAGACACCGGCCAATTCGGCCACGTCCTTCAGCGTTACTGCCATGCGTTTGTCCCCTTATTCTTTCTCCGCACGGTTCTGTGCCTTATTCACTGCGACATAGTCAATAGTCGCAAAGCGCCAGCCACAGATCGCCGCCAATCCCAAAAAGAACATCGTCCAAAAAACTGCGCCGTTCGCGAGCTCTACCAAGCCCCAAACGGCGCAAACCACGACAACCGCAACACGGACCCCAACTGGGGTAAAAAACGGATGTTCAAGGTCGAGAAGTTTCATGCCGCGCCTTCGTATTCAGCACCGGTTTTCGCACCGGTAATATAGGATACCACATCGTTGCCATCCGTGTCTTCGACGTTAAGGTTTGCAACGATACGGCCACGGCGGAACACAATAATACGGTCAACCAGATCAAATACCTGACGCATGTTATGCGACACAAGGATCAGGCTTTCACCTTGATCTTTGAGCGTACGTACGATGTTTTCGACCTGCGCCGTTTCTTGCACACCTAGGGCCGCTGTCGGCTCGTCCATGATCGTCAGCTTAGATGCAAAGGTTGCGGTGCGCGCAATGGCGACACATTGGCGTTGTCCGCCAGACATGTTTGCAATCGTGTTCTTAATATTCGGGATTTTCACACCCGTTTTCACAAGACCTGCCATCGTGTCTTCGCGCATCGATTTGTAGTCGAGCAATCGGAATGGACCCAGCCAATCGAATTTGGTTTTCTCTCGGCCAAGGAACAGGTTGTCTGGCACGTTCAAATCATCAGCCAACGCCAAGGTCTGGAACACCGTTTCAATACCTGCCTCGCGCGCATCAAGCGGGCCAGCAAAATTGACGGGTACTCCATCAAAGATAACGTCGCCCCGTGTCCTTTGCTCCACACCCGTGATTTGGCGTACAAAGGTCGATTTTCCGGCACCATTGTCGCCCATTATGGCGATATGTTCGCCACGTTTCAGCTGGAAGTCGGCGTCTTCCAAAGCATGAACTCCACCATAATGTTTGGTAAGGCCTTTGGTTTCGAGAATAATATCTGACATGTCTATGCCTCCCTTAAGCCCGCGCTGCGCTGCGTTTTTGTTGGTATTGGTCCAAAGCAACCGCTCCGACGATGATACAACCCAGCACCATTTCTTGATAGAATGCTCCAAGACGCAAAAAGGTAAAGCCGGACGTAATGACGCCAATGATCAGCGCCCCGATTACGGTACCGATGATTGATCCGCGCCCTCCAAACAGTGACACACCGCCAATGACAGCCATCGCAATCGCCTCAAGTTCATATGACAACCCCATACCTGACTGCGCGGTAAGGTTCTTTGAGGTCAAGATTACAGCGGCAAGACCCGCGAGCATCCCAGCGATCATGTAGACGAGCATCAAGTGACGCGGAACGTTGATCCCAGACATCCGCGCTGCGGCCTCGTTTGAACCAATCGCATAAGTGTGTTTGCCATAAACTGTATAGTTCATGATGAAGTGGAACAGCAGCGCCAACGATAAAAAGATGACAACGGGCATCATGCCTGCACCGATTTTCGCATACCCTTCGGTCGGGAACGATACCGGGTTACCCAAGGACCACCATTGTGCCACGCCACGTGCAAATAGCATCATGCCAAGCGTCGCAATGAACGGTGGGATGCGCGCGAACGCCACAAGAATACCGTTGACGGTGCCGGCCAGCAGGCCAACAGTTAACCCGACAACGACGGGCACAAGGACTGGCAGATCAAGCGCCCATTCGCCAAAGATCGCTTTTGGGTTCGGACCACCGTTGACTTCGGCGACTTGCGCAAAGCTCATCGCGACCATGGCCGTTGCCCCCACTACCGATCCCGATGAAAGGTCGATACCGGCGGTGATAATCACCTGGGTTACCCCAATCGCGATGATACCAATGATGGCGACTTGAATGATAATGATCCGCAAACGTGCTTCGTTAAAGATACTGTCGAAACGATCACGCGTGTCGAACAGCAGGCTTTGCTGCATGTAAATGGCGCCAAGGACTTCGAAGATGACGATAATCAGGACAAATGCGCCAAAGACATTGAGTTCATTTGGCCAGTTCTTTTTAGATTTATCGAAGGTAAGACCGCCAGTGCCGTCGCTCTGATCTGACATAGGTCAGCTCTCCTGAAATGACATGAGTTTTTGAGAAATGCGGGGCGGCACAAACTGACCGCCTCGCACCCTATTTAGCGAATTTTCCGCAATTATTGCACGAATTCACCAATGTTTTCGGGTGTCACCAGCTTGAACGGGATGAACACTTTGCTATCGACTTCTTCGCCATTGATCAGCGCAATCGCAGTATCAATAGACCCAGCACCTTGCCCCGCTAGGTCTTGGAAAACTGTCACGTCCATTTCGCCAGCTTGCATGGAAAGCAACGCGTCAGAGGTCGCATCAACGCCACCAACAACAACGTCGTCCATGGAAATGCCGGCGGCTTTCATCGCCTGAATAGCACCAAGCGCCATCTCGTCATTGTTGCCAAACACAGCATCGAACGGCTCACCGCTTGAAATCCAGTTTGTCATCAGATCATTGGCTTCGTCGCGTGACCAGTTTGCTGTTTGTTCGTCGATCAGTGTGATGAAGTTACACATGTCCATGCCAATGACGTCATGGAAGTCTTTCGAACGTTGAACAGCGGCTTGGTTCGACAGCTGGCCCATCAGCATATACGCTGTTGCGCCACCGGATTTGCCTTCAGCGCGAAGTTGCTGGCACATGTGGAATGCCGCCAATGTACCGGATTCGATTTCGTTGGACGCAACAAAGGCCTGACCGGCGGGCAGGGTGTCCATGTTAATCGGCTGACGGTTCACGTAAACCAGTGGAACACTTGCAGCAGCTGCAGCATTGGACATGGCTTCGGTTGCGTTCGTGTCAACGGCGTTCACGATAATCGCATCAACGCCAGACGCGATGAAATTGTTGATCTGGTCAAGCTGCTTAGCAACATCATCGGTCGCGTCTTCAATCTGAAGCGAAACACCGTCAAGTGTCTCTTCGTGTGCTGTCATGCCGTTGCGCATCACAGTCAAACCGTTGTCGTCGAAACGCGCAACAGATACACCAATTTGCTGTGCAGACGCTGTTGAACCCATCAGGGTAGTCGCGAGGCCAGCGGCCAATAGTACTTTGTTCATGATTTCCTCCCAAGGACCGTGCCCGGCGCACGCATTATGAATACCGGGGCCTCAAATGAGGCGGTGGTTCGACAGCACCCTCTTGTCTCGCGATTTCGAGGATGAAGAGAAAGTAAGTGACCAAGCCAACCTTTGGGCAAAGTCTTCAAACATGTGAACGGTAGAGGGCATGACACCCTCTCTCATGAGGGGCCGCACCATGATGCGATTCAGGCAATTGCTGTTCCAGAACCCCAAACTCTGGAGTGCTGACGTCGCCGGAACGGTCAACAATTTGGTGACATATCTCGGCATCGATTCGCTTTCTCCCCCTCTATCTCCAACTTCACTCTAAATGTTGCAGATCAATTTTGCAACCGGTTGCATTTTGTGCTGTTGTCCAGCGTGCGTCACAAAAAACGCTCTCAAGTGATATCGAGTTGCCCAGCTAGCGGTCACGTCACATGGTGTGAATTTCCATATTTGCATATTGACACCCCGGTCCGTTTTTTACCAAATGAAACGATAATCTATTGATTTTATTGAAGCCGGAGCCTCAGATTTCTAAGGAACTCATATTCCCAATGGCTGCATTAAACCGAGTTGTAATAGCAATGGGTGAGCGTCCCACACCATAAAGCCAAGGATCCGCCTGGCTGCGTATTTTGACTTTCACTAGAGCGGGTTTTGATTTGCAAAGGCATTTCTTCCTATTCGCGACATCTTTGTAGGAAGTCTTGCCAGGGCGTGCCGGGATGAATCGCATTCCCTTAGTAGCTCAGCGCCCGTGGCTGACCGTCACGCGCGCTTGCATCCGCCGCATCCGCCAAAATCTGCGCCTTGAGCCCATCAAGCCCCGACGGAGTCATCATGACGCCGTCAACGACCGAGGCCACAAAATGCGCCATCTCAGCCCGGTAAGCCGCAGAGTAGCGTTCAAGGAAGAAAGGCTGCGTCGGGGCCGTGGTAAAGCCCGCAGCGGTCGTCAGTTCAACGTTATGTTCAGGCACGTTGTGGGCGCGCAGCATGCCGCTTGCCCCATGGACTTCGACGCGTTGATCATACCCATAAGTCGCACGACGTGAATTTGAAATCTGGCAAATTTTACCGGACGCCGTTTTCAACGTGACGGCTGCCGTGTCAAAATCACCAGCCTCACCAATTGCCGGATCAACAAGACATGATCCAACAGCGCTGATCTCAACGGGGTCTTCGCCCAGCAGGAACCGCGCCATATCAAGATCGTGGATCATCATGTCGCGGAATATCCCGCCAGAGGTTTTCACGTAACCAATTGGTGGCTGTGATGGGTCGCGCGAAAGAATTGTCACGATTTCGACGTTCCCGATGACCTGATCCGCGATCTGCTTTTGAAGATGCGCAAACCCAGGATCAAAGCGGCGATTAAACGCGGTCATAAATGGCACACCGGCGCTTTCGACGGCGGTCAGACATTCGCGGATACGGTCAACAGATAGATCGACAGGTTTTTCGCAAAAGATGGCTTTGCCAGCGGCCGCGGCCTGATGAATGATGTCGTAATGTGTGGTGGTGGGCGTTCCGATGACGACCGCGTCAATTTCAGGCGACGCAATGATTTCGTCCGTCGTCATGGCTTGCGCGCCAAGCTTACTTGCCAAAGCGGTCGCCGCTTCTGGGATAAAATCGGACACCGCATAGGTACGCGCAGATGTCATGCCACGCAGCGTTGCACCATGAACCTGACCAATGCGGCCCGCGCCAAGTATACCAATATTCAACATGCAATCAGCCTTTCATTGCCTGCAAAACCCGCTGTGCCGCAGCCATGACAGGGTCGTGTGTTTCTTTTAAAATTGTATTCCGGTCGAAGCGAGACGGGTCAGCATTGACGGCTACCCGCATCGCGTCGCCAAAGGCCATGCGCAGTTCCGTCCCAATGTTAAATTTACAAACGTTTGTGGTCTTGGCCAAATGACGACGCTGCGCAACTGGCACGCCAGATCCGCCGTGGATCACCAAAGGCACATCGGTCAATGCTTGGATCGCCGCGATCCGCGCCTCGTCCAGACCGCCCTGTTTGTTTTGTTGTAGGTGTACGTTTCCGACCGAAATCGCCATCGCGTCGATACCGGTTTCTTTTGCAAATAGGGCCGACTCAGCTGGGTCGGTTCCTGCGGATGCTTCGCCGTTGTCATAGCCAACAAACCCGATTTCGCCTTCGCAAGAAATCCCCGCGCTATGCGCAAGGTCTACCACGCGTTTGGTCTGCGCGATGTTTTCATCCAATGGCTTGCGCGACCCGTCAAACATCAGTGATGTAAAACCCGCATCAAGCGCCTGCTGGCAGTCGTCAAACGTGTAGCCATGATCAAGGTGTGCGACCACAGGTACATATGCGTTTTCAGCCAAATGCCTAAACATTTTGCCTAAGATTGGCAACGGCGTATGGTCACGGCAACCCGGCCCCGCCTGCAAGATCACAGGACAATTTTCGGCCTCAGCGGCCGCGACGAAGGCACCCATATCCTCCCATCCGAGGGTGACAAGGCCACCCACAGCATAACCGTTTTTCAAGGCAGGTTGCAGGACATCGGCGAGGGTCACGAGAGGCATAGGAGAACGTTCCTGATCAAAGCCGAATAGGATGACGGCGAGCGTAAATGGATGACAGCGAGGCGCCTATTTGAATTTGGCGATCATGTCTTTGATACCAGGGATGGTTTCAAGTTGAGCTGCATGCGAAGGCTGAAAATATTGCACAAGGCTCCGTTGGGAAAGCCCACCAAGGATGGTGAAATAGTACATTTGGTAGCCGGGCAAAACAGCGCAAGGGTGATAGCCGCTGTCGAGGCAAATCGTAGAGCCGTCGACAAGATGATATGCATCGCCTACCTTGCCGTCTTCGCGTTGGAGTATTTGGACGCCGGAGCCGTAGTTCGGTTTAAAGCGGAAATTATAGGTTTCATCGTGGCGCGTTTCCAATGGCAAGCGATCCGTGTCGTGTTTGTGGGATGGAAAACCGGACCAACCACCTTCGCCGACGGTAAAAAGTTCTGAAACAAGCAAACGTCCAACTTTGTCGTGGTATTTCGTGCCGAGGATATGCTTGATCTTACGGTGCGTCTTGGTTTCGTCCGAGCCGTATTGCACCTTGTCCAACACATCTGCGCGCACGTCGAACGCATCGAGCACTTTGTCGTAGCGTGCGCCGCAGATGAACACTTCGGCCTCGTCAGACATGCAAACCATTTCGGCCTTGGCGGCGACAGGCACGTAAACGCCTTCGGGCTCGCCGTCCCAAACATCCTCAACACGGTGACCAAGGCTTGTCGCTTTGAAACCTTCGATATCAACATCAATTGTGCCCGTCGCCGGGACAATGCATGTCTCGTAGCCGGGGACTTCATAGGCGAATGCTTCGCCCTTTTTTAGTTTGACGATATTAAAATAATTAAGCGGGACAGTCGGGTCATCCACATCCACGATGGGCTTGTTTTGATTGTCAAACGGGGCGATATGCATGTGATTTTTCCTTTAGACGGACGTGGGGCCGGGATGATCGGCCATGAATTTAGTGAGCGTTTCGGTCGTCGGCATCGCAGGCGCGCAACCGGGTTTTGAGACCGTAATAGATGCGCAGGCAGAGCCCCGCAAAATCGCGTCGTGCAATGGAAGATCCGCCGCAAGACCGGTTATAAGGCCTGCCATAAAGCTGTCGCCCGCACCTGTGGGTTTCAACGCATTGACAGGGAAGATACCCGTGGGCGTTTCGGTCCCATTTGCAAAGGTGATGGCCCCTTTTTCGCCCATCTTGTAAACAACGATTGTCGCGGTTGTCTCGGCGAGCTGCTTGGCTTTGGCGAGGCCTTTGTCGATGCTGCCTGCCATAAATCCGAACTCTTCATCATTAGCGACGATCATGTCACATTCGGCTGCCGCACGCGAAAGAACCTCTTCGGCGACTTGCGGCGAAGGCCACGAATAGGGACGGTAATCGACGTCAAAAATGATTGGCAGGCCTGCCGTTTTTGCCAAATCAAATGCCTCAAACGTCGCGCTGCGCGATGGTTCGGCGGCAAAGACGGTGCCTGCGGTAATCAATGCGCCGAATTTGCTATAGTCGACGGCATTCACATCATCTGAACACATCTGAAAGTCAGCGGCCCCATTCCGGTAGATCACTGATTGATGCCCCTCAAGCCGGCTTTCATAAAGCGCGAGTGAGTTGCGATATTCGCCACCAACCGGGGTGACATAGGAGCTATCGACGCCATAATGTGCAAGCTTGTTCACGCAAAACCGTCCAGCGCTATCATCAGATACGCGCGTAACCAAAGCAGCCTTACCGCCCAATTTCACGATACCCACAGCGATGTTTGCGGACGATCCGCCAAGGTCAGCATGAAAAACCTCAGCGTCCTCGGTCGCCGTACCGGGAGGGTCGGGAAACAGATCGACGCCAGCGCGTCCGACGATGATAAAGTTGTTGGTACGAATACCGTCAAGCAGGTTCATTAAATGCCCTTCCGTTGACGGACACGGGCGGATTCTACCTCTTGATGCGCGGCGGCGACCTTGGGGTTGTCGGTCACATGCGGCGTGCCAACTTCCCACCAAGTATGCCCTTCTTTGGTCCAGCCTTCATAGGCATCGATTTTCATGCAAATCACATAGGTCCGCTCGGCGGCTTTGGCGCGGGCAAATGCATCGGCGAGATCAGTGGGGGATGCGACGGTTTCGGCCAATGCCCCCATCGCGCGTGCGTGCGCTTCAAAATCGACCCCGACTTGATGCGTTGCTGTCGGCGTGTCCGAGATGAGATTGTTGAAACTCTCATTTCCGGTGTTGTTCTGCAATTTGTTGATGACGGCAAAGCCACCGTTATCAAGCACGAGGATGATCAGCTTCTTTTGCGTAAGGACCGACGAATAAACATCCGAATTCATCAGCAGGTATGATCCGTCACCCGTGAAAACTATGGTGTCATTTTCGGGCTCTTCTTCTGACTGCGCGATGCGCGCACCCCACCCACCTGCGATCTCATAGCCCATGCAAGAAAAGCCGAATTCAACATCGACCGTACCGATATCAAGCGTTTTCCAATTGGCAGTGACTTCGGCTGGCAAACCGCCCGCAGCGGCAACCACGCGGTCACGTGGATCACAAAGATCATTCACTGCACCAATGGCTTGCGCATAGGACGCAGGGCCGTTCCCAATGCGGGTATTTTCAGCGACGTAGTCGTTCCATTTTACGCGCTCGGCTTGCGCTTCTTCGGTCCAAGACGCAGGGCACGTATAATCGGACGTCAGTGCGGTCAGCGCAAGTTTCGCATCACCGACAACAGTCAGCGACATGTGCTTGGCCGCATCGTGACGGCCGACATTGATACCGATGATCTGCGTGTCCAACGCGAATGCGGTCCAAGACCCTGTCGTAAAATCTTGCAAACGTGTACCGATGGCAAGGATCACATCCGCTTTCTCAGCAATCGCATTCGCTGAATTCGACCCTGTTACACCTAGCGGCCCGATGTTCAGCGGATGGGTATTCAGCATGTTCGCGCGGCCTGCAATCGTCTCGACCACGGGAATGCCCGTTGCTTCGGCGAACGCTGTCAGTTCGGCCACGGCTCCGGAATATTGCACGCCACCGCCTGCGATAATCATCGGACGCTTCGCGGTTTTCAACAGTGCAATTGCATCAGCGATTTCGGCTGTGTCAGGTGATTGACGGCGAATACGATGCACGTGTTCGTCAAAAAACGATAAGGGGTAATCAAAGGTCCAACCTTGCACATCTTGCGGCAGGCCAATGAATGCAGGACCACAATCGGCAGGGTCAAGCATTGTGGCCAAAGCGGCGGGCAAAGATTGCATAATTTGCGCAGGATGCGTGATACGGTCCCAGAAACGCGACACGGCCTTGAATGCGTCATTCACACCCAACGTTGGATTTCCAAAATGCTCAAGCTGCTGCAAGACTGGATCAGGCAGACGCGTCAGAAACGTATCACCGCAAAGCATCAGCATCGGCAATCGGTTTGCATGTGCAAGTGCCGCCGCAGTTAATAAGTTCGCGGTGCCCGGGCCTGCGGACGCTGTGCAAAACATAAACCGCTGGCGCAATTGCGCCTTTGCATAGGCAGCAGCAGCAAACCCCATGCCTTGCTCATTCTGGCCGCGATATAGTGGTAGTACATCTTTGTGGTCGTACAGGGCCTCGCCCAGGCAAGTCACGTTGCCGTGCCCAAAAATTCCAAAACCACCACCGCATACACGTGTTTTTACACCGTCAATTTCAATGAATTGCGCTGCAAGGTAACGGATCGTCGCTTGCGCAACCGTCAGCGTAATTGTTTCACTGGCTTGTCCCATGCGCGTCTCTCCCTACACGAAATTGATGTCAGCGCGGATTGCATATTGACCCAC
Organism: Loktanella sp. D2R18; assembly: GCF_003318235.1. Lineage (GTDB taxonomy): Bacteria > Pseudomonadota > Alphaproteobacteria > Rhodobacterales > Rhodobacteraceae > Yoonia. The sequence continues at coordinate 206,831 of NZ_QOCG01000022.1, read as the reverse complement.
TGCCCAAAACAACTATATGCATTTTGCAACCGGTTGCAATCGGTTTTTAGGGAGGAAATACAAATGGCGGAAATCGGCATTGGCATTGTTGGCGGCGGTTATATGGGCAAGGCACATTCGGTTGCTTTTGCCGCAGTCGCATCAGTATTCGACACAGACCTGCGCCCGAGATTAGAGATGATTGCAGCGTCTTCCCCCGAAACCGCCGAGAAATACCGTGCAATGTATGGCTTCGCCCGTGGCACCGACGATTGGCGCGTCCTTGTAAATGACCCAAAGATCGAAGCTATTGTCATTGCCTCTCCTCAGTCGACGCACCGCGAAATCGCGCTCGCGGCATTTGCCCAAGGCAAGCACGTACTGTGTGAAAAGCCGCTTGGTGCGTCGCTTGACGATTCGATTGCGATGCATACCGCCGCCGAGGCGTCCGGCCTCGCAAATATGGTCGGCTTTAATTACATCCGCACGCCAGCGTCCCAATATGCGCGTCAGCTATTGGCCGAGGGGCGCATTGGCGACATCGTCTATTTTCGTGGTGAAAATACCGAAGACTTTTTTGCAGACCCCAGCGTCGGCGGCTGGCGCGCCCAAGGGCAAGCCAACGGCACAATGGGCGATCTGGCACCGCATATGATTAATGCGGCTCACGCGTTGATAGGACCAATCGACAGCCTTTGCGCATCGGTTGAAACCGTCCACAAAATACGTGATGGGGCGCAGGTCACAAACGACGATCAGGCACAAATGATGTGCCGTTTTGCAAATGGCGCGCAAGGGCACATGTTCTTTTCACGCGTCGCCGTCGGACGCAAAATGGGCTACGCCTACGAAATCCACGGCACCAAAGGCCATATCCGTTTTGACCAAGAAGATCAGAACGCGATCTGGCTTTATACCACCGAGGGGCCAGAGGCCGAACGCGGCTTTCGTAAAATACTGACCGGCCCTGCACACCCCGATTACCTGTCCTTCTGCCAAGGCCCCGGCCATGGCACAGGATATCAAGATCAAATCATCATCGAGGCCAAGGATTTCCTGACCGCGATATCTGAAAAACGCGCCGTTTGGCCGACCTTCGCAGAAGGCCTCGCGGTGAACCGCATTGTCACCGCCGTTCATGATTCCAGCACGAAAAGTGCTTGGGTCAACGTGGCGGATTACTAAAGGAAAACGACATGATCAAAATTGGCAACGCTCCATGTTCATGGGGTGTGGAATTCGCAGATGACCCGCGCAACCCCGCTTGGCGCAAGGTCTTACAAGAAAACGCAGCCGCAGGTTTCACAGGGATTGAACTTGGTCCTGTAGGCTTTATGCCCGAGGACCCTACAATCCTTGGTGAAGCACTTGAGGAGTTCAACCAAGAACTCGTCGGTGGTGTCGTCTTTCGGCCATTCCACGACACCGCAGCATGGGATGACGTCATGGACGCTGCCGTGCGTACCTGTAAAGCGCTTAAAGCGCACGGTGCCCAGCACCTTGTGCTGATCGACAGTATTTCCGAGCGCCGCGCGCCAACCGCGGGCCGTGCCAACGAAGCAGAGCAGATGGACGATGCCGAATGGACAGCGTTTCGTAACCGCATCGCAACCGTTGCCAAAATAGGTGCCGAAGAATACGGGCTCACCGTTGGTATCCATGCGCATGCTGCTGGGTTCATGGACTTTGAGCCAGAGCTTGAACGTTTGCTGGCCGAAGTTGACGAAAACATCCTGAAAATTTGTTTCGACACAGGTCACCATTCTTATGCAGGTTTCGATCCGGTGGCGTTCGTGCGCAAGCACATTGACCGCATCAGCTATATGCACTTCAAGGACATCGATCCCAAAGTGAAAACCTCTGTCGTTGCCAATCGTACCGATTTCTATACGGCCTGCGGCGATGGCATCTTTTGTAACTTGGGCGATGGCGATGTGGATTTTCCTGCAATCCGTCAAATCCTGATCGACAACAATTTTGACGGCTGGTGTACAGTGGAACAAGACTGCGACCCCGAAGGCGACACATCGCCGATCGATGACGCAAAACTGAACCGCACCTACCTGCAATCCATCGGTTTTTAAGAAGGGCTTGAGAAATGACAAAACTTAAATGGGGCCTAATTGGCGGCGGCGAAGGCAGCCAAATCGGGCCTGCGCACCGTCTTGGGTCCGGTCTTGATGGCTTGTTCGAATTCACCGCAGGTGCGCTTGACCACCGCCCCGAACATGGCATCGATTATGGTCAGCGTTTGGGACTTGGCGATCGTGCCTACGGAGGTTGGCAAGACATGCTGGCAGGTGAAAAATCCCGCAAGGACCGTGTTGACCTTGTCACCGTCGCGACACCAAACGCCAGCCACTTTGAAATCACCAAAGCCTTCCTTGAGGGCGGTTTTAACGTCCTGTGCGAAAAGCCGATGACTATGACCGTCGAAGAAGGCGAAACCATTGTTGAGATCGCTAAAAAGACCGGCCAAATTTGCGCGGTGAACTACGGCTATTCTGGCTATTCGCTGGTCCGTCATATGAAAGTAATGATCGCCCGTGGTGACATTGGCAAAGTTCGTGTCGTTAATGCAGAATTTGCCCATGGGCATCACGCTGACGCCGAAGATGCCGATAACCCACGTGTCCGTTGGCGTTATGATCCGGCGCTGGCTGGCGTGTCTGCGCAGTTTGCGGATTGCGGCATTCACGCGATGCACATGGCGTCATTTGTCACGGGGCAAGAGGTCACGAAACTTAGCGCTGATATCATCTCTGCGATCCCTGTGCGGACACTCGAAGACGACGCGATGGTTAACTTTCGCATGGATGGCGGCGCTGTTGGCCGGCTTTGGACCAGCTCTATCGCTATTGGGCGTCAGCACGGGCTAGGCATCCAAGTATTTGGCGAAACGGGCGGTTTGCGCTGGTCACAAGAACAACCAAACCAGCTTTTCTATATGCCGCTAGGCGAACGCCTTCAGATTATTGAGCGTGGTGAAGCGAGCCTATCGCCCGAGGCAGACCGCTCCACCCGCGTGACCATTGGCCACGCCGAAGGTATGCCGCTCGCCTTCGCAAATATCTACACTGATCTGGCCGAAGCGATCACGGCACGCAAAGAGGGGCGCGCCATGGACCCATCAGCCGACCTCTACCCCCGCGCAGAGGACGGATTGCGGTCAATGGCCGCCGTTGAAGCTGTGGCTGAAAGTGGTAAAGCAGACGGATCATGGCTGGACGCGCGCCCGCCAATGTTCCGCTAAAAACGATTGAGGTGCGGCGGGTATAAAACCGCCGTGCCTCATTTTCAATTCCAAATTACCTACTTTGATGATGTTAGCGTGGTCAGATATAGGTGAACCGGCCGCCGCGCTTTCCGGGGTTTTGGCAGCAGGGAACGAAAGGCGGCTTGGCATATTCGCTCAGCAAACCATAGTTTGTCAATTTTCCACGTGTTTTTAACAAACTGTTTTCGAGGGGAGAACTGAAGCTCTTCAAGGATTTTGGATATTCTTCCATATCTAAGGTAACTCAAATTTGCATACTTCTGGGCTATGTCGCACAAATTGGTCTCGGAGATTCATGTTGTGAATCCAGCGTGATAGCTGACAGCCATGAGCAGCTGGATACCAACGACTTACAGGAAAAAGAACTGGTCTGACTACAGCCAACCCCTAAAACAACGCGGTTCACTATCGATCTGGTGAGATGGTCAGAGAGGCGCAGCCTTGGGGCAAAAGAGGCGCAGCCTTGGGGCAAAAGTGGACCTCAACAGGCTTACAGTGATGTGGCGATACAAGCTTGCCTGACGATTAAAGCGTTGTTCGGTTTGCCCTTGAGCAGACCTTCGGCGCAGTCAGCCTCAAGGTCTGCAATGCGGGACTTAGTGAGCTTTCGCTGTAGCTGCGCCAATGACGGCTTTGGGTTGCCCCGCCTCCCACTTCGTGCCGTCACGATCAAGGGTCCCAATATCGATCCCACCTAGCATGAACGCCATCTTGAACCGGGCGATGTCTTCCTCGTCCTCCGACGGCTCTCGAAGCAATGAGACGAAGTAATAAAGGTCTGGTCGTTGGTGCTCGTGGTTGTAGAGCGGCACTGAGTTATCGTAGTCGATCTTGGGTCGAACGGTTCGATCCTTCGTCTTGAGATCCAACGTTGTACCCCCGGGGAAGACGTAGTCGTGCCGAGTACTTTCCCGTCGATCTTCAAAGGCAATACCTTGCCGCTCCAAGAATCTTTCGAAAACGACTTCCCCGATACTCCCGACAATGTTGGCCTGCAATTTCCTGTGCGAGCCCTCGAAGACAGGCAGGGACCGAGCCCGGCGCAGGGCTGTGTCCAAAATATCGCCCCCAAGCGGGACCTCACGGTAGGTTTCGGTCATCGATCTACGCCAGTCTTGCATCCAACAAGGGTTACTTTGCACAACTATTGGGAGAAATGAAGGCTATTCAAGGGCTTCCATGGGAGGAATTGGGAAGATAAGAGAGTTTCACGCCGCTATTACTTCAACCAGCTGTAATAAAGGCTCTCGACGATGCCCTCGCCGCGGCAAAGCACTGAAATGCTTTCTTCGCCTCGCAGCCCCTCCAAAACAATGCGGATCTTTTCCTCCCCAGAATAGGTCTGGCGCATCTTGCGGCGGATGCTCTTGACAAGCTTGTCAGCCGCGTCCCTAGAAGTCTCAGGTTTCTTCATCATCTCGATCTCCTAATCGATAAGATGAACTAGAAATCCCCCGGTGATCAAATCCTCAATTATGCCCCACGAGTGCTGACGTCAGACAGTCATCGGATCCTGTCGCGGTTTTCTGCCACTTGGGAACCGTCTTCGGGTTGATACCCAGCTCCCGGCTCAGCTCCGCAATTGAAGTTTGCGATTGCTTTATTGCAGTTCTGACGGCGAACGTGGTGGTGGCGGTCCTATGACGAACTTGCCCCCAATGCTTCCTTCCATTCCTGAGAAAGGATCGCACCATCAAACCATCAAACCATCGGACCAAACAGCTAAGAAGAAACTGTCAGGATACTGATTTATCCTGTTGTTGGTGAGTATGTCCATCTAAGCTACGAGATGCTAGGCCTGCCAGTCACGACTGCGACTATCGACTTGGGTGCGGAATGGATTGAGATTCAAAACGAATTATTGAATTTGGTGATCCACAATTCATTCGACGTAATTTAAAATAGCGAAGTTGGACCTCAATCCAACACTGCGGCTCGGATGTTCTGGCAGGTGTTGCTCCTGCAACTGATGAGTGGAATTTCGAATGAGCTTGTTAAGCAGGCTATGTAGGAGTGTCTTCATGTTAGTGAAGCTGAAAGATTATGAACGAATACACCGTATCATTTCGTCTGTCGTAAGCCATCACGGTAACGATCCTGCCCATTCATGCATGTGGTTCAGTTTCTTTGGTGCACACATCCTTCGCAGTCATTATAAAGTCGCCGCAACGGTCCGGTGCGGTCTTGCTGCCTTCTATGTCTGTGATAAGAATGAAATCCTTTTTTTTGGCGAGATGACAGACGATGGTGGTACTGGTGCCCTTGATAAATTTCACTGCTGGATTGAAGCCGATGGTTGGGTGATCGATTTCATGGCGCCCGCATTTCCCAATCTAATGGGCCCAAGTTTGCAAATAAATCCTAAGATGTTCCAGCAACGTCAGTCAGACATGGTGGTGAACTTCAAAGACCTGCGGCATCCTGGGGACTATTTTCTCGCCCCCACAGACCATCTTACCGAGGCACGCCTAAAGCATTTAGTTGAGGAGCCCATTTATGACGACCTGGTGGAGATCTGTACGCAGTGGTTTGCAAAGAGCCCAAGAAAGATGCGATCTAAGATTGAGATGACAATAAACAGTGGCAAGAAGGTAGCTCTAAATTTATCGGGGCCGTCGGTCAGAGGTAGATGGTGACAAATAACATATTGCCTCCCGAACGTTACTGTCCTGAATGTCTGGTCGCTTAAATAAAGAGTTCGCTCAATTTTCAAAGAATGAAGGTTCTTACCCGGTTCTTTTTCGAACAGAGCCATATTTCCCTTTTCTCTTTCGCTAATTGACCAGCACCATTTCAAATGAACTTACACGACTAGTGTGGTATTGGTGGCATACCCGTGGTTTGTTTGTGAAGACGGTTTACAATGCTCTGGGTCGAGCCTTAGGGTTGTCTAGGTGGGGAATTTTCTCGCTTAAAAATTGCGGAATTGTGGGCCAAACCTTTTTAAAAAGTGCAAGTATGCGAGACCAAGAATATCAGGCCGTAAATGAGGCTTTAAACGATTATTTCTTTCGGGGCCGTTTTGAGATGCTGCCTGTTTACCTCGACCTTGAAGGAGAGGCCGAAGCAGAAGTGGCAGCTGCTCTGGACATCGACCAAGATGAACTCGGCGATTTCATTGGATTATGTGCGGCGCGCTCGCTCCGATTTGATAAGGCAGACCCTTACGTGGATCAGACAACCTGGTTGCGTAACTGGAGTACCGCGGGTCGACACGAGGAGCCGCCTTTCACGGCCTTGCTTTGCGCGCTCTCGATTGCCGCAGAACGGATGGGTGCGGACGAAAACTTTTCTCCGAACAACTACTCGGAGAGACAGTTTGAACTGCTCGGTGTCAGGGATCCGGGGGCCCAACAAAAGCTTAGGCAATATGCTAAGTCCACGCGTCAGTTCTGGCGGGCTTTGAACATGTGGCTCTCAGAAAGAGATTTTCAACTTGGTCGGCCAACCGCAAGGGCGGTCATCGGTCATTGGAAGTACGCCAGCTTTGGACTTTCGCAAGCCCTCGTTCGCGATGCTGATCGGAGCCGATTTGCCGGTCTTTTTGAGAAGTATGACCTTGTTCAGGGGGAGCCGGTACCCGACGCGGAAATGGCGCTTCTTGTGCATGATTGGATGACCTCTCATGGTCCATCAGGCCCAACCATTTGGTTACGAAAGCTTTGGAAATCTAACGATCTTCGGCCGAGGGTTGTTTCAGCGGCCCTTGACGCATTCGAAGCATGGGAAAGGACAACCTGGGTTTCCAACCAACGACTTCGCAATCGGCGCTTGCAATGGCAGATTGGCTTTACTGATTTTCCGAGAAAGCGGGCGCGACTTTCATTGACGGTTTTGCGTGGCGGGCAGGCAGAAAGACTTGAAAAAACGGTCGTTTCAAGAGCGGTCCAAGACGAGCTCTTTCTCGAAGCAGGCTTGAATCATGGGCAGCACTTTCTTGGCCCGATTAGCGCGATCAATCTGGATATGCTCCTGCTTCAGTCACGATCGTTCAAAGGATCAGAGAGCGGCACAAATTACGCATACATCGCCAAACCGATTATTCCTTTAGCACGATCACCCGACGGTACAACCTATAGCGAGGTTTCCAGAGTCAGTCTTTTTGAAGAACACGCAATTCTCTGTCATGAGGTCTGGCTTGAACGAGTCGAAGGGCATCTCTTGAAATGCGCAAGATCTGGATACGTTGTCCAAAGAGCCAAAGATATGCCGGGCATTCCAGAGGGGTGGTGCGTTTTGCGCGGAGTGGAAATCGTTCGATTCCTAGAAAGCGCTCACGACAATTTTCATGCACTGAGTCCAATTGCAAGTACCGCGGCCATTGCCTGTGTCGAGGGTTTGAAACTTGGACACGGGACCTGGCATGCAGCCGCGCCGCCGATGATCGAGGCAACCTCTGAGAGACCTGACTCGAAACTAGAAATCATCCGCGAACGGTTTGGCGAAAAGGACGAGGTGCTCGTCTCGGTCGACGCGATCGGTGACGTCATGGAGGCCGATCTTGCAAAAACGAACATAACGGCAGGTATGAACTTGCGTGCTTTGGTCAAAAGCAAGAGTTCTGAACTGACCGAAACCTCGCTGTCGTTGCGCTCAGCAAGCATGCCCCGCCCGCTTGGAACAAAGAGGATTTATCATCCGATTGTTGAGAATAGGTTTGCGAGCGAGACACAGCAAACACACGGGAAAAATGTTACGGGGTTAGAAGGGTGCCTTCTAATAGGACAAGCGAAGAGTGGACATCTAGATCCCGACGTTGGTCATGCGCGATTGGAAGTAGAAGTTCCGGAGGGAAGCCCCGAGGTTATGCCTGATCTTGACTGGTGCCATTCGCATGATGCTGCAGAAATTGTGCGTGAAAGCTGCGTTATTCGTGGACACCATCACTGGGTTTACGAGCCATTCGAAAAAGATGACGATCGATTTGACGCTAAGATGGCCGAATGTCGAAACTGCCGTGTACGCGCTCTGTCTCGCACACGTGAGGTCGCGAAGGGCAATGCCAAAAAAATGGCGAACAATGAGGTGGTCATTCCGAGCCGCCGCTCGATGGCACCGGCCATTGCTCTCCCCGGGAACGATGAGTCGGCGCTTGTGGGGGTTTCGCCAGATACGATCTTTGACGGTCTTTGCTATCTTGGGCAAGGGTCATGGGCATCATTCCAACGACTTGCCAGCTCGGCATCGCCGGAGCCTTGGTTTGCACATTCCCTCGCGGGAGATCTTTTTTCTCTTGGTCATTTGGAAGCGTCTGGGAATTATCAATCCTTGGCGGCAGATTGGTCCGTCCCGCCCCCAGTGTTGGTTGTCGGTGGGGATGGGAGCGGGTATCTGGCGGGCTTTCAATCAGCTGGTCTCCTTGAGGCATTGAACGAGGCACTTTCAGAAGACGGTGCGCAGTCTGAGCCAGTCACGATGGCAGGCCATCTAACCCTTCAAAGGTGGTCGGGGTTAACCGGTCTCGATCTCGAGGCAAGTCTTGTAGGTATCAAAGACCCTCATGGACGACCAGTAAGCGTTGCACGGGGCGTGAGTGCGGCAATTGCTGGATGTCTGCCTCTGCTGGACGTGGTTTGGGCCAATGCTATTCCGATGCATATCGAGCAATCAGACGGCTTGGCTAAGTTTGACACTTCGCGGGCGCGTTGGACGAGGGTTGACCGGTTGGATGGACGTGGGGCCTACCGTGTTGGCGTGCACGGAATACGCTATGTGTATCGAGACGCACAAGGAACGACCCGCCAGGTTGGCCATCAAATTGCGAAGATCCTTGCTGCCCGAGATGAAGGACGTCGGCTTCATAGGTTTGATCCTGCGACGGGTCAATTCACGGCGGCGCTCGGTGTCGAACCCCCAGGGCTTTTTGCGCGGGCAATTGTTTCCTCCAGCGGGATGCTCCCAACAAGGGAAGGGGGCCGTCTCGTTTATGCGAATGTGGAGCCACAGGTTGCAGCAACGGTAATGAACAAGATGTATATGAAGGACGAGAGCAATGGGTAATGCAACACCGGGAGAGGTTCTCGATTATATTCAGGAAGCCTACCACAAGTATTATGACAGCGCCTTCTGGTTGCGTGATGAGTATCTCATGCGTGAACGTCGTGATTTGCTGGACGAGCCGGGTTTAACTGCGCAAGAGATCCTTCTCGAAGCAGTGCTCGCCTATCCTTCTGAAGTGCCTGTTGATCAAGCTTGCGCGGCCGCAGGCTTGCCAAAAGAGGTTGCAAAACATCTGGGGCATGTCGTGTTTGGGGCTGATTTTTACCTTCGAAAGCATCAAGCGCAGTCCTTAAAAACCTCACTTGCGTCCAATGATGCAACAAAACGCAATGTCGTCGTAACCTCCGGTACTGGTTCCGGAAAGACGGAGAGTTTTCTCGTTCCCATAATTGCTCGCCTTCTTAAGGAACGCATTAATGGCGTTGGCAGTGGCGGGCTGCACAACTGGTGGGACGAGAACTGGGGCAGCGCCAATACTTGGCAAAGCAGCCGCTCACTCATTGAGAACGCTCCGCAGCCAGCCCTTCGTGCGCTTTTGCTATATCCAACTAACGCTTTGGTCGAAGATCAGGTCTCGCGCTTGAGGCGCGCGGCAACACGGGCAAAAGAGATTCACGGGGCACCGATGTTCTACTTCGGGCGATATACCGGTGCGACGCCAGGAGGCACATATTACCCAGAAGGTCACTTGGATGCTAAAGGAAGGCGGATTGTTCGGGACGCGGCCAGAGACATCAAACAAATCGTATCAGAGGCTGCACGACTAGCCGACCGTGACGAAGAAATTCGCGGTCAGTTCCAAGACCCTTCTTGTGGGGAAATGTTGACCCGTTGGGATATGATCGATGCACCACCTGATATCCTGATTACCAACGTGTCGATGCTCAATGTCATGCTGATGCGAGAGCATGAAGCGCGACTATTTGAGCAAACGCGGGATTGGCTTGCTGCCTCAGAGGACAATCATTTCTCACTCGTGGTGGATGAATTGCACGGCTACCGGGGCACTGCTGGAACAGAAGTTTCGCTCGTAATTCGCAACCTTCTCATGCGTCTGGGTCTTGAGCCCGGCTCACCGCAACTGCGGTGTTTGGGAACAAGTGCTTCTCTCGATGGCGAGGAAGGCAAGGAATACCTTGAGCAGTTCTTTGGTGTCGCACGAGACACGTTTGAGGTATTTCCCGGTGAGCCACGCATCCCTATGGCCAGTTTGCCAGTCGATGGTTCAGTGATTGAGCCGATCGCGCAACAAGCGATTGATGGTGACATTGAAGCACTCGACCAGATCATTGGGTCTATTTCTCCGCGCGAAGCGCTTGGTGCGGCGTGTCGTGTGGCGGGCAGGCGCGAAGATGACGGCGCGATCGTTCCCGCGCGTTTGGGCGCGATCAAGCACGCTTTGCTGGGCAGAGAAGGAAGCGATCTGGTGTTCAATGCGGTGATGCATGCAGCAGGATATCAAAAGAAATCACCCTCAGCCAAAGAGCCGTATCCTTCGTTTAGGTCTCACATGTTCTTGCGTCAGATACAGGGTATGTGGGCTTGCTCCAATCCAGAATGTGATCATGTGGAAGAGGCTTATCGCGACCCAGACCGTCAAATCGGAAAAATTTTCAAGCACCCTGCGATCAAATGTGGGTGCGGCGGGCAGGTTCTCGAGTTGCTTTACTGTTACGATTGCGGAGAAGTCTACCTCGGTGGATATGTGACTCCGCGGGTTGATGGGGCAGAGACTGGGCAGGTTTTCTTAGAGTCCGGACCTACAGATCTTTCAAGTAATGTTCCGGGGCTCGTGAATGAGCGACCGCACACGAAGTTTCGGTGGTACTGGCCAGGCAAGCAGGTCCCTGCGGATGTTTCATCGAGTTGGAGCCACAGTGATCCTAGCACAAAAAAGCAAAAGACATTTGGATACGCGTCAGCCAATTACGATCCGCTCTACGGGCTTTTGGAAAAAGCGCAGCATGGAGATACGCCAACTGGTACGATGTTTAGCTGTCCAAACGACGTCAACGCCCCGGCACTGCCTGAGAAATGCCCTGCTTGCGAATCCAAAAAGAGCCAGCATCGGGTTCTTAAAGCCTTCTTCGCCGGCAGCAGGGTCAACAGCCCTATCCGCGGACTTCGAACGGGTTTGAATGTCACCACTCAAGTGATCGCCGATCGTGCATCTACCAAACTGGGCACGCCGGAACGCACGGCACAAATGATCGCCTTTACGGACAGTCGTGACGATGCAGCTGATGTTGCTGCAGGACTTGAGCTGAACCATTTCCGCTCGCTTTTGCGCCAACACGTGTTCCGCGCGCTCAAACCCGGTGCCAGTTTCTCGATTAAACAGGCCCAAGAGGTTGCTGCGAAACTACAAAAAAAGGAGACTCTGAGCGCTGATGAGAAGGAGGTCGGCTCGGTAATCATGGCTCAGGGGGCCGAATTGCAGACTGCCTTGTTGATGCAATCCATGTCCATGTCGAACCCAGAACAAGATGGCTTGGTTGAAGTATTTGAACGGGACGTTGTGAGCGCCAAAGGAATTTCCTGGAGCGTGCTTGTTTCTGGTGTCATGAACGATCTCTTGGCACTGGGTGAGAACCCATCGGGGACTGATGCCTCCAAGCAAAAAGTCGCGAATGAATCTTGGTGGCGCTATTTCGATCAAACGCGGCCAAGCACTGTCGCTCGCCTTGAGCCGAACGTTGAATCTGAAGGTCGCCAGCAGGTGCGAGAAACGCTTTCATCGCTGATCGCCGCCGCGCTTTTTGATGCTGGAGGACGAGACCTAGAAACACTTGGGCTCGCATTTGCCTGCCCTCTTGGGGACCACTCGACGAAGTTGGGAATGTCCGAAATCCAAGCGAGAGACCTACTGGCAAATGTCGTGCGCCTTCTTGGGCAAGCCCGGCTCTACCAAGGCGGCGGAAGCAGCCAATCGTCGACCAACATGCCTACTGGGGTGCGCCGATATGTGGAGAAGGTTGCTCCAAGCCTAAATCGAGATGCAGCAGATCTCGGGGAAATCGTTGGCGTTTTGTTGCGGGACGAGGGCATTATTAACGAAAACTGGGTCATTCAGGTCGGCCGCTACTCAAGTTTGAAACTGGAACTGGTGTCTATTCAGGATGGTCTTCATCGTTGCAAAAAGTGTTCCCGGGTGTCGGCCAACGTAGCGCTTAAGGCTTGCACATCTGTGAACTGCTCTACAACTGGGTTTGATCCGATCTCCGAACCGGAGGATGATTACTATCGCTGGCTGTCAGAAGAGCCAGCCCATCGGCTCAACGTGGAAGAGCTCACGGGGCAAACAAAACCACTTTCTGAACAGCGACGTCGGCAACGGCTTTTCAAAAAAGCCTTTCTGGAGGACGAGCTGGAATCTGTGCATGGCATCGATACTCTAAGCGTGACAACGACGATGGAGGTGGGTGTCGACATTGGCTCGCTTGAGCTTGTCATGATGGCGAACATGCCGCCACAAAGGTTCAACTACCAACAAAGGGTCGGTCGGGCCGGGCGCATGGGGCAGAGCTTTTCCTATGCGCTCACGATATGTCGCGGCGGATCGCATGATGACTTTTATTACACTAATCCTGAAAGGATTACGGGGGATACCCCACCGCAGCCTTACCTCGATCTCTCAAGACCCGAGATCGTGATGCGGGTTGCTGCCGCTGAGTGCCTGAGGCGCGCCTTTGCCAGCCTTGATGAACCGCCCGTGGGCTCAAAAAGTACTCATGGAGCATTCGGCAAAGCCGCCGAATGGGACACGGTGTACAAACCTGATATTGCGGCATGGCTGGCGACGGATCCCGGAGTTTCCTTGGTCGTTGCATCGCTGTGCTACCTGGCACCATTGGCTGACGGCGAGCCGAACCGAATCATGAATTATTGTCGCAGCCAACTTGCAGATCAGGTTTCTGGAGTAGTCGCAGATGGTCGATACATTCAAGTTGAGTTAAGTGAGCGCCTTGCGACCGCAGGCGTGTTGCCGATGTTTGGTTTCCCGACACAGAGCCGTAACCTCTTCAAGTTCAAGAAGGATGGAAAACTTGAAGATATGGTGCTGAGCGATCGGGCACTTGATCACGCAATCTGGGCATTTTCGCCGGGATCAGAAATCCCGAAAGATAAGCAGATCCATACGGCATGTGGATTTGAGTTGCTCCGCGAGATTCGCGGTCGTGTCGAAAGTGATCCTGATCCGCTGGGACCGAGCTTAACGTTCTCCAAATGCAGCGACCCCGATTGCGCCCATATCATGCAAGGCGTGCAGGAAACTTGCGAGGTCTGCACGCAGTTCGCTATGCAATTCGATCTTTACCAACCAAAAGGCTTCATCACGTCTCCGGGACAGCCGCGCGACTATGACGGTCAACGCCAACGCGGCCCGACTCTTTCTCCCCCGGTTCTTGCATTTAAGCCCGATTACGCAAGTGGGTTCGCTCTCGGCCCGGCCCGAGTTGCCCTCGCCTCTGACGAACCGATTGCGCTCGTCAATGACAATGGCGGCGAGTTTTTTAAGTTTAGGCGTAAGTACAACAGGATGATTGTGAATGACGAGCACCTCTACCGCGATCATCAACCCTATCCTGAGCTTGAGGGTGATCCTGAATGCGAAGGCGCAATAGGCGCGGTATTCAAGACCGACATCATGACGATGCTTCTCGAGAAGCTTCCTGAGGTTGGTTACAATGGCGCGCTCGACATTGAAGGTCAAAAAGCGGCTGGCCCAGCGATAACGTCCTTTGGCGAATTTCTAAAGGTTGCGGCCGCGCGTGAGCTCGATGTCGACCCAGCCGAGCTCAGGGTTGGGACACAGAATTGGCGCTTAGATCGTTGCGTGACGCGGCAGCTCTATGTTGCCGATGCGTTGGAAAATGGCGCAGGCTACAGCAGGCACATCTGTGATCCCACACGGCTGCGTGACTTGATCAAGACCCATTACGAGGATGTGAAGAAAAACTGGCACGACCCTGCCCACGCGGATTGCGACCGGTCATGTCCTGATTGTTTGCGCAACTACAACAATAGGTTCCTACATGCCTCGCTCGACTGGCGACTGGCGCTCGATGTGGCAGAACTGGTACTGGGAGAACCTCTTGGTGTGTCGCGCTGGCTTGGCAATGCCAAACATATCGGCACGCGCTTTGCAGATCTTTGCAACCAGTATGACGGGAAAGTACATGTCGAAGAAGCGGATGGGTTGGTCGCTATAACCCGCGGGAGTAGCCTATCGCTCGTCTTGTCCCATCCACTTTGGCACATGCGCGAGGGTCTGGCGCAAGACGCGCAGCGAAACGCGAAACTCGTTTTGCAAGCCAATCATGGCTCTGCGTTAAAGGTTGAGTTCGTGGATATCCGGGATCTGGCGCACCACCCTCAGACTTACATCGTGAAGATGCTGGACGCACAATGATCATAATCACTGGTGCAGAGGGATCGAGCGAGTACCAAGCCGCACTGCTTGTGCGTAATGCTCTGGAGGCAACTTGGCCTGGGATCACGGAAACCTCTCAGGAATTGGACGATATCCGGATAGCAGTCAGCACGAAGCTTTCGGGCTATCAGGTTCAGGACATTGACATCGTGATGGTCGGGCGTCTCACCAAGCCTCGAATGTTTAGACCTATGCGGGTTCTGAGGGGAAAATCGGGGGATAAGCTTAACGCGCGACCTGTCGTTGTCGAGAGTTTTGTGGTCGCGATTGAGGTCAAGGATCATGATGATCGCGGCGTTCGCATTTTGGATGATCAAGTAGAGGTCAAATATTCGCGTGGAGGGCCCGTGCAATGGAAAAGTGCAACTGACCAAAACATCAAACAAATGCATGCGCTGAAGGCCTATTTGTCTGACATGCATATCGATGTGTTCGCGCGCCGTTGCATGGTATTTCCGAGCCTTGGATCGATTTCAGCCCCAACTGCTGTCTCGGGAAGGTTTAGCGGGCATCAGCTAATGAGTGCGATCGCGTCTTCATCACAGCTCATGGAACGCCGGGGGCAGGGGGTGCTGGCTGCTGGCGATAAGGACGCAATCGAAAAGGCACTGGTTGCACCGATTTTTAAACAGGTGATTCCCACGCGTTTGGATCGCGAACGCATGGATCGCTTGGCTGCGAAAAACCCTGCCATAGACGGCATCCTGGAAACACTCGGAGATGGTACTGTATTTCTACGTGGCTTTGCTGGTACAGGCAAAACGGTCTTGCTACTCCAGTCAGCTTGGAAGCTATTTCGTACCGAAGGCAAGCGGACGCTCGTCTTGACCTACAACCATGCCCTTGCAGCAGATATGCGCCGTCTGATGTCGCTGGCCAATATTCCGTCTTCGGTAGAGGCGGGCGGCATCCGTGTCGGTACAGTGATGTCGTTTCTCTACACTTGGTTTTCGAAGCTTGGAATTCTTGGTGATGGCCCGCTTGCGTTCGAAGACTATCCGGAGCTTTGCGCGGAGGCACTGGAGATCATAGACGGCGGCGCTGTAACGCGCGCAGAAATCGACGAAATTATTTACAGTGATCCTGACTTTTTTGATTTCGACCATGTTTTCGTCGACGAGGGGCAGGATTGGCCAAGTGGTGAAACCGCGCTACTGAAAGCCTTGTATGATCCTACTTGTCTTTGCGTTGCCGACGGCGTTGATCAACTTATTCGCGGAGCGCAAGCGAGTTGGCGCACAGGATTGGCACGTGACAAGCGGAGCACATTATCGCTTGCGAAATGTCTCCGTCTCAAGCGCAATCTGTCGCTGTTCGTGTCCGAGATTGCGCGAGAAACAGGAAGCGCCTGGGACGTCGAACCCAACCCCTCTGCTGGAGGGGGCCGGATCATCGTTCTTTGTAAACCTTACACGAGTAGTCAGGATATTCATGGATCGTTGATTGCAGACCTCAAGTCTGATGGCAACGATTGCGTCGACATGCTGTTTTGTGTGCCACCGGAGGGCGTGGTCGAGAGCGACGGCCGCCGTGCGAGTCGAATTGGGCAAGAATTGGGGGCTAGGGGCCAAGCGAGCTGGGACGGCGTCGACCCCTTGGCAAGATCAGACTTTCCGCGCAGCACAGCACAAGTAAGGATTGTGCAATACGCGTCTTGTCGGGGTCTTGAGGGTTGGACGGTTGTCCTCGATGAGTTTGATTGTTTTCTAAAGGAAGTCTTTGAGGGCAAGCTGGCGAAGGGCCTTGATCCCGACGAAGAAGAGGGATTCGTAGACTTGGAAAAGGCAGCGCTTGGCGAGGCATGGCGGTGGGGCCTTATCGCGCTGACGCGCCCGATTGATACACTTGTGATTCAGCTGTCGGATCCCAAGGGACGGTTTGGTGCACAAGTCCTTGAAGCGGCGAGAAAGTTTCCTGACTTTGTGGACATCGTGGAGAGCTAAGGTTTCGCACCGGTATTGCTAAACGTAAAATTAAGTTTGATGCCCAGCGCTCAATTATTCGTGCCATGTTCACGTCGAGCAGGGGACAGTTTTGCCCGTACTGGAAAACAAGGATAGGGGCGGCGACCCGTCACGCGAGGGCATAGGTCTTGCTCGGTGGGAACAAGAGCTCAAGCGAAGGGCTGTTTATCTTGAACAATGGCCCCTTCTCTGACACGCGCCCCTTGGCGTTGCGCTTGATTAGGTGGTCCATCGTGATCTCGCCTTGCTCGACCAATATATCGAATTGCGAGGCAATTGGCTTGCGGGTGTGTATCACGTCCCTGAATCTGAAATGATCGTGGCCGCTGACGTCCCTTACGTCCGCGCCAATCCAGAATGTCTCGTTGTGTTTCTTTAGCAAGGCATCCCTAAGGTCTGCCATGTACCATGAGGCAAACGCACCAATTTCGCGTTGATCTGACAACTCGTTCAAGGTTCCAGCCTTCTCATCGAGAGCGAAGGAGAGACCCTGGGAGTTGCGAGTTCTCGTGCTGGTCGTACAATAGAGCTTGAAGTCAGCCTCTCGCCAGTACCCGAAATTATCTAGGATTTCGCGACTGCTTTTGAACTTGCTGATGTCCCAGTTTGGTACCTGCGCGAAGAGGGTTTTCCGGTTTTCCCGTGATCCCTTGCGACGGCGGTACGACTTGAGCTCGATACCCTTGTAGTCTGGTTCCTTGGCCGAGTTCATGGCAATGCCGAGAGCCGTTTCCAACGTGCGTCCGATAGCCGTGTCGGCCCGTGCATCCATGACGGATGCAACAAGGCCGTTTCGAGAAATTGCACGGAGCTTTTCCAGCAGCTCGTCCGCGAGCTCTGTAGCCTCGCTACCAATTTCGGTCAGCAGCTCCCACAACGCGCCAGAACGCTGGACGTCGAGAACGTGATCGATATTAACTTTGGTTAGGTTAAGCACGGCTAGGCGGCCCTCGTGAACCATGATTGCCATTATGTCATCGGGATCGGCGTAGGCCGGTAACTTGGTGAACCAGATGCGTGGATCGCCGGACTTCGTCCTTGGTCGATACAGCGAGGCTGTCGAACGTGTTGATCCATGCTCGTTCAACAGGACGGCCTCCAGCTTGACGCCGTGTTCCGAAGCCCCTTGGCCCTGAAACTCGTAGTCGTGCAGGTCGTGATCTTTTAGAAAGTTGCGGACTGGGGCGGTTGCATCAAGGATAGCCTTTTCAAGGCCGGTTTTAGTAGGCTGGATCAGGGTGATTTCGACAGATTCCGCCGTGAGCCGCTTGATCCGGCTTCTCTCGATTTCTGTAAGCGTTCTAAGTGGCATGGTTCGGGCTTACCGCTTACCAACGGCTTCGTCCAAGATGCCTCGGAAATGCTCGCCTACCTTCTGGGCCAGTCCAACGGGAACGGCATTTCCGATCTGGGTATACTTCGGCACTTCGCGATCGAAATTGCCTTCGAGGGGATTTCCCGCACGACGAATTCCGCCGGTCGTGCGCTTGCCTGCGAACCGGTACCAGTCCGGGAAAAGCTGGAGCCGGGCCCATTCGCGTACTGTAAGTATCCGGGGCTGGCAGTAGTGCACGTAATCATCGGGTAAAGACGTCGCCGTCATGTTTGGTTCCTTGTTGCCCCAGTGCGGCGGCAGCACCCGCTGCGAGAACTTCCGGGTTTTGTAATGATCCGGGATTTCGCCATTGTTGGCGAGCATGTGGTCGAACTTGTCGACTACTTCCCACTTGTGCTTGGAATATTCCTGCTCCGTTAGATGCACGCGACCATTAGGCTCCCAAGGTGGTGGGGTACGCAACTGCTTCTGGATGGCCGTGCGAGCAGGGCGGGGATAGCTCTTGGTCTCGAACTTGCCGGGAGAGAACCGGCTAGAGCGCAAAATGTCGGTCACGCCGGAGTCCTCTAGGTCGCCCAGCAGATCCTTCAGGTGCGGAAAGGTGTTTGACTGACCGGCAGGCAGGAAGCCGCATTTCACTGCATCTTCCTCGTCGGCGCTTGGGTTCAGGGAAGAGGAGGCATCAAGGATATCCTTGCGGATTCCAACCAGCAAAACACGAGGGCGGTTCTGCGGTACGCCGTAGTCTTTCGCGTACACGAGTGACCACCTTACCTCGTAGCCGGGTATCTTCCGAAACTCTGCTTTCACGTCCGGCCAAATGTGATCGCCGCCCTCACGTGTCCACTTCGCGTTTAACAATCCCCTCACGTTCTCGAAGAGGAAGATCCGGGGGCGCAGACGACGGATGATCTGTGCCATCCGGCCATAGAGTACGTTCGAGGGGATTTCCTTGCGATCAACCGCATAAGAGCGGCGGATGCCGATGCCAGAGTAACCTTGGCAAGGCGGACCACCGGCGAGAACATCGAGCGTACTACCACCGCCGTTCGTTGCTGTCGCGGTATCAAGGTGGAAGTCGACCTCAGGCATGGAGGACAAGTCAGATAGGAGCTGCTCCAAGCGGGGGCCTTGTAGCTCGTGGGCGTCGTTGCACCGAAGGTTTTCGTTATCTGAAAACCTCTCGCCACCAAGCTCATGGTGGCGATTATTGAGGTAGGTCTGTATGGCATCCTTGTCGAGCTCGTTCACAAATACGGGTGTAAACTGGGCGTTCTCAAAACCCATGGACAAGCCGCCGCACCCAGCGAAGAGATCGACCATGGTATAGAGGTTCGTCTTGGCCAGTTTCGTTTCGCCCTGACGTACATCTGGTTCCTGGTGCAGATTCTCCGTAACCGATTGTAACATCTGTGTTTCCCCTACCAAGCCGTTGGTTGGCGCTTTCGTAGCACATCTCGTGGGCGGGGTCCAGGGAGACTCTACAGGCGGGTGGATTTATCCGTAGGTCCTAGGTGGTAAATTTTCTGGATTAGTTGGAATGTCTGGACCTGTCGCGCTTTCGTGCCGCCCCAAGTGCTCGTTTAAGCCACCCCTTCACGTTGCGCAGGTGCAGCAAACACAGCCCGAACCCTCAGGTCTTGCGGACGTCTATCAATCCGACCAGCAGATCAGCGATCTCCTCGTTCTCACCCTTTAGCTGGCGTTGTCCAACATCTGTTCGGCCAACAGCTTCTTCAACTTGCCGTTCTCATCTTCCAATGCCCGCAACCGCTTCGCATCAGAAGGCTCCATACCGCCATACTTCGATTTATATTTGTAGAACGTTGCCGAGCTGATCCCGTGCCGCCGACACACATCAGCGGTCTTCGTACCAGCTTCCTGTTCCTTGATTATCGATATGATTTGTTCGTCCGTAAATCATGCCTTCATTTGTCCGTCCTTTTGTTGGGCGGACTCTACACAAATCTGGAGGAGTTTTAGGGGCTCAGGTCATTCGACGCGAACGGCCCAATCCGGACCTTCATGCATCGCGCAGAGAACGGCAGGTTTGAGCCCATTGTGTTAGTTGGGTTTGTATGCCGCGCGTGCACGCAGCACGAAAATTGTGGTTCGCAAAAAATTCTCGTGCTGCCATGCAGCGGCATAACCAGTCATTCGAGCATTCTGCAGCGAAATCGGATCGGCAAATTCACAGGTTGCTGACAAGGCTGCTGTTGGCAACCAAATTTTGAAGGTTCGCGGATTGCGATGTAGCAGCCCGATTCCAGGCCGTATCCCATTTGCCACAAGCGATGCGAATGCTCTTCCCCAAGGTGATTGCCTTTGTATCAAGAATGGAGAATGCGCGCGAGGCGTCAGACATCTTGCGGACAAGATAGGCGCCCCAAAGAGACGTCTATCGGGTTCGCTGTCGCGAACCTCATTGAGGAAGTCTTTTGTAGGTAGCCGTGCCAAACCTGAGACCGATTAGTTCGCCCGAAAACAAGAAATAGTCACAAAATGCCCATTCTGAGATCGAAGCTAGATAACTTCCCGTCCAAAAATCTTCAAAAAATGTTTCGTTTACTCCAAGAACTCATCGGTTGCTCAAATTTCTGCCACATTTGTCAAATAGAAAATTTTTTACATGTTTAGATTGAATATGGTAAATAAAATTAAATTTATAGTTGGTATTTCTGGTGAGGCGATGCTTTTAGTTGTTTTCAAGCGATTATTTAGCACCTTTCAATGCGCACTTGGTGGGCGCAACTCGCTGAATATGCGTGCTATGCACGCTGGGAAAACAATATGAAATTTATGAGAGCCGAAATCACTTGGTTTGCCAGCTTGCTTTTGGCGGTGCTTGTCAGCGTCTGGGGGCAAGAAGCTTCTGCGCAATCGGGCCCCGCATTTAGCTGCTCCGGCCCGTCGACCGAGATTTATCAAGTGCAATCTGGTCAGTTGCGCATATTTGATCCGCTCACATCGTCATATGAAAATGTGGGGACCAATCAGGGGTCCTACAACGCGACAGGTTATAATATCCAAGATAACTATGCCTACGGGTCGCAGGGGTCGAATATCATCCGCATTGCGGCAGATGGGTCTACAGAAGTCGTCTTTAACGGGGTTTCGGGTAGTTATTCCGGTGATGTCGATTATGATAACAATTATTGGCTGCGAACCAACA
This sequence comes from Loktanella sp. D2R18, assembly GCF_003318235.1. Classification (GTDB taxonomy): domain Bacteria; phylum Pseudomonadota; class Alphaproteobacteria; order Rhodobacterales; family Rhodobacteraceae; genus Yoonia. Next base: position 185,669 of record NZ_QOCG01000022.1, on the reverse strand, counting down.
ATACCACTTACCGGCGTATTGATCTGGCGACTGGCGTAGTCACAATTGTTTCATTCACGGGTCTAGGTGGCGGGCCAGCCGACATCGCGTATATTGAGTATGGGGGCGGTGGCTATCTGATCGGTTTCTCAAGCACCACCATGTATCGCTACAATATTTCAGATGGAACGAAAGAGAATATTAGCATTACGGGTGGCCTGCCTAGCGGCGGTTTCGGGGCGACTTGGACTGACCTGAATGGTCGCCTATTTACGTTTAACAACAATACCGGCGAGATTTGGGAAATTTTCGACTATGATACCGGCAGCCCCTCTGCCGTATTTGTGGCGCAGGCTGATGCGTCGGGCAATAACGATGGATTTTCCTGTCCTCTGGCATCATTCCCAAACCTTCCACCTTTGGCCTTCGATGATGACTATACCACGCCGGTGAATGTGGACGTCGTCGACAACGTTATTACGAACAATGACAATGGCATCGATAACGACCCAGAAGGCGGCGCTGTTACGCTTAACACAACGCCCGTTACTGACCCTGCAAATGGCACGGTTGTCCTGAATCCCGACGGATCGTTCACTTATACGCCCGACGAGAATTTCATCGGTACCGACACGTTTGTCTATGAAATCGAGGATGAGACGGGGCTGACCGCGCAGGCGACCGTTACGATCACGATCGAAGGCACGATCGCGTTCTCTCTCGCTAAATCCCAAACCTCGGTTCCCAATCTGGCGACGACGGCTGGTCAGGTTCTGACCTATGAGGTCGATGTTGTGAACACGGGGGACATTCCGTTGACGGATGTCGCGGTCGAAGATACCGCCCCCGACGGTACCGTTGTTACGTTGACTGGTCCGGTTGAGGCAGGTGCGACACCAGAAGTGCCGGGTCAGTTGGATATTGGTGAAACATGGACCTATTCCTATGACTACATCGTCACGCAGGATGACATTGATGCGGGTGTCCCACTTGTAAACAGTGTGACCGGGACGACGGATGAAACGGGTGCGACCGAAGAAACCGACAGTGCTTCAACCCCTGTCAGTCAAACCATCGACTATACGTTGACCAAGACGGTCGATGATCTGGATTTGTCCGAACCCGGTCTGTTGACCTACGAAATTGTCGTCACCAACACAGGTAACGTGACGCTGACAGATGCCGCATTGACCGATACGTTGGCACAAAGTGGTGGCGCGCTGACGTTGACCAGTGGTCCGACCTTGTCAGGCGATACCGATACAGACGGCGATTTGGATGTGGGCGAGGTTTGGGCCTATGCCGCGACATTTGATGCCACCCAAGCCGAAATCGACGACACCGGCGATATCGTCAACACCGCAAATTTCACAACCACCGAGGCTGGCGACGGAACAACCACTGCGACAACGACAATAGATGCAGCCCCAGCGATGACAGTGGAGAAGGTTGCGGATGAGGCCGCGCTGTCCGCGCCGGGTACAATTGCTTACACGATCACCATCAGCAATGACGGCAACGTGTCACTGACCGGCGTCAATGTTATCGATGACTTGGTCCAAGATGCTAGCACATTGGCATTGACCACAGCGTTGGACCTGTCCGGAGATTTGGACGGCGACCTTGAAATCGACGTGGATGAAGTCTGGACCTACACCGCAACATTTGACGCGACCCAAGCCGAAATTGATGATGGCAATGACATCGTCAACACGGTGACCGTGGAAACCAACGAACTGCCCGATGACAGTGATTTTGCGACCACTACGATTACTCAAGACCCGTCCTTTACCTTCGCTAAGACCGTAGATCAGGCCGAACTGTCTGCGACGGGGACGTTGCGCTATGAAGTTGCTGTGGTGAATGACGGGAACGTCACGATGACGGGCATCACCTTTACCGACACGATTACCCAAGGTGGCGCGACATTGACGCCTATTGCACCGGGTCCTGTTTTGACTGGTGACACAGATGGCGACGGCGACTTGGATGTGGGCGAAAGCTGGCTTTATGTCATCACGTTGGATGTCGAACAGGCGCAGATTGATGATGGTAATCCGATCATCAACAACGCGAGCTTTGATCCCGATGAACTGCCTGCGCAAACTGATACGGCCGAAACGACCATAACTCAAACCGATGCGCTTGGATTGTCCAAAGCGGTGGCGACCGGACAACCGACCAGCTTTTCAACCGTCGGCGATACGATTGATTTCACCTTTGTTGTTGAAAATACCGGGAATACCACGCGCCCCGGATCAATTCTGATCAATGATCTGGATATTGATCCTTTGAACCCGTTGGTTTGCCAAACAGGTGATTTGGCCCCGATGGCCACCGCCACTTGCACGTTCACATGGACCGCAGAACAGGATGATCTGGATGCCGGGTCATTCACGAATAGTGCTACGGCAGAAGATGATGATGGCGTAACGTCCGATGCACAACAAGCGACAGTAACAGCCGTACAATCGCCGGCGATCAATATTGAAAAAGAACTGACTGGCACGTTGCCGAACTTTCAGTCGGGTGAGACGCTGAATTACACGTTTTTTGTCACAAACACCGGGAACGTGACGTTGCCCGCACCTATCGATGTGACTGATCCTTTGGTGACCAATGTGTCATGTGGTGCCGTACCAACCGGGGGGCTGCCCCCGTTGGTGACTGGTGACCCTTTGACGACAGCGAATTCGATAACCTGCAGCGGGTCTTATGTTATTTCGACGGCTGATGTCGATGTGGGCAGCATCGTCAATGTCGCAACAGTGTCGGCCACGTTTGATGGTGCAGCGGTTGAGGATCAAAGCGAGGCGATTTTCCCGGTTGATGCTGCACCAGCGCTTGCTTTGGACAAGGCGACTGATCCGGCAGTTGCGAGCTTTGCCGCACTTGGCGATACGATCACCTACACCTACACCGTGACCAATCAACAACCAGTCGGCACCCCCGGGGTTGAGATTACGCAACCGATTATCATTGACGATGACAGGCTTGATGCGCCGCTGACATGTTTTGCGGCTACAGGCGGTGATACCTTGCCTGTGGGGGCGTCTGTGACCTGTGAGGCGGAATACACTGTCACCCAACAGGATTTGGATGCCGAAAGTGTGACGAATACGGCGACAGCAAATTCCACTTACACAAACGGCGACGGCGACACCGCCACGGTCATTTCGCCACCCGATAGTGTGACTGTCACCGCAGATATCACCCCGGCGCTAACAGTGGAAAAAACGGTAGATGCAGGCGCACCTGATCCTGCCGAAGAAGGCGCCAGCATTCCCTATACAATCGTGGCGACAAATACCGGTGAGCAAACGCTGAATAACGTGGCGATCACGGACCCGCAATTGGGTGCGCTGACCTGCGCACCGACACCGGCACCCGTGACTTTGGCCCCGGATGAGGCGCTGACCTGCACGGGCAGTTACCTGGTTACGCAGGATGATATCGACGACCAGACAGTTGGCGACGCGATGACAGCGGTTTTCACGAACACGGCGACCGCTACAGCCAACGACCCGTTTGGTGTCGCATTGGACCCCGTCAGCGATGATGCTGATCATCCTCTTGATCCTGCATTACCTGAATTGACGATCCTGAAAGAGTTGATCCCCGATCCTGCAGCTGATCCAGCTTACGAGAATGTGGGCGATGTGTTGCGTTTCCGCATGACGGTGACAAACACTGGCAACACGACGATCAACGCGATTGAAGTGACCGACAGCCTTGTTGCGGGCACCTGCGACATTGCCACATTGGCCCCTGGCGATCAGGACCTGACCTGTCTTTTCGATTACGTCGTTGAACAATCCGATATTGATGCGGGCGAAGTCCTAAATACCGGCATAGTCACAGGGCAACCCGCAAATCCCGGTGCGGACCCTGTCGAGAATACGGATGACTTTACCTCACCCGGTCCGCTGCAAACGCCGTCGCTTGAGGTCGTCAAAGCGGGCACGCTTGATCTTGGCGCCGATGGCATTGCCACTGTCGGCGACACCATCACTTATGAAATTACCGTCACAAACACAGGCAACGTTACGATCACAGATACGGTTGTTGAAGATGAGGTGGTTGAACCACTGACCTATGCCGCCGCCGATGACGCCGATGGGAACAGCACCATCGATACGCTTGCGCCCGGCGATAGTGCCGTGGTGACAGCAACCTATACGCTTGATCAGGACGACATCGATCTGGGCACGGTCACAAACACTGCAGCGGCGACAGGCAGCGATCCGAACGGTGACGACGTTATGGACACCTCTGACAGTGCCGACCCCAACGATGGTGCCGGGGATGACGACCCGACGGTTACGGACATCCCGCGCACGCCTGGTATGATAATCGAAAAGACAGCGTCAGCTGATTTGGATGTCGTTGAAGGCACCATTCTGACCTACACTTATGACGTCACAAATATGGGCAACGTGACGCTAGAAGACATTACACTGGTGGATGAACATGTCTCTGCCTCGGGCGTTGCGTTTCTGGACTTTTCACCCGGTGGAAATGTTGTTGATACCTTGCTGCCCGGCGAAATGGCGACCCTCACGGCGACATATACCGTCACGCAGGATGATATCGATGCAGGCGCCGATCTCACGAACACCGTCACGGCGACTTCGACCGGACCCGCAGGCACAACGGGACCTACAGCGACTGATGACGAGGTGGTTGATCTTGCGGATCGCACACCTGGGATCGAGATCGAAAAGTTAGTTTCCGAGGATACCGACGTCACTGTTGGGACTGAGCTGACATATACCTACAACGTCGAAAATACGGGCAACGTGACGCTGGAAAATGTGACGTTGGATGACCAACACGCTTCGGCGACAGGTACATCTGCGCTGACCATCGCGCCAAACGCTGGTGTTATCGCAACCCTTGCGCCCGACGAAATCGTGACGTTGACGGCGACTTATATCGTCACACAAGAGGACATCGATGCGGGTACGGACCTGACCAATGTGGTCACGGTCACGACCGAAAGTCCCGATGGCACGACCCCGCCGACAGACAGTGATAATGCGGTTGTTGATCTCGCGGACAGCGCGCCCGGCATCGAAGCAATAAAAACGGTCCAAAGCCAAACTGGCAGCGCTGAAGGCGACCAGATCGTCTTTGAAATTGTGGTCGCAAACACTGGGAACGTGACGCTGGATGCGGTCACACTGACGGATACGTTGCGCCGTGCCGACGGCACCCCGATTACCCCTGTGCCCGCACCTGTTTGGGATACGGTCGATGATGGCGACGCGGGCGTTTTGGATGTGGGAGAGGATTGGGTTTATACCGTCACCTATGCCCTAACCCAAGATGACATTGATGCAGGCGGCATCACCAACTCTGTTTTGGTTGAGGCGGACAGCCCCGATGACACTTCGGTCACGGATGTTTCCGACAATGGCACCGGTGACGGCGATGACCCGACACCTGTTTTGATCCCGGCGGAACCATCACTGGAAACTGTCAAGGTGATCACCTCGACGACCACAGAATTGGGCGGCACAGTTCGGTTTGACATCACTGTGGCCAACACTGGCAATGTCACTTTGTCAGATGTTGCGATCGCCAGTGATGAACTGACACGCAACGATGCTGCAGCGACGCCTCTCACCTTGACTGGTCTCACATTTACAGGTGCTGACGATGGGTCTGGCGAAGGCACATTGCAGGTTGGCGAAACGGCAACCTACAGCGCGTCTTACGTTTTGACCCAAGACGACATCGACGCGGGCGGTATCACGAATACCGCCACTGCGACCGGAACCCCGCCGATTGGCCTGCCTGTGACGGATGTGTCTGATGATGACGGCGCGGGGGCTGACCCAACCGTCTTGGATATCGCACCTGTGCCCACGATCTTGCTCGACAAGCGTTTGGCAGATGGGTTTGGCCCGTCTTTTGACGCGGATGAAGAGGTTCTTACCTTTGAGTTCGAGATCACGAACACGGGTAACATCACCCTTTCACCGCCCTATGACATCGCGGACCCGCTGATCACCGATCAGGGTGGGACGATCACTTGCCCGGCGACAGATATCGCGCCCGACGCGTCAATTATCTGTACGGGCGATTATGAGACGACACAGGAAGATGTCGATAACGGCGGTTTCACCAATGCCGCAACAGCAACAGTGGGCGATGCTGCACCTGTGTCGGGTGACGTGACTGTGTCAGCCGTCCAAACGCCAGCACTTGCCTTGGTGAAAGAGGCCCCGTCGGTTGAACCTGTGGATTTCGTGACCGGGCTGGTCGTGACGTACACGTTCACGTCGACCAATACGGGCAACACGACGCTGACCGATGCGATCACCATCGACGATGCGCTTTTTGATGCCGCAGATTACAATTGTCCTGTGTTTCCGGCTGACGGGCTAGCACCGGGTGATACGTATATCTGTACCGCGGATTATGCGATCACGTCGGATGACGTGGCGCTGGCTGTTGTGGTTAACAATGCGACGGCGTCTTCCGGCGATATTGATTCCGAAGTTGCCTCTGAGACGATTCCCAATGACGGCGAACCTGCCCTGCAAATCGAAAAGACGCTGTTCCAAGCCAACCAACCCGACGGCACTGATAGCGGCACACTGACCTTCGACGAAGAAGGCGATCAGCTGGTCTATCAGTTCGAGATCACCAATGCAGGCGATATTGCCTTTGCCCGCGATGTCGAAGTGTTTGACACGCTGTTTGCCGATCCGATTGCTTGTTTCGTGCCGTCGGTTGATGACCCAGAGCTTGCAAGCATGGAATCCGTGACCTGCGAGGCGACCTATGTCGTCACCCAAGATGACGTCGATGCCGGCGAAGTTCTGAACGAAGCTTTTGCGCGCACCGAATTTGGCAGCATCCCGACTATCGTTCTGTCTGAACCTGACGATGTCACTGTTGAAGCGACCCAAGATCCCGGTGTGACGATCCTGAAAGAAGTTGATGCACTGACCTATGCGGCTGTTGGAGATACGTTGACCTATGACATCGCTGTCACCAACACAGGCAACCAGACCCTGACCAATGTGGTCGTGGATGATCCGTTGTTCCCAACTTTGGCTTGCGATATCGACACATTGCCTGTGGGTGGCGAACTGATCTGTTCCGGCAGCTACACCATTGAACAAAGCGATATCGACAATGGTTCAATCACCAATGTGGCCACGGCTACGGGTGTGGCCCCTGATGGCAACGCGATAGCGCCACAGGACGGCACTGCGACGTCAACCGGACCGGTTGTTACTCCAACGCTTGATCTTGAGAAAATTGCGAACCCTGATCCGTTTGGTGATCTGGACAGTGATCTAACCTTTGTCTTCCAAGTGACAAACACCAGCATCTACACGATCTCGGACATCACGGTGACGGATGTCCTGACAAACGGGGCGGGCACGTTTAGTTGTGATGTGGGAACCCTTTTGCCGGGTGAAATCAGCAATGCCTGTTCCGTCGCGGTCACTGTGACGCAAGAGGATATCGACGCAGGCGAGATCGTGAACACCGCCACCGCCGATGGGATCGCGCCCGGCGATATTCCGGTGACGATTGATGATACCGTCACCGTAGCTGGGCCCGATCAAGAACCCGGGATCGCGCTAACCAAAACGGCAGAGGTGCCTGCAACGACGTTGGGCAGCCTTGTCACCTTTACGTTCATAGCAGAAAATACGGGCAATGTGTCATTGAGCGGCGTCAATATAGCGGATGATCTCAGCCGGAATGATGGCACGCCGCTTGACCTGACGACCCCTGTGACCTTGCAGGAAACAGGCGGCTTTGCCACGGGCGATGTGGATACAGATGGGTTGTTGGATCCCGGCGAGATCTGGACCTACCAGTCGACATACGAGATCACCCAAGACGACATCAACGCAGGCGGCTTTGCGAATACAGCGACCGTTTTTTCTCAACCACCCGGCGGCGGAAATGTCTTTGACGTGTCCGACGATGGCAATGACGGGGACGGTAATACAACCGACGATCCGACCGAAGTGGTCATTGATACGGTTCCTGTTTTGGATGTTGAAAAGGTGATCACCCAAACGGCGTTGGCTGTTGGTGAAACGGTGATCTTTGAAATTCGTGCAGCAAACCGCGGCAACGTCGATTTGTTTAACGTCGTCCCCAGCGATGCGCTCACGCGATCAGACGGAACGGACCTTAGCGGCGATATCACTGGGCCAGGCCGGACAGCGAACCCATTGGACAACAATGATACGACCCTTGATCCGGGCGAGGTTTGGACATGGGATGTGTCCTATACGTTGACGCAGGATGATATCGATGCGGGTGGTATCTCAAACACTGCGCTGATTGCGACCCAAGACGTAGATGGCAATCCGGTTGAGGATACATCAGACAACGGCGATGACGGTGACGGCAATACGACCGATGATCCGACAACGCTGACGTTCCCCCCGACACCCGGTCTTGATGTCACCAAGGTCGTCACCAGTGTGGGAACGCTGGCTGGCGAAAACGTTGTCTTTACCATCACAGCGGAGAATACCGGCAACGTCACCCTGTCAGATGTCACGTTGGAAGACACAATGACCAATGCAGATGGCACGCCGCTTGCTCCGCTGGATATCGTGGTGTCTGGCCTTGTCGATGGCCTGCTGCCGCCAACCGAGACGGTCACTTACACCGTCACATATGAGATGACGCAGGCCGATATTGATAGCGGTGCGATCACCAACACCGCGACGGTGAGCAGCGTCTCACCAACTGGCGGGCCCGTGTCCGATGTTTCGGACAATGGTGACGATGCAGATGGCAACACGACGGATGATCCAACCGTGGCGACAATCGTGCAAACGCCCGAAGCCATTGCTACGAAAGAGGCCGACGTTCCGACCCGACTGAGCGCTGATATTTTCGAGGTCACGTTTACAATGACCCTAGAAAACACCGGAAACGTCACCCTGACGAATTTGGTGATCGAGGATGATCTGACCGCTTTTGTCGCCCCTGCGACGTTGGTAGGTGTGGATACACCTGTTGTGTCGGGCTTTGATGTTGGCATCGCGAATGCTGGTTATGACGGCACAGGCAATATCCAACTGGTGGCTGATGGCGCAGAACTTGCCCCCGACAGCATTGGCACGATCTTGTTGACAGTGCGCTATGATGCGGCGGCAGGTTCGCCAGCTGGCGAAAATACAATATCGGCAGTGTCCGACGAACTTGTCTTGGCGGCCGAGGCCAGCACGGGCGTATTGGCGAGCATCGATCCTGACATTCTTGCAACCAAGACGGCAAGTCCGGCCAATGCGCAATTGGGTGACACGATCACTTACACACTGCGGTTCGAAAATGGGCTGACAACAATCGAGTCCGCAGTCAGCTTTGTAGATACTTTGCCTGATGGCATGGTCTATACCCCTGATACGGCTGTGGTCACGGGCGGTCCTGATAACGAACCCATCGTTGCTGGAAACACACTGACGTGGGGGCCGGTTGATATGGACCCTGCCGGTGTTGTCGAAATAACCTATCAGGTGCGCATGGTGGGCGGATCACCGGGCGAATACGTCAACACGGCGATTGCCATTGGGCCAGATGGGCAAGTTCTGTCGAACGTCGCCTCGGCCATTGTGACCCGGCGTCCTGAAGCCGTATTCGAATGTACCGATATCATCGGCAAGGTCTTCGACGATCGGAACATGAATGGTTATCAAGACGGCTTGACCGAGGATCGTGGGGTTTCTGACCAGTCCTATGAGGGCGGCAAGTTCGGCGTATTGTCAGAGGTAACACCCGACGGCGAACCGGGCATACCGAATGTCCGCTTGTCGACGCCAAACGGGACGTTGATTACGACTGATGAATTTGGTCGCTACTCGGTTCCATGTGCAGCCTTGCCTGCGGATATCGGATCGAATTTCTTCTTGAAGCTGGACACGCGGACACTGCCAACAGGCTATTTTGTAACGACTGAAAACCCACGGGTCGTACGCATGACACCCGGCACGATGAGCCGTTTGAACTTTGGCGCAACCCTCGGCACTTTGGTCGAAATCGATCTGATGGCGCCAGCATTTGCCCAAGGCGGTGCTGCCCCATCGCAAGCGTTGGCACAATATACAGACCGTTTGATCGATCGCATCCAATCCACGCCGTCTGTTGTGCGACTGACTTACTACCGCGCCGCCGAGAGCCAGCGCACAGCAAACGCGCGGCTTGACGCGCTTGAAGACCTGATCCGCGACCGTTGGAACGGGCAAGGCAGATATCGCCTGACCATTGAGCGAATTGTCCGGAGGACACAGTAACATGGCGCGTTTTATCAGTACCCCCCGTATCAGCTCAACCGCGCGCCTTATGGGAGCCACGGCAATCGGCTTGATCGCCACAATGACATTTGGCCAATCCACGCAGTGCGAGCTTGTGAATGGTGTGTTGCCTGCGGGCTGTGAACAGGGCAATGCAGGTCTGGCTGTGACCATGCCCGTTGGTGAACAAGCGTCTGAGGTTTTCGCCCTGCCTGCGAATGCTGCAGGGTTCACTGTGCGTATCAATGACCGTCAAGTGGTCGAAGACGCCGCTGTCGAAAATATCGCGCGTCGCGTGGATGTGGTCTTGGCAGAAGCAGATGTGCTGGTTGTTTTTGACGGTCTGGGGGCAGCACCACGGTTAGACTTGGAAGTGGTCGGCGAACCCACCAGTCACGCGGCAGGTGATCAGGTCACGCTGCAATCGGCGTTGAACTATCCCGCCTATATTGTCCGCGCTGAAATACGGATCGTTGATTTGGGCGGGACAGTTGGGGCACGCACGATTGGCGTCGCACCCATCAACCCCAATGGTCAAACCAGCGTCACCGTGCCGGAAGGTGATGACATCTATGTCGTCCACCGGGTTTATGACGCCAATGGGCGCTACGATGAAACACATCCTGTACCGTTGACACAGGCGGACACGCGTCCTCGGGTCGACGGGGTTGAGGATGGGGCCAACACAATGGCCCGCAGTCGCATCCCTGTGTATGGCGGGGCCATCACGGTGTCCGGGCGTGACCTCGTACCCGGTGCGACAGTGCGCGCTTTGGGTGAAACTGTGCAACCTGATCCGTCAGGTGGTTTCGTCATCCAGCGGATCGTGCCTGCCGGGGACTATGATGTCGACGTGGCCGTGAACGGTGCGGGCCAGCGTCCGTTGAATGAAACGCGGCGTGTGGATGTGCCACGATCAGAATGGTTTTATGCGGGCATCGCTGATCTGACCTATGGTACACAACTTGATCCAGACACGGATAGTTGGGACACCTACGACCGGGGTCGTTTTGCGATCTACGTGGATGGGCGCACCGACAACGGGTTACAGATAACGGGGTCTTTAGACACGGGCGAAGGCCCACTGGACGAGATTTTTCGCGATCTTGATGAAAAGGACCCGGCATCGGTTTTGAACCGGCTCGATCCAAATGACCTTTACCCCACTTATGGCGATGACAGCACAATCGTCGACAACACCCCCACTGACGGCAAGGTCTATCTGCGCCTAGAACAGCAAGGAAATTTTGCGCTGTGGGGCAATTTCGACAGCCAGCTTGGGGGCAGTGAATATGTGCGCAACGAACGCGCGCTTTATGGCCTGCAAGGCCACTACGCCGCCCAAGACACCCGCACCAATGGCGAAGCCATCGCAAGTGTTGATCTTTACGCAGCCCAACCCGACCAGTTGCCACAACGCGAAGCGTTCCTGGGCACTGGTGGCTCCGTCTATTTCCTTGAACGGCAGGATATCGGCGTGGGAACGGAAACAGTGGCTGTGCAGTTGCGCGATCCGATCAGCGGACGGGTGATTGGGGCTACGACGCTGACAGCTGGCGTCGACTATGACATCAACTATATCCAAGGCATTGTGACACTGGCGCAACCGCTGCAATCAGGTATCGTGGATGGCGGCCTGATCACTGACATCACCGGCGACGCCGATTTGCAGCTGGTGGTCCAATATGAATATACGCCGACGTCGACGGATGTCGACGGGTTTTCCTACGGCGGGCGCACTGAGGTTTGGGTCAGCAATGGGGTTCGCATCGGCGCGTCCGGATTGGTCGAAGACAACGGCATCGACGAACAAACACTTGTCGGTGCCGATCTGCGTCTGCAAGCCAATGACAACACGTTTGTGCAATTGGATTACGCGGAATCTGATGGCCCGGGCTTTGGCTCGACGTTTTCGGCGGATGGCGGTTTGATCGTTGAAACACAAAACCCCTTCGCGGGTTCGGGGACAGCAGTGCAAGTCGAAGGACAAGCCGATTTTGCGGACCTTGGGTGGGGTGGCACCGGCCAAATCAAAGGCTACGCCGAAGCCCGTGATGAAGGGTTCAGCAATCTCGATTTCACAGTCGATACAGCCACTGGTGACGAAGAACTCTGGGGACTTGCGATCGCGGGACAGGCAACAGAACGGCTGAGCTACGGGGTCTCTTTGGATAGCTATGAAAACGCAGTTGGTGATCTTGAACGCCGGGCGGGGGCGCAAATTGGTTACGAGGTGACCGAACGGCTGACGGCCGAAATAGGGGTCGAACTGCTTGATCGCATTGACGTTGATGATCCAACCGAAACGGGAACGCGGACCGACCTGGGTGGGCGTCTGACTTATGCCGTCACGGATCAGGCTGATGTCTACATCTACGGACAGAAAAGCTTTGATATCAGCGATATCGAAAGCAATGACCGGGTGGGTGTTGGAGCATCCTACGCATGGGATAATGGCTGGGGGCTGACGGCCGACATTTCCGATGGGGACCAAGGGCAAGCCGCGCGTCTGCTTGCCAATTATGATGATGGTGCGGGTAACACGCATTATGCGGGCTACGAACTCGAAGCAGGTCGAGATTTGGCCGGCGTGACACAAGACGGCACGGACCGAGGACGATTTGTCGTTGGTGCACAGCGCGCGGTCAGTGACAACGTGCGCGCGTTTGGGGAAAACACCTATGACGCTTTCGGACGGCATCGCACTCTGACCAGCGCTTACGGGTTGGCGTACAATCGCACAGACGCAACGCAATATTCAGCCGCCTTTGAAATGGGCCGGATTGATGATGGCGCGGACTACGATTTCGAACGCTATGCGCTGTCGCTCGGCGCATCTTACGAGACCGAGATCATGGCACTGTCTGGGCGGTTCGAATATCGGGCAGATGACGGGATATTGGATGGAACCGAGGTCGCGTCAGATACCTATCTGCTGGCGTCTGATCTGACTTACAAATTTAGCAACCAAGCACGGATCGTGGCGGGTTTGGACTATGCCCGGACCGACACCGATCAAGGGTCACTGCTTGACGGCGAATATGGGGAAGTCGTTTTAGGTTACGCGTTCCGCCCGATCCTCGACGACAAGTTCAATATGCTGGCGCGCTATCGGTACCTGCATGACATGTTCGGTCAACGCGTCGACGGCGACGACGAAAACGGTCCGCGCCAGCGCAGCCATGTGGTCAGCGTGAATGGTATTTACGACATCAACGAACATTGGTCACTTGGCGGTAAAGTTGGCTACCGGTCATCTGAGACGGCGGCTGATGACGCCTCCGATTTTGTCCAAAATGACGCTTACTTACTGGCAGGGTCGGTTACCTATCATCTCGTCCACGAATGGGACGTCATGGTTGAAGCGCGTAACTTCACCACGGTGCAAGGCGGAACGTCTGAAACCAGCCTTTTGGCTGCTGGACACAGGCACTTTGGGAACAACGTGAAATTAGGTGTGGGATACAATTTCGGTAGTTTCTCGGACGATCTGACTGACCTTGTGCAAGATGATCAAGGCGCATTCTTGAATTTGGTTGCGAAGTTCTAGCAATTTTGCCGGCATAATTTCGATTTTAGATGGTATACCATGAAGCATATAGCTCGCTGTGATGGCCCTTTTCTACAGCTTAGATTGCTATGCCGCGCTCGCGCCAACTTTGTCCTAGGACGCGATTGTTAATACCGCCCGCAGCGATAGGGCAGTATCGGTTTGGTATCCTATGGCCGGGTTCAATGATCGTTTCGGTGAATTGAGCTGCAGCGAAGCAATAGACATGCGGCAACCGCGAAGTTGTCTGCGCAAGCAAACGCTGCGTCCGCAACACGCTGGTTTGTCGGCGTCTCGATTGATCTGACACTGTGCAGTGAAAGTTCGGCTTAGATTTGATTAATATAGACAAACTGAATGGCCGCATTGGCGACGTGAGCTGCAACGCGGCGACAGGAATGCCTCAAGTGCGAAGCGATGCTGCGTCAGCGAAGTACGAAAAACGAACGACCGCAAAGTCCGCGAAGCAGCCGTCGGTGCAAAATGCAGCGAATGTCCGCAATCCGCCCACAGTTACAAAGCCGACTCCCGCCCCAGATCACGGTCTCCGACCGTATCGAACCAGAACTCGAAATCTACTTCTTGACCTCCGATTGTGGGTGATTTAGTGGTCTGTTTGGTCGCGGGCGTTGTGTAATGGTTAAGACCTCAGTTTTCCAAACTGAAGATGGGGGTTCGATTCCCCCCGCCCGCTCCACAAATTCATTTCCGACAGTTAACCTACAAAGATGCGTTAGTTGCATCTCTAACCATTTGTTTTATTGTCTTAAATACGAATCTGCAGCATAGCTTTCCAAACTGGAGATGGGGGTTCGATTCCCCCCACCCGCTCCAATAATTCATTTCCGGCAGTTAACCTACAAAGACGCTTTTGGCGTATCGTTAATTAGTTGTTTTATCGTCGGAAATTCGGATGTGCAGCATGGCCTTCCCAGCTGGTGATTCTAGTTCGATTCCCGTCGCTTGTTCCACATTTTTTCAAATTTGTATGATGCTTATACGTATCGCCTCCTTGTGAAACGGCTGGTGCGGTTTTATGTCTGCGTCAAGCAATAGATTGAGACAGAAATGGCCAGACCCCCGAAAATTGGTTTAGACCGCGACCCCGGTAAGAAGGTGAGCGCGCTCAAGGCGTTGTGGCCGTTCTTGAAACCTTACCGGTTGAACGTAATCAGTGCGGGGCTCGCGCTCATTTTTACCGCGTCGATTTCATTGTTCTTGCCAATCGCGGCGCGACTGATCGTTGACAATTTTGGCGCAGATGACGGCGCGATGTTGGCCGGGCATTTCAGAACGATGATGACATTCGCCGGGCTTTTGGCGGTCGGGACGGCGCTCCGCTATTTTTTGGTGACGCGGCTTGGTGAACGGATCGTTGCGGATATTCGCAAAGCGGTTTTTGCCCGCATGATCGGGATGAGCCCTGCGTTTTACGAACGTGTCATGACTGGTGAGGTGCTGAGCCGGATCACGACCGATACCACGCTGATCTTGTCGGTGGTCGGTAGCTCTGCATCTATAGCACTGCGTAACGTATTGATTTTCCTTGGCGGTGTAGTGCTGATGATGCTGACATCGGTCAAGATGAGCGTCATGGTGCTGTGGCCGATCCCGGTTGTTTTGATCCCAATGGTCATTTTGGGGCGGCGCGTGCGCAGCCAATCCAAAGAAAACCAAGACTTGATCGCGGAATCAAGCGGCGGCGCGTCAGAACAATTGCTAGCAGCGCAAACCGTGCAGGCCTTTACCCACGAAGACCTAAGCCGCGCCAAGTTCGATGATGTGACCGAGCAAAGCTATCGGTCGGCCCGGCGCCGGATTTTTACCCGGGCTATGCTCACAGCGCTTGTGATCTTTATGGTCTTTTCTGCAATTGTCATGTTCTTACGCATGGGGTCGCAAGATGTACGGGCTGGCGAAACCACTGAAGGCGGTCTGGTGCAATTCATGATCTACACGATCATGGTTGGCGGCGCGGTTGCAGCGCTATCCGAAGTCTGGGGGGAATTGCAGCGCGCTGCAGGGGCAACAGAACGCTTAGTCGAATTGCTAACCATTGAGGATACGGTGCAGGATCCTGCGAAACCAGACGCCGTGGTGACGCCCGTCAAAGGTGGATTGATGTTCGACAATGTGCACTTTAGCTATCCTTCGCGCGCCGATATTCCTGCGCTTCATGGTGTTGATCTTGATATCAAACCTGGCGAAACGGTCGCACTTGTCGGCCCGTCTGGTGCGGGCAAAAGTACGATGATCCATATGGTGCAGCGGTTCTATGACCCGCAGGTCGGGGCGGTGCGTATCGATGGGCAGGATTTGCGCGATATGGAACGCACCGCGTTCCGCCAACATATCGCCTTGGTCCCACAAGACCCGATGATTTTTGCAGATACCGCGTTAGAAAACATCCGTTTTGGTCGTCCAAATGCGACGGACGCCGAAGTCGTTGAAGCAGCTAAAGCCGCCGCTGCGCATGATTTTCTAAGCGCCTTGCCCGATGGCTATGACAGCTATGTTGGCGAACGGGGCGTGATGCTGTCGGGCGGGCAAAAGCAGCGGATCGCGATTGCTCGTGCGATTTTGCGTGACGCACCGATCTTGCTGCTGGACGAGGCGACAAGTGCGCTTGATGCCGAAAGCGAACATGCGGTGCAAGTTGCGGTCGACGAATTGGCGAAGACGCGCACGACATTGATTGTCGCGCACCGACTGGCGACGGTGAAGAAAGCCGACCGCATTATCGTATTCGAAGAAGGCAAGATCGTCGCCCAAGGCACACACGATAGCCTTGTCGCGCAAGGCGGGCTATACGCGCGTTTGGCAAAATTGCAGTTCACTGAAGGTGGCGCAGCCGAATAATATGGAAATATCGTAGCGTCAGACTTGCGCTATGCTGCGGATTTGCCCACGTTATTCTTCAGACGTCGCGGGCTTTGAGGTTAGGCCGCAAAATACTTTTAGGGGAGGAGAACCGACATGGCTTATGCAAATGTCGCTGATCGCAATGCGATCGAACAAGAAATGCCATGGGAAGATCGCGATCTGCCTAAGACCACGTTTGCGCTGCTCAATCAGACCGCTGACAAATTTGGGGAACGGAACGCGGTGAGCTATAGCCTGCTGTCGGACCCGGATTCAAAATGCGAAACATTATCGTGGAACGAATTGCGCGAACAAACCGCGCAGGCTGCGAACTTGTTTCGGTCGCTGGGCGTGGGCGAAACGGATGTTGTTGCATTCTTGCTGCCCAATGCCACTGAAGCCATCCTGACGATCTTGGGAGGACAGGTTGCAGGCATCGTGAACCCGATTAACCCGTTGCTTGACGCCGAACAGATTTCCGCAATTTTGCGTGAAACCAACGCCAAGGTGCTGGTCACGCTCAAAGCCTTTCCCAAAACCGATGTGGCCCAAAAGGCGGCTGAGGCCGTGCGCTTTGCGCCTAATGTCAAAACCGTTCTGGAAGTGGATTTGCACCGCTATCTGACCGGGATTAAGAAATTTATCGTGCCGCTAATCCGGCCGAAAAACCCAACGAACCACGACGCGCGCGTGCTGAACTTCCACACTGAGATGGCGAAACAGCCCAAAACTCTCGCGTTTGCGGATAGCGAAGGGGACCGTGTTGCCGCCTATTTCCACACAGGCGGCACAACCGGGATGCCTAAGGTCGTACAGCACCGCTATTCGGGGATTATCTATAATGCTTGGCTGGGCGCGCGATTGTTGTTTACCGAACAAGATGTGCAGATTTGTCCGCTGCCGCTTTTCCATGTTTTCGCGACGACCGTCTCGTTGGGTGCGTCGCTTGGTTCAGGGGCCGAAGTTGTGTTCCCGACTCCGCAGGGTTACCGCGGCGAAGGTGTTTTCGATAATTTCTGGAAGCTGGTCGAAAAGCACAAAGTTACTTTTATGATAACGGTTCCTACGGCGATGTCTGCATTGATGCAGCGCTCGGTTGATGCAGATATTTCATCACTGCGCTTAGCGTTTTGTGGGTCCGCGCCTTTGCCGCTTGAGCTATACAAACGGTTCGAGGCAGCCGCCGGGATCACAATTTGTGAAGGTTACGGATTGACCGAGGCCACATGCTTGGTCGCGATCAACCCACCTGAGGGCGAAAAACGCGTGGGTTCTACCGGTCTACCGTTCCCGCACACGGATATCAAAATCATCTCGGTTGCGACGGGCCAAGAGGTGGAACCCGACGAAATTGGCGAAATTTGCGTATCCAGCCCAGGCGTTTCGATGGGCGAAACCTACACAGAGGCCGACAAAAACGAGAACCTGTACTATCCCGGTGATAAATCTGAAACGCAGTATTTGCGCACGGGTGACTTAGGGCGGATCGACCCAGATGGCTATATGTGGATTACGGGCCGGGCAAAAGATTTGATCATTCGCGGTGGTCACAACATCGACCCCGCTGAAATCGAAGAGGCGCTTGCCGGGCACCCAGCGGTGGCCTTTGCTGGCGCGATTGGTCAACCGGACGCACACGCGGGTGAAATCCCATGCGCCTATGTGGAATTGGTTGATGGGGCTGAAATTACCTCGGACGAGCTGATCGCCTTTTCCAAAGAGCATATCCACGAACGTGCGGCATTCCCCAAGCATCTTGAGATTTTGGATGAACTGCCAAAAACAGCGGTCGGAAAAATCTTTAAGCCAGACCTACGTAAACTTGCGATCACGCGGATTTACAACGAAGCCCTTGCCGAGACAGGTGCCACTGTTGAAATCGTGACTGAACACAAAAAACGTGGGTTGATTGCGCGTATTGCAAAACCCGCGGATGTAGAGGAAAAAGTCATCGGAGACGCGCTGGCCGCCTTCACGATCGCATGGGAGATCGCCGAGTAACGCCAACGCGCCGCAATAGAAGGACGTGGATCGATGGCTAAACTCGCATTTTTAGGACTTGGCGTGATGGGATTTCCCATGGCGGGGCATCTGCAAGCAGCAGGGCACGCCGTCACGGTATATAACCGAACGGCGGCCAAGGCCGAAAAATGGGTGGCAGCGCATGGTGGCAAGATGGCCGCGACGCCGCGCGCTGCAGCCGATGGCGCAGACATTGTGATGTCATGTGTTGGCAATGACGATGATCTGCGGTCTGTTTGCCTTGGTGCGGATGGTGCGTTCGCGGGCATGGCAGCGGGGACAACCTTTGTCGATCATACCACTGTTTCGGCTGCGGTAACGCGCGAATTGCACGACGCGGCCGCTGCGTTAGGCGTCGCATTCGTCGATGCGCCAGTTTCGGGCGGGCAGGCGGGGGCTGAAAATGGCGTTCTCTCGTTGATGTGCGGTGGCGCGCAAGACAGCTTTGACACCGTGGAACCCGTGCTTGCCGCCTATGCCCGGATTTGCCGTCGGATCGGTGACAGCGGTGCCGGTCAAATGACAAAAATGTGCAATCAAATTGCGATTGCCGGCCTTGTTCAAGGCCTATCAGAAGCTCTGCATTTCGCACAAAAAGCCGGATTAGATGGGCGCGCGGTCGTCGAAGTCATCAGCCAAGGCGCAGCTGGAAGCTGGCAGATGGATAACCGCTCTGAAACCATGCTGGACGATCAATTCGACCACGGGTTCGCTGTGGATTGGATGCGCAAGGACCTCGGGATTTGCTTGGACACGGCAGATGAAAACGGCGCGAGCCTCCCTGTCACCGCCTTGGTAGATCAGTTCTATAAGGACGTGCAAAAACTGGGCGGCGGACGTTGGGACACATCATCGTTGCTCAAGCGTTTACAAGCACTCGACGGACAGCCCTAGAATAGCGTGATATCGGGGGCTTCGCTTACTGGGGGGCGCATAGGTTTAAGCGCGGGTTCTGGTCCTGCGATTTGCAATTGACGCGCAGCACCCGTTGTCGGGGTGAACTGCACGCGACGGGCCTGATCGCCGCCAAGGCTTTGGGACACGCATGAGATGCCTTCGCGCGTCAAAAATTCCAGCGCAAAATCGGCGTTATTGCGCCCGATATCCCCTGCATGGGTTGTCATCTTGGCGCCTCCAAATATTTTAGCTTGCAGCGATCCGCGGTCGCCGCCCGCGCGCAAAACGCGGTTAATAAGCAACTCCATCGCATTGACGCCATAGCGTAGGTCTTTCGACCTAGCGTCAGAACTGCTGGCCAGTAGAAAATGGTTCATGCCGCCTACGCTGGCCGTAGCGTCATAGAGGCACACTGCGACGCAGGATCCCAAGACGGTGGACAACACGATGTTTGGATCCGCAGAGACGGCGAAATCGCCTTGGATCACCGTGATGGTTTGATGCGATTTATCAGGGGCGCGGGTGACATTCATTTTAGGTCCTTTGTGTTGCCGCACGTAGCAGAGCGGGCCCTATTTCGGTGATCGGCAATGCGTGTGCGACACCGCCCAAAGCTTGCGCGACCCGCGGCATCGCATAAACGATGGATGTGTCTTCGTTCTGACCAACCGTTTGTGCGCCCGCTTGGCGTAACGCAAGAAGCCCCTGCGCCCCGTCTTTTCCCATACCTGTGAGAATTGCTGCAGTGGCATTTGCTGCATGTGGAACCGCAGATTCAAACAATGCGTCAACGGAGGGGCGGTGGCTTGTTCGCGGTGGACTTTGGCTTAGCGCAATCCTCAGCGGCAGATTATCGGCAAGACAAAGATGCTGTTCAGTGCTTGGCGAAAGATAGACCATGCCGCGTTCCAGCATTGCGCCATTTTGGGCCGCGACAACTTTGGCCCGTGTCGCACCGTCGAGTAACCTAATCAAACTTTGCGCAAACTGGCTACCAGTGTGCTGCACGATCAACGTCGGTGGGCAATCCGAGTCAAAATGGCGTAGGATTTGTATCAACGCATCGACGCCTCCGGTCGATGAACCCAACAAAATAAATTTTCGTGCCGCTATATTTTCAGTCGCGGGACGCCCGTTGAACGGCGCATTTATCGTTTCCATTGCTTGCTCCTAGCGCGGAACCATTCGGATACTGCGAGGTGGTGCCTGTGGCGTAAAACTAGGGCGGTCTGGACATTGGTTTGCATGATGGGCTTGACCCTTTGCCGAACTATTAAAACATTGAAATGCCATCGGAACTTGGGTGCTCACTGATTTGCGCATATCGCGCTCGACGACCTGCGATGTGTTCGCGAATGCGTTGCAACCGGATTGGCGCGATTACATCTAAATAATCCACCTCACCGGAGACATGTTCATGCGCCTCCATACGGTCAAACATCAATGCAAGCTCCTCGATTGATTGCATCAAAAAATCGATGGTCTGCATCGCTGGCTTATTTTGTACGATGCTGGTTCCGGCCATCATATCGTCAAGCAGCGCCTCTTCGAGTTGGGTCAATGTTTGCCCCAACTCGCGCATCGCAGCGCTCGTGTTTTTTAGAACGGCCTTGAGATCGTGGCGGTCCATTTGTTTAATCTGCTCTGTCATAAGCGGCCAACGACGCTTTCGATACATTGTTTCATGCTTGCCGTTGTGAACGGCTTTTTGATGATATTGTTGACCCCAAGAGCCTTTCCCTTGGTCACTAAATCTGCGGTTGGGTTGCCGGTGACAAGTATGAAACCGACGCGCGCCGTGGAACGATTTTGACGCAATGCTTTGAGTAATTCCAACCCATCCATGCCGGGCATGTTATAGTCGGACAGGACGAGGTGCACTGGATCCGCAATCAGTTTTGCCAGCGCGGCGCGGCCGTCGTTTTCTGCTTGGTTTTTCCAAATTCCCATCTCTTCAATGGCTTGGACCAACAGTCCACGACTGACCCCCATATCATCGACGATCATAACGCGTAGCGAGTCTTTGAGGCTCATGTCTTATTCTTTCTTTTCGTCCAAGAACGGGGCGTGCCCAATGGATTTTTGGTAGGTTGTGATATCGACGTTGTGAAATTTTTTGGCTGCCTGGCCACCGAGACGTTCAGAGTGCCCGATCATCATGTGCCCGTCCGGCGCCAGTAAATCGTGAAAACGGGTCCAAAGCCGATGTTGAGTGGCCGGATCAAAGTAAATCGCGACATTGCGGCAGAAAATGACATCAAATTCTTTACGCATTGGCCAGGCACCAATCAAATTCAATTCGGCAAATGAAATGAGGCTTTTAAGTTTTCGGTGCATTGTGATCGACCCGTCTGATGTGGCATTTGCCGCAATCATCGTATCGCGAAACGCTGCTGGAATAGCGGTTCGCTGCGTATCTGGATAGGTGCCTTGTTTTGCTTGTGCGACGATCTTGGGGTCAATATCTGTGGCGAGAATTTTGATATCGAGGCTTGCAAATTCAGGGCAGACTGCATTGACGATTGCCGCCATACAATATGCTTCTTGACCAGATGAGCAGGCCGATGACCAAAGGCGCACGCTTCTTCCGGCCTGCGCCTTGGTAACCAATTTTGGCATTACTATGTTCTGCAGGTAGGTGAAATGATGTTCCTCGCGAAAAAAATGGGTCACGTTCGTCGTGAGTGCTGACAGAAAATGTGAGTGTTCATCATGTTCTTGCGGCTGGTTAAGTAGCGCATAGTAATCGGCAAACGTGCTCATCTTAAGCTGGCGAAGCCGCTTGGCCAAACGCGAATATACCAGTGCCTTTTTAGAAGATTGAAGGTTCAGGCCATACTTTTTCAAGGCCAAGCTTGCGATTTGACTGAAGTCTGCATCAGAAAACGCGAACTCTGCCGGCTGCAAGGGCGCCATCGTTTGCTGAGCGGTCGATGTCATGCCGCCACCGGGTCTAGGCTTGGCATAAGTGCACTAAGGTTAATGATTTTGGTCATGTCGTCATCGACGGGAATGATACCCTGAATTGCACGTGTTGCGGGGTCTTCGGGGCCGCGGGGCGTTTCGCGCACCATATCCGCGCTCACCCCAAGAATTTCAGACACGGATTCGACCAGAAGCCCAACGATGCGATCTTCTATTGCGGTAATGATGATAACATGGCGTTCTGTCGGTTGAATTTTTTCAAAGCCGAGCTTGACCGCGAGATCGATAATTGGAATGACCGCGCCGCGCAGATTGATCACCCCTAAGACATGGAAGGGGGAGTGAGGCAGGATCGTTACGGGGGTCCAGCGTCGAATCTCGCGAATTTGCGTAATCTCAACGCAAAAATTCTGACCGCCAGCAACAAGCGTTACAAATTCAAGTTGCTTGGCTTGTGGGGCTTCAGGTTGCTGCGACATGGAGTGCCTCCTCTTCAAAATTGCGTGGCGCTGCGTTGAGCGCGATCGCGTCGGGGTCAATGATCAAAGCAATTTTGCCATCACCCAGGATTGTCGCGCCGGAAATGCCCGAAATCGCGCCATAGTTGCCTTGCATGCTTTTGACGACGACTTGTCGTTGGTCAAAGATATCGTCGACCGCAAGCGCGCATTGAGGGACGGCCTCAGTCTGGATCAAGAGGAGCACACGTTCCGTCATCGTGCGCTTATCGCGCGGATGCCCTAGCCGATCGGCCAAGTCCACGATGGGCACATATTCCCCGCGGATACGCAATAACTCTCCGTGCAAACCGATCCGCGAGATGTCCGACGTATTGGGTCGAATTGATTCGAGGATGCTGGAAATCGGCACGACCATGGTTTGCCCGCCGACGTTAATGATCATGCCGTCCATGACGGCCAACGTCAGTGGCAGTGTGATTGAGAACGTTGTGCCCTTGCCAGGCACGCTGGTGATCGCGACCCGGCCACCCAACGTCGTGATCGCTGTTTTAACAACGTCCATCCCGACGCCGCGGCCCGACAAATTGGTGATCTCAGTTGCCGTCGAAAACCCGGGAGCAAAAAGGAGTTGATCAATCTCTTGTTCGCTGAGCGTCGCATCAGCCGGAATTAGCCCTTTTTCAACAGCGATCGCGCGAATGCGGGTCCTGTTTAGCCCAGCTCCGTCATCGGCAATCTCAATGACGATGCTACCAGAACGCTGGCTTGCGGTGAGTGTAAGAACCCCTTGTTCAGGCTTCCCGGCGGCTTTGCGCTGTTCGGGCGCTTCAATTCCATGGTCAATTGCATTGCGGATCATATGTGTGAGCGGGTCAGCAAGCCGTTCAACAACGGTTTTGTCGACTTCAGTGTTTTCGCCATGTGTCACAATGGCCACGTCTTTGCCCGTGCCATCAGCGGCCTCGCGGGCGATCCGTAACATGCGTTGAAAAAGAGGTTTTACAGGTTGGGCGCGGATGGCCATGACGCCTTCTTGAATTTCGCGCGCGAGCAATTTGTAATCATCCAAATCGGCAAAAAGATCGGAGGAATTCGGAATCGCAGCTTTTTCGAGACGTTGGGAGATAACCGATTGATTGATGATAAGTTCGCCCACTGCGTTGATCAGCCTGTCGACCCTTTCGGGGTCAACGCGCAGGCTGGTTGCGTTGCGTTTGGCTGGTTTGGCATCCGCTTTAGGTCCAAGGCTAGGTGCTTCTACGGGCGGCGTGTCAACTGAGGGGTGCTCATCCTTTGGGGCGACCTCAATCGGCGCGGTTGGCGCAATATCTGGGAGATCTTCGGGTTCGATGGTTGGGGCTGCGCCGGGGTAAGTGGCGTATCTCGTGGCGAAATCTTAAGATCGCACAGATCGTCGACAAATTGAAAAATCTCAAGAATGCCAAGGTCAGTTGCGAGGTCTTGGATATCAATGGTCCATGTCAAATAGCCACTTTCCCAGTCGAAATCAGCAAAATCATCGGGCAACGCAGTATCATCGGCACTTATTGTTGCGGACCCAAGTTCGTTGAGGGCTTTGATCAAAAGCTCAGGGTCATGGCCGCAGGCGTAAAATTCGGGACCGGGCCTAAATGAAACCTGGTAGCCACTTTGATCATCGGCACTGTCGAAATCAAGCGTCATCGCCTCAAACACAAACTCTTCTTCGGGTTGGTCGTCTTCATCCCCCAAAAATGCTTGTAGTTCGTTGAGCACCGGATCGACTTGATCGCGGTTTGCGGGAATATTGTCGCGCGCGGCTTCGACCAAATCGGCCAGTACATCACCCGCGCGTTGTAGGACCCGCAGTAAGTTTTCGTCCGTTGTCAGACGGTTTGATCGCAGCTCGTCCAGTACGGTTTCGAATTTATGTGCAAACCCCACCAGTTCATCAAGCGCGAACGCCCCGGCTGCGCCTTTGATCGAATGCACTGCACGGAAGACGGCGTTGACTGTTTCATCGTCCGCCGCGCCGTCGCGCATTTCGGTCAGACCCTCTGTCAAAGCGACAATGAGATCCTCACATTCTTCGAAAAATGTGTCCAGAATTGAAGGGTCATTCGCCATCTTATGCTCCAGTCAGGCGGCGAATGACGGATACCAATGCGTCGTCATCAAACGGTTTGACAATCCAGCCCGTCGCCCCAGCAGCGCGCGCGCGTTCCTTAAGTGCCGCACCGCTTTCGGTGGTGAGTACGAGCACAGGAACTGCCCGGTTTTTTTCACCGCCGCGGATGTCGTCGATCACGCCAAACCCGTCTTTGTTGGGCATATTCACATCAGTGATGACAAGGTCCGCATCAGAATCGCGGAATTTCTGGACGCCATCGACGCCATCTACGGCGGTGGTGACGTCGAACCCGGCTTTTTCGAGCGCCATCGTAAGCAAGCTGCGGATCGTGGGTGAATCGTCAATTGCGAGAATACGTGTTTTCATTCTGCGGCACCTTTTTGCGCTAGCAATTGCTGTAATCCTAATGTTTCAAGGCTATCTGCACATGCGGGACTGATGTCGCTCAGCGCAAAGTCAAATCCACGTTGCTGCCAAGATTTATGCGCCATTACTAAAAGCTGGGCTGCCAGTCCCGGCAGCCGGGTGACGGCGCCACAGTTGATCATGATCGCAGATTCATAGGCTGCGTTTAGGTAGCCGTGCAGCTTTTCGCAGTCTTCTGGCGTCATCACCGCTGCGAGGTGATATGGGGGTGGATTAGTTGTCATCGTAGAGGCGATCCATTCATTGCATCAATCGGCACATCTTTTGGGCTTCGACTGACTTATGGCGGGTTGCCTCTTAATTTGACGTAAACAGCCTTACAAACTTGTTGGCGACAGGCGCAGTTTTGTGCTTACGCGCGCGCGGCCGTCGAAACGGTTGCGTCGCTTCGTGTGAAGTATGCCCTGAAATGACAGCGGCAGGCGTTGCTTGTGTAATTGAAATTGCTAGGTGCGGCGCGCCTAAACCTGCGGATAGTTCTGGTGCGGATGTCGGTCTGAAATGCGTTGACCCACCGATTTAACGGTGGGGTGCCGCTGCTAGCGTATACGCTGCTCTGTCTTGCGGTCGAACAGCATCGCGCGCTCTAGCGCGAAGGTGATACCAACGCGGATGCCTGCACGCGACCGTTCGTCACCCCGTTCTTCGACAATGATTTTCGCGCCCGTGTCAGATTTCAAATGTACGTAAGACACACCGCCTAAGGCTTCGGTCAATTCAACTGTGTGGGTGTCACCATTGGGGTCAACTTCGACATGTTCTGGACGAATGCCAACGCTGATCTCAGTGCCCTCTGCCGGGATCATGACAGGCAGGGAAAAGGTGCCGGCGGTATCATTGAGCGTCACAGCGTCACCTGTGGACACGCCATCAAGAAAATTCATCGCAGGCGAGCCGATGAAGCCCGCCACGAATTTGTTGTCTGGATCACGGTAGAGATCTAGCGGTGCGCCAACCTGTTCGATCCGACCAGCACGCAGCACTACGATCTTATCGGCCAATGTCATCGCCTCTACTTGATCATGGGTCACATAGATCATCGTAGCGCCGATTTCTTTGTGCAGACGGGCGATTTCAACGCGCATTTCAACGCGTAATTCAGCATCAAGGTTCGATAGCGGTTCATCGAACAAAAATACTTCGGGGCCGCGCACAATGGCGCGCCCAATTGACACGCGTTGACGCTGCCCGCCCGATAGGGCGGCTGGTTTACGGTCGAGATATTCTTCGAGCTTGAGAATGCGCGTGGCTTCGGCGACTTTTTCAGCGATTTCAGCCTTGGGGTGGCCGTTCATTTTTAGGCCAAATCCCATGTTGTCGCGCACCGTCATATGCGGATAAAGCGCGTAAGTCTGGAACACCATCGCAACGCCACGTTCTGCCGGGTCCATTTGGGTCACATCGCGCGCGCCAATCGACATGGCCCCTTGGGTGGTTTCTTCAAGACCGGCGACCATCCGCAAAAGCGTGGATTTGCCACAGCCGGATGGGCCGACAAAGACGCAAAATTCTCCGTCCTCGATTTCAAGATCAATCCCATGGATGACTTGGACCTCACCATATCGTTTGATGACATCTTTCATGACTACGCCTGACATGGATCGTTCCTTTCAACTAGGGAAGTGCTGGGGGTTGCCAAGATTGTGCTTCGGCCCCGATTTTGTGGGCGCATTCTGTCAAAGCAGGGCGGAATGCCTTTAGCCCCTCTAACGAATGACGGTTGGTGGCCGTCGCGATGGAAATCGATCCGACGACGCGGCGTGCTGGTGTCAATATGGGCGCGGCTATACTGATGATGCCCGCCGCGTGTTCTTCACGGTCAAAGGCAATGCCTTCGGCGCGGATCGTTTCAAGCTCTGCGCGCAGGGTGTCGGCGCTCGTGTGGGTTGCAGGCGTGTAGCGGTGGAACGCTTGTTGGAGCAACGCTTGTTCCAAATCTTCTTCTGGCAAAAACGCGAGGATCGCTTTGCCAACGCCTGTGCAATAGGCGGGGGCGACTTGCCCGGCTTGGGCGAGCGTTGAAAACTTTGTGCTTGCTTGGCGCTTATCGACAAAAACAACTTGGCCGCTATCGATTTGGGCGACATGTACTGCCTCACGCAGATTAGCGGCAAGCGCGTCGACATGCGGGCGGGCGATTGGTGCAAGCGATGCCTGCGACCACGCCACATGGGCTAAACGGACAAGGCGGATACCGGGCGCATAGGTTTGCGCCTCGGTATCATAGGTGAGCATACCCTGATTGGTCAGGGTTTGCAGCAGACGGTAAAGCGTGGGTTTCGGGAATTCGGAAGTCTCAAGCAATTCGCGCATGCGAACAGGGCGGCCCATACCCGCTACCTGATCCAGCACGCTCAGTGCTTTGCCAACTGTGCCGTCACCGGTCACAACGCCCATGGTTTTCCTCCCTATTTGTCGCGTCTCCCTTTGCCAATCGCGCGTTCGACATTGGCGTAAACGCGCAGCTGACTGTTGACAACGGTAACCGAGTCGCGGTTTAGTATCAATATGCAAAACGACGTTTCATATAGTGAGACAAAATATTGCAACGGAAGCAGTAGGGAGGAAACCATGCATTCCATTTTGAAAACCTCGTGCGCGGCGGTGGCTGCGCTAGGTATGGCAGCGTCAGCGGCATTCGCGGACGGCCACCAATTATCTGGCGATCTGAAAATCACATCTGACATGTCCAACCCTGCGCCACGCGCAGTGATGGAAGGGCTGGTTGCAGGCTTCCAAGAGATGCATCCAGAACTGAACATCGAATTGACCGTTGTTGACCGCGAAGCGTGGAAAACACAGATCCGCAACGCATTGGGCGCAAACCCACCTGATGTTGTGAACTGGTACGCGGCTAACCGCATGGGCCCATATGTTGACGCCGGTCTGTTCGAAGATATTTCGGACATGTACGCGAACGGCGACCTGCCGGGGCTGGATGCGGTCCAAGGGGCGCTGACGCTTGATGGCAAGCAATACGGTGTACCGTACACCTACTATCAGTGGGGCGTATACTACCGCGAAGACATCTTTAACGAATTGGGCCTGTCAGAGCCTGTGACCTTCGACGAAGAAATCGCGAACTGTCAGGTTATTGTTGATTCAGGCCGTGCTTGCTATGCAATCGGGACAAAGTTCCTTTGGACCGCTGGCGGCTGGTTCGACTATATGAACATGCGCACGAACGGTTTTGATTTCCATATGCAGCTCGCACGTGGCGAAGTTGAATGGACAGACCCGCGCGTCCGTGAAACATTCGCGAACTGGCGCAAGCTGATCGACATGGGCGGCTTTATCGCTGATCACCAGTCGTATTCTTGGCAAGAAGCCCTGAACTTCATGATCGATGGCGAAGCGACATCTTACCTGATGGGGAACTTTGCAGTTGCCGCAATGCGCGAAGCAGGTCTGACGGATGAGCAGATTGATTTCTATCAATTCCCATTGATCGGCGATTATCCACAAGGTGAAGATGCACCGACCGATACATTCCACATCCCATCAGGTGCGGAAAACAAGGATAATGCACGTGCGTTCCTGCAATATGTGACATCTGCAAATGTACAGACTGAAATCAACTCTGGTGATGCGCTTGGCCAACTGCCAATCAACGCAGCTTCTGGTGTCGATGCGGATGAGTTCCTTGAGCAGGGCTTTGCAATGCTGTCAACCAAGGCCCAAGGCGGCGTCGCGCAGTTCTTTGACCGCGATTTTCCCGCGGAAATGGCCAGCGTTGGCATGGAAGGCCTGCAAGAGTTCATGGTGTTCCCCGACAATCTGGACGACATCCTCGCGCGTCTCGAAGAAGCGCGTCAGCGTATCTACCAATAATTTGAAACTCGCGCTTCCCGCCGATGCGGGGGGCGCACCCATCCATTAACTCATCCGCAAACCGCGCCAAGGTTTTCGCATGTGTTAATCTGCGCAAAGGCCATGACATGTCATCTGTGACCCCCACATCGCGAAGCTGGTACAAGCGCAATGAAATCGCGCTGACCCCTTGGCTTTTCTTACTGCCGGCGATGCTGTTTTTTGCGGTCTATGTGATCATTCCGATTGGCCAAAGCTTTTGGATCAGTTTCCACCAGTGGGACGGGTTGGGCGAAAAAACCTATCTCGGGACGGCCAATTATGAACGGTTGTTGGGCATCGGCGATCAGAATATTGATCGCAAGTTTGAGACATCGTTTTGGAACAACCTCAAATGGCTGGCGCTGTACCTGCTGGCGGTGCCTGCGGGGTTATTCATCGCTCTGTTTTTGAACCAAACTGTGCGCGGTATTCGACTATATAAGTCATTGTTCTTCTTTCCATTCGTGATCTCGCAGGTTGTTGTTGGGCTAGTGTTTTCATGGTTTTACCTGCCGCGCGAAGGCCTGTTGAATGCCATTTTAGGCGTGTTCGGGGCCGGGCCTGTGAACATCCTCGGCGATCCGACCCTCGCCACTTATGGGATTATCGCGGCGGGTCTTTGGCCGCAGACTGCTTACTGCATGATCTTGTATCTGACCGGGTTGAACGCCGTTGATCCCGAACAGGTCGAAGCGGCGCGTTTGGATGGGGCCAAAGGTTACAAAATGCTGTGGTATATCATCTTGCCGCAGCTGAAACCGGCGACGTTCATCGCCTTTGTCGTAACCATTATCGGAGCGCTGCGGTCGTTTGATTTGATCAGTGTCATGACCAACGGCGGACCCTTTGGATCAACCCGTGTGCTGTCGTTCTATATGTTCGAAGAATCCCTGTCTGAATTTGGATTCCGCATGGGGTATGGGTCAGCGATTGCGGTCGTTCTATTCTTTATCATGCTCGGCTTTATTGGGTACTTTTTGTACGCCATGTGGCGCGACGAAAAAGGGGCACGCTGATGTTTCCGACACCTATTGCCAAAAAATCGCGTGGCTATCAGCGGACCTATCAGGCGGTGCTGCCCTTTGCCTTGATCTTGTGGCTGCTGCCACTCATCGCTGTGGCGATGTTTTCGATCAAGCCTGCCGCGGATTTCGCCAACGGCAACTATTGGGGCTGGCCGTCCAGTTTTGAAGGCTTCACAAATTACGGCAAAGTGTTTCTTGAATCCAACATGCCGCGCTATTTGCTGAACTCTATGTTCATCACAATTCCAACGGTGTTAGGCGCGGTTGCACTGTCAAGCATGGCCGGATTTGCGCTGGGCATCTATAAGTTCAAAGGCAATCTATTCATATTTTTTATGTTCATCGCGGGCAATTTCGTGCCGTTCCAAATCTTGATGGTTCCGGTGCGTGATCTGACGATCAACATGGGGATGTATGATAGCATTCAAGGGCTTGTGCTGTTTCATATTGCGTTCCAAACGGGGTTCTGCACACTATTCATGCGGAATTTTATCCGTGCGTTGCCTTTCCCGCTGATCGAGGCAGCCCGTGTCGAAGGCGTCGCGGAATGGCGTATTTTCTTCTACGTTGTGCTGCCGCTGATGAAACCCGCGCTTGCCGCGTTGGCTGTGCTGATCTTTACCTTTATCTGGAATGATTATTTCTGGGCGGTTGTTCTGACACAAGGTCCAAGCGCGCAGCCTGTGACCGCTGGGATCACGGAATTTAACTCGCAATTTCGCGCGGCCTATCACCTGATGAGCGCAGGATCGATTGTCGCGGCTTTGCCCCCCGTCGCGATGTTCTTTTTGATGCAAAAGCACTTTATCGCGGGCCTCACGCTTGGGGCGGTGAAGTAGATGGTGGATGCTTATCGACTTGATGATGGCCAACAAACGCTCGTTTTAGCCGTGGCAACTGACCGTTTGCCGCAGGTTGTCTATTGGGGCGCGCCCTTGCCAGCGTCCGAGGATCTGGACGCGGTTTGCGCCGCACATGTGATCGATATCGCAGGAGGCATGTTGGACGAGAACCCCGATCTATCGATTTGCCCCGAAGCGGGGCGGTCGTTTCAAGGCCAACCGGGGCTGATCTTAAGCGCCGGGGATGGCGCGCCCATTCTGCCAAAGTTTACCGCTACCGAAGTTGATGCAAGCGCTGGATTGAAAGTGGTTAGCAAGGATACAGCTAACGGCCTGACGCTCACCATTGATTTTGCGGTTGATGCGCAAACGCATGTGATCACCTGTCAAACGATCTTGGATACGCGGATCCCGGTGCAACTGCATTGGCTTGCCGCACCCGTGATGCCCGCGCCACAGCAATCTATCGATATGATTGATGTCTCTGGGCGTTGGTGCGACGAATTCCAGCTGAACCGGACCCCGTGGGCACCAGGCATTCACATGCGCGAAAACCGGACCGGGCGCACGGGCCACGAGCATTTTCCGGGTCTTTTGATACCCATATCGGGCGCGACAGATACCAGCGGCGAATGCTACGCGTTTCACTATGGCTGGTCTGGCGGTCACACGATGATTGCCGAAGAGCTACAGGATGGCCGTCGTCAGGTGCAATTTGGCCACGCGGCCCGCACGCAAACCACCCCCGGCACGCAGTTTCAAACAGCACCGCTTTACCTAACCTATTCCGACAGCGGGATGAACGGTTGCGCTGTCAGTTTTCAGCGGCATGTGCGCGACCGAATTGTGACTTGGCCGAAACCTGATCAGCCGCGCCCTGTGCATTATAACTGCTGGGAAGCCGTCTATTTCGATCATGACCTGCCGGTTCTGACCGATATCGCTGACCGGGCCGCAGCGCTGGGGGCCGAACGGTTTGTGCTTGATGATGGCTGGTTTGGTCAGCGCGACGACGACACGACGAGCCTTGGTGATTGGGTGATTGATCCACGCAAGTTCCCGGATGGGCTCACGCCGTTGATTGATCATGTGCACGGGCTTGGGATGACTTTCGGGATTTGGTTTGAACCCGAGATGATCAACCAAGATAGCGATCTTTGCCGCGCTCATCCTGAATGGGTTCTTGGCCCTGCGGATCAGATTGCAGGACGCCAACAACATGTCTTGAACTTGGCGATGCCTGATGTGCGCACCTATCTGTATGATCATATTACCGCTATTTTGCGCGACAACGATATCGATTATATCAAATGGGATCATAATCGGGTTTTGCCTGCGCCAGATGCGGCACAAGCAACCGGCACCTATGCGCTGCTAGCGCGCCTGCGTGCGGATTTCCCGCTGGTGGAAATTGAAAGCTGCGCATCTGGCGGCGGGAGGATCGATTTTGGCATCCTCAGCCGTACCCAGCGTGTTTGGCTGTCTGACAGTAATGACGCGATTGAACGCTTGCGCATTCAGCATGATGCGGCGCTCTTTTTGCCCAGCGCCGTGACTGGCAGCCATGTAGGGCCAAGGGTTTGCCACACTTCCGGGCGTACGCTTGATATCACCTTCCGCGCGTGGGTTGCGGCACAGCGACATATGGGCTTTGAGATGGACCCGCGTGAATTGGAAGCGCGCGAAATTGCCGTGCTGTCTGAAGTCACAAGCTGGTGGAAAACCAACCGCGATTGGATGCGGCTCGCAGACATCTTGCGGCTAGATAGCGCGGACCCGGCGGTGACCGCTGAACAACAATTGGCAGTAGATGGCGGGCGCTTTGTCGTATTCGCGGGCAAAGCCGCGACCTCAGAGCAGATCGCGCCGCGGCCCCTGCGACTAACCGCGCTTGACCCTGCAGCGATCTACCGTATTTCTCTTAAAAACCGCGCTGAAATTTCGACCCTTTCGCGTGGAACAACAGCCCTCAAGGATCAGACCCTAGAGCTGTCAGGCGCATATCTTATGCACCATGGCATCACGCTCCCTTGGTCGTTCCCAGAGCGCATGTGGGTCGTCGAAGGAACACGTCTATGACCAAAGAAAAACGCAACCGCGCATGGTATGGGAAACAGGATAAAGATGGGTTTATTCACCGCAGTTGGATGAAGAACCAAGGGTTTCCTGATCATGCGTTTGATGGGCGTCCGATCATCGGGATTTGTAACACGTGGTCAGAACTGACACCTTGTAACTCTGGTTTGCGCGACCTTGCCGAGGGCGTTAAACGCGGTGTTTGGGAGGCGGGCGGATTTCCGGTGGAATTTCCTGTGATGTCGCTGGGGGAAACCCAGATGAAGCCCACGGCGATGCTGTTTCGTAACTTGCTGGCAATGGATGTCGAAGAAAGCATTCGGGCTTATGGTATCGATGGCGTTGTGTTGCTTGGTGGCTGCGACAAGACCACGCCGGGGCAGCTGATGGGTGCGGCCTCGGTTGATTTGCCGACGATCGTTGTCAGCTCTGGCCCGATGTTGAACGGCAAATTCAAGGGCAAGGATATCGGTTCCGGCACGGATGTCTGGAAATTCTCAGAGGCTGTGCGCGCGGGCGATATGACGCTCAAAGATTTCATGAACGCGGAATCCGGCATGAGCCGTTCCAAAGGTGTTTGCATGACGATGGGCACCGCGTCGACCATGGCAAGCGTGGTCGAGGCGATGGGCATGTCATTGCCCACAAATGCGGCCCTTCCGGCGGTGGATGCGCGCCGCATGGCGCTGTCGCACCTGACCGGAAAACGCATCGTTGAAATGGTCGAAGAAGACCTGAAGCTGTCGCAGGTCATGACCCGCGCGGCGTTTGAAAACGCCATTTTGGCCAATGCCGCCGTGGGCGGGTCGACCAATGCCGTAATTCATCTGCTGGCGATTGCGGGCCGTGTGGGGATTGATCTGTCGCTGGACGACTTTGAGATTGGCACCGATATTCCGCTGCTTGTGAACTGCATGCCTTCGGGCAAATACCTGATGGAAGATTTTTGCTACGCGGGTGGCATGCCCGTCGTATTATCAGAATTGAAGGATAAATTGCGCCCCGCAAAAACCGTGATGGGTGGCGATATTATGGATTATGCCGACGGTGCTGAATGCTACAACGACGATGTTATTCGCTCGTTTGAAAATCCGCTGAAACCTGCGGCGGGCCTGCGGGTTTTACGTGGCAACTTGGCCCCGAATGGCGCCATTGTGAAACCATCCGCTGCGACCGAAAGATTGCTCGAACATGAAGGCGAAGCGTTTGTGTTTGAAAGCATCGAAGACATGAAAGCCAATATCGACCGCGAAGACTTGCCTGTGACAGCAGATACAATCCTTGTTCTCAAAGGATGCGGTCCCAAAGGGTATCCGGGGATGCCAGAGGTCGGCAATATGCCGATCCCAGCCAAGCTGGTAAAAGAGGGGGTGCGCGATATGGTGCGGGTCTCGGACGCCCGCATGTCTGGCACTGCTTTTGGCACCGTGGTTTTGCATGTTAGCCCCGAGGCCAACGCGGGTGGCAATCTTGCACTGGTGCAAACTGGTGACCGTCTGCGGCTTTCGGCTAGCGCTGGCGCTTTGGATTTGTTGGTCGCGGATGAGGTTCTGGCTGAACGCCGCGCCGCATGGGAACCGGACGCGCCGCATTACACGCGTGGCTACGCAAAGATGTATGTCGATACGGTTCTTCAGGCAGATAAGGGCGCTGATCTTGATTTCCTTGTCGGCAAGGACACGCGCCCTGTCACACGCGAAAGCCATTGATGGCTGTATCATTTTCCAAACCCACGCGGGTTATTAACATATCAAGGTGCGTCTCATGAGCAGAAATATCATCGCCATTTTGCGTGGCATCACCCCGCCCGAAGCTGTCGAAATTTGCACCGTATTGGTCGAAGAAGGCATCACAGATATTGAGGTGCCGCTCAATTCGCCCCAACCGTTGAAATCAATCGCGGCGATGGCCGCTGCGGTGGGCGGTGATGTGACCATCGGGGCAGGCACCGTATTGACGGTTGAAGATGTCGCGAATGTCAAAGCGGCGGGGGGCACGCTGATTGTCTCTCCGAATGCGGATATTGACGTGATTGCCGCGACCAAAGCTGCGGGGATGCAATCTTATCCCGGTGTCTTAACCCCAACCGAATGCTTTGCCGCGATCAAAGCTGGCGCTGATGGGCTGAAAATTTTTCCATCCTCGCTGATCGGCACAGGGGGGCTTGCCGCCTATAAGGCTGTTTTGCCCGCTGATATGCCTGTTTATGCAGTAGGCGGGGCAGGGCCTGATAATTTCGCGGAGTGGATCGCAGCGGGTGCCGCTGGCTTTGGTATCGGAAGCGCGATCTATAAACCTGGCTATACAGCCGAAGACGTGCGCCAACGCGCGCGGGCGATTGTTGCGGCATATGACCTAGCTGTCGTTTGAAAAACAAGATTTGCGAGACACCATGAAACGTACGCTTGGCACCTGCTATTACCCAGAACAATGGCCTTCAGATATTTGGGCCGACGACGCGCGCCGTATGGTAGACGCTGGGCTGACTTGGGTGCGGATCGGAGAATTTTCATGGGCAAAGCTTGAACCAACGCCGGGCAATTATTGCTGGGAGTGGCTCGATCAAGCGATCCAGACGCTTGGGGATGCAGGGCTGAAAGTTGTGCTTGGCACGCCGACAGCCACGCCGCCGCGTTGGATGCTGACGCGTCATCCCGATATGCTTGCTGTGGATGTCGAAGGTCGCCCGCGTAAATTTGGATCGCGGCGTCATTATTGCTTTAGCCATGAACTTTATCAGGCCGAATGCGCGAAAATTGTTGGGCTGATGGCCGCGCGCTATGGTGCCAACCCTTATGTGGCTGCTTGGCAGACGGACAATGAATACGGCTGCCACGACACGACGATTTCTTATAGCGATGCCGCGCGGGCCGCGTTTCAAGATTGGCTCGCCCTGCGTTATGGTTCTGTTGCGCAGTTGAACGCAGACTGGGGCAATACGTTTTGGTCGATGGATTATGGCAGCTTTGCCGACGTGGACCTGCCGAACCTCACCGTGACCGAAGCGAACCCCGCCCATTGTCTGGCGTTCCGGCGGTTTAGCTCTGATCAGGTCGTTGCATTTAATCGACGGCAAGTCGATCTGATCCGCGCCCAGACGGATGCGCCGATCACCCATAACTATATGGGGCGGATCACTGATTTCGACCATTTCGCGGTGGGCGATGATCTGGATTTTGCAAGCTGGGATAGTTACCCGCTTGGCTTTCTCGAAGACCGTGTCGGCGCTGACGCGGCCCGTCAGCGCGATTTTGCGCGCCAAGGGGATCCGGATTTTCAGGCACTTCACCACGATCTGTACCGCGCAGTCGGCAAAGGTCGCTGGTGGGTTATGGAACAACAGCCTGGTCCGGTGAATTGGGCACCATATAATCCGACACCGTTGCCCGGTATGGTGCGGCTGTGGTCATGGGAAGCATTTGCCCACGGCGCCGAGGCCGTCTGCTATTTCCGTTGGCGCCAAGCCCCCGTCGCACAAGAACAACTGCATGCAGGTCTTTTGCGCCCCGACAGTGTCGATGCAGCCGTTATGGCTGAATTGAAGCAGGTCACCGAGGAAATCGCCAAGGCGCCTGATGTCGCCCCGGCGCAGGCCCCCGTTGCGATTGTCTTTGATTACGACGCTGATTTTGCGTGGACGGTGCAGCCGCATGGCGCAGGGCTTAGCTATTTTGGGCTGATTTTGGATATCTATCGCGGGCTACGCCGTCTGGGGTTATCCGTTGATATTTTGCCGGCTAGCGCCCGCGATTTTGCCGGTTACGGATTGATCATGGTGCCGGGCATGATGGCGATGGCCGATGATTTGAAAACGGCATTGGGCGCAAGCAGTGCGCAGGTGGTCTACGGGCCCCGCACGGGCGCGCGCAATGCCGAAATGGGCATTCCAACCCCGTTGCCGCCTGCAATTCCAATGTTGGATGTGACCGTTGTTGCGATCGAGAGCCTGCGCCCTGATTGCCCGATTCCGCTAGCAACAGGCGGGCATGTGATCAATTACCGCGATGTGCTGATCGGGGGGGGCACCCCTATGTTAACCGCAATTGCCGGCGACCCGGTCGCGATGCGGGCGGGTGCACAAACCTATCTAGGAGGCTGGCTTGACGGCGCAGCGCTCCACGCGTTTTTAGATGGGCTTTGCGAAGACGCAGGGATCGCAACGCTTGATTTGCCCGACGGCGTGCGTATCCGCGACACTGGCACAGAACGATTCTGGTTCAACTACACCGATGCTGCGGTGACCTGTTATGGGCGCACGATTGACGCGGCCGGGGTTGTCAGAGAGGCGCGCTAGGGCAGTTCATGTTGGCGATCGCGTCGCTACCAACAAAACAAGCTGCGACATAAGCGACGATGCTATTGCCGCGACTGCGTAAACCTAGCATCTTCGCCACACATTGTTATGTTGGACCAAACCCGAAGAAAGCGACGCCCCCGCGCATGTCTGAAACTACCCAAAGCAAAGGGATATTTGTGCCAACTCAGGCGCAGTGCGCGCAAAGCCTATCTTTACGGTTGCTCGCGCATCGCGGATTGATGACGCCGCGCCTTACGGCGGCGTTTGGTGCGATGACGGCGGATAAAGTTTCGATAACGGAGCGCGACCAAAGGCTAACGCGCAAATCTCGATTGATCTCGGTCGAGAGCGGGGAAATCATCCTGCGTGCTGAACTCAGCATTGTTTTCGAAAACCTCCCCGAAATGCTTGTCAGCCAGCTTCGCGGGACGTTTACCTTGTTTGGTCAGCTGCTACTTGATCACAAAATTGACGTCAGTGTTGCGGAACCCCAGATTTTTCAAACACCGGATGGCCGCTATGGACGCCGCACAAAAATAACCGGGACTTCAGGAGGCATCCCAATTTGCGACGTTGCAGAAATAATGTCGTACGATCCGCTGCTCAGCGTCATCGCACAACGGCACCAGGATCAGGGGCGGAGTTGAATGTGAGTTCAAGGCAATTCAATCAGATTTTCAGAACCTATTCTGAGCCAAAAGCCATGGGCGCTGGGGGTGCGGATTTGTTGCTATTTCCAATCAACGATGCTGCGAACACGGTTGTGAAGCCAAGGAAATATCATGGTGGCACGGACACCTGATCACCGGTTCTAGAGGCTACCGCGCCGGTCCTGTTATCTTCGCAATCCGATTGCGCCGCAGTATAAACGCACTGTTGCTGGCGTTTCCGGACAATGCTGTTCCGAAGCCAAACTTAGATAAATAGGTACGGTTACTAAATTCCGCCCAGACAGACGTATTTTAGCTCTAGGTAGTCTTCTGTGCCATATTTTGACCCTTCTCGGCCTTGGCCAGATTGCTTGATGCCACCGAACGGGGCGACCTCTGTTGAAATCAAACCCGTGTTCACGCCGACCATGCCATATTCTAATGCTTCTGCCACCTTCCAGACGCGCGACATGTCATTGGCATAGAAATAGGACGCCAGTCCAAATTCTGTATCGTTTGCCTGTTCTATAACATCGTCGACGGAATCAAATTTGAAAAGCGGGGCCACGGGGCCGAAAGTCTCTTCTGAAGCGATTGTCATGTCTTTGCGAACCCCACTTAGGATGGTTGGTTCAAAGAAAGTTCCGCCAAGTTCATGCCGTTTGCCGCCGACAAGCACTGACGCTCCTTTGGCTTTGGCGTCCGCGATATGATCTTCGACCTTCGAGACAGCTTGCGAATTGATCAATGGGCCAGCTGCAACGCCGTCATCAAACCCGTCGCCAACCTTTACTGCACGAACAGCCGCCGCAAGTTTTTCGGCAAACGCATCGTAGACGCCGGATTGGACATAAATGCGGTTAGCGCAGACGCAGGTTTGCCCGTTGTTGCGGTATTTAGAAATCATGGCGCCTTCGACCGCGGCATCCAAATCAGCATCATCAAATACGATAAACGGGGCGTTGCCGCCAAGTTCCATCGACGTTTTTTGAACTTGATCCGCAGATTGGCGCATCAAGATCTTACCCACATTTGTGGACCCGGTGAACGTGAGTTTACGTACTTTGCGATTGGTACTGAATTCTTGACCAACAATCGCACTTTGCGTTGTCGTAATAACATTGAATAATCCGTCGGGGATACCAGCCTCTTGCGCAAGGTAGGCCATGGCAAGGGCGGACAGCGGGGTCAGTTCAGCTGGCTTGGCGATGAATGAACATCCCACCGCAAGCGCGGGTGCCAGCTTGCGTGTCATCATGGCATTCGGGAAATTCCATGGTGTGATCGATGCGACGACACCAACAGGTTGTTTCAAAACCATAATCCGCTTGTCAGGTTGGTGGCCCGGGATGATATCGCCGTAGATGCGCTTTGCTTCTTCGGCGAACCATTCGACGTAGTTCGCGCCATATAGGATCTCGCCTTTCGCCTCCGCCAATGGCTTGCCCATTTCAGCCGTGAGGATCACTGCGAGGTCATCAGCATTTGCAACCATGAGATCAAACAAGCGCCGCAAGATGTTTCCGCGTTCTTTGCCTGTGCGTTTTGCCCATGCAACTTGCGCGACATAAGCTGCATCAATCGCGCGTTTGGTTTCTGTGACCCCCATGTCGGGTAATGCCGCGAGCGTCTCACCTGTTGATGGGTTCAGAACGTCAAAGACCTTGCCGCATTCGGCAACCGCCAGCCATTCACCGTCAATAAAACCTGCATCCAAGAGCAATGCTGGGTTCTTCAACATACCTGCGAGTTTTGTAGAGATCATATTATATGCTCACATCTGCACGTGCGGCACGAATGGAGGCCTCGATGATATCAAGTGCCTCTGTGAAAACGTCATCTTGGATGGTGATTGGCGCAAGGAAACGAACGACATTGCCATATACCCCGCAGGTCAACAAAATCAGGTTTCGCTTCAATGCATGTGCTTTTACAGCATTCGTAAAATCGGCATTGGGTGTACCGCTGCCAGGTAGGTTAAACTCTACCGCTGTCATAAACCCTAGACCGCGGATATCCGCAATTTCAGGAATATCGGCGCGCAAGCTTTCAAGGCGTTGCTTTAAGTGCGCACCAAGTGCGTTTGCGCGATCGCATAGGTTTTCTTCCTCAATGATGTCGAGAACCGCATGTGCCGCAGCAATCCCCATAGGGCTGCCGCCATAAGTCCCGCCAAGGCCGCCCGGGTTCGCACCGTCCATAACCGTTGCGCGACCTGTTACTGCCGCGATTGGGAACCCGCCACCAAGCCCTTTGGCCATCGTTGTCAGGTCGGCGACCACATCGTGATGTTCCATCGCAAACATTTTTCCCGTCCGTGCAAACCCGGTCTGGACCTCGTCGGCAATCAGCAGGATACCGTGTTCGTCACAAAGTTTGCGCAAATGCCCCATCAGTTCGCGTGGAGCATCGTAAAAACCGCCTTCTCCTTGGACCGGCTCAACGATAATTGCTGCGACGCGATCAGGATCAACATCGGCTTTAAACAACTTATCCAAGGCAGCGATTGAATCCTCAACCGTTACACCATGCATTGGTACTGGAAAGGGGGCGTGAAAAACATCGCCGGGCATGCTTCCGAAGCCTTTTTTGTAAGGAACGACCTTGCCGGTGAGCGCCATGCCCATGAACGTACGGCCATGGAAACCGCCAGAAAACGCGATTACAGCAGAGCGACCCGTTGCGGCACGCGCGATTTTGACTGCGTTCTCGGCAGCCTCTGCGCCTGTGGTGACAAAGACGGTTTTCTTTTCAAAATCACCTGGAACAAGCGCATTGAGACGCTCGGCCAATGAGACATAGTTTTCATAAGGGACGACCTGATGACAGGTGTGCGTGAAACGGTCTAACTGGGCTTTGACGGCCTCTATGACCTTTGGGTGGCGGTGCCCGGTGTTCACGACAGCAATGCCTGCGGCAAAGTCGATGTAGCGCGTGCCTTCGATGTCCCAGATTTCAGAATTTTCCGCACGATCTGCAAAAACTTGCGTCATCATTCCAACGCCACGCGCGATTGCGCCATCTTTGCGTTTACTTACGTCTGCGTTCAACATTCTTTTACCTTCCTATGGCTACCGCTTCTTGGTCGATGCAAGGACAATAAGTCGTTTATTATTTGCTAAATAGACTGTATCTTTGTTATCGTAAGCTATTGAAATATATTATCGCAAATTGCAAATGATTGGGATTTTAATCATGTCTAACGCGGAGTTCTCGGAAAACGTCCAGCTTGGTCAACGCCTGCGTTCTCTTAGGCTTCGTGCTGGCTTGTCCCAAAGGGCGCTCGCGAAAAAAACGAATGTGGCAAGCGCGACGATATCTTTGATGGAATCAGGAAAAACGAGCCCATCAGTGGGTTCCCTAAAACGCATCTTAGAAGGTATCCCGATTGGCTTATCAGAGTTTTTTGATTTTGAACCAGAACTTGAAACTAGCGTCTTTTATGCTGCTGAAGAATTAACAGAGATTGGCACAAAATCCCTGTCACTTAAACAAATCGGCGCCAGCTCGCTTGGTAGAAACCTACAAATACTGAAAGAGACCTATGCGCTGAATGCCGATACAGGGCGGGTCATGTATGAACACGTAGGCGAAGAGGGCGGCATCGTCATTTCAGGGCGCGTCGAAGTTACGGTCGGTGATATGCGAAAAATCTTAGGGCCAGGTGACGCATATTTTTTTCCAAGCACAAGCCCACACCGGTTTCGACAAGTTGGCCCTGTTGAAAGTGTGATCATAAGCGCATGCACGCCACCAACATTCTAGCGTGGTCGGAGGGGCAATAGTCGTCGCAGGCGATCCCTAGTCAACACGTGCCCGTTGAAGCCTAGTGTTCTGCGAGCAGTTCATCGCGCTTTTGCTTCTGAATCGCGCGCTTGGAGGTGACGGATGCCACGAGCACACCGATCGTGACCAATCCGATGATCAACGTCGACAAAGCGTTAATTTCGGGGCTGACACCTAGCCTGACAGACGAATAAATCTTGATCGGTAACGTCGTGGCTGATGGCCCAGCCGTGAATGATGCGATCACGAGATCATCAAGCGACAGTGTAAAAGCTAAGAGCCAGCCAGACGCGACAGCTGGCGCGATAATTGGCAAGGTCACGGATTTAAATGCGTCCCACGGTGTGCAACCCAAATCAAGCGCTGCCTCCTCTAAGCTTTCGTCAAAAGTAGCCATGCGCGACGAGACAACTACGGATACGTAACACATTGAGAACGTTGCGTGCGCCAAGACAATCGTCGTGACGCCACGATCCATGCCAACAGCGATGAAGAGCAGCAGCAAAGACAGGCCTGTGATGACTTCGGGCATCACAAGCGGTGCGTAGATCATGCCAGAAAACAACGTGCGTCCCCGGAACCGACCAGCGCGTACCAACACAAAGGCCGCCATCGTGCCTAAGACCGTTGCGATGGTAGACGAGATAACCCCGACCTTCAACGTGACCCACGCCGCGTCAAGAAATGCTTCGTTTTGCATCAACTCGCCATACCACTTGGTAGAAAAGCCCCCCCAAACTGACACAAGTTTTGATTCGTTGAAACTGAAAATGACCAAGATGACGATAGGGATGTACAAGAACGCAAACCCAAGCGTGAGCGAGACAACATTGAACCAAGAAGGTTTTCTCATTTGTTTTGTTCTCGTTGTTTTTGTTCGTTCCGCTGGAACAAGATGATTGGGATGATCAGGACAAGCAGCAGGATGACCGCCACCGCCGAGGCCAATGGCCAATCGCGGTTGGAGAAGAATTCCTCCCACAAGACTTTACCAATCATCAAGGTGTGTGAACCGCCCAAGAGAGAAGGGATCACAAATTCGCCCAACGCGGGGATGAAGACGAGAAAACAGCCCGCGATGATGCCCGGCTTGGCCAAATGTATGGTGACCGACCAAAAGGCGCTTGTGCGTGTGCAGCCCAAATCCTGTGCCGCTTCTAGCAGGGAGCCATCAAGTTTTTCGAGCGTGGAATAAATCGGCAAGACCATAAACGGCAGATAGGTGTAGACGATGCCAATATAGACAGCGGTATTGGTATTCATGATCACCAGCGGTTCAGAGGTAATACCCGTCCATATCAGAAACTGGTTCAAGAAACCTTCGTTGGAAATGATGCCGATGAGCGCATAAATGCGGATCAAAAAGCTTGTCCAGAAAGGCAGAATGATCAGCAGTAAAAGACTAGGGCGCCATTCTTGTGGTGCGTTCGCAATCGCGTAAGCAAATGGAAAACCAATGAGCAGCGTCAAAAACGTTGCGAGCAGGGCAATCTTGAGGCTAGACCAATAGGCTTTGATGTACAGAGAATCTTCAGACAGAAAGACAAAGTTTTCAAAGTCGAGCCCCACCCAGAAATCCCGAAACCCCGACCAACCTTCTTCCAGTTCTAGAGTCGGGGCGTAAGGCGGAATGGAGATCGCATAATCTGACAATGAAATTTTGAGAACGATTAAGAAGGGGACCAAAAACAAGGCTACGA
This sequence comes from Loktanella sp. D2R18, assembly GCF_003318235.1. Classification (GTDB taxonomy): domain Bacteria; phylum Pseudomonadota; class Alphaproteobacteria; order Rhodobacterales; family Rhodobacteraceae; genus Yoonia. Next base: position 141,926 of record NZ_QOCG01000022.1, on the reverse strand, counting down.
GCCATGCATATGGGACCGTGATGAGAAGGCGGCGTGCTATATTCATGGTGCCCCTACGATGCGAGGACGATACCAGCGGTATCTGTCCATGAGAGCCAAACCCTGTCGCCCCAAGTGATTGCGCGACGCGCAATCCGGCGATTGTTCGCAACTTGAGATTTGATCAAAGCACCATTCTCAAGCCGCACGTAGTACGTCGACATGTTCCCAAGATACGCGATGTCCTCGACAGTCCCATTCAGGCGGTTATGGCGATCCATTGGTTCTTCGGAAAAGATCGCGACTTTTTCGGGACGTACAACAAATGCGCCCGAGGTTGCAGCGCGCAGGCCTGCACCGGCCATGCCGCGGATGGCGGGTTTTCCCTCGCCCCATGACAATTCGGCCGCGTCGCCTTCTGCCTTGGTCACCTGACCTTCGATGATATTTACGTCACCGATAAAGTCCGCAACATAGACTGAATTTGGGGCTTCGTAGATCCGGTCGGGGGTGTCGATTTGTTTCAGCTTTCCGTGATCCATCACGGCGATGCGGCTTGCCACTGTCATGGCTTCTTCTTGGTCATGGGTCACGATCACAAATGTGGTGCCGGTCTTTTCTTGAATATCCATCAGTTCGAATTGCGTTTCTTGACGTAGTTTCTTGTCAAGCGCGCCGAGAGGTTCATCCAAGAGCAATAACTTGGGTGCTTTGGCCAATGCACGTGCAAGCGCGACACGTTGGCGTTGCCCGCCAGACATTTGATGCGGCTTGCGGCTTGCGAATTTCTTGAGCTGGACAAGACGCAGCATTTCTTCGACGCGCCCATCAATTTCCGACTTGGGCATGTCGGATCGCTTCAATCCAAAGGCCAAGTTTTGCGCAACGGTAAGGTGCGGGAATAATGCATATGACTGGAACATCATATTCACGGCGCGCTTGTTCGGTGGAATGCCGTCCATATCGACGCCATCAATCGTAATACGTCCTTCGGTAACAGTTTCAAATCCACCGAGCATCCGCATCAGGGTTGTCTTGCCACAGCCCGATGGACCGAGCAGGGCAAAGAATTCTTTGGGATAGATTTTCAGATCGACTTCATCGATGGCTGTAAATGTACCATATTGTTTCGTCACATTTGAAAACGCGATGAGAGGCGTCGCAGACTCATCTTCCCAAGGGGCGAAGGGGGCGTCAGTGTTCATCGGAAATATCCTGTCGAATACGCATGGAGGTTTTCCTCCATGCGATAATTTCATCAGCACGGGGTAAATGGGCTAATTATGTCCCGGACTTAACCTTGGTCCACATACGCGTCACGGTACGTTGAACGCGTGGTTCATATGGAGTCGCCGTATAAAGGTTTTCGAGCGTCGCCTCATCTGGGTAGATCGCAGGATCATCGATCACGTCTTCAAGTAAGAATTCTTGAGAAGCAAGGTTTCCGTTTGCATAGTAAACATAGTTAGACGCGGCAGCCATGTTTTCAGCATCCAAAATGAAGTTTAGGAATGCGTGCGCAGCGTCAGGGTTTGGGGCATCGACGGGAATGGCCATTTGGTCGAACCACATCAGGGCACCTTCAGATGGGGCGTTGTAAGCGATCTCAACGCCATTATCGGCCTCATCAGCGCGGTCACGCGCTTGAAGAACGTCGCCTGACCAACCGAAGGCCACACAGATGTCGCCGTTCGCAAGCGCATTGATATATTCAGAGCTGTTGTACTTTGCGACATAGGGTGCGACGGCTGTCAAAAGCGGCTCGGCGAGCGCCAGAACATCGGGGTCTTGGCTGTCAGGCGCTTCGCCCAAATACGCCAATGCGGCTGGGATGACTTCGGTCGGCGCATCCAAGAAATAGACGCCACATTCGGCAAGCTTTTCCATGTTTTCTGGATTGAAAATCAAATCCAGTGAACCGATCGGCGCGTCATCACCAAGAACTTCGGCGACCTTGTTGACGTTCACGCCAATGCCGGTGGTGCCCCACATGTAGTTAATAGAATAGGCATTGTCAGGGTCGTACTGAGCAGTGCGCGCTTCGATCAGATCCCATATGTTGCTATGGTTTGGCAACTTGTTCAGATCAAGCTGCTGAAACGCGCCCGCCTGAATTTGACGCTGCAGAAAGTCACCGGTTGGCACAACGATGTCATAGCCGGAGCTACCTGCAAGCATTTTAGTTTCAAGAACTTCGTTACTGTCGAACACATCATAGATGACTTCGATACCAGTTTCCGCTTCGAACTGATCCAAAAGGTCTTCGTCGATATAATCGGACCAGTTGTAGATGCGCACTTCTTCTGCGAGCGCCGATTGGGCGACAGCGCAAAGCGCAATCGTCGAAAGGGTGGTAAACAGTTTCATTGGATTCTCCTTGTTGATTGAAAAAACTTTTGATCAAAAGTTTGACAATAGCAAGTTTTTTGCAAATATTGATGAGAGGAAACTGAGTCCCGACATCGACGATTGGTTAAAATTTATGCAAATTGACAAAAAAATGCCGGAGCACCAAGCCGTCTACGAAACGTTGCGAGATAGAATCCTGTTGGGGGAGTTTGCACCGGGGCAACCTATGACCATTCAAGGGTTGGCCGAAGTTCTTGGCGTTGGAATGACGCCTGTTCGCGAAGCAATTCGACGTTTGACGTCTGAAAGCGCGTTGGAGACCTTGGGGAATCGTCGCGTTATTGTCCCCACCCTCACGCAAGATCAGCTTGACGATATTTATTTCATGCGGCTGAGAGTCGAGCCAGAGCTGGCTCGTAGGGCAGCAAAATCAATTACAAAACAATATGTTAAAGAATTGTATGCAATTGACCGAGAGGTGGATCTCGCGATTGAGGTCGGCGATGTAAACGGGTACTTGGAGCGCAATAAGGCTTTCCATTTCAATATTTATGCCCATGCAAATTCACCGATACTGACGCGCATTGCTCAGTCGCTTTGGCTGCAGGTTGGGCCCAGTCTGCGTGTCGTCTGTGGTCGGTACGGCACGGCAAACTTGCCCGATGAACACGACGCAATTTTGCAAGCATTTTTGGATGGCAATCCGGATGCGGCTGCAGCCGCGATGCAAGAGGACCTCAAGCAGGGCATTATGCTTGCGGGTCAGCCTCTCGCAAATAAATTTGATCAAAATTTGGGTGAGAATCAATGAGTAGACGTGATACGAAATCAGCTACAGCATCATGGATTTCTGAGCTGCCAGACCATTTTCAAGAGTACCTTGGAGACCGCCGGATCGATGAGGTGGAAATAATAATTCCCGATATTGCCGGGACGTCCCGCGGCAAGGCGATGCCCGCGCATAAGTTCAAACCTGATGAACCGTTTTTCCTGCCTATATCATTGTTTTATCAAACAATTTCAGGCGAATACGTTGATATGGAAATTGAAAATCAATGGCTTGAAAAAGATGTCATGCTTGTGCCGGATATGGGGGCGGCCACGGCAATTCCGTGGGGCGACGATCCGTCAATACAAATCATTTGCGATATGAAGACGCGCGAAGGCGAAAATCTTGCGATAGCGCCGCGCAACGTGTTGCGTCGGATTTTGGATTTCTATGCTGCGGAAGGCCTGACCGCTGTTGTTGCCCCGGAATTAGAGTTCTACCTGACCACACCAAATGTCGATCCAAATGAGCCGATTGAGGCGCCGGTTGGCCGCACTGGCCGAAAACGCTCCAGCAGCCAAGTTTATTCGATGGCGGCCGTTGATGAATACGGGCCGGTTATTGATACGATTTACGACTTTGCCGAAGCACAGGGGCTCGAGATTGACACGGTGATTCAAGAGGGCGGAGCGGGACAGATTGAGATCAATCTGCTGCACGGCGATCCACTTGCCTTAGCGGATCAGGTGTTCATTTTTAAGCGCACCATTCGGGAAGCTGCATTAAAGAATGGTATTTATGCTACCTTTATGGCCAAGCCGATGCGGGATGAGCCGGGGAGTGCGATGCATATTCACCAGTCTATTTTGGACACAAAAACCGGTAAAAACATATTCTCTGATGCGGATGGGAATGCGACAGAAGCATTCACGCATTTCATCGGTGGTTCGCAAAAATACTTGATGCAGGCTGTACCGTTGCTGGCGCCCTACGTGAATTCGTATCGCCGGATTACGGTGGATGGCCAAAGCGCCCCTGCCAATCTTGAATGGGCGGCCGATAACCGGACAACGGGCCTGCGCGTCCCGCATTCTGGACCCGACGCCCGCCGCCTAGAAAACCGCGTGATCGGCATGGATTGTAACCCTTACCTTGCGATAGCAGCATCCTTGGCTTGCGGATATCTTGGCATGAAAAACAAGACTTTGCCGCGCCCCGAAGCCGTGAACGAAGTGTGGGAGACCGAAGATGCTTTGCCGCCAGGCCTAAACGCGGCACTGAACTTGTTTGAAGATGCAGATGAACTGTGGGACGTCTTGGGAACAGAGTTTTGCCAATTGTTCTTGGACTTAAAGCGCGCTGAAAACGAAGAGTACCAGCGCGAGATTTCACCATGGGAGCGGCAGCACCTGCTGTTGAACGTCTAATGAATCTCCTTTCTGTGAACGACAAAGCGGGCACTTATCCCCCGTCGTTCTACGCCAGCAATATCACGGCCATTTCGGGCAGTGATGCAGCACAAGGCGATTTGGACTGTGATGTCTGTGTCATCGGCGGAGGGTTTACAGGCCTTTCGACCGCGCTGCATTTGGCTGAAAAAGGCTATTCTGTACGCTTGCTTGAGGCGCAACGCATCGGGTTTGGCGCCTCTGGCCGCAATGGCGGACAAGTCGGGCAGGGGCAACGTGTCGACCAAGATGATTTAGAAGACATGTTTGGCGAAGATCGCGCACGTGCGCTGTGGGAAATCGGTATGCAGGCAGTTGAATGCGTACGAAATTTGTCGAAATCTGACTTGGTTCATGCTGATTTTTATCCCGGCATTGCCCACGCCGATCATCGCGCGCGCTATGTCCCGCATTCCCGCAGTTACGTCGAGAAGATGAACACGAAATACGGGTACGAATATATCTCATTCTTGGACAAGCAAGAGATGCAAGACCTTGTTCAATCGCGCGCATATCATGGCGGAAGCCTTGATACCCGTTCAGGCCATATCGATCCGTTACAATTTGCGCTTGGTCTTGCACGGATGGCGCAGAAGGCTGGTGTCGTGTTACATGAAAACAGCCATGTAAAGTCGATCCAGCATGGATCGATGGCTGTCGTGAAAACAGATGCGGCGCGGATTTCTGCGAAATATCTCGTTATGGCCTGTAACGGGTATATCGGTAATTTAGACGCGGATGTGACCCGCCGCGTGATGCCTATCAATAATTATATCGTTGCAACAGAACCCTTGTCCGACGCTGATCGCGCCAAAGTTTTAGCCAAAAACATCGCTGTGGCGGATACAAAATTTGTGGTGAATTATTTCCGCTTTAGTGATGACAACCGCATGCTGTTTGGTGGCACGGAAAGCTATAGCTATAAGTTCCCAAAAGACATCGCAGCCCAAGTGCGCAAACCGATGACCGATATCTTCCCACAGTTAAAAGACGCGAAGATCGATTATGCTTGGGGGGGCACATTGGGGATCACCATGAACCGCTTGCCGCATTACGCAAGGTACGGTGAGGGAAATGTCCTAAGCATGTCGGGCTTTTCCGGTCAGGGCGTCGCGCTTGGCACCCTATCAGGCCAAATCGCTGCCGAAGCGATCGCAGGGCAAGCTGAACGGTTTGATATTATGTCGCAAATCCCATCTCCGAAATTTCCCGGCGGCACGCTTATGCGCCAACCACTGCTGGTCCTTGCGATGCTGTGGTTTTCGATGCGCGACAAACTATGAGGTTCCTATGCCGCATTTGAATAGATGTCTGAGCCGTAGCGCAGACATTCCACGTTCCATAGAAGGATATACATCGTGACATCCCAAAACGCACAAGACTGGTTGGGCAAGAACCCTGATGTCAACGCGATCACGATCGCGCTTTGCGATATCAATGGTGTTCTGCGCGGTAAACGTGTCCCGCTTTCGCAGCTTGAAAAGCTTCTTTCTGGTGGTATGCGCATGCCGCAATCGGCGTGCACCGTTGATATTTGGGGACATGACATCGAAGCCAGCGAGCTTGTCTTTGAAAGCGGCGATGGCGATGGGGTTTGCAATGTCACTGAACGTGGCATTATCGGACAATCCGAGGGTAAAAACGCCTCTGCAATGTTTCAGGTGATGCTGACGTTGGAAGATGGCACGCCTATGGAAACTGACCCCCGCCAAGCGCTTGCCAAGGTGGTAAAGCGCTTGAGCGATAAGGGATTTACTGCGGTTGTCGCGACTGAGCTTGAATTCTATTTGACCACAGTAACGAATGGTGCGGCGGTGCCGCCGACGCTGCCAAATGCCTATGCGCCAACAACAAAGGGGAATGTACTTTCGGTCGCGGAATTGACGTCGCTGAATGCATTTTTGGATGATGTGTACGCGGCTTGCCGTGTTCAGAATATTCCCGCAGATGCCGCGATTTCCGAAGGTGGCGCGGGTCAATTTGAGATCAATTTGTTGCATAGCGCTGACCCTCTGAAGGCCGCAGATGACGCACTTTTGTTCAAGAATGTTGTGAAAGATACGGCGCGCAAGCACGGGTTTTGTGCCACGTTTATGGCGAAGCCATTCGGCGATCAGCCGGGTAACGGCATGCATGTGCATTTTTCCATGCTCGATGCAGACGGAAATAACATCTTTGACGATGGGACCGGCATGGGGTCTGATACCTTGCGGTTCGCAGTGGCAGGTTTGTTAACTGCGATGCAAGAAAGCACGTTGATTTTCGCCCCCCATCAAAACAGCTATCGCCGGATGCGCCCCAATTCCCATGCACCGACCAGTGCCGCGTGGGGGTATGAAAACCGGACATGTGCGATCCGAATTCCAGGTGGGCCAAATGCGGCGCGGCGCATCGAACACCGTGTCGCTGGCGCAGACACGAACCCGTATTTGGTACTTGCAACAATCCTTGGAAGTGCCTTGAATGGCATTGATGCGCAGCTGGAGCCGGCGGCACCCGTCACGGGCAACGCTTACGACGCAGACGCGCCCAGTCTCCCTATGGACTGGATGTCGGCAATTACTGCATTCGCACAGGGTGAAATTATGGCTGACGTGCTTGGCCCGCAAATGGTGCGGCTATTTGCGCAAGCAAAACAACAAGAATTGCAACACTTCCTCAGCATCGTGCCCGATGCTGAATATCACACCTACTTGGAGACAGTTTGATGACTGCAGCGCATGCCTACGCAGGCAATGGGGACCACACAACGAGCTATTATGCGGCTTCCGCAAATACCCGTACATTGCGCCCCACGCTTAAGGGCGATCAAACATTTGATGTTTGCGTTGTCGGTGCGGGTTATTCGGGCCTGTCCACGGCCTTGCACCTAGCCGAACAAGGCCACAATGTCGCAATTGTCGAAGGCGCGCGTATTGGCTGGGGGGCATCTGGCCGTAACGGCGGGCAGGTCGTCAACGGTTTGAACGCATCCTTGCAGACCATCAAGCGTCGCTATGGCCAAGACACGGCAAACTTCGTCGCAGGCATGGTCATGGAAGGTGGTGACATCATTCGTGACCGTATCAAAACCTACGACATACAATGTGATTACAAGCCAACAAACCTGTTCGCCGCCTGCACTGATGCGCATATGCGCGAGCTAGAGGAGCGTTTGGCGCTGTGGCAAGGCTACGGTCTGAATACGCAAGAAATGGTGTCCAAAGACCAGATCAAAGACTACGTTGGATCAGATATGTACGCGGGGGGGATGATTGATCATTCCGGGGGCCATATGCACCCTTTGAACCTTGCATTGGGCGAAGCTGACGCGTTTGAAAAGAACGGCGGCACAATTTTTGAAATGTCGCGCGTGACAGGTGTGGATTACGAATCCGCGCGCCCTGCGGTGAAAACAGAAACGGGTACGATTACATGCAAGACTGTTGTCCTTTGTGGCAACGCTTACCTTGGTAAAGTTGTGCCCAAATTGACGTCGCGTGTTATGCCCGTGTCCACGCAAGTTATGGCGACTGAACAACTTTCCGATGAAGTGGTCAAACGTCTGCTTCCGACGGACACATGTGTCGAAGATATTCGGTATATTTTGGACTACTACCGTCTGTCTGCTGACAATCGTCTCTTGTTTGGTGGTGGGACTGTCTATGGCGGGGCTGATCCGCGCGATATCGAAGCCAAACTGCGTAAGAATTTGAGCAAGGTTTTCCCAGAACTTGCGCATGTCAAAATTGAGCATGCTTGGAGCGGCAATTTCGCCCTGTCATTTAGCCGCGTGCCGCAAATGGGCCGTCTGAATAACAACACGTATTTTGCACATGGTTACTCAGGTCATGGCGTTACAGGGTCGCATACATTTGGTCGAATTTTAGCCGAAGCCATTTCTGGCGACGCAAGCCGCTACGACGTATTCGAAAAAGTGCCTTATATCCCATTCCCCGGTGGTCGCATGTTCCGCGTGCCCTATTCAGTGATTGGGTCATGGTACTACGACATCAAAGACAGACTCGGACTGTGAGGGCAAAATGTCAGGTAGTGGTGATCAAGCGTTTCTAAAAACGGACCTAAAGGGCCGTTGGCACGAAATGACATATGGCGGGGCGGTTAGTTTTTTGCGCCGTTGCTACAGTCGTGATCTAGATGGTGTCGATGTCGCGGTCATGGGTGTCCCCTTTGACAATGCAGTTACCTACCGGCCGGGTACACGATTGGGGCCGCGTGCAATTCGCGCAGCCTCCGTTCAACTGGCAGAACTTAAGGCGTTCCCATGGGGGTTTGATCCGTTTGACACGCTTAACGTGGTCGATTTCGGTGATGTGATGCTTGACCCACATCACCCTGAAACGGTGCTGCCCGCAATTCGGAGCCAAGCAGCACAGATTATTGCCACCGGCGCTAAGCTTTTAACGTTGGGGGGGGATCATTCTATTGCCTATCCGCTCATCAAAGCCCACGCAGAAAAGCACGGACCCATTGCGCTTATTCAGATCGACGCCCATTGCGACACATGGGAAGATGACGGTGTAGCGATTGATCATGGTACAATGTTTGCGCGGGCCACCGTTGACGGCATTATCGACCCCGATAAATCCACACAAATTGGTTTGCGTACCTACAACGATAGCGACCATGGGTTCGAAATTCTTAGTAGCCCGTGGATTCATCGCCACGGTATTCATGCGGCAATTGATGTCGCCAAAGAACGTGCCGGCGATGCACCCGTCTATGTCAGCTTTGACATTGACGGGCTTGATCCCGCATTTGCGCCCGGAACAGGGACGCCTGTGGCGGGCGGCCTGGCATCCTGGCAAGGTCTTGAAATTATTCGTAGTCTGGGCGATCTAAATCTGGTCGGGATGGATGTTGTTGAGGTATCACCGCCGTTCGACACGTCTGAAATCACAGCCTTGGTTGCCGCCCATCTTGCGCATGACTGGTTGTGCGTTCTGGCTGAAAAAGCGGGCGCAAAAACAGCTAAAGTTGGACGGACATAGAAAGTACATGATGAAAATTGGGATCCTACAAACGGGCCGTTCACCTGAAAGCCTGAACGAAAAACACGGTGACTACGACGCGTTTTTCAAACGCTACCTTGATGGGCGTGGGTTCGATTTTGAAACCTACGCGGTACTTGACGGTAAATTCCCGAAGTCGCCGCAAAGCGCGGACGGCTGGCTTATCACGGGCTCTCGTTTTGGGGCGTATGAAGATCACGAATGGATTCCACCGCTTGAAAAATTTCTGCGCGAAACCTTTGCCCAAGAGGTGCCAATTTTTGGGGTCTGCTTTGGGCACCAAATTTTGGCGCAGGCGCTCGGCGGCAAGGTTGAAAAATTCGACGGCGGTTGGTCCGTTGGCCCCACCGCTTATGAAAGCAGCCAGTTTGGCGATCAGAAAATGATTGCTTGGCATCAAGATCAGGTCACGCGACGTCCCGAAATGGCCTCGGTCGTAGGGTCGTCAGATTTCTGCGAGAATGCAATCCTTGCTTACGGTGATCAAGCCCTGAGCATCCAGCCGCATCCCGAATTCACGGCAGATTTTATGGCTGATTTGCTTCAAGCACGCGGTGGGCAACTGCCGCAACATATCAAGGATGGCGCGGTCGCGGCACAAAATGACCCGCTCACGCGTGGCAGTTTTGCAGATGAAATCGAAGCTTTCTTCAAGAAAAAACGTTCATAAAGTAGATATTCTATGCCTCACACGTCATCTTACTACGCGGCGACCGCCAACATCGAAACAGAATTTCCGCAACTGACCTCTGACATAACCGCAGATGTTGCCATCATTGGTGGTGGGTTCACGGGTGTTGCTACGGCGCTTGAACTGGCAGAGCGCGGGTTAAGTGTGGTGTTGTGCGAAGCAAATCAAATCGGCTGGGGCGCAACAGGCCGCAATGGCGGACAAATTACCGGCAGCCTGTCAGGTGACAAAGCGATGGAGCGCGAGTTTCGCCGCACGCTTGGCGATAAGGCTGCGGATTTCGTTTGGGATCTGCGCTGGCGCGGTCACGATATTATCCGAAAACGTATCGCTAAGTACAATATTGATTGCGACTTGCGTTTTGGGCAAATGCAAACCGCGCTGACAAAGGGGCAATTGGCCGAACTCGAAGGTATCTATGCGTCGGGCTGTCATCGCGGGATGTCTGATGATCTTGAGATGATTTCCGAAGCGAACATGCCCGAATACCTCGAGACAGATCTTTATATTGGCGGGCTGTTGAACCGCAAAAATATGCACCTGCATTCGTTGAATTTTTGTCTGGGGCAGGCGGAAGCGCTTGTTTCACTGGGTGGTAAGGTGTTTGAAAACAGCGAAGTCACCAATATCGAACATGGCACAAATCCTATTGTCCGTACCAAACATGGCTCTGTGCGTGCAGAGAAAGTCATGCTCGCCGGGAATGCTTATCACTTACTTGAACAGCCGAAACTGCGTGGCAAATTATTCCCGGCCTCCTTGGCCAACATGGCGACAGCGCCGCTTTCTGAAGAAGATGCAGCCGCAATTAACCCTCATAACCTCGCGGTTTATGACGGGCGCTTCGTATTGGATTACTACCGCTTAACGGCCGACAATCGGGTTATGTTCGGTGGCGGCACAAATTATTCGGGACGCGACAGCAAAGACGTCGCACGCGAATTGCGCCCTGCGCTCGAACGTACCTTCCCGCGTCTTAAGGGCGTCGAAATCGACTATAGTTGGTCCGGGATGGACGGAATCGTGCTGAACCGTATTCCGCAGGTTGGGCGCATCGGATCCAACGTATTCTATGTCCAAGGCTACAGTGGGCATGGCATTGCCCTAAGCCACATTCTCGCTGAAATGACGGCGCATTGCATTACCGAGAACAGTTCGGAGTTTGAGGTATTCGAGAACTGCCGGCATTGGAACTTGCCTGTCGGCCGGAAAGTTGGAAGTTTGATGATTGCGGTTGGAATGGCTTACTACGCTTTGAGAGACAAGATTGAGAGATAGTACCGGAACTAGCAATTCTCTTTAGGCATGAAATTTAGGGCGAGCGGCCCGCCTTCCGCACGTCTCTAAAGATATTGACCAATTTTCTACACAGTCAAGAACCGCTGACCTACATCTTATCAAGATGTACGCCATTGTTCAGGCGTGGGCGCACGCATCGACTTTGCTGCGAGCACACAAGTGAAACGGGTGTCGTTGTAACATCCGGCCTCTATGCCGCGCGCGAAACTGTACGCCCCGCTTTACGTTTGGTCGCTGCAAGGGGGGCGCGGTGGAATTTGGCAGTCAAATCCCCAAATGCATTGTTCGCAACTGATAAGTTGAGTTCTACCCAGCGCTGAGTTTAATGCGAATATTGCACAAAATCAACGCTGTAGAAGAATGGTGGGCGACCCTGGAATCGAACCAGGCGTGAGTCGCCTCGAGGGAGTTACAGTCCCCTGCCACACCTTGCGGCCTGTCGCCCACTGTGGGGCTGATTACCTGCGCCCCTATGCCCCGTCAACCGCAAAAGTGACGGATTTTGTACGAAGCCTTCACAGAGTGCATTTTGTCGGGTATCGCCCCTTTGAAACAAGTCAGAATTAGGAAAACCGAGATGAAAAAGCCAAAGTGGGTGATTGCGAAAGAGCAGGGCAAGCGCGCTGCCGCAAATGAAACCGTTTGGCTTTTTGGCCTGCATGCGGTGCGCGATGCGCTTGAAAATCCCAAGCGCGTGAAGCTGCGCCTTGTCGTCACACGTAACGCCTTGGAACGTTTGGGCGATTCTGTTGGCAAAAGCGGCATGGAGCCGGAGATTTCGGACCCCCGCAAATTCGCAGCCCCACTGGACCCACAGTCGGTCCACCAAGGTGCCGCCCTCGAGGTAAAAGCACTGGATTGGGGATCGCTTGAGGACATCGCGCTGGGTGACGGTCCGCAGCCGCCGCGTATTGTTCTTTTGGACCGTGTGACTGACCCACATAACGTTGGTGCGATTTTGCGGTCTGCCGAAGTATTTGGGGCGCGCGCCGTCATCGCCATGCAGCGCCATGCGGCCCCAGAAACGGGTGCCTTGGCCAAGACCGCAAGCGGCGCACTCGAACGTCAGCCCTATTTGCGGGTCCGCAATTTGGCCGATGCAATCACGGCCTTGCAGGGCATGGGATATCTCGTGCTGGGGTTGGATGGCGAAGCTGAGACGACCGTTGAGGCGGCGGTTGACGGTAAACGGGACCGCGCTGTTGCGCTGGTGATGGGCGCCGAAGGCCCTGGTTTGCGCGAAAAGACACGCGAAACATGCGATCAGTTGGTGCGTATTGATGCGGCAGCAGAATTTGGGTCGTTGAACGTGTCAAATGCTGCGGCTGTCGCGCTATATGCGGCGAAAGCCTAGGTCGGAAGATGCCGGCAAACAAGATCGCGACCTGCTGCTATTGTGGCACCCGTTCGGTGTTGCGGCTGCGAGGCAAGCATCGGCATGAACTCAGTTGCGCAAACTGTGGCGCGCCGTTGCGTGCGCTAAAGAATTTGCCGCGTGAGCAGCTCAGCGCATCAGCGCCGACGTCTGCACGCCCTGACAAGCGTGTCGCGACCGATAAACGCCGGAAGAAACCCAAAAGAGCCATGTCGTTCCGCCGGAAGATGTTTGCAAAGATGTGGGATGAGCTAGCGGATGTGATTGACGACGCCTTTGAGGAGTTATTTGATTAAGGCCTGTGATCACGTTTTGCTGATCTGCCCTTTTTGATGCTGATTTGGGGCATATGTTGATATGTGAAGGCGCGCAATGGAACAGGCGTGCCCCTTATCACTGTCCCTCGTTCCAAACTTTGCGCCCGGTTTTTCCGGGCGCTTTTTTCGAGAGAGAGAAATAATGGACTATTCTGACGATTTTATCCACGCGGTGCTCACACGTTCAAAAGTAATCGCTTTGGTGGGGGCGTCTGCAAATGCTGCACGCCCAAGTCATCGTGTCGGTGAATTTCTTGTGACCAAAGGCTATCGGGTGATTGGTGTGAACCCCGGCCTTGCCGGACAAAAGCTGTTTGGCGAAACGGTCTATGCTGATCTGGCATCTATTCCGGACGAAGTTGATATGGTTGATATCTTTCGCAACAGCGACGCGGTGCCCGGTATTGTGGATGCTGCACTTGCCCGTTGGCCTGATTTACAAACAATCTGGATGCAACTTGAAATTACCCATGACGCAGCTGCGCAAAAGGCGCAGGCGCGCGGCGTTGATGTGATCCAAGATCGCTGCCCAAAGATCGAAATCGCGCGGCTTGGCCTTTAACGGGCCGCTTTTTCGGCGATCCCAGAGGTGCCTTGGCGGCGGGCCAGTTCTGCGACCACATCGTCAAGGCTGACATCATTTGCGGCAAGCATCACCAACAGGTGATAGATCACGTCGGCGGCTTCTGATGTCAGCTTTGCTTTGTCGCCTTTGATGGCTTCGATGATAGCTTCAATCGCTTCTTCGCCAAATTTCTCGGCGCATTTTTCAGGGCCTTTGGCAAAAAGTTTCGCGGTCCAGCTGGTTTCTGGGTCAGCACCTTTGCGCGATGCGATCAGCGTGTAAAGATCATCTAAGGTCATGGGCGTACCGGAATCCCTGCTGCGGCCATATGGGCCTTGGCCTCGGCGATTGTATAAGTGCCAAAGTGAAAGATCGACGCCGCGAGCACAGCGCTTGCGCCGCCTTGTGTCACACCCTCGACGAGGTGATCGAGCGTGCCAACCCCGCCAGAGGCGATGACAGGCACGTCAACCGCGTCAGAGATCGCGCGGGTCAGGGGCAGGTTAAAGCCCGCTTTAGTCCCATCGCGGTCCATCGAGGTGAGCAGGATTTCACCCGCCCCTTTTTCGACGACAGTGCGTGCGAATTCAACGGCATCAATGCCCGTGGGTTTGCGGCCACCGTGGGTAAAGATTTCCCATTTCCCGGGGGCTACGGTTTTTGCGTCAATCGCCACGACAATACATTGGCTGCCAAAGCGCATTGCGGCCTCGGCCACAACATTAGGGTCAGCCACGGCGGCAGAGTTAAAACTAACCTTATCCGCCCCTGCGAGCAGCAGATCGCGCACGTCATGATGCGTGCGCACCCCGCCACCAATGGTCAGCGGCATAAAGCATTGTTCAGCCGTGCGCGTGGCCAGATCAAACATCGTGCCACGGTTTTCATGGGTGGCTTTGATGTCCAAGAACACCAGCTCATCCGCGCCAGCGGCATTATAGGCAATCGCCTGTTCGACAGGGTCACCCGCATCAATCAGGTCTACAAAATTCACGCCTTTCACAGTGCGCCCTTCGGCGACATCAAGGCAGGGGATGATCCGTGTTTTCAACATGCTGTGATCATTAGGTGGAATTTGCAGAAATGAAAAGAGCGACGTGTTAGCAACCAAAAGCGTAGGTCGTATGATCCGCAACCACCCTTTGGGAGAAGAAAAATGATGAAAATACTTGCCGCTGCCCTGATCGGGCTTTCCACATCTGCTATGGCCGAGGATATGATGAAAGCATCACCGCTGACTGTCACTGAAACAATTGATGCGCTTGAGGCCGCTGTAAACGGTGCTGGCGCCACCGTGTTTGCGCGTATTGATCATGCCGCGGGGGCCGAATCTGTCGGTAAATCTTTGCCCGACGCGCAGTTGTTGATTTTTGGCAATCCAGCCTTGGGCACGCTTGCAATGGAACAAGACATTCGCGCAGGCGCGGTTTTACCTTTGCGTGTGCTGGCATACGCGGATGCTGACGGGGTGACACAGCTACAGTGGACCCCCGCAGAGGATCTGTTTGCGGGGCTCGATATCCCCGCAGACGCAGAGGTGGTTACCCGTGTGAACGGCGCGTTGAATATGCTGACAGGCAAGGCCGTGAGCGGCGAATAAACTTATGACTATGCGCTGGTTGCAGAGGCAATCCGGCGCATAGCCCCCCGCACGATTAGAATATGAAATGGCATCACGACAGCGAGATAAATCCGCCCCAGTAGGTTGTTGCGATGTACCCACGTAGCCATATGGATCATTCCGTCTTTGCGCAAAATTGCGATGCGAAAATTCAGATGATAATCGTCAGTGCCGATGATCATTTCGTCTTCAGTATCCAGATGGACCGGAAAGATTGCTTGGTCCCCGGTATCGCCAGATTCTGTCTTTAGCCCAAGTGGTTTCACAATCGCGTTGCGCAGCCGCATGAGCATAGCTGCCCAACCCGGCATCGCGAGCCCAGCTTTGGCGGCCTCTTGTGGGGACAACGGGCTTTGCACGGCATAGCCATCCAGAAAATCATCCGTTTGCACTTTTGACCAAAGTTGTGAGTTTTTTGGTAGCGCGGTCTTGGTGATCTTTGCCATTGGGTAATCTGCCCTCCATTGGATTAGGCTGAGACTACACCATCTTATGTCTGGGCAAAAGGGACGTGATGCCGCAGCTGACGCTGCGATTTTTTGAGTATTTTTAGCAAGATGATATTGGGGTGCCCTGCGAAGAAAGCTATGCAGGCATTTTACGGCTCTTAATCCGCCAATGCGGCTAAGGCCTCTTTCAAGTCGAGTGCACCATCATACAGTGCGCGCCCAGAAATCGCCCCAGAAATCACGCCTGTATCCTTCAGTGCCGTCAGATCAGCCATAGAGGACACGCCGCCCGAGGCGATCACGGGGATATTCACGGCACGCGCAAGGTCGGCTGTCGCGTCAATATTCGGCCCTTTCATCGCGCCATCGCGCATGATGTCGGTATAGATGATCGCGGCGATACCTGCGTCTTCGAACGATTTGGCTAGATCGGTCACCATGACATCGGTTTCTTCGGCCCAGCCACGCGTCGCAACACGTCCGTTGCGCGCATCAAGACCGACGGCGACCTTACCGGGGAATGCTTTGGCCGCTTCGCGCACGAGATCAGGATTTTCCACCGCAACCGTGCCCAAGATGACCCGCGCGAGGCCCTTGTCCAGCCAACGCTCAATCGTGGCCATATCGCGGATACCACCGCCCAATTGGGCAGGCACAGGGCAAGCCTTCAGGATCGCTTCAACCGGGGCCGCGTTGACGGGTTCGCCTGCGAACGCGCCGTTCAGATCAACCAAATGCAACCATTCACACCCTGCCTCAACAAACGCACGCGCCTGTGCCGCGGGATCATTATTAAACACCGTGGTTTGGTCCATATCCCCATGCACAAGCCGCACAGCGTTCCCATCTTTGAGGTCAATAGCAGGGTAGAGGATCATCACAGCGGCCTTTCATATCTGTTGGCGCGTTTATGCACGGCGGTCGGGGAAATGCAATGTGAGGAAAGAGGGGGTGAAATCCTCTATTCGTTCACAAGATCTGCGTTAACCCAGAAATGGATTTGACCTTGATCATCCTCCATTGCGTCTGGCCTGCTGATGTCTATCAAAATATTGGTTTGCATTGCTGTAACTGTCGTGCACCTTAAATCCGCTTCAACACCGATTTCGGCTTTGTTGACGCCTGCTACCGGTAGTTTTTCGTGGACAACAATCGTCTTCCCTGTAGCGTCAGCAAATTCGAATGCTCCGACCCCGGGAAAAGAAGAGTCAACAATTTGCGTGAGCGTGACTTTGACTGATGCCATTCGCTTGCCAATCGATTTTCTACGAGAAATGTCGCATGGTTAAGGTTTATTATATTTGACCAAGGCGTTGATGAGAATTGCCCTGCATTTGCAAAGCCGCAATATTAAGAGTCGCATGCGACGCAGATAACCTAGTGACGGATAGTTTTACATTCTGTGGGCGCGAACTTGATAAATATAACCGCCGCGCCAAACGCTGCTTGTGTCCCCTGCCAGGCAACCTAACGTCATGCTTGATTGGGAACATAGATCAAAGGCATGGTTTGGGCAGTTCTAGGGAGGAATGAACATGAAAGCTCGGATTATTGCGATTATCGCGGCGATGACGTTTGGTGCGCAAGCACATGCCCAAGATGCGGCCGTTGGTACCTGGCAGACAGAGGTCGACGATGGCGCGTTTGCCTATGTAACAGTTGCGGAATGTGGGGCGGCTATTTGCGGCACGATTGCCCGCACGTTTAATAGCGACGGTGAATATCAATCAGAAAACATCGGTCGCCAAATCGTAATCGATATGGTGCCGCAAGGGGGCGGCGAATACGAGGGCCAAGTCTGGCGCCCTTCAAACAACAAAATCTACATCGGCAAAATGGACGTCTCTGGCGATGCGCTGCGTTTGCGCGGATGTGTGGCCGGCGGGTTGATCTGTGCCAGCCAAAACTGGGTGCGCGTGCAGTAGCACGTTTGTGCTACCTATAGGCCCCTGCGTTGCGCAGGGGCCTTTCCATGTGAGTGAACACCTACAACGTTCTTCCGGTGGCGAACCGGTTTAGGCGCGGTGTCCAATTATTTTGGCGCGCATGACGCTATAAACGAGCCCAATTTCAAGCAGCTTGATCACAGGGTGCGACAGGTAAAAGTTCTTTGGTTGGTCAAAGAAGGATGTGTTTGCCGCGGGCCAGTATGAATTTAAGTCAAAGATACGCGCAAAGCTGTAGGACGATACAAACGCGATAATCACAAGCCACAACGCGGTATTTGACCTTAGCCAAAGTGCGAGTGCAATTGCGACAGGCATCGCGAGGTTTCTGATGTCAGACATGAGAAACCGCACAGGATCATCCCTTCGGGCTGCCAGCGGGTGCAAGAGGTCGAAAACCAACTCGCTTATCGGATTGAGCGCCAAGATCGTGAACCAGATGGTGATGAGCCAATAGAGCGCGGTCATCCAGATTTCGCGGGGTGATTGTGAATTCTCTACCGTGCTGGCTGGACGAAAAGCACCTTGTATACGTGCGTGGATGAGTTCGAGGCTGGATAGTACCGCAAGTGCCACCCAAGCCAGCTGTACCCACCCCGGGGCGATCCGGCGAACTCCCCCGTAATAGCTTCCCTTCAGAACGAAAAGGTCTTGCGTACTACCATTAAATATAACGGGCGCCACAACACCTGCCGCCATCACACAAAAAAGCGGAAGGGCGGTGTAGCGATGGTTGTGGAAGGCCCACAATAGCCCTGCGGCAAGACCGAAAAGCAACAAACCGGCGATGAAAGTCTGCGTAGATGGCGTGTCAGCATCAAAACCGTATTCAAGTATGACACGCGCGTGTCGCAACACAGCCAAAAGCGCAAGAATTCCAACCCATAGAGAAAGAACGTATGTTGCGCCCCAAAACGGATTATATTTCATCTTTTGCTTGTCCGTTCGCATCTGTTGCGCGGCAATGACGGTGAATTTAGCCTTCCCGTAAGCCCGTTTCGACCAGCATACCACGATCGCGCGCTTCGTAATAGTAGCCGCGCGCGTACCAGCTGACGGCTGTGGCTTCATCGCCGTAAGACAGCAACCAAGCCCCGCGCAGGTATTTGCCCGCGTACATCAGGTTGGTTTCCGCATCTAGCAGGCTTTCGGGTGATCCGCGGTGCCCCATCGTACGCGCGGTTTGCGGCAGGATTTGCATCAGCCCGTAATACGGCCCATTGCGGGCGGCGGGGTTATGGGTGCTTTCGCGGATGATTACACGGTGAAGCAGCGTGACCGGAATATCGTGGATGTCGGCGTATTTGTTGATCAGGGCGCGCAGTTCAGGCGTTTCATTCGGATACAGTGGAATGTCGCGGGATGTTTGCGCCGTTTCCCGGCGGTTCCGGCGTCCGCAGCCCGCCAATGTACTGGCGGTTGCAATGATCATTGTGCGGCGTGTCAGCATCACTGTCTCCAATCGGTTACGGTGCCCAGGTTAGGAAGTTTCCGATCATACGCAAACCTGCCTCTTGGCTTTTTTCAGGGTGGAATTGCATCCCGATCACATTGTCTTTCCCAATAATCGCAGTGACATCGCCTCCGTAATCCACATGGGCGAGCCGCTCAGCGGGGTTTGTCACCTGCATTGCGTAGGAATGCACAAAATAGGCGTGATCACCTGTCGCGATCCCCTCAAGCACCGGGTGCGGGGTGTCAATCACCAGATCATTCCAGCCCATATGCGGGACCTTCAGTGTCGGATCGTTGGGTGCGATTTTGCGAATGTCACCCGCGATCCAGTCGAAGCCGGGCGTTTCTTCGTATTCGTGCCCGGTGCTGGCCATGAGCTGCATTCCTACGCAGATCCCCAGAAAGGGCCGCGCTTTGACGGTGACCGCTTCGATGACCGCCTCGGCCAAAGCAGAGCGCGCAAACAGCTCTTCGCGGCAATGTGGGAATGCGCCGTCGCCGGGCAGCACGATGCGGTCCGCACGCGCCACCACATCGGGGTCCGAGGTGACGGTGATTTTGCCGCCATCGACTTCGCGGGCCATGCGTTCAAACGCTTTTTCCGCTGAATGCAGGTTTCCGCTGTCATAATCTATCAATGCGGTCAGCATGGCCGGTCCTTTTTGTACCAATCTTTGCCTGCGTGAGTAGGGGCTTTTGCCCGTATTGCCAAGACTTAGCGCGTTACCATCCGGTCAAGGGCCGCCATCACCTGTTCAAAGGCCTGTTGTTGCGGCAGTGCGTGCAGTTCGCGCAGAAAGTTACCAGAGAGATACAGCGTCGCATAACCATGGATTAATGACCAAACCTGTGCCTCGAGGATTGGGGCGGGCAGGTCGTCGCGGACAAAAGGGGCGCACGCCTCGCGCAAAACCTCATAGGCAAGATCACCATCCAATTCGACAGATACTTTACGGTGTTCGTGTTTTTCAAAGCCAAACATCAGTCGAAACAGGGCGGGCTGAGCCGCCGCAAAATCAAGGTAGCCCTGACAGATGCCTTTCAGCTGTGCAAGATCGTCAGCGGCCCCCGCTGACGCCGCAAGCATCGCATCGCGAAACAGCAATAGGCCGTGATGCGCGATCGCGCCTTTCAACCCAACCAGCCCGTCGAAATGATGGGCTGGGGCCGCGTGTGACACACCCGCGCGCGCCGCACATTTGCGCAGGGTCAGCCCTTGCAATCCGTCGGATTGCAGAATGTCGATCCCCGCCTGAATGAGCGCCGCGCGCAAGGCGCCATGGTGGTGTGGTTTTGCCGGGAAATGGTTCATGGGGATTATTTGCACTTGCAATTTGACGCTGTCAAGTTATGTGATATTGACAGTGTCAAGTTTGATATAGGAAATGATATGCCCAATTTCATTACCAAGGCCGGGATTGGCATGTTCTGGTTCTTTTGTTTGGCAATCGGACTGATTTCAGCCCGATTGCTTTGGCCGGGGGTTGCGGGTGCAACGCCGCATATCGCCTACCATTATGATGACCGCGCGATCGCGTTGATCGGGCATATTGGGTGTGCGGTCACAGCTTTGTTGGTCATGCCGTTTCAGTTTAGCATCAAGCTACGCGGATCGCGCCCATGGTTGCATCGCTATCTGGGGCGCATTTATGTGGTTGCTTGTGTGATCGCGGGAATATGCGGTTTGTGGCTGGCGACGGCAACACAGGCAGGGCTTGTTGCTGCCTTTGGGTTTGGATTGCTTGCGGTCATCTGGGTCTATGCAACACTGCAGGCCTATCTGACCGCACGTGCACGTGACATTGCGCGCCATCGCGGCTGGATGATCCGGTCGGGCGCGCTGACCTTTGCAGCGGTGACGTTACGGCTCTATTTAGGGATTGGGTTTGCCACTGGCGGGGATTTTGACGAAGTCTACCAGCTCGTCGCTTGGGCGTGCTGGGTGCCGAACCTGATTGTCGCCGAATGGTGGTTGTTGGATGATACCGCACACGAACGCGCGGTATCATAAACTTATAGTGCGCCTTTGGTCGATGGGATCGCATCGGTTTTGCGCGGGTCGGTTTCCACGGCTTCGCGCAGGGCGCGGGCGACGGCTTTGAACGCTGCCTCGGCGATGTGGTGGGCGTTGAACCCGTGCAGCTTGTCGATGTGCAAGGTGATTCCGCCGTGTGTCGATAGCGCTTGAAAGAACTCGCGGACCAGTTCTGTGTCAAAAGTCCCGATTTTGCCAAAGGGCAAATCCAAATTGCAAATCAGATAGGGGCGCGCCGAAAGGTCCAGAGCGCAACGCACTTGGGTATCATCCATCGCAAGATGGCAGCTGCCGTAACGGTTAATTCCGCGCTTGTCGCCCAACGCGTCCGAGAGCGCTTGACCCAAGGCAATCCCCACATCCTCGACCGTGTGGTGATCATCAATATGCAGATCACCGGACGCACGGATTGTCATGTCAATCAAAGCATGGCGCGACAGTTGGTCCAGCATATGGTCAAAAAAGCCAACGCCGGTCTGATTGTCATAGACCCCGGTCCCGTCCAAATTCACCGTGACTGAAATATCTGTTTCGGCGGTTTTGCGTGTGATTGTGGCTGTCCGCATGCTGCGCGTCCTTATGTGATGGTGTATATTCTATAGGGGTAACTGGCGCAGGGGCCAAGCCTGTGTCAGAAATCTTGCGGGTTTTCAGCAAAATTTAAGAAATCGATTCCTAAAGTGGGTGCAATCATTCATTTATCAGGAGAATCCGATGAAGGCCTTAATCTTACGCAGCGACGCTGATGCCGCTGTTGCCACCGCCCGTGTATTGATCGAAAAAGGATTTCAAGTTCTTTGTGTGGAAAGCCATAAAGTTGCCTATGCGTTGGTACGGCTCGATACGATTAACCTCTTGGTCATGGATGAAACTATCAATGGGCATCTGACACATTCGCTTGCGCTATCGGGTGAACGCCGTAATCCTTATCTTAGCGCGATTTTGTTGACGGACCGGATCGGGTCGCAGACAGACGATCTGTATGATTTGATTCCTTGCCTACATGCGCTTGTCGGTCTGCGCACGCCAGCATCCTTGCTTGGGCAACTCGCTGTCACATCCGTCAGTAATAAAGACGCAATTGCGGCGCGCGTTGCACAGAATGAAATGCAAGATGCGGCTGAAACTGCACCAGTCGATCTGAATTGGGATGGGTTTGACGTGACCGAGCAAGCGCCCGTCGCATTTGATGATGATACCCCAAATATCCCCTCATTCGCTGACATTGCCGCGACGGCTCCGGCGCTGGATGATGTTGACGCGCATCTTGATGATTTGGATGGTGTAGATGATCTTGCTGTGGATGTCGCGCCACTCTTCGGCCCGTTTAAACCACTGGCGCAGCCCCCTGCGCAGATCGCAAAAGTCAGTATCATCGGGGAAGGGCGGCCAACGCCGACAACGAGCTTGCAATAGCAAGCGATACTTCGTCACCTCAAACGACGAAGGGCCACCTGATTGGGTGGCCCTTTACGTCTGTACCAACTGGAGCGGGCGAAGAGATTCGAACTCTCGACCCTAACCTTGGCAAGGTTATGCTCTACCCCTGAGCTACGCCCGCATCCGTTAGTAAGGGGTGATTTACAAACAGTTTACGTGCGGCGCAAGGGTTGAATGCAGAAAACTTTCACAGATTGCGTCAAGGGGCAGGGGTTAAAAACAAACAAGGCCCCTCGTCGCCGAGAGGCCTTGTTTTGTTGGAGCGGGCGAAGAGATTCGAACTCTCGACCCTAACCTTGGCAAGGTTATGCTCTACCCCTGAGCTACGCCCGCGCTCCGTTCGTGGGCGTGATCTATAAAGCAATCGGTCAAGGCGCAAGGGAAAAAGACACCAGGCGCGGAATTTTTGGTGAATTGCCACGGTGACTTCTGGTTAATCAAGCGGCAGTTCAAACGAAGCTTTGATCCTGTCCATGACAACGGTGGTCTTAAATCCCTTAATATCCATGTTGTTGTATAGAAAATCACGAGTGAAGGCTTCGTAGTCCTCCATATCCTTGGCTGTGACGATCAGGACAAAATCAGTTTCGCCCGTGACGTAATAGGCGCTTTGCACCGCAGTGCAATCACGCACGGACCTTTTGAAACGGTCAATAATATCAGACCGTTCGCGTTCAAGCTCGACAGAGACAAGCATCGTCAGCGGACGGCCAACTGCCGCTGTGGATACGACGGCAATATCATTTTCGATAATCTTTTGATCACGCATCTTGTGTAATCGGCGCTGCACAGAGGTGGGGGATAGCCCGACCCGCTCTGATAGCTCCGAGCTGGTTAGCTGATTGTTGCGTTGCACGTGTTGCAGTATTTTCTTATCAATATCGTCAATCATAGATTAATTCTTAGTCATTTTCAAAATGCCGCCTAAATCACACAAGATTTTATTGATATTGCAGAAAATCTGCATCTAAGGAAGCTAATATTGCCCTATCGAATCTGGAGAGTTGAATGAACACATTGCCCTTTGGTGCGGATGAATATGCCGCGCGGTTGCACAAGGTACGCCACGAAATGGCGGCGCGTGGGCTTGATGCGCTCTTTGTCACGGACCCGTCGAATATGGCGTGGTTAACCGGATATGACGGTTGGTCGTTCTATGTACATCAGGGGGTTTTACTGCGTTTAGATGGCGACCCAATTTGGTGGGGCCGCGCGATGGACGCAGCCGGTGCGCTGCGTACAACATATATGCTGGACGATGATATCATCGGTTACGACGACACATATGTGCAAAACCCTGTCAAACACCCAATGGAAAATTTGGCCAATCTGATCGCGGATCGTGGGTTGGCGTCGGCGCGGATCGGCGTCGAAATGGACAATTACTATTTCACCGCAGCGGCATTTTTGTCGTTGCAAGCCGGGGTAGCGCAAGCAACGTTGATCGATGCGACGGCCCTTGTAAATTGGCAACGCGCGGTGAAATCCGACACTGAAATCAGCTATATGCGCGCCGCTGCCCGCATCGTTGAAAACATGCACGCGGTCATTCGTGATAAGGCTGAACCGGGGATGCGCAAAAATGACCTGATTGCCGATATTTATCATGCGGCGATTACGGGTGTGGATGATTACTGGGGCGATTACCCGGCGATTGTGCCGATGGCCCCATCAGGCGCGGATGCGACTGCGCCCCATCTGACATGGGACAATAGCCCGCTCAAATCGGGTGAAAGCACGTTTTTTGAAATTTCCGGCACGTATCGCCGCTACCACTGCCCGCAATCGCGGACCCTGTTCTTTGGCAAGGTGCCACAGAAGTACTTGGATGCCCAAGCGGCCGTGCTTGATGCAACCTCTGCCGGGCTCGAGGCTGCACGCCCCGGTGCGCTGTGCGAGGATGTCGCGTTTGCGTTTAATAACCGGCTCAAGACGCTTGGTTATACAAAAGACAGCCGATGTGGCTATCCGATTGGTCTGTCGTATCCACCCGATTGGGGCGAACGCACGATGTCATTCCGAGCGGGCGATAAAACCCCGCTTGAACCCGGCATGACGTTCCACTTTATGCCCGCGCTGTGGCTTGATGATGGCGGGCTCGAGACAACTGAAACGATCTTGGTTACCGAAAACGGCGCAGAATGCCTGTGCACCACGCCCCGTGAACTTGTGATCAAAGGCTAATCCATGCGCGATAATCCCATTACCCCAACCGTTGATTTTGATGCCGACGGCGTGCAGCACGGATTTTTGCGACTGCCCTATAGCCGCAACGAAAGCGCATGGGGGTCAATTCAAATCCCGGTGACCGTGATCAAAAACGGTGCCGGGCCTTGCGCGCTGTTGACAGGCGGCAATCACGGCGATGAATACGAGGGGCCGCTTGCCTTGCTGGGCTTGGCGCAGACGCTACACGCTAAAGACATCAACGGCACCGTGATCATTGTGCCATTTATGAACCATCCGGCGTTTTTGGCCGGCACACGCGTGTCGCCAGTTGATGACGTGAACCTGAACCGCGCGTTTCCGGGTGCCCCTGACGGCACACCAACGGCAAAGATTGCCGACTACTTTCAACGTACGTTATTGCCGATGGCCGATATCGTGTTGGATTTCCATTCTGGCGGTAAGACATTGGATTTCTTGCCCTTTGCTGCTTCACATATCTTGGATGATGCAGAACAAATGGCCCGCTGCCGCGCCGCGCGCGATGCGTTTAACGCGCCGTTTAGCGTTGAGATGCGCGAGATTGACGGGTTGGGCATGTATGATGATGCGGCTGAAACGCTGGGCAAAACATTTGTTACGACTGAATTGGGCGGTGGCGGCACCGCAACGCCCGAAACGGTGGGCATCGCGCGCAAAGGGCTTCGCAACCTATTGATTCATGCGGGGATTATGCAGGGCGACATGGACATCGCCCCGACGCGTATTTTGACGCAGCCTGACGATGATTGCTTTCACTTTGCGGATACAGGCGGGCTGATCGAATTTAGCATCACTTTGGGCGACGCCGTGAACAAAGGCGACGATATCGCGCATATCTGGCCTGCGCATTATACCGGGCTACCCCCACGCACGATCAAAGCGCAAATGGATGGTATCCTAACAGCGCGCCACCACCCAGG
Source organism: Loktanella sp. D2R18 (assembly GCF_003318235.1). Classification (GTDB taxonomy): domain Bacteria; phylum Pseudomonadota; class Alphaproteobacteria; order Rhodobacterales; family Rhodobacteraceae; genus Yoonia. Next base: position 116,048 of record NZ_QOCG01000022.1, on the reverse strand, counting down.
ATTGGTTTTACCCGGCGATTGCGTTGCTGTCTTGGCCATTGAAATTACAGAATAACCTTAAAAGGAACCGACATGCTAAAGAACGATCCGCTTGAACAGTGGGACCGCGAAAATTTCTTTCACCCTTCGACCCATCTGGCTATGCATGCGCGCGGTGAAACACCAACACGGGTGATCACAGGCGCTAAAGGCGTGCATATCCATGACCGAGACGGCAATCAGTTTTTAGACGCCTTTGCTGGGCTGTACTGTGTAAATGTGGGCTATGGCCACACTGAAATCGCGGATGCGATTGCGAAACAAGCGCAAGAATTGGCTTATTATCATTCTTATGTTGGGCACGGGACAGAGGCGTCAATCACGCTTTCCAAGATGATCATGGACCGCGCACCGGATCATATGTCAAAGGTTTATTTTGGTCAGTCCGGGTCGGACGCCAATGAGACAAACATCAAATTAATCTGGTATTACAACAACATCCTTGGCCGCCCCGAGAAAAAGAAGATCATTTCGCGCTGGCGTGGGTATCATGGTTCTGGCCTCATGACCGGCTCTTTGACGGGGTTAGAGCTGTTTCACAAAAAATTCGATTTGCCGCTCTCGCAAGTGATCCACACCGACGCGCCTTACTATTTCCGCCGGGCTGACCAATCTATGTCCGAAGAACAGTTTTCGGCCCATTGCGCGGCACAATTAGAGGCACAGATCTTGCGCGAAGGCGCAGATACGATTGCGGCATTTATCGGAGAGCCCGTTTTGGGCACGGGCGGTATTGTTCCGCCGCCAGCTGGTTATTGGGCCGCGATTCAGGCGGTCTTAGATAAATACGATATCCTACTGGTCGCTGACGAGGTCGTCACCGGTTTTGGCCGTTTGGGCACGATGTTCGGGTCCGAGCACTATGGTATGAAACCTGATTTAATCACGATCGCTAAGGGGCTGACATCAGCCTATGCGCCGTTGTCAGGGTCGATCGTGTCCGACAAAATGTGGAAAGTGTTAGAGCAAGGCACCGATGAAAACGGACCCATTGGTCACGGTTGGACCTATTCTGCACATCCGATTTGTGCGGCTGCTGGGGTTGCGAACCTCAAATTGATTGATGATTTGGATCTGGTCACAAATGCCGGACGCATGGGCGCCTATTTGAACGGCGCGATGCAAGATGCGCTTGGCGGACATGCCAATCTGGGTGAAGTACGCGGCGAAGGTCTGCTTTGCGCTGTTGAACTGGTCAAAGATCAAGATACCAAGCAAGGGTTTGATGTTGCAGATAAAATCTGCCCACAAATTGCGGCCGCGATGTTAGAGCAAGGCGTGATCGCCCGGGCGATGCCACAAGGCGATATCATCGGGTTTGCACCGCCATTCTGCATCACCGAAGCTGAAATCGACAAGGTCGTTGATGCGACCAAAATGGCGATTACGCAGGTTTTGGGCTAAACTGAATCAAATCCCATCGGTTGCCGAAGGGATCACAAAACACAGCCACGCGGCCATAGGGTTCGTCGCGTGGCTGCTCTTCGAAGTGAACTCTGTTGGCGGACATCGCGGCATGGTCGCGGTTGAAATCGTCGGTTTGCAAGAATAACCAAACACGTCCGCCACCTTGGTTCCCGATTGCGGCAACCTGTTCTTCACCAACCGCACGCGCAAGCAAGAATGCAGTTTCAGCACCTTTTGGCGCGACACGTACCCAGCGTTTGCCATCGCCCATATCGGTGTCTTCTAAAAGTACGAAGCCCATCTTACTGACATAAAACGCAATTCCGGCGTCATAATCAGGCACAAGCAATGACACGAAAGCTAGGTGTTGGGGCATGGAATGATCTCAATGTTTATTCGTATTACGCGTGCCTTCTTGACGTACTCATCCGAAGCGAAAGTGCGTGCATACAAGCTCTTTAAATCGTGGGGCACAGTGTTCTCAATCGGAATTGTTCGATCAAAAATGGCGATACAGCGTGCGTATCAAAGGCAGTGACACGCACGCTGTGATGCTATTCGAATTCGACCAGCAGGTCCTTGGCATCGATTTGGCTGCCGGGTTGCACGTTGACGGCCTTAATCACCGCGTCGCGTTCGGCGTGGATGCCTGTTTCCATTTTCATCGCTTCGATGGTCAGCAGCAGGTCGCCTTCTTTGACTTCGTTCCCAGCGACCGCCGCGACCGTTGCCACAACGCCGGGCATTGGCGCGCCGATGTGGTTCGCGTTACCTGCTTCGGCTTTGGGGCGTGTGACCTTATCGGCGGCGGCAAGGTGGTTCATGACGCGTATTGCACGGGGCTGTCCGTTAAGTTCAAAGAACACTTTGACTTCGCCATCTTCGTTCATCTCGGATACGGCCTGCATGCGAATTTCAAGCGTCTTGCCGGGGTCAATTTCAGCGGAAATTTCTTCGCCCGGCTCCATCCCGTAAAAGAATGTGCGCGTCGGCAGGGTGCGCACGGGGCCGTAAAGTTCGTGCCGGGTGGTGTAATCTGTGAACACCTTTGGGTACATCAGATAGCCGTTCAAATCCTCATCATCGATGATGACATCTTCGAATTTTGCTTGCAGCTCTGCTTTGGTTGCAGCCAGATCAACGGGCGGCAACGATTTGCCAGGACGATCCGTGATTGGCTTTTCGCCTTTCAGTACCTTTTTCTGGATACCTTCTGGCCAGCCACCGGGCGGTTGCCCAAGACTGCCGCGCATCATGTCCACAACGCTATCGGGGAAGACAACGTCAGTTTTAGGGTCTTCGACCTGCGCACGGGTCAGGTTTTGGGAAACCATCATCAGGGCCATGTCACCCACAACTTTGGACGACGGGGTTACCTTCACGATATCGCCGAACATTTGGTTCACGTCCGCATAGGTTTGCGCAACCTCATGCCAGCGTTCTTCAAGGCCAAGGCTACGCGCCTGTGCCTTAAGGTTGGTGAACTGACCGCCGGGCATCTCGTGCAAATACACTTCGGAGGCCGGGGCCTGAAGACCTGATTCAAATGCGGTGTAGTGTTCACGGACCTGCTCAAAGTAGTTGCTGATTTCGCGGATCGCCTTGATATCAAGGCCAGTATCACGCGCGTCACCGCGTAGGGCTTCGACGATAGAGCCCAAGGTTGGTTGCGATGTGTTGCCAGAGAATGAATCCATCGCGGCATCAACACAATCAACACCAGCAGCAGTTGCCGCCAGCACCGTCGCGATTGATGCGCCCGATGTGTCATGCGTGTGGAAATGGATCGGCAGGCCGACTTCTTCCTTGAGCGCAGTGATCAGTGTTTTTGCGGCGGCGGGTTTCATCAACCCCGCCATGTCTTTCAGGCCCAGCACATGTGCACCAGCAGCTTCAAGTTCACGCGCCATGCCGACATAGTATTTTAGGTCGTATTTGGCGCGATCCGGATCGCGCACGTCGCCTGTATAACAAATTGTGCCTTCGATGACTTTGCCTGCTTTGCCAACAGCGTCCATCGCAACGCGCATGTTTTCAACCCAGTTCAGGCTATCAAACACGCGGAACACATCGACACCGGATGTGGCAGCTTGGGCGACAAAGCTTTGCACCACGTTGTCAGGGTAATTCGTGTAACCAACGCCGTTGGATGCGCGCAGCAGCATTTGCGTCATGATGTTTGGCATCACCGCACGGATGTCACGCAGACGCTGCCATGGGCATTCCTGCAAGAACCGGTAGGCCACATCAAACGTCGCACCGCCCCAGCATTCAACACTGAACAATTGGTTCATGTTAGCAGCATAGGCAGGGGCTGCGTTGATCATATCGATGGATCGCATCCGCGTAGCAAGCAGGGATTGGTGCCCGTCGCGCATGGTTGTGTCGGTAATCAACAGTTGCTTTTGATCACGCATCCAATCAGCAACGGCTTCGGGGCCGAAATCGTCAAGGATGTTGCGGGTGCCCGGTGTCACGTCACTGGTTGGTTTTACGGGGGGCTTTGGCGGTTTCACGTCAGCTGCAGGACGCGGACGCCCGGCCGCTTCAGGATGCCCGTTCACGGTGATATCCGCGATATAGGTCAGGATTTTTGTGGCCCGGTCACGCCGTTTGCTAAAATTGAACAGATCCGGCGTCTCATCAATGAATTTCGTGTGGTATTCATTGCTGAGGAAAGTTGGGTGCTTGAGCAGGTTTTCAACAAATGCGATGTTCGTGGATACGCCGCGAATACGGAATTCGCGCAGCGCACGGTCCATGCGGGCAATCGCCATTTCAGGGGTGGGCGCGCGCGCGGTCACTTTGGTCAGTAGACTGTCATAGTAGCGGGTGATCACAGCGCCAGAATAGGCTGTCCCACCGTCAAGCCGGATGCCCGGGCCTGTCGCCGAACGGTACATCTGAATACGGCCGTAGTCGGGGATAAAGTTGTTTTGCGGGTCTTCAGTCGTGACCCGGCACTGCAATGCGTGACCATCCAATTTGACGTCGTATTGTGACGCGCAACCTGTGGCCTCGACCAGTGATTTGCCTTCTGCGACAAGGATTTGCGCACGAACAATATCGATGCCGGTGACTTCTTCGGTGACGGTGTGCTCGACCTGCACGCGGGGGTTCACCTCGATGAAGTAGAATTCACCGTTATCCATATCCATCAAAAATTCGACGGTGCCTGCGCATTCGTAATTCACATGCTGGCAGATTTTCTTGCCCAAGTTACACAGTTGTTCACGCTGCGTGCCTGACAGATACGGGGCAGGGGCACGTTCGACCACTTTTTGGTTGCGGCGCTGCACCGAACAATCGCGTTCCCACAGGTGATAAATTTGGCCATGGCTGTCGCCCATGATCTGCACTTCGACGTGGCGGGCCTTTATGATCATCTTTTCAAGATAACCTTCGCCGTTGCCAAATGCGGCCTCTGCTTCGCGTCGACCTTCACGAACCTTTTCTTCCAGCTCGCCTTCGTTCATGATCGGGCGCATGCCGCGACCACCGCCACCCCATGATGCCTTGAGCATCAGCGGGTAGCCGACCTTTGCGGCTTGTTTCTTGATTTTGTCCATATCATCGCCGAGCACCTCTGTGGCGGGGATGACGGGCACGCCAGCTTCAATCGCGACGTCGCGAGCGCTGGCTTTGTCGCCAAGCTGGCGCATCGTTTCCGCCTTGGGGCCAATGAATGTGATGCCATTATTGGTGCAGGCGTCTACAAAATCGGGATTTTCTGACAGCAGCCCGTAACCGGGGTGGATCGCGTCTGCGCCTGACATTTTGGCGACACGGATAATTTCGTCGATGGAAAGGTAGGCGGCGACCGGGCCCATGCCCTCGCCGATCCGGTAGGCCTCATCGGCTTTGAAACGGTGGAGACCAAGTTTATCTTCTTCGGCATAGACCGCGACGGTCTTTTTGCCCATTTCATTTGCAGCCCGCATGATACGGATCGCGATTTCACCGCGGTTTGCGATTAAAATCTTATTAAACTCGGCCATTTCTCTTCCCCTCGCAGTTGCAGCATTGTCGGATGCCGGTGCAGAATTGTCCAGCCCGCATGTGCGCAATCGCCGCAGCCTATAGCGCGGTCTGGCGTACTTCGGCAAGGTTGCGGGCACCAATTTGGCCCATGTTGCTGATCATGTCTTGGCGCAAGATGTCCAATACATGGGCGGCACCTGCTTCGCCAAGTGCAGCCAAGCCGTAATGAAACGCCCGTCCGAGCATGACGAAATCGGCGCCCAAAGCGATGGCGCGCAGCACATCCAGCCCACCTTCGATGCCGCTGTCAAAGATCAACGGCAGGGTGGTCGCGGCGCGAATGTTGGGCAGCAGGTCAATCGTCGCGGCGCAACCGTCAAACTGGCGCCCAGCATGGTTGCTGACCCATAGTGCATCAACACCTTCGTCCGATAACCGCGCGGCGTCATCAGGGTTTGTGACCCCTTTGACGATCAAATCCCCATCCCAATGGTCGCGTAACCAGGTCAAATAGGCCCAATCGGGCGAGGTGCGCAAAAGATAGCCAATATGCTGGGTCGAGGGCAGGGCGGTTTTGATGTTGGAATAGCTTTCCATTAGCCGCAGTCGGGGCATGCCGGTTTTACGGATACCATTCAGCCACGCGGGGCATTGCGCTGCCTGCCATGCAAGCCGTGGGGTCAGTTTGGGCGGATTGGTCATGCCGCCACGTGTTTGCCGTTCGCGCCGCGATGCGACAGGCACGTCAACCGTGAGCACAAGTGTATGAAAACCGGATGCTTTTGCGCGATTAAGGATGTCCTTGCGAATTTCAGGGTCGCGCGGCGGGTAAAGCTGAAACCAGCCTTGATCACCAGCATGGGGGCCGACGTCCTCGGGCAACTGACTGGCCACAGTTGATAGCGTGTAGGGGATTTGGGCCGTAGCGGCGGTGCGCGCAAGCATCTGTTCTGCGCCGGGCCACACCAGCCCAGACATGCCTACGGGGGCAATACCAATCGGCAGCGGATAGTTGCGCCCCAAAAAATCGGTACTCAGATCAGGATCAAATTCCCCGTGCAAAATCGATGGTTTTAGCAACACCTGATCAAGTGCCGTGCGGTTGCGTAATTTGGTCGCTTCAACGCCGGTGGCACTGTCCAAATATTCCCACACAAAATGCGGAATACGTTTGCGCGCGCGTGTCCTGAGATCAGAAATCGCCGGGTATTTTGTGTGTAAACTCATGCGAATAGGCTACCGTATGATTTGCTGACTTGAAAGACAGAGATGGCGTTTTGCCGGCGGTTTTCTGTCGGGAAGGCAAGGCTATGTCACTACCCGATCAGTAGATGCCCCATCAGGCCAAGTAAGAACCCGCCGACAGCCCCCAATGCGGGACCGTGGCGGTTTTCTAGCTTGGCTTGTGGAGCGATGTCCTGGAATATGAGATATAAGATCGCACCCGAAGCGGCGAGCATCAAACCACCTGTGACTTGCGTGAAACTGGCCAACAACAGATAGCCCAAAGCGGTCGCTATTGGCCCCAATATCGCTAGCCCAATAAAGCTGCCCAAGATTGGTCCCTTGCGCGCGCCAGCGTCGCGTTGTTCGCGAAACGCGTTAAAACCCTCGGGCAAGTTTTGCAGACCGATCATCAACGCAAGTAAAAGACCATTGCTTTTGCCGCTGGCAACAACGGCACCTAGTGCAATGGCTTCGGGGATGAAATCCGAAAGCATTGCAACAAGTTGCGCCTTGGGTGATCCATCGCGGGCAAGGCGCGCATCGACAAACGCCATGACCAAAGCCCCGGTGGCGATCCAGCCGACAACGGCAAAGCTGCCCAACGCAGCTTCACCGTCGGGGATCAGCACAAACATCACGGCACTCAGCAAAGCACCGCCGCCAAATGCGATCACACTGTGGCGCAGTTCCGCGCGCAGCCAATCGCGCCGGATGTTTTCATTCGCAGCAATCAATCCCCCTAAAGGGATCATTGCGCCCGCAAGGCCCGCTAGTAAGATCACGTTCAACATAAGTCCTGCGTAATACATGCGTTGCTCTAGGGGAAGTCAGGAACATTATAAGAACAAGGCTTTTCCTGCGCGACATTTCCCGATATGAAAACACAATGAATGATTTTTCCGAAGAAGACGCCTTTGAGGCCGCCGCAGTTCCGCTCAGCCAACGCGCAATGGCGCGGCCAGCGATGCCCGATTTTGATCTGGACGGGTTAAACCCCGCGCAGCGCGAGGCGGTTGAGACGGTGAATGGTCCTGTGCTGATGCTGGCAGGTGCGGGAACCGGGAAAACGAAGGCGTTGACGACGCGCATCGCTTATTTATTGGCGACTGGAAACGCGCAACCTCATGAAATTCTAGCGGTGACTTTTACGAATAAGGCCGCGCGGGAAATGAAACTGCGCATCGGTGCGCTGATCGGTGATGCCCAAGAAGGCATGCGCTGGCTTGGCACGTTCCATTCGGTTTGCGTTAAGCAATTACGCCGTCACGCCGAATTGGTGGGGCTGAAATCCGGTTTTACGATTTTGGATACAGACGACCAAATTCGTTTGATGAAGCAACTGATTGAGGCTGCTGGTATTGATGCCAAACGTTGGCCGCCGCGTATGTTGGCTGGGATTATTGATGCGTGGAAGAACAAGGCATGGACACCCGATAAGGTGCCCGCTAGCGACAGCGGTGCGTTTGATTACCAAGGCGTGCCGCTTTACACGGCCTATCAGAAACGTTTGCGCGACCTGAATGCCGTCGATTTTGGCGATATCCTGTTGCATATGGTCACGATTTTTCAAACCCACCCGGATATTTTGCATCAATATCAGCGCTGGTTCCGCTATATCTTGGTGGACGAATATCAAGATACCAATGTGGCCCAATATCTGTGGCTGCGGCTTTTGGCGCAGGGGCATAAGAATATCTGCTGCGTTGGCGATGATGACCAGTCGATCTATGGCTGGCGTGGGGCCGAAGTTGGCAATATTTTGCGGTTTGAAACCGATTTTCCTGGCGCGCATGTTGTGCGGCTTGAAGAAAACTATCGTTCCACCCCACATATTCTTGCCGCCGCCTCTAGCGTGATTGCAGAGAACAAGGACCGGCTTGGCAAGACCTTGTTCACGTCACGGACCGACGGCGAAAAGGTGCGCCTGACCGGGTATTGGGACGGTGACGAAGAAGCGCGCTGTATCGGTGAAGAGATCGAAGCGATGCAACGCGGCACGCGTGGGAATGCGCCAGTTGGCCTTGATGGCATGGCGATCCTTGTGCGTGCCTCGCATCAAATGCGCGCGTTTGAGGATCGGTTCTTGTCAATCGGCCTGCCGTACCGCGTGATCGGTGGCCCGCGGTTTTACGAGCGGATGGAGATCAGGGATGCGATGGCTTATTTCCGGCTTGCCGTGAGCCATGATGATGATCTGGCGTTTGAACGGGTTGTGAATACGCCTAAACGCGGGCTTGGCGAAAAGGCCGTGCAGACGATCCAACGCACCGCACGCGAAAATAACGTGTCGCTTGTAGAAGGGGCGCGCATTGTCTGCCAAAATCGGCTACTGGGCGGTAAGGGGCTGAAAGAGCTAACAGGTTTTGTTCAAAGCTTGGATCGATGGCAGCAAACCGTCTATGCCGCGACCCCGCCGCTAATTGATGATGACGCCGTTTTGGATGACGGGTTTGTCACGGCAGCACCCGTGTACGATCACATCGCATTGGCCGAGATGATTTTGGATGAAAGCGGATACACGGGTTATTGGCAAAACGACAAAACGCCTGAAGCGCCTGGTCGACTTGAAAACCTGAAGGAACTGGTCAAAGCGCTAGAAAATTTCGACAACCTGCAAGGGTTCTTGGAACACGTCAGCCTGATCATGGAAAATGAAACCGAAGAGCAGGGCGAGAAGGTCAGCATCATGACGCTCCATGCGGCTAAGGGGCTTGAATTTCCTGTTGTTTTCTTACCCGGTTGGGAAGAGGGGTTGTTCCCGTCGCAACGGTCGATGGATGAAAACGGGCTGAAGGGGCTCGAGGAAGAGCGCCGGCTTGCCTATGTGGGTATCACACGGGCCGAGGAGATTTGCGCAATTTCATTTGCGTCGAACCGACGGGTTTACGGCCAATGGCAATCGCAATTGCCGTCGCGCTTTGTCGATGAATTGCCCTCTAAACATGTAGACGTGTTAACGCCATCCGGGCTGAACAGCGGGGCGGGGATGGTTGCTTCTGACCTGCATGAAAAAGCCCATTCTGCGGATGTCTATAATTCACCGGGTTGGAAGCGATTGCAGGCGCGGGGGCAAAAACCGAACGCGCCGCGTGCGCAAAACGTCACGATTGATGCAACCGCCGAAAGCGCCTTTACCCAAGGGGACCGGGTGTTTCATCAAAAGTTCGGCTATGGCTATGTTGACGGGATTGAGGGGGATAAGCTGGTCATCGCCTTTGACAAAGCGGGCACAAAACATGTCGTTGCGCGGTTTATCGTCAGCGCTGACGCGGCTGATGACGTCCCGTTTTAGTGCAGAAGAATCGGATAGAGCGACGCGACGAGTAACAGCGCCATGGTCACATTGAAAATCCGTAGCCGTTGTGCGCTGCCTAGCCAGCGTCGGACCTGTACGCCAGTCCAAGCCCAAATTGACACGGACGGCAGGTTCACCGCCGCAAAAACACAAGCAACGATTGCTGTTCCATAAAGCACCCCGTTATCCTGCGGCGCATAGCCGCTGATCGCGGTGATCGCCATCGACCAGGCTTTGGGATTCACCCATTGAAACGCCGCCGCTTGCAAAAATGTAAACGGTTTGCCGCCGGTCTTTTTCTCGTCCGGCGGGGCCGCATGCGCGATTTTCCATGCCAACCACAGCATATAGGTGACGCTAAGCACTTTGAGTGCGATGTTTAGCACCGGAAACTTGTCAAAAAGCTGGAGTAGAATCAGCCCAACAACCAGAACCATAAACGCGTGCCCGAGTGAAATGCCGAACATATGCGGCAATGTACGACGCAACCCGTAATTTGCGCCCGATGCCATAAGCATCAGGTTATTTGGTCCGGGCGTGACGGATGTCGCAAAGGCGAATCCGATAAGGGCTGTTAGTAATTCAATTTCCATCGCACAATTATGCGCGTAGAATCGCGCAATGAAATTTGTTTTCATGTGTAAAAATAACAAAGGATGCAATTATTGATGGCAATGGATCATCTGAGCAGTAAAATATTGCGTGTACTTTTCGCTGATGGGCGTATCAGTAATTTGCAGCTTGCCGATCAAGTTGGGCTGTCGCCTTCGGCCTGTCTGCGCCGGGTGCAAGATTTGGAACGCCGCGGGGTCATTCAAGGCTATCGTGCGCGGCTTGATCCGGCGCAAACTGGCCGCGCCTATGTGGTTTATGTAGCCGTTGGTTTGGCTGAGCACACAAAAGCGGCGCAAGTAGGGTTCGAGCGCGCGATGGAGCGTGCGGATCAGGTAGCGGAATGCCACAATGTTGCAGGGGCGTTTGAATATATGCTTCGAGTCGAAGTTGCCGATTTGCCCGCGTACAAGGCATTTCATACGGAAATCTTGGGTACAGTCCCGCATGTACGGTCGATCACGAGCTACATGGTGATGGGGTCGCCAAAAGATTTGCGCGCTTAAGCCAGGTTCGGCGGCCCGCCCGCTGGCATGACCCCATAGCGTAGCCCGCGGCCGATTCGATGCGCCAATGCCGACCATGCGGCAGCGGTCTCGGGGGGGAGGGTTTGGATCAAGATTGCATCAAAATGCCCAAGCCAAATGTCGAAATGCGCAGGGCGAACGTTGCCGGATTTCATGTGCGCGGCCATTGGATTGCCGTCATAGCTGCGTTCAAACAGAATCGCGTTGCGCCAGAAGCGTGCAATCTTTTCTTCGTGGCTTGGCCAATCGGTGACGTGTTGAGCAAACACAGGGCCAAGATCGGGGTCGGCACGCACGGTTGCATAAAACGCCACAACGACCTGCGTGATTTGTTCTGCGGAAATGGGAAACCGGGGTGGCATGCTCATGAGCCATACCTAGCGATCATTTGAGCCGTCATGCAATTGCGTAATTTGACGCGGACATAAAAAAACGGTCATGCCCGGGAGGAGGTGGGCATGACCGTCTCTATGATCCGCGCCTGCTAACTCTGGGAGGAGAAGAGCGAGGCGCTTCCTCGCGGGTGTTGCTCGGGAGGAGGTGAGCGCGACCTGCGGTATGATCGGTTCCGCCGGGAGGAGGTGGCGGTTCCGAAACTGGTGTAAAGTGGCGACATCCGGGAGGAGGTGAATGTCGCCACCTTAAATTTGACCCAAACTCAGGGAGGAGGAGAGAGCGTGGGTCTTACACATCTGCCTTTTCAGGGAGGAAGCGGCAGATCTGATCCGTAAATTAGTTGCCGTATGCTGCTTCGAGAGCAATACGTTTGATGTCTGAGCGGCTAACACCCAAGTCTGCGAGGTCACGGTTTGAAAGCGATTGCAGTTCGTTCACTGTAGATGTGTAAACTTTGTGGGCGGCGATTTTTTGCGCGATTTCGCTGCGGAATGCGTTGAAACGCGCGCCAAATGATGCGCCTGCGAACTGTGTTTGTACTTGATAAGCCATTACTTCGTCTCGTCTGTCTTGTTTGCGTCATTGCGACCCGTGCCGCTTTTGTTGTCCTCTTTATGAAGGATTATGCTGCGACTGCACAATGGACGAATGAGCAATGCCGCTATGCAGAAAATGCATAAGCATTGCTGACCTAGCGTCATTTTTCTGTCACATATTCAAGGCGCTGCTCGCTTGGGCTTGCGGTTTGCTTAAAACGTGCCAGAAGTTGGTTATAAAGTGGACGGTTTGAAAAGATGGGGGCGAATATGGCGATTACGCATGATGAAATTTTAGGCGAATTGGCACGGCTGGTTTTGCCTGATGGTGAAAACCTTGTGTCGCGCGACATGATCCGCGCACTAAATGTCGAATCGGGTGCAGTGCGTTTTGTGATCGAAGCCAAAACGCCAGAAGATGCCGCCAAGATGGAGCCAATTCGCAAAGCGGCAGAGGAATTGGTGCGTTCCTTGGATGGGGTGCAGTCTGTATCGGTCATCTTAACGGCGCATGGCCCGGCTCCCAAAGCGCCAGAGGCCCCTTCGCTAAAGGTCGGCCGCCACCCAACCCCGCAGGCGGGCCCTGCGTCCGTGCCAGGCGTGAGCCGTATTCTTGCGATTGGGTCAGGTAAGGGGGGCGTTGGCAAATCAACGGTATCATCAAACCTCGCGGTCGCCTTGGCCCGTGAAGGGCGCCGTGTCGGTCTGCTGGATGCGGATATCTATGGTCCCAGCCAGCCACGTATGATGGGCGTGAATAAGCGCCCCGCCAGTCCCGATGGTAAAACCATCATTCCTTTGCAGGCGCATGGCGTCACCGTCATGTCGATTGGCCTAATGGTTGATCCTGACAAAGCGGTTGTCTGGCGTGGGCCGATGTTGATGGGGGCGTTGCAGCAAATGCTAGGACAGGTTGAGTGGGGCGAATTGGATGTGCTTATTGTCGATCTTCCGCCCGGCACTGGGGATGTGCAGTTGACGCTGTGCCAGAAGACCAACCTGACGGGGGCCGTTGTTGTATCGACGCCGCAGGATGTGGCTTTGATCGATGCGCGTAAGGCGATTGACATGTTCAACACGTTGAAGACACCTGTTCTGGGGCTGATCGAAAACATGTCTACATTTTATTGCCCGAATTGCGGCCATGAATCGCATATCTTCGGGCACGGTGGTGTTGCTGCCGAAGCCGATAAAATGGGCGTGCCGTTGCTGGGTGCGCTGCCCATTGATCTAGATACCCGGCTGGCTGGCGATGCGGGTACGCCGATTGCGGCGGGCGATACGCCGATGGCGGATGCTTACCGGACCCTCGCGCGCCGCTTTATTGATGGCGGTATGGCTTGATCACGCTACGTGCAGCGACGGCCAGTGATTGGGACGCAATCTGGCCTTTGCTGCGCGATGTATTTCGCGAGGGAATGACATATGCTGTCGATCCAAAAATCACTAAAGAGGCCGCGCGCAGCTATTGGATGGGCGCTGCCGCAGTCTATGTCGCCGCGACCGAAGATGGGGTCGTCGGCACCTACTATATAAAGACGAACCAACCGGGCGGCGGCGCGCACATCTGCAATTGTGGTTATATCGTCGGCACGGCTGCGCGGGGGCAAGGGCTTGCGCGCAAGATGTGTGCGCATAGCCAAGATGCGGCCCTCGATATGGGCTATACTGCGATGCAGTTTAATTTTGTCCTTGATAGTAATACCTACGCGCTCAAGCTTTGGCGCGATATGGGGTTTGCCACGCTTGGCACGATCCCGGATGCTTTTGCACATCCGCAGGCGGGCATGGTGGATGCGCATATCATGTATAAGTCACTCTGCTAAACAGCAGTGGCTAGCTCCTTGTGGCGGGCTAGCCACAGGGTGGCGGTCATTTCATAGGGGTGTGTGGGAATGTCTGGAATCTAAGTTTGATTCGCGCCAGTAGGGATGAAATTCGCGCAATATTTTCGGATATATCCGAATTTTGTGCAAAATCTTAAAAAAATATCAAAATTGTTTCGCCGCTCTCGCTCGGGTGTGGCTTACCATATGTAGCGTGTAAATTTTGGTGTTCTGCTACAAATTCCGTAAAATTGAGGTCTGTGCTCGCGTGGTGATGCGTGGCGCTAGGAGGAATTCCCCATAAGGTTCCATAAAATCCCAGAAAACTGTTGATCGGATTGCAATGACCTGTCAAAACAGGTGTACGGAAACGGCGAACACATAATTAATCGGGGCAAAAGAACCCCAACCGGCACAAGCAGGTTTCATACAGGCTTCGTCTTTTTCGAAAACAGATCCGGCGCGTGAGCGAGCAGACATCCCCCAGGTGGCACGCGCAGTCGGACTTTTCCCCCAACGAGGGGAGGACGGCGGATCGCGCAGTGGCAGTTGCACGATCCGCCGTTTCTACATCCAAGGCCGCAGATCGCGGCGCGCGTAACAGGTTAAAAGGACCAAGGGACAGTGGGTCTAAGTTTCACAGGCGAACACACCCAAAAGGTGGACAGCAAGGGGCGCATGTCGATCCCGGCTGATTTTCGTCGTGTGCTTGAAGCTGGCGACCCTGAATGGATCACAGGCCTGTTCCCCCGCATGTATCTTTTGTACGGCGATCACCTGAAAAATCAGTTACACGGCTACACGGTTGCCGAATTCACAGCCTTGGTGGATCAAATCAATGCGTTGCCGCGCGGGTCCGCGAATAAGAAAAAGCTGTCCCGTTTGATCATTGGGCAATCCATTAAGTTGGACGTTGATAAAGACGGCCGCACAGTCATGCCGATCAAGCAGCGTCAAAAGCTGGGCCTGACAGATGGCGAATTGAAATTCAGCGGTCTTGGCGATCACTTTGAAATCTGGAAAGCCGAAACATACGCAGCCGAAATTGCGGATGATATGACTGATTGGCTTGATGCGCAGGGCGACGGTTTTGATCCGCTGAGCTTGCTGGATGAATAGGGATGTATGATGTCTGATCCCGCAAACGGCAAGCCGCACATTCCTGTCCTTATTCGACCGCTCATCGCAGCGGTTTCGCCCGTTTCTGGCGGCTGGCTAGACGGCACATTTGGGGCGGGGGGGTATACCCGCGAATTGCTGGCCGCTGGTGCGGATCAGGTGATCGGTGTGGATCGCGACCCGCTTGCGTTTGAATTGGCTGCTGACTGGGCGGGCGCTTATGGCGATCGGATCAAAATGCAGCTGGGCACATTTTCCAAGCTTGATGAATATGCATCCGATCTTGACGGTGTTGTGCTGGATCTTGGGGTCAGCTCGATGCAGCTTGATTTGGCTGAACGCGGGTTTTCGTTCATGCGTGACGGCCCGCTTGATATGCGCATGTCGCAAGATGGGCCTTCAGCGGCTGATCTGTGCAACACAGCGGACGAAGCTGAACTTGCTGATATCATTTACCTTTACGGCGAAGAACGCGCATCGCGCCGCATTGCGCGCGCGATTGTTGCTGCGCGCCCGCTAACGTCGACTTTGCAGCTAGCCAAGGTTGTTGAAGGTTGTTTGCCGCGCGCAAAGCCGAACCAGTCCCATCCCGCCACCCGCACGTTTCAAGCGCTGCGGATTGCCGTGAATAACGAATACGGCGAATTGGCCGAAGGGTTGATGGCAGCGGAACGCGCGTTGAAACCCGGTGGCCAGTTGGCTGTCGTGACCTTTCATTCTGTCGAAGACCGCATGGTCAAGCGGTTCTTGCAGGCGCGGTCCGGCAATACGGCCAATGCTAACCGTTACGCGCCCGAAACCGCCCAGATCACGCCCGCGTTCCGTATTGAAAAGCGCAAGGCGATCGGCCCTGATGCACAAGAGCTAGAAGAAAATCCAAGGTCGCGGTCGGCCAAACTGCGCGTGGCAATTCGCACGGATGCGCCAGCGCAAGATATCGATCCGGCTGATTTGGGCATGCCGATGAAGAAGCAAAGAGGGGGGCGGTAGATGCGCGGATTCCTTTTTATTATGGCAGCTTTCGCAGTGATGGGGCTGGCGTTTTGGGCCTATCAGGAAAACTATAAAACGCAGGCCACCATGCGCGAAACCCGTGATCTGCACGCACAGATTGGGGCCGCACATGAACGCTTGGGCATGTTGCGTGCGGAATGGGCTTATCTGAACCGCCCAGACCGGCTTGCGGATTTGGCCGAGCTGAATTTTGACCGTCTGGGACTGCTGCCCATAATGCCAGAGGCCTTTGGCCGCGTCGATCAGATCATCTATCCGCTGCCGCCAATCGCGCCGATCACGAATTCGGTGACGCTTTCAAGTGGTGCTTTTGTGCCAGAGGATGATGCGCTATGACCCGTACGCCGCTGCGCCCACTTGCACGGATCCTTAAAGCTCGCGCGTCCGGTGAAAACCCTGACATAATCGAGGCCGAGATTCGCGCCAAGCGTCACGCGGAGATGCACGATAAAGCCCGTCAACGCGCTGAGGGGCGGCTGTTGGTGCTGGGGCTCGCGTTTTTTTGTGCCTTTGTGACCATCGGCGCGCGGATGGGGACGCTTGCGTCATCCGTTCCGATGGAGCCCCGTGCAGCAACGGTAGGCAACCCGATTATTGGCCAACGTTCCGATATCGTGGATCGCAATGGGCGGATGCTGGCGACGAACCTTGCGACCCATTCGCTTTATGCTCATCCGCGCGATATGATTGATCCCGAACATGCCGCCACTGGGCTTGCCGCAATTTTCCCGGAACTAGATGCGGATGAATTGCTAGAGGATTTCACAGGCGAGCGCCGCTTCTTGTGGATCAGGCGCCAGATCAGCCCAGAGCAGATGCAAGCCGTGCATGACATCGGCAGCCCCGGCCTGCTCTTTGGGCCACGCGAAATGCGGCTTTATCCCAATGGGCCGATTGCGGCGCATATCTTGGGTGGGGCCAGCTATGGCCGCGAAGGTGTCGCCAGCGCTGAGGTCATTGGTGTCGCAGGCGTAGAGCGTCAGTTTGATGGCTTCCTGCGTGATCCAGCGAACGAAGGCGCGCCGCTGGAATTGTCGATTGATCTAACGGTGCAAGCTGCATCCGAAGAAGTGCTTGCGGGTGGCATGTCGATCATGAGCGCAAAGGGTGCGACGTCTATCTTGATGGATGTCCACACGGGCGAGATTATTTCGATGGTGTCGCTGCCTGACTTTGATCCCAATAATCGCCCGCGCGTGCTGACCACGGGCGACCAATCCGACAGCCCGCTGTTTAACCGTGCGGTGCAAGGTGTCTACGAGTTGGGATCAACGTTTAAGATTTTTGCTGTTGCCCAGGCGATGGAGCTGGGTTTGGTCAATGCTAACACGATGATCGACACCCAAGGGCCGCTCACGTGGGGCCGTTTTCGAATCCGTGATTTTCATGACTACGGGCCAGAACTGTCGACCACGGATGTGATCGTCGAATCCTCGAACGTCGGGACCGCCCGTATTGCCATGCAAATTGGTGCAGATCGTCAGCGCGCATTCCTAAATACGCTGGGTTTCTTGCAGCCAACGCCAGTCGAGATGATCGAAGCCCCCACGGGCAAACCTTTGCTGCCCGCCAATTGGTCAGAGCTTTCTGCGATGACGATTTCTTATGGGCACGGGCTGTCAACTTCGCCGCTGCATTTGGCGACGGCCTATGCGTCCATTGCAAACGGCGGGTTGCGGGTCGAACCGACATTGCTGCGCGTCGATAACCCAGAGCCGGGCCCACGTGTTATGTCGGATGCTGTCGCGCAGTCTGCCGTTCATATGCTGCGCCAAGTTGTTGTACGCGGTACCGCGTCGTTCGGAGAGGTCGCAGGCTATGAGGTCGCGGGGAAAACCGGAACCGCTGATAAAGCGCGCGAAAACGGCGGCGGCTACTACGATGACAAGGTTATCGCGACCTTTGCATCCGTGTTCCCTGCAAGCGATCCGCAATATGTATTGATTGTGACCTTGGACGAGCCGACAATCTACACACTAGGCGAGGACCGCCGCACCGCTGGTTGGACCGCTGTGCCCGTTGCTGCTGAAATGATCCGCCGTGTCGCACCGCTTTTGGGCCTGCGCCCGCATGTGGACAGCGCACAGCCCGTGGGTGTAACACTCACCTCAAATTGATCGAGGCATACAATGAAAACACTGGCGGAACTGGGGCTGACGGCGCAAGGCGGTCGCGAGGCCCAGATCAAAGGGCTGACCGTGGACAGCCGCAACGTATCCCCCGGTGATCTTTTTGCAGCTTTGCCCGGCGCCACTGTGCATGGTGGCAATTTCATCGCAAAAGCGGTAGATATGGGTGCAGCCGCGATTTTGACTGATGCAAAAGGCGCGCAGATTGCCGCTGACGTGCTGATAGATGCTGGCGTTGCTGTCATTGTCGCACAAGACCCACGCCAGACGCTGGCGCAAACCGCGTCACTTTGGTTTGGCCCGCATCCGCAAACTGTTGTTGCGGTGACCGGGACGAACGGGAAAACGT
Organism: Loktanella sp. D2R18; assembly: GCF_003318235.1. Lineage (GTDB taxonomy): Bacteria > Pseudomonadota > Alphaproteobacteria > Rhodobacterales > Rhodobacteraceae > Yoonia. The sequence goes on along the minus strand of NZ_QOCG01000022.1, from coordinate 97,591 downwards.
CCGTTTCGACATTCTGCCGCCAAATCTGGGAGGAAATGGACCTCGCCGGTGTGAATATCGGGACCACTGGCGTTGAAGGGGCGTGGACCCATCCGCTGCGCCATACCACACCTGAACCGATCACCTTGCACCGTGTTATGGCGCAGGCCACGCAAAACGGCGTGACCCATGTCGCGATGGAGGCTTCCAGCCACGGTTTGGATCAGCGCCGTCTTGATGGCGTGGTCTTGGCGGCGGCCGGATTCACAAATTTCACCCAAGATCATCTAGACTATCACGAAACCTTTGATGCGTATTTTGATGCGAAAATGGGTCTGTTTACCCGCGTTTTGGCCGATGATGGTGTGGCGGTAGTCAATCTTGATGACCCAAGAGGCACGCTGGTTGCGCAGATCTGCGCGGAGCGCGGCCAAGAAGTCATTGGCGTCGGCCGTGTTGACGCCGCGCGTTTGCGTCTGATGGGGCAGCGTTTTGACGCGACAGGCCAAGACGTGTTGTTTGAATGGCAAGGCAAGCCACATCATCTGCGGCTTGCGCTGATTGGCGGGTTTCAGGCGGATAACGTGTTGCTGGCTGCTGGGCTTGTCATCGCGGCGGGGGCGGAGCCTCAGGACGTGTTTGATGCGCTGCCGCATTTGGGCACCGTACATGGCCGGATGGAGCTTGCCGCGACCCGCGAAAACGAGGCTGCCGTGTTTGTGGATTACGCCCATACGCCGGACGCCGTGAAAACCGCCCTGACCGCGATGCGCCCCCATGTGATGGGGCGGATCATCGCGATTGTGGGCGCTGGCGGGGACCGGGATACGGGCAAGCGACCATTGATGGGGGCTGCGGCGGCGCAGCACGCGGATATCGTGATCGTTTCTGACGATAACCCCCGCTCCGAAGATCCGGCCGCGATCCGTGCCGCTGTATTGGGAGGGGCCGTTGCCGAGGATGCGGCGGAGGTATCCGAAGTTGGGGACCGAGCCGAGGCGATCTTGCGTGCTGTTGATATGCTGCGTCCCGGCGATGCGCTACTTATCGCGGGCAAGGGGCACGAAACGGGCCAGACCATTGGTGATACGGTGCTGCCATTTGATGATGTCGAACAGGCAAGCATGGCTGTCGCCGTTTTGGATGGCCGGATATGACAGCGCTTTGGGCCGGCGAAGATGTGATCGCAGCGATCGGCAGCCAAGGGTCAGATGATTGGAATGCGTTTGGCATCAGCACTGATGCTGATACCACCAAACCGGGTGATCTGTTTGTCGCGGTGAACGGTGCGGTCAAAACAGCCTTTGCGAACGGGGCGGTTGCGGCAATTGTCAGCGACATCGATAAAGACATTACCCAGCCGCAGCTTAAGGTCGCTGATCCGCGCGCCGCGCTTGCTGATCTGGCCCGCGCCGCCCGGTTTCGTAGCCGCGCGAAAATTGTGGCCGTTAGCGGATCTGCCGGCAAAACTGCGACGGTTGGGATGTTGCATGAGATGTTGGCAGGGCAGGGGCGCTGCCATGCGCCGCTTGCGCTAGGGCAGAATGTAGCACTTGCTCTCGCAACGTTGCCGCAAGAGGCAGATTTTGCCGTGATAAAATGTTGCGCGGGTCGTGCAAAAGAGACTGCACAGCTTGTGCGACTGCTACAGCCACAGGTCGCGCTGGTTATGGGGGCGGATGTGACCGCCGCCGAGATAGCTTTGATTGCGACCGGGCTTAGCGTTGATGGTTTTGTGATATTTCACGGTGAAGATACCCCTACCAAAGAACTGGATGCCAGTATCGCACAAAGGCAGGTGATCAGGTTTGGCGCGGCGGGTAATGATTGGACATTGCGGCAGGTTCGGCTCGGGGCGGATGTCACGGTTGTGATGGCCAAAGGCATGGGACAGGATTACCTGTTCAAACTTGGTGTGCCGGGGCGGCAATTCGCACTTTATGCGCTTGGGGCTTTGGCTGCGGTGACGGCCATTGGCGCCGATCCGGTGACTGCTACGCTTGATCTGGCGCGATGGGCGCCGCCCGCCGGGCGCGGCAGTATCGAAAACATCGTGCTTGATCCGGCCCGCGACGGTGAAACGCTCCGCCTTATTAACGACGCGGCCAATGCACACCCTGCTACGATGGACACCGCGTTCGAAGTCATTGCGACAAGCAAACCCAACGATAACGTCGGGCGCATTGTTAAAGGACGGCGGGTCGCGTTTCTAGGCGACATGGGCGGCGTCAATACGCAGTCTGCGGTGCTACACCGCAACTTGGCGGCAAATGAATATTTACAAAAACTAGATCAGGTTCACTGCATTGGTCCGCAGATCTACCCGCTTTGGCGTGCATTGCCGCAGCATCAACGCGGCCAATGGGCGCAAACGGCATCAGACCTTGCCCCGCAAGTGTCAAAGCTGGTCGATGCGGGCGATGTTGTCTTGGTAAAAGGCACAGCGAGTAGTAAAACGACGCTGGTCGTTGACGCCATCCGCAAACTCGGGCATCGCCGCCCGCAAGAAGAATAGGATATTTTATGCTTTATTGGCTTACGTCACTGTCAGATGGCGGCGATTTTTTCAATTTGTTCCGTTATATTACATTCCGGGCGGGTGGCGCGTTTATGACGGCCTTGCTGTTTGGGTTCATCTTTGGGCCGCCGCTGATCAATGTGTTGCGGCGTAAACAGGGCAAAGGCCAACCGATCCGTGACGACGGCCCCGAAGGGCATTTTGTCAAAGCGGGCACGCCAACCATGGGCGGGCTACTCATTGTGGGGGCATTGACCTTTTCGACCCTGCTATGGGCGCGGCTGGATAATCCGTTTGTCTGGATGGTGCTTTTTGTGACCCTGTCGTTTGCGGCGATTGGGTTTGCGGATGACTATGCCAAAGTGTCCAAACAGAATACGGCCGGTGTTTCAGGTAAGGTGCGGATTTTGTTGGGTATTCTGATTGCCGCCATCGCGGGTTACTGGGCGGCGGCCTATCACCCTGACGATTTGACCAATCAGCTTGCCTTGCCCGTCTTTAAAGACACGTTGATTAATTTGGGCATTCTGTTCGTGCCATTTTGTGTGGTCGTGATTGTGGGTGCCGCGAATGCAGTGAACCTGACTGATGGGCTAGATGGGCTTGCAATTATGCCTGTGATGATCGCCGCGGCGACATTTGGGATCATCGCCTATGCTGTAGGCCGGACCGATTTTACCGAATATCTTGATGTCCACTATGTGCCGCAAACCGGCGAAATCCTCGTGTTTTCTGCGGGGCTGATCGGGGGCGGGCTTGGGTTCTTGTGGTACAACGCCCCGCCAGCCGCCGTGTTTATGGGCGATACAGGGTCATTGGCCTTGGGCGGCGCACTTGGCGCGATTGCGGTAGCCACCAAACACGAGATCGTTCTGGCCATTGTCGGCGGTTTGTTCGTCGCCGAAGCGCTCAGCGTGATTATCCAAGTGCTGTATTTCAAGCGCACCGGAAAACGCGTGTTCCTCATGGCACCAATTCACCACCACTACGAGAAAAAAGGCTGGGCCGAACCGCAAATCGTGATCCGCTTCTGGATCATATCACTGATCCTTGCGATGATCGGGCTGGCGACGCTGAAGGTGCGGTAGAGGAAATGAAATGAAGGTCAATCGATTTTGACTTTCATCGTGCGTGCGGGGCCAGAACGAGAAAACTGGTATAGCTGACGTTAAAATGAAACGCAGCGAAAGCCTGCTTCGAGCCCATTTTACCAGCTTTCTGCCTAGCAGCGAAAGTCCGGTTTGGGAAAGCAAACAATGCCCTCCCAAGACAATTTCTCCCTTTAGCGACAGCTTGTGGGTCGCACTATTGCCGTGCTCTTGGGGCCATTAAAGGTGGATATTTCACAATCCCGCGGTTCAATTTCGCATGATTAACCCTGACGCAGTGTCTAGCCAAAATATTTTCAAGATAGGCATAAGATAAACACATTGCATCTATAAATTGACGTTGTGCATCCTTGGCCTCTTGGTTTGTCTATCTATAGCACACCGCGGACAGGCAGATCTACCAGACGGAACATAACGAAACGGGCCGCCGCTACGACAGGCGGCGGCCCCTAACATCTACGAAATTCAATTCTACGCGGCTGCTGCGTTTATACCTCCGGATGCTATCTCGGTCATAGTGCGATCGCCGTCATATGTCTTGTCGAGGCACTCCTGCAATACCGCACCGTCGCCATCGTGACCCAACCGGTTGGCAAATGCGACGAGACAACCGTACCCCGCCAGACCGTAATGCACCATGCGCTGATATTGCGTGATAATCACTGCATCGCGCGTATCATCATCACCAAAGGATTCATTGAGTGCATGCGCTTTGGCTTCTTTCACCAGACCTGCCATGCCCATGCAATGCTCACCATTGGGTTTGATGCCATGCTTCTGGCAGACTTCGGCAATCTTTTCTATGCCATCTTGGATGCCGTTGGTGCCGGCAATCAACGCTTCGGACAGGCTTTTGTCCTGTGCAGCACGTCCCAGTTCAGTCACGATTTCAAGAGATTGCTTGTTGGCACTCCACAGATCCCGTAACTGATCGTGGTACACGTCTTCAAGGGATTGCATCGTCATTTTGTGATCCTTTCTGTTCAGGTTGACTTCGTCGGATCAACAAATTGGCAGCCGAAGAGTTCCACTAAGATTTTGTGCAGCACCGCACCATGCCGCCAATTCTCTATAATGGAAGCTGAAGCACACAAACGCTTAAGCGTTAGAAACGGCTGCACTCAATGCGCTGCAAGCAGCTAATCGGCTGATCGACGCGAAGGTCAGAAAGTCCGGATAGCGTTGAAAAAGGCGGCTGGTGGATTTCCTTTGCGAATTTTTAGGAAGCCATTGTGCTTCGACGGGAACTACCCGTAAATCGGAGGTCATTATCTAGTTTGAAAATCAACGTCAAAAACGGTCGTTGGCGCAGCCGCAGCGAAACGGCGCTTTGTCCGCAACGAAGGCATTCCATCAACTTGTCGCGAATGTCCGGTGTTGATCAGTGGGCGGCGCGGTTTGAAGCGCCGCCTAAACACTTAGTCTTCCATTGCTTCGAGTTCATCAATGAAGCCTTCGATCATGGATAGGCCTTTGTCCCAGAATTTCGGGTCTGACGCGTCTAGCCCGAAGGGGGCCAGCAGGTCTTTGTGGTGTTTGGACCCACCTGCGCGCAGCATGTCGAAATATTTGGTTTGAAAGTCTGGGTCGCCTTCGGCGTAGACCGCGTAAAGCGCGTTCACCAGCCCGTCGCCGAACGCATAGGCGTAGACGTAGAAGGGCGAATGCACAAAATGCGGGATGTAGGACCAGAAGGTTTCATAGCCGGGTGCAAAATCGAACACCTCGCCCAGTGATTCCGCCTGCACCGACATCCACAGCGCATTGATGTCGTCGGGTGTGAGTTCGCCTTCGGCGCGGGCCGCGTGTAGTTTACATTCGAAGTCATAAAACGCGATCTGGCGCACGACCGTGTTGATCATATCCTCGACCTTACCGGCGAGCAGGACTTTGCGTTCTTCTTTGGTTTTGGCCCCGTCCAGTAGTTTTTGGAATGTCAGCATCTCGCCAAAGACAGAGGCCGTTTCGGCCAATGTCAACGGAGTAGATGACAGCAGTTCACCCTGCTCAGCGGCAAGCACCTGGTGCACACCGTGGCCCAATTCATGCGCCAATGTCATCACGTCGCGTGGTTTGCCCAAATAGTTGAGCATCACATAGGGGTGGACAGGCGTGACGGTTGGGTGGGCAAATGCGCCGGGGGCTTTGCCGGGTTTGACGGCGGCGTCAATCCAGCCTTTGTCAAAGAACGGCTGTGCGATTTCAGCCATTTTGGGGTCAAAATCGGCGTAGGCGGTCATTACGGTCTCGCGGGCTTCGTCCCAATCGACGGTGCGCGTGGTTTCCATCGGCAGCGGCGCGTTGCGGTCCCATGTTTGCATCCGCTCTAGCCCAAGCCATTTTGCCTTAAGTGCATAATAGCGGTGCGACAGGCGGGGGTAGGCGGCAACAACGGCATTGCGTAGGGCCTCGACCACTTCGGGTTCTACGTGGTTCGATAGGTGCCGACCGGCCTGTGGGCTTGGCATTTTGCGCCAGCGGTCTTCGATCTCTTTCTCTTTGGCTAGCGTGTTATGGACGCGGGCAAAGGTTTTGATGTTGTCTTGGAACACGGCGGCCAGCGCATGGGTTGCGGCTTCGCGTTTTGCGCGGTCTTGTTCGGTTAAGAGGTTTAGCGTGGCTTCAAGGTTCAACGTTTCACCATCCACATCAAATTCGAGCCCGGCCATTGTTTCATCAAACAGACGGTTCCAAGCTGCGGCCCCAACGGTGGACTGGTCATGTAAAAACTGTTCCAGCTCGTCTGACAGTTGGTGTGGCTTCATCGCACGCATGCGGTCAAACACGGGTTTATAACGTGCCAAATCCACGTTGTCTGCCAATAGGCCTGCGAGATGATCGTCGTTTATCCGGTTGAATTCCAAACCATAAAATACAAGCGGGGTGGTTGCGTTGGTGATCTGGTCTTGGCAATCGGCCATGAATTTAGCGCGGTCGCTATCAGTGGTGATCTGGTAATAGCGCAGCCCCGCAAAGGACATGATCCGCCCTGCGATCACGTCAATTTGTTCATAGCGCTGGACCGCTTGCAGCAGCCCTGCCGCTTCAAGCGTCGCAAGCTTGCCCGCGTAATCCGCCGCAAATGCCGCGCATTCCGTATCCAGCCAGGCCAAATCACGGATCAATTCCGGTGCATCAGGGCTGGCGTAAAGGTCGGTCAGGTCCCATTCGGGCAGGTCGCCGAAACTTTTGCCACCTTGGGCGTTCGCGTCAAATACAGGTGTTGGGAAATTCATGTCATACCTCGTTGTTTGGGCATAACATAGGTGTGCTGGGGGGCAGTTGAAAGCCCCCAGCGCGTATCGATTTAGGCGATCACTTTGGCGCGTATTGCCGCTTCAAAATGTGCGGCGGCTGCGTCAATCATTTCTGTTTGAACGGCACGATCCATGAGCATTTCATGTTGCCCCCCCGCGATAAGCCGTAGTTCTCCGTTTGGCCAACGCCCCATACGTTCGCGAATCCGGGTTGGGTCAACGATGGCTTCGTTACTGCCAAGGAACGTCAGGCAGGGGATGTTCTGCGGTGATTGCAGCTGATTCAGGCGGTGCATTTCACGCAGCGACGTATTCAGCCAGCGCAGTGACGGCCCGCCAAGCGCCAGATCAGGATGGCTGCGTAGTTGATCGCCCAATGTTTCAAACATTGCCCGATCATTGGTCAGCGCATTGCCTTCAAAGGCGGCGCGCAGCACGTAGGGTTGTTCAAACTGGCCCGGCGCCAGTGTTTCGTCAAAGCCAAGCTGGCGGCTGACGGCCGAAAGCCCCCAAGCAATGGGGCGCAGCGCGACAGACATCTGAATGCCCCACATCGGCGCAGAAAACATCGCCGCTTTGATATCAAGCCCTTCATTCAAGGCGCGCAACCCAATGCAGCCGCCCATCGAATGGCCGATCAAGAAATAGGGTTTCGGCATGTTTTGCGCCTTCGCATAGGCAACGACCGCCGCGACATCATACTGAAAGTCGCGAAAACTGCCAACATGGCCAATTGCGCGGTTCGGGGTCATCCGGTCCGATATACCTTGCCCGCGCCAATCGACAACAACAGAGGCAAAGCCACGATCATGCAGCGCTTTGGCGGTTGCGCCGTATTTTTCGATAAATTCTGTGCGCCCCGGAAAGATAAGAACCGTTCCTTGCGCATTTGATTTGTTCCAATGGCCCACGCGAATGCGCAGCCCGTCAGAAGTTTTCAACCAATGGGCGGCACCACCTGCGGGTCCATGTGCAATGTCGTCAAAAAGGGGTGCCGTTTCCATGTTTATCCTAATACGCTCGCGAGCTTCATTGCTTGACCCATGTCGCCATCAACCGTCAGCTTGCCTGTCATAAAGGCGGTTGTTGGGTTCAGTTCACCATCAAGGATCGCTTTAAATGTTTCGGTGTCTGCGGTCAGTGACACATCTGCATCGTCGTCGCTAGCGCGTGCGCCATCAGCGTCGATGACAATCGCACCTTCGCCTTCGATCACAAACTTTGCAGCGCCATCAAAGCCCGCGCCGTCCATTTTTGCGTTCAGGGCGGCTACGGCCTCGGTCACAACATCGCTCATATTTTTCGTCCTTCTTGGTTGATGTGGCGGCCTCCCTCTGGTGTTGGCCGCGTTCTGCGTTACATTGGTCTTTATGGTTACGCTGACACATCGCATCAAACGTATCGTTACGGCACTTTCATTGGCAGTCGGGTTTTCCTTACCTGCGCTGGCCCAAGAAACGACGCTGGACGAATTATATCAAGACCTGCTCGCCGCGGATGCAGGCGCATATGCAGCGATTGAGGATGAAATATTCGCGACCTGGGACAAAAGCCGCTCACCGGCGATGGATTTGCTTTTGCAGCGCGGGGCAGATTCGCTTTTGGACGGTAACCCTGAGGCTGCGGTTGAGCATTATACCGCGTTGATCGATCATGCGCCGCATTTTGCAGGTGGCTATTTTGGACGCGCGTCTGCCTATTACATATTGGGACTTACCGGGCCTGCGTTGAACGATATTGCGCGGGTTTTGCAAATCGATCCGCGCCAATTCCGCGCAATTGATGGCTTGGCCGTGATTATGGAGGATCTTCAGCGCCCCGAGGATGCGTTAGAGCTGTATCAGATGATTCTTGCGATCAATCCGCAGTCGGTTCCGACCATGGATGCGGTCGCGCGCTTGCAATTGCAACTTGAAGGTGAGGCGCTGTAAGGCGCTCAGCACGATTTAAGGACCCTCATGACAAGCGCGCGTATCACGGCTGTTTTAGGCCCGACGAACACCGGCAAAACCCATTACGCGATCCAGCGGATGCTATCGCATCGCACAGGGGTTATTGGGCTGCCGTTGCGTTTGCTTGCACGCGAGGTTTATGACCGAATCGTTGCCGTGCGCGGCCCCGGTGTCGTCGCGCTGATTACGGGTGAAGAACGAATCGTGCCGCCACGTGCCGCCTATTGGGTCTGTACCGTCGAAGCGATGCCCGAAGGTATGGGCGCAGATTTTCTGGCCATCGACGAAATCCAGCTTTGCGCCGACCCTGAACGCGGCCATGTGTTTACAGACCGATTGCTACATGCACGGGGATTGCATGAAACCTTGTTTTTAGGTGCCGATACAATGCGCGGCGCGATTTCTGCGATGGTGCCAGAGGCGCAGTTTATGTACCGCGATCGCATGTCGCAGTTGACCTATACGGGTTCGAAAAAGATAAGTCGTATGCCTGCACGCGCTGCAATCGTTGGTTTTTCAGTTGAAAATGTCTATGCGATTGCAGAATTGCTGCGCCGCACCAAAGGCGGGGCGGCAGTCGTGATGGGCGCGCTTAGTCCGCGCACACGCAATGCGCAGGTCGAAATGTACCAAAATGGGGATGTTGATTATCTTGTGGCGACAGATGCCATCGGGATGGGGCTGAACCTTGATATTTCGCACGTCGCGTTTTCGTCGCTGATCAAATTTGACGGGCACCGGATGCGGCATTTGCAGCCACAAGAACTGGCGCAAATTGCGGGCCGGGCAGGGCGGCATATTGAAAACGGCACATTTGGGGTGACGGGCGAAGCCCCGCCATTAGACGAAGAAGTTGCCGAAGCGATCACCGAACACCAATTCGCACCGGTAAATAAATTACATTGGCGAAACAGTCGGTTGCAGTTTGGGTCCGTCAAGCGCCTGATCGCGACACTGGAAGAACGCACCGACGACCGCTGGCTGACCCGCGTGCGCGAAAGCGATGACCTTAAGGCGTTGAAGGCGCTCAGCGGGGATACCGAAGTCGCTGCACGCGCCAGTGATGGCCCGTCAGTTAAACTGCTGTGGGAGGTCTGCCGCGTTCCCGACTTTCGCGGCATTTCGGCAGGTGAACACGCCAACCTTTTGACCCACATCTACAATGACCTGCACCAACTTGGGCATGTCTCGGCCAATTGGTTCGGGTTGCAGGTGCGCCGCATTGACCGTGTGGACGGTGACATCGATACTTTGTCAAAACGACTCGCCTACATTCGGACTTGGACCTATGTTGCGCAGCGCAATGGATGGTTGCGTGACGAAAACCATTGGCGCGACGAGACGCGCGCTGTAGAAGACCGACTATCAGACGCGCTGCATAGTGCGCTCACACAAAGATTTGTGGACCGGCGGACAAGCATTTTGCTTCGGCGGCTCAAACAGAAGGAGAGCCTTTTGGCTGACGTAAACGACAAAGGTGAAGTAACCGTCGAAGGCGAATTCGTCGGACGGTTAGAAGGTTTCCAGTTCCGTATGGACAAGGCCGGAAGCCCCGATGAGGCCAAGACATTGCGTCAGGCATCTGTGCAGGCGTTGGTGCCGCAGTTCCACCTGCTGGCAGATCGGTTTTACAACGCGCCCGATCCTGAGATTGATTTCACCGAACAAGGTGGGTTGATGTGGGGCGATCAGGCCGTTGGGAAATTGGTTGCCGGGTCTGATCCGTTTAAGCCGGGTGTCGCAGCTTTCGTTGATGATGAAGCTGGCGAAGACGTGGCCGCAAAGGTGCAGCGCCGCTTGCAGCATTTCATTGACCGCAAGATCGCGGCTGGCTTCGAAGGCCTGCTTGCGCTGAAAAACGACGAGACGCTGACAGGTGCGGCCAAAGGGTTCGCTTACCGGATGGCCGAAGGTTTTGGCATCATCACGCGTGGCGAAGTCGCGGAAGAAGTCAAAGCGCTTGATCAAGACGCCCGTGGCGCATTGCGCAAACACGGTGTGCGTTTTGGTCAGTTCACGATCTTTCAGCCGCTTTTGTTAAAACCTGCCGCAACGCGTTTGCGTTTGGTGCTTTGGTCGCTGTCCAAGGGCCTACAGGAATTCCCCGAATCCCCACCACCGGGCCTGGTCACTGTGCCTGCGGCCAAAGACGCCGTGCCGGGGTTCTATGCGATGTCGGGTTACCGCGCAGCGGGTGAACGTGCGATTCGGATCGATATGCTGGAACGGCTGGCAGATATGCTGCGCGACAAAGACAGCCGTGGTGGTTTCGAAGCCAACCCCGATATGCTGTCGATTACGGGTATGACGCTTGAACAATTCGCGGATTTGATGGCTGGGCTTGGCTATAAGGCTGAAAAAGGTGAGCGCGAAAAAGTCAAAGCGGCACCGGTTGCCACAGATGACGCGCCAAAAGTTGACGCAACGCCGGCAGAAACCCCAGAGGCAAAGCCGGTTGCCGATGCAGAAGCGGCCCCTGCCGAAGAAGCAGCGCCTGAAATGGAAGTGTTTTATACCTTCACTTGGGGTGGCCGTGCCGCACGGGTTGCGCGCCCGCAAGGTGATCGGCCGCGCGGCAAACCAAAAGGAAAGCCAAAGGGCAAAGGCAAACCGCAAGGCGGTGGCAACAAGCCACAAACATTTGCGGCCAAGCCCAAGCGCGAAAAGCAGATTGATCCCGATAACCCGTTTGCCGCCGCATTGGCTGGGTTCAAAAAGGATTGACCGAAGCGCCCCGGCAAACGATCCGGCTGGATAAATGGCTCTGGCAGGCGCGGTTTTTCAAATCGCGCAGCCTTGCTGCCGGGGTGGTCACATCTGGCAAAGTGCGTATCGACGGCAACCCCGTGAGCAAGCCCGCGCGTGGCGTTGGGGCAGGGGATGTGCTGACCTTCACACAAGCGGATGCCACGAAGGTTGTGCGAATCCTTGGGCTAGGAACGCGTCGGGGGCCTGCACCCGAAGCGCAGGCATTATACGAAGATATGTCGCCCGTCGTAGAACGCCGTCCCTATAATCCGGGCGGCGACAGAAAAGGTCGCCCAACAAAGAAGCAACGCAGGGATATGATGACGCATCGTGCTACCGATGCATCTTTCGACCTTGAATGACTGTGCAGTCTATTCTAGCAAGACCTTTGTTAGATAATCGGATGCCACTATGACCTACATCGTCAACGACAATTGTATCGCCTGCAAATACACAGACTGTGTCGAAGTCTGCCCCGTAGATTGTTTCTACGAGGGTGAAAATATGTTGGTGATTCACCCCGACGAATGCATCGACTGTGGGGTCTGCGAACCCGAATGCCCAGCTGACGCGATCCGGCCCGACACAGAGCCGGACATGGAAAAATGGGTTGAACTAAACCGCAAATATGCAGAACTGTGGCCAGTGATTATCACCAAGAAAGATCCGCTGCCGGAAGCCGATGATATGGACGGCAAATCTGGCAAGCTTGAGCTGCTGTCCGAAGCCCCGGGCGAGGGTGGCTGATTCGGCGCGATTGCGCCGCGACGTCCCTGTTTTTAAAAGCGAAATATATGCTGCATTGCGGCGCTTTTAGAGTTGGCGTTTTTGTGATATAGTGGGCTCAATGCTAAGAACACGTTGATCCAAAGTGAAACAGGCAATGCCCGACGGTGACCTTTGTCGCCGCCGGATTTTTTGTCGTCTATAGGTTTTTTGGATCGTCTTGAAAGGACAACCATGAGTAAGAAGAAAAGCGAATTTAGCCCAGAGCAATTTGTTGTTTATCCGGCGCACGGCGTTGGCAAAATTGTGTCTGTCGAAACCCAAGAAGTTGCGGGTTTTGAGCTAGAGATGTTTGTAATTGCGTTTGAAAAAGACAAAATGACACTGCGCGTGCCAACGCATAAAGCCACTGACGTTGGCATGCGTGCGCTCGCGACACCTGATGTCGTGGCCCAAGCGATCAAGACGCTAAAAGGCAAAGCCAAAGTCAAAAAAGCAATGTGGTCCCGCCGCGCGCAAGAATATGAGCAAAAGATCAACTCAGGCGATTTGATCGCGATTGCAGAGGTTGTGCGCGACTTGCACCGCCAAGACGACCAACGCGAGCAAAGCTATTCCGAGCGCCAGCTTTATGAAGCTGCACTTGAACGTCTGACACGCGAATTTGCGGTTGTTGCAGGTAGCGAAGAATCTGTTGCCGGTGACGAAATTACATCTGTCTTGGTTGGCCGCGCGGCCTAAGCAAACCCCGCTTCAAGGTATTTTAAGCCGCACCCATATAACGGGCGCGGCTTTTTTCTTTGTTATGAGGAGCTTGTGACTGCCGGCAACAGTGCGCCTATCTTCGTGTCATAGACCTTGATTGCGAAACAATTTCCGTGTCAGTGTCTATGTATCACCAACATTTTATTATGGAGATACGATATGAAGATTTTTATACCAGTATTATTAGCAAGTTCACTCGTTGCGCAGAGCGCCTTTGCAGGTGGGCTATCCGACCCAATTATTCCTGTCGCCCCACCGGCGCCGCCCGTCGTGGTGCCTCTTGATTGGTATGCGGGTGTGCAAGCCGGGAACCTATCAGGGGACTTGGCGAATGAGTTTGTGACAACAAACACGCCCAGTTTTGATGTAAATGGCCCGATTTACGGGGTGCATGCAGGCGTGCAGCGCGCGTTTGGTGGCATGACGCTTGGTGCTGAAATTGACTATAACACGTCTGGCCGCGATATTGCTGACGACGAAGAATTTGTCGAAACTGAGTTGTCCACATTGGCGCATCTTAAGCTGCGCGCCGGCGCAAACATTGGCAATGCATTTGTCTATGGTACCGCTGGCTTGGCCTATGCAGATATGAGCATTACCGCCTTTGGCCTGACCACTGACATGGCTGATACAGCCCCGTTTTACGGTGTTGGGGCTGATATGATGGTGTCCGAAAGCATCTCAATCGGCGCTGAGTATTTGATCCACAGCTTTGAAGACATGGATGACACCGGTTACGATGTTGAGTTCAACACAGCGATGGTGCGCGCCTCCTACCACTTCTAAGTCTCCCAATGACTTGGTGACCTTAGCCACGCCTGCATCAGGGCGTGGTTTTTTCTTGTTTATGAATGTCTTAGCAGTATAGGCAACAGTGCGCCTGTCTGAGTCCAATAGTCGTTGATGGCGAAACAATATATATGCCAACATGGGATGTGTAGATCAATCATACAACCTGAGGGGATTCGGAATGAATATTTTCAAACCTGTATTATTGACGAGTAGTATTGTTGCGGCCCAGCTTTCTGCCGGCGGGCTATCTGATCCGGTCGTACCTGTGCCGCTCACACCACCACCACCTGTTGCTGTGCCGCTTGACTGGTATGTCGGGCTTCAGGCGGGCGTTGTGTCCGGTGAGATCACGCCCGATACGCAAACAACCGTTCTTCCCGGCACAGACCTTGAGGGCCCGATTTATGGGGTGCATGCGGGCGTTCAGCGCTCGTTTGGGTCAATTACACTGGGTGCTGAGATTGACTATAACACGACGACGGTTGATCTTGAGGATAGCGGGACCGATGTCGTGATTGAGATGGACACGTTGGCACATCTGAAATTGCGCGCAGGCACGATGGCTGGCAATGTGTTCATTTATGGCACCGCCGGGCTCGCCTATGCTGAAATGTACATAGAACCCATTGGACCGCCCATTGATGTGACAGATACAGCCCCGTTTTATGGCCTTGGCGCCGATATGATGGTGACGCAAAAGATCTCTATTGGCGGTGAATTCTTGTTGCACAGCTTCGAAGACATGGATGGAAGCGGCATTGACGTTGACTTCAACACAGCAATGTTGCGCGCGTCATTTCATTTTTGATATTTGGCTTTGGCCCCCAGTGACCGGGGGCCAAGCGTGACTAAAGCGCGCGCCAGCCGATATCTGAACGATAGAATCCCTGATCCCAATCAATCGATTGCGCCATCGCATAGGCGTTTTTATGGGCCTCGGCTAAGGTCGTACCACGAGCTGTGATGTTCAGGACCCGGCCACCAATCGCGGTGATTTGCCCATCTTGTTCGGCGGTACCTGCGTGAAAAACCATGTTGAAACTATCTTCGGGCAGTGTTTCCAACCCTTTGATAACGGTCCCTTTTTCGTAGGATCCCGGGTATCCTTGGGCCGCCATTACGACGGATAGCGCGTGATCGTCGGCCCAGTTTGCTGTGACCTCAGAAAGCCGCTCTTGTGCGCAGGCTTCCAGCAGATCAAGGATCTGCCCGCCCAACCGCATCATTAGGCATTGGCATTCAGGATCACCAAAACGCACGTTATATTCGACCAGCCGGGGTTGTCCGTCTTGGATCATCAGTCCGACAAATAGCACGCCTTGAAACGGGGTGCCGCGTTTGGCCATTTCATCCATCGTGGGCTGAATGATTTCATCAAGCGCCTTTTGTGTGACCGCATCGGTCATCACAGGGGCAGGGGAATAGGCCCCCATCCCACCAGTGTTCGGGCCTGTGTCACCATCAAAGGCGCGTTTGTGGTCTTGGGCGGTGCCGACGGGCAAAATAGTGGTGCCATCACAAAGTACAAAGAAGGATGCTTCTTCGCCTTCCATGAATTCTTCGATCACCACTTCTGCGCCAGCTTCGCCAAAGCTCCCATCAAACATGTCGTCGATTGCGGCGAGGGCTTCGGCCTCTGTCATCGCGACGATCACACCTTTGCCCGCGGCCAGACCATCGGCCTTTACCACGATTGGGGCGCCTTGGGCGCGGATATAGGCGCGGGCGGCGTCACCATCAGTGAAATGCGCATAAGCGGCCGTGGGGGCGCCCGCCGCGTCGCAGATGGCTTTGGTAAATGATTTTGACGCCTCAAGCTGCGCGGCCGCTTGGCTTGGGCCAAACACCAATATCCCGGCTGTGCGCAGACGGTCGGCAACACCCGCGGCAAGTGGGGCCTCGGGACCGACGATCACAAAGCTGATGGCGTTTTCTTCGGCAAATGTCGCGACAGCGCCGCCGTCAAGAATGTTGATATCGGCGCATTCGGCGATCTGTGCGATCCCAGCGTTGCCCGGGGCGACGATCAACCGATCACATTTGGGGTTTTGCTTCACGGCCCAAGCTAAACTATGTTCGCGCCCACCGCTGCCCAAGATCAGAATATTCATTTGCTGCCCCATATGCCATGTTTGTGCTGGTTTTAGGGCTGCATGCGACCGATCACAAGTGCGCAGCGAATTGGGCTTGGCCTTTTGCGTTGATCCGCGTTATTTTTGACGGCAGGGCGTGCGAAAGGCGACACATGAACAGAGAAAAACGTGATCGCAAGCTTTGGCATCGGCTTGAGGGCTATAGTTTTCATGAACGCCCACTGACGCGGTCTCTCATTGAACAGCTGCGCGATGCAACCAGCTATGATGTTGATGTGTGCTACACCGTCGTAGAGGAATATCGGCGCTTTATGTACCTGATTGGATCTACGGGCGAAGATCTGACACCTTCGCCAATTGTGGATCAGGTCTGGCAGCTGCATATCGCTGATGAAAAAGCGTATTTTCGTGATTTCTGTCCGCGGATCATCGGTCGCACGATCCACCGCCCCGAGGATCTTCCGCCGTTTGCAGATGATCCGGCGTATGAACGCACGCTTGACTATTACGCCCAAGAATTTGGCCGCGCGCAGGTGCAGTACTGGCCCGATCCCGATGATAGAATGATGCGCTTCTCGCAGTTCTTGATGTGGGTGATTGGGTTTGCGGCCTTTGCTATGGCGATGATATTTTCATCCTATGTGTTTGCGTTTTTTGGTGCGATGGTCATTTCAATCAGTGGGTTTTTACAATGGAAATATTCGTCGCTGCCTGTGCAATTACCAACCTCCAAGGATGACTAATGGATCTGTTTGATGATGGCCCGGCGGATAATACGCCTGAATTTTCGGTGTCCGAACTTTCGGGTGCCGTTAAAAAGGCAATTGAGGGCGGGTTTTCGCATGTGCGCGTGCGCGGCGAGGTGGGCCGCGTGTCGCGCCCCGGTTCGGGGCATATTTACCTTGATCTCAAAGATGACCGGTCTGTGCTTTCCGGGGTGATTTGGAAAGGCCGCGCGCAGGGCTTGGCGCATCGCCCCGAAGAGGGCATGGAAGTTGTCGCCACTGGTAAGCTGACCACATTTCCCGGCCAATCGAAATACCAGATGATCATCGAAGACATTGCGCCTGCGGGCGCAGGTGCGTTGATGGCGATGCTGGAAAAACGCAAAGCAGCCTTGGCTGCCGAAGGTTTGTTCGCGCCTGACCGCAAGCAGCCATTGCCATACCTTCCGGGCATCATTGGCGTGATTACGTCACCGTCCGGCGCAGTTATTCGCGATATTCTTCATCGTTTGCGCGACAGATTTCCGCGTAAGGTGCTTGTTTGGCCTGTCGCTGTGCAGGGGCAACGTTGCGCACCCGATGTTGCAGCGGCGATTGAAGGGTTCAATCGATTGACACCGGGGGGCGCATTGCCACGCCCGGATTTACTGATTGTCGCGCGCGGTGGTGGATCGCTTGAGGATCTATGGGGCTTTAACGAAGAAATCGTCGCGCGTGCGGCGGCGGCGTCTGACATTCCGTTGATTTCTGCAGTTGGCCATGAAACAGACACGACACTGATTGATTTTGTCTCAGATATGCGCGCACCCACCCCAACAGCCGCAGCGGAATTAGCGGTGCCTGTGCGGATGGAGCTGTTAGCATGGGCCGATCAACAAGCCGCGCGGTTGAACCGGGCACTGACCACTGGCGTTTCGCAACGCCAGCAGCGCGTCCGCGATTTGGGGCGCGCACTGCCGCGCAAGGACAGCTTGCTGAACGTGCCGACACAACGGTTGGACCATCTTGCTGACAGATTGCCTGCCGCGCTTAAAACGGCGGCGGCCAAAAAACGACTGCAATTGTCCGAGGCGTCGCTGCGCCCGGGAATTTTGAACCGCCGCATCGCAGAGGATCGCCGCCGCCTGTCAACGCTTTGCACAAGGCTTACGCCTGGGTTGCTCGAAGATCGGATCACGCGGCAATCCGAGCGGCTTGCTGTAACGATGACGCGCCTGTCGGACCGCGCGACGCGTCAACAAACTGAACGTGCCGCACGTCTGTCAACGCTTGACCGGATGCATGAGACGCTGGGCTATAAGGCAACCTTGGCACGGGGCTATGCGGTTGTGCATGGGGCGGATGGGCTCGTCACACGCGCTGCGGGTGCCAAGGGCCCCTTAGAGATCGAATTCACCGATGGCCGCGTCAGCACCATCGCAAAGTAGACGTGCACGCAAAAGCATGTCGAGCATGGTACATCGGCATGATCAAGGATATCGACTGCGCCGGTGCCCGCGCGCTTCACCTTTCAGACGGTTGCGATTTTGCTTTGATCGACAAGAACCGCATCGCATAAGCCAAAGCGGGTCATGACCGCAGGTGCGGGTATCATGACGACAGATCGTTGCAGATCAACGGATCATCGCGGTCTTCCATTTCGCGGATCACAGTAAAGGGTGCGCGCGTCGTATAGACCCCACGCATCCCTCCGGGTTCATCATAGACCGTCCAGCACTTGGGTTCAGGGTCGTGGTCATAGCGGAAACAAATATCGCCTTTGCTTTCATACCAGACACCGTGCTGGCAAATGCCCGCTGTCGATGACCACATCACGCGGCGTCCTGACAGATAGCGTTCGATCCCGGTGCTGCCATCATGGACATAAAGATAGGTAATCGTCCGCCCAGTGACATGTGCGCCAAATCGGGCGGCATCCATGGTGCTTTGTGCCTGTGCGGCATTGCCAAAAATGCAGCACAAAAGAAATAATCTAAGCATTTGCATATCTTTCAACCAACGGGTCCATCATACGTCGCCAAAGCGGCGGCACCAAGGCAATTGCACCCATAATGGGCAGGGGCTTAGGAAGCATCGGAGCGTCCTTTGGCACGGTTAATGCGGGAAAATGGCGTGATGGGTGCGCATGGTGGTCCGAATGATGGGGCGCGTTCAACATCATCGCAGAGGTAAACCAACGCGGGCTGTTCCAACTGTGCTGTGGTCCGACGGGCTCTGGTTTGCCATTGTTTTGGGTGGCGCGCATCAATCCGTAGTGTTGTACATAGTCCGACATCAGCAGCTGCATCTGCGCATAGGCGCAAAGCCCGATATAAAGCAGCAGCGCTTTGGGGCTGATCGCGAGCGCGAGTATCATAAACCCAAATGCACCGAGCACGTAAGTGACATATGGATTGCGCCATGCAGGACGCGGGCGGGCTGCTTCGGCCTTGTATCCCAACATAAATGACCCGGCCCATGCGCGTCGCGCAAAGCGGTAAAAATCTTCGCCAAGGCGGGATGTATTGGGATCATCCATCGTCGCCACATAGCGGTGATGTAGCAAGACATGCGCCGAGGTATGATGCCCAAACAGCATAGAGATATAGACCCACATACCCAAATGGTGCAGGGCGCGGCTGCTACGGTGGATCAGCTCATGTGCGTTCGCGTTACTGATTTGTCCCATGAACAGGCCGGTTGCCATAAACAACCCGATATTTTCGAGGGTGCTATGCAGGCCATTCGCAAGAACAAGAACAGTCGCCGCCAAGAGCAGAAAGTGTAGCCCCGCAAGGGTAACAGTAAGCCCCGTGCCCGCCGGAAATTCGCTGGCGACCCGTTCAGATTTTATCGTGGCATCAACCAACCGCGCAAATCCGGTCAGGTAGATCAGGGCGATGAGTATCCAGAAACCACCGAAACTCAGCGCGATCCCAGTAAGCGCCGCAGGAAGTAAAGAAATGATCGTGAATTGGCGCATTTGCGGGGTCATTTTCAATCGGTAGCACGCAGAGCGAATTGCGTCACGCTGAAAACTATTGGCTCTGAAATTGTCCTCGAAACGTCGCTTTTGCATGGTCGTTTGCGCGCCTGCCCGATATGGTCGCGACATCTATCAGGGGCAGTGACATGACACAGACCACGCAAAGCGGCGTTTGGAAATCAGGCAAGGGCAAGGGGCGCCACACCCCCAAGGGCCGACAGTTGGATGATCTGGCATGGACGCAGGTGCAAGACCTGCTTGGCGATCGCCCGCGCCGCCGTGATCTGCTGATCGAATTTTTGCATTTGATCCAAGATGCCTATGGCCACTTATCTGCCGCGCATATGCGTGCCTTGGCCGAAGATCTGCGGATCGCGCAGGCCGAAGTCTATGAGGTCGCTAGTTTTTACGCGCATTTTGATCTGGTCAAAGAAGGTGAGGTGCCGCCGCCTGCGTTGACTATTCGTGTTTGCGATAGCCTATCGTGTGAAATGGCAGGTGCGCAGCAATTACAAACTGCCCTGACAGAAGGGATGGACCCCGCCCAAGTGCGTGTGGTGCGCGCGCCTTGCATGGGGCGCTGCGATACGGCGCCTGTGTTGGAAATCGGTCACCACCATATTGATCACGCCACCGTCGCTAAGGCGACCCAAGCGATTGCGGATGATAATACCCACGCCCACATGCCCGTGTACGAAACCTACGCCGATTATGTGTCTGTGGGGGGATATGACACGCTGAAAGCATTGCGCGTGAATGGGAACTGGGAAGACGTGCAAGAAAAGGTGCTAACCTCGGGCTTGCGCGGATTGGGTGGCGCGGGTTTCCCGTCTGGCAAAAAATGGGGCTTTGTACGGGCGAATCCGGGACCACGCTATTTGGCGGTGAACGGTGACGAGGGTGAGCCGGGGACGCTCAAAGACCGGTATCATCTGGAACGGACCCCGCACCTGATGCTTGAAGG
Source organism: Loktanella sp. D2R18 (assembly GCF_003318235.1). Lineage (GTDB taxonomy): Bacteria > Pseudomonadota > Alphaproteobacteria > Rhodobacterales > Rhodobacteraceae > Yoonia. Next base: position 76,998 of record NZ_QOCG01000022.1, on the reverse strand, counting down.
GATGCTGATCGCCGCATGGGCCGTCGAGGCTGACACCTGCTTTATCTATATGCGAGATGAATATCCGGCGGTGCTTGAAATTCTGCGCCGTGAGATTGCGGCGTTGGAACAAGCCGGCATCGTAGAGCCCGGCTATATCGATCTGCGTCGCGGGGCGGGGGCCTATATCTGCGGCGAAGAAAGCGCGATGATCGAAAGCATCGAAGGTAAACGCGGCATTCCACGCCACCGTCCCCCATTTGTTGCACAGGTTGGCGTCTTTGGGCGGCCAACGCTGGTACATAATATAGAAACATTGCATTGGGTGGCACGTATCTGCCGCGAAGGGCCGCAGATACTCAACACAGTTTCAAAGAATGGGCGCATTGGGCTGCGGTCCTATTCTGTGTCGGGCCGTGTGGTTTCGCCGGGGGTGCATCTTTTGCCCGCCGGATCAACGATCACGGATGTGATCGAAGCGGCTGGGGGGATGCTTGAGGGCCATGTCTTTAAAGCCTATCAACCGGGCGGGCCGTCATCGGGTCTTTTGCCCGCGTCATTAAATGACGTGCCACTTGATTTCGACACTTTGCAACCACACGGGACGTTCATCGGATCAGCCGCAGTTGTTGTGTTGTCAGACCAAGATAGTGCACGCGATGCGGCGCTGAACATGCTGCGATTCTTTGAGGATGAAAGCTGCGGCCAATGTACGCCGTGTCGGGCGGGCTGCGAAAAGGCGGTCAAATTGATGCAGGCGGACCAGTGGGATCAGACATTGCTAGGTGAGCTTTGCACGACAATGGCAGATGCGTCGATCTGCGGATTGGGGCAAGCGGCCCCGAATCCGATCAAACTGGTGATGCAGCATTTTAGCGACGAAATCTGACCGGGCCTTTTCAATCAGCCGCCAAGCGATTAGGTCATAACAATAGGTTACCAAAGGCGCGGGCGTATGTCGTTCTTCAAAAAGCTCAAAAACCGACTGACGGGTTCATCGTCAAAGATTGACGAAGGCTTAGATGCCATCGTGAGCGAGGGTAGTGAAGCCACCACTACACAAACACCAGAGCCGACCATAACTGCGCCAGTCACGCCGCCGCCTGAGCCCGTCACCGATGAGCCTAAAAAGGCTGGTATTCTGGGCCGTATGTTCGGGGCCGAAGAAACCATCGCGCGGCGCACGCTTGATGATGACATGCTCGAACAGCTGGAAGAGCTGTTGATCACAGCGGATATGGGTGTTGATACCGCCTTGCGGGTAACAGCGAACATGGCCGAGGGGCGGTTGGGTAAGAAACTATCGGTGCCAGAGATCAAGCAATTGATGGCGGATGAGATTACCCGCATTATGGAACCCGTCGCGCGCCCAATGCCGCTTTATGCCAAAAAACCGCAAGTGGTGCTGGTTGTTGGTGTGAATGGGGCTGGAAAGACCACGACGATTGGCAAACTCGCCAGCCAGTTTCAGGCGGCGGGCAAGAAGGTTGTGATTGCGGCGGGGGATACGTTCCGCGCCGCTGCGGTCGAGCAATTGCAAGTTTGGGGCGACCGCGCGGGGGTGCCTGTGCTGACTGCACCTGAAGGATCCGATCCGGCAAGCCTTGCCTTTGACGCGATGACGCAAGCCGAAGCCGATGGCGCGGATCTGTTGATGATCGATACGGCTGGGCGTTTGCAGAACCGCGCTGACCTGATGGAAGAACTGGCTAAAATTGTCCGGGTCATCCGGAAAAAAGACCCCGATGCGCCGCATAATACGCTTTTGGTCTTGGATGCGACGACTGGGCAAAACGCCGTACAGCAGGTCAAAGTCTTTCAGCAATTGGCAGATGTGTCCGGCTTGGTCATGACGAAACTAGACGGGACCGCCAAAGGCGGTGTGCTGGTTGCACTGGCTGATCAGTTTGGCCTGCCTATTCACGCGATTGGCGTTGGCGAACAGATCGATGATCTTGCGCCATTTGATCCGCAAGAATTCTCATCTGCATTGGTAGGGACCGAACTATGAAATATCTGATTACCGCAGTTTGCTTAACCGCGTCGCCTGTATTGGCATATGACCGTATGACGACACAGGCCTGCCAAGACAGCTGGGATATGTTTGTTGGCACAATGGCCCCATTCGAGGTCAACGGCGAAGCCCCATTACCAAGCGATGTGCGCGTTGGGCCTGGCGGCTGGTGCACGATTGATACCTCTGACGACGGCTGGGACAGCACCGATGTGTCTAGGGTCGGATTTCAGATTGAGGGGGCAGAGGCATATCTAGAGGGTTCAGGTATCCCCGAAGCAATCGCACTGCGGCTTGAAGACTTAGTGCTAGGTGCGCGGCGCTATGATGCTGAGGCGCATGTACGTCATTTGTCTGAATCGGGCATGCTGGTGGTCGAAGATGTGACCCTGCGCCATGCGGATGGAAGCGGCATTTCCGTTAGCTATGTGTTGCAAGGCGCGTATTTTAGCGATGTTGCGGGTTTACAGACAAGCCTTGCAGGGCTGCGTATGACTGAACTGCACGGGCAGGCAGCGGTCAATCAATCCCTTTTGGATGATTTTGATGTCGATCTGTCCGAAGTGAACCGGGTTAGCTTGGGTGAAGCCATGCGTGATGTATCGCGGTTTCAGGTTGATACGGCGACCCGGCAGGCGTTTTTGCGGATGGTTTCGGACCGTGAAGGTGAACTGCAGGTCGATATCACATCTGAACGCGGGTTTGGCTGGATACAGGCGGTTGTGCCTTTCTTAGACATTTCAGGAGATGCTGACCTTGCATCGGCGCTGGGCATTGCAATGTCGGGTGTGTCGATTGCGCTTGTATGGAAACAGGGCGACATTTGAACCCTTTATCCGAATGGTTGGTCGCGATCGCTGGCACGCCCGAGGGCGCGCGTTTAGCGACGATCCTTGCGCTGGTTTCGGCGCTTGCGCATGCGGTATTTGGCGCGTTGCAAAAAGGGCGGTTTGACCCTTGGCTAACACGCGGCGCGATTGATGGCTGGTTGGCGGTTCTTTCTGCGCCGGTTGCGTTTTTCCTTGTGCCGCTGCCTAATATGAAAACGGCGATTATCCTTGTGGGCGCAGTGATTGTTCATTTCGCTTATAAGGTCACGATGGCCAAAGCCTATCAAAAGGCCGCATACACTGTGGTCTACCCGGTCGTGCGCGGCACCGGGCCGTTGGTTACAGTCTTTGCCGCGACACTGTTTTTTGGCGAGCATTTTAATGCGCTGCAATGGGTGGGTGTCGCGTGCCTGTCGGGCGGTATTCTATTGCTGGCCCTGCGCAACCTATCCGAAGAAACTATCGACTTAGCTGCACTGAAATCCGGGTTGGCTTGGGCGGTTTTATGTGGGGTTTTGGTGGCTGTTTACACCACCTATGACGCCTACGGCATTCGCCAGTCACCGGATCCGTTTACATTTTTGGCGTGGTTTTTTCTGGTCACATCGCTGGATATGCCAGTGCTTGCCCTCTTGCGATATCGCAAGATGACAGACCGCATTGATATAGCGCCCTTGATGTGGCGCGGGTTTGCGGGGGCGGTTATTGCTTGGGTCAGCTTTGGCGGGGTGATGATGGCGACGCGACTGGATAAGGTTGGCGAAGCCGCAGTTCTGCGCGAAACATCAACGGTTTTCGCGGCACTGATCGGATGGTTTATCTTGGGTGAAAAAGTCGGACCGCGCCGCTTGTTTTTGATGGCACTGGTTGCACTGGGCGCCGTGATCGTAGAAGTGGGAGCCTAAGGGAGACACCAATGGCCGAAAAACAGATTAATCCAATCTTAAAGCAAGTGCTTGAGCTTGGACCGACGCTTGCGTTTTTTTTGATCTACGTAAGGATCAAGGACGAGACCTATCTTTTTGGCGGGACTGAATATTCTGGGTTTATCGTTGCCGCGTTGGTGTTCATTCCGATTCTCTTGGTGGCGATGGCCCTTCTTTGGCACCAAACTGGAAAACTCAGCCGCATGCAGGTGTTTACTGCTTTCATGGTGATTTTCTTTGGCGGGTTGACTGCCTATTTCAATGATGAACGTTTCTTTAAGATGAAAACGACCATTGTTTACGGATTTATGGCTGGGATTTTGGGTGTCGGTTTGCTGCGTGGCCAAAGTTATTTACAATACGTCATGGAAGAATTCTTGCCGATGGAGCGCGAAGGTTGGATGATTTTCACCAAGCGCGTGACAGGCATGTTCATCGCGCTTGCCGTTGCAAACGAAATCATTTGGCGGACCCAATCCACCGACCTTTGGGTGAAATTGGAAACATTTGCCTTCCCCATCGTGCTATTTTTGTTCATCTGGGTACAAATCATCGGGCTGCAAAAATACCTGATTGTTGAACCCGAAGACGTGCAAGACTAACGCATTGCCACAAAGCCGACAGTGCCGCGCTGCGCACCAACCCGCCCATCGCGGCGATAGCGCATCGTATCCACGATATCGTCGTGCAGTCTTGGGCGAAAGATGATCCCAATCTGGTTGCTTGTGGCCCAGACAACGACCGCATTCACCGGGCGCCCCAGCACGCTAAACGATACCTTGCTGCCGCGGTGCATCGGCCGTGCACGTTCGATACGCGCGCCATCATTGTTTACATCTGCGATCCTACCTTGCACGGTGCCAACTGGCGTGCGCATTTCGACTGGAAATTCAGTGCGGTAACGATGAGCGCGATGTTGCATTGAGGCACCTAAGACAGAGAGACCCTCTCAGTCTAGCCGATTGTACTTAAGGAATTGTTGCCTCGCCCAAATGGTCGCGCTCCAGACGTTGCGGCTTTGCGTCAATCAATGCTTGCAAATAGGGTAGCGGCGTCGTGTTAGGGCGCTGCAAAAGTGCTTGATAGACGGCGCAGATGTCGTGACGCAGGTAACCTGACCAATGGCAGATACGCACATTTGGGCGCGTCATTTCAAAACCGGCGGTTTCCAGTCCTGTCAATGTTGCATCGTGGTCGATGACCATATCGAGCAAATTTTGATAACGTAGCCGTCCAAAGGACATCGTACGTCCCCAGTGCGGCAGCGCGAGCCAGAGCAACAGATCGTAAAGAAAGTTGGCCTTTGAGCGTACATTGACGATCTCGGCGGTTTGACCTGCCGGGGTCTGCTGGGATTTGCGTAGCTCGCACTCGAAGGCTGCGGGGGTAATCAAGATCACCCGACCAACATCGCCCTTGTTTAGGTGTTCCAGCGCACAAAGTGCCACGCGCGCCCCAAGTGAGTGGGCGACAATATGGATTGGCCGTGTCGGCGCAAGCTGTCTGATTTGGCGGATCAACGCAGCGAGGTCGTGTGCAGCACGGGCGGCATTGCGATGCGCACGCCAAATAGACCCGCGCGCGCGCCATGCGAATCCGATTGCCAGTGTCCCTTCATGACAGAGGCCAAGCTGACGCGGCAAAGACGTTGTACGTTTACCGGTTGATTGGGGCGCAAAGGAGAAGAGCAGGCGGTGCGGATCAGCTTCCGGCAAATCGGGGTCGTATTTGTAGCCATGCAGCATAATTACGACGGGGCCATGTTTTGATAGGCGGTCAAGTGCGGATTTGACCGCAATGTCAGTTGGTCGTTGATCCTGTGTCACTGCGAAATGCATTCGACCCAAACCCATATGTTACATAGGTCTAGCTTTGCTGTATAATTTTTACAGCTATATGACGGCGCGAATACGATTGTGTAACGATCCTCTTCTTGACCTGTGCGGGTGTGGGGCCTATGCAGTCGCTGTGGCGATTTGTTACCGGATTGCGGGCCACGTTAAATATTCTGCTAAAAGGGGATTGCGGGTTTATGCCCCCGATACCTTTGCCGGTGTCGGGGTTTTTTAATGCGCAAATGCGCGAGGATATGATGATGACGACCTGGAGCAAACGGACCAAAGCAGTGCACGCAGGCACAAGACGCAGCCAATATGGCGAGGTAAGCGAAGCCATTTTCATGACCCAAGGCTTTGTTTATGACACCGCAGAAGACGCCGAAGCGCGCTTTGTTGCCTTGGGGGATGATGAATTTATCTATGCCCGCTACGGCAATCCGACGGTAGCAATGTTCGAAGAGCGGATCGCGGCGCTTGAAGGGGCTGAAGACGCTTTTGCAACTGCGTCAGGCATGGCAGCTGTGAATGGCGCGCTCATGTCGATGCTGCGCGCGGGCGACCATGTGGTGTCTGCCAAGGCACTGTTCGGGTCATGCCTTTATATTCTCGAAGAAATTTTGACACGCTACGGGGTTGAGGTCACATTTGTTGACGGCTGCGATTTGTCCGCTTGGGAAAGCGCGATCCGTCCGGATACAAAGGCTGTGTTTTTTGAAAGCGTATCCAACCCGACGCTCGAAGTCGTTGATATCAAAGCCGTCGTCGCGCTGGCCCATGCCGTCGGCGCTAAGGTCGTTATCGATAACGTCTTTGCGACGCCTGTGTTCTCTGATGCGATTGCCCAAGGCGCTGATGTGGTGGTCTATTCGGCGACCAAACACATCGACGGGCAGGGGCGTGCCTTGGGTGGTGTGATCCTCAGTACCAAAGAGTTTATTCGCGGCACGCTTGAACCCTATATGAAGCATACAGGCGGCTCCATGTCGCCGTTTACGGCGTGGCTGATGGTTAAGGGGCTGGAAACCTTGGAGCTGCGTGTGCGTGCACAAGCGGATGCGGCACTAAAGATCGCAACCGCGCTTGAGGCTGACGGCAATTTGACCAATGTGATCTACCCCGGTCTGGCCAGCCACGCACAAAACGCGCTGGCGCATGCGCAAATGGGGTCTGGCAGCACGGTGCTTTCCATTGACGCAGGCAGCAAAGACGCGGCTTTTGCGCTGTTGAATAAGCTTGAGATATTCACGATCTCAAACAATCTTGGCGATGCCAAATCAATCAGCACTCATCCGGCGACCACGACGCATCAGCGGCTCACAGATGAGGTCAAAGCCGATCTGGGCATCACACCAGGCCTGATCCGGTTGAGCATCGGTCTTGAAGACGCAGATGATCTGTTGACGGACCTGCGCACGGCGATTGCAGGCTGACCAGAGACCGCAGACAAGGATAGGGGCGCACGACGACCGTCGCGCCCCTTTGCTGGCATATGGCGTGAACCATGCCAGAGCGAACAGCTGCTGTTGTCACACGAATGCTGTGTTATGGTCGGGGCTGAACACGCGATATGCGAATAGGGCGAACCCATGACTGATCCGAATTTAGATGTGCTGCGTATCTTTCAAGAGATGGTCAACAAGAGCGAGGCCGCACCGGCACGTCCCGGCGCGGTATCCGCACAAGGAGAGTCTGAAATGAATGTACATCTGCCTGATATGGCTGAGATGCCAACCCGCCACGATGCCGAAGCGGCACTGGCAGTGTTGCGCCGTTGGGCCGCGGATGTGACCGCCGAAGAGGTTGCTACGCTTGATCCGTTGGTATCGCGTCTGATCCCGGGGCAAGAGGTGTCAAACTATCCGGCCCTCGCGCGCGCCTACCCGGATGCGTTTGAGGTGGATGAAAGTTACCGTGCGACAATGCCGGACCTGCAAAACGGCCCATCTAGCCTGATCAAAGGGGCCAAGCAGCAGATCCAACATGTTGGAATTTCGAATTTTCGCTTGCCGATCCGGTTCCAAGTCCGCGACGGTGGTGATCTGACGTTGGAAACGTCGGTCACAGGGACCGTATCGCTAGACGCGGAAAAGAAGGGTATCAACATGTCCCGGATCATGCGTACTTTCTATAAACACGCCCAAGAAACTTTTAGCTTCGAGGTGATTGAACGGGCATTAGACGCCTATAAGGCTGATCTGGATAGTTTTGACGCGCGTATCCAAATGCGGTTTTCCTTTCCAATACAGGTGGAAAGCCTGCGGTCTGGGCTGTCTGGCTATCAATATTACGACATTGCGCTGGAACTGGTTGAAACCGACGGTGTGCGCAAAAAGGTCATGCATCTGGACTATGTGTATTCATCGACATGTCCTTGTTCGCTTGAATTGTCAGAGCACGCGCGCCAGTTCCGCGGGCAGCTTGCCACGCCGCATTCGCAGCGATCCGTTGCGCGGATTTCGGTGTTGCTCGCGCCGGGTAGCGACTGCCTCTGGTTTGAGGACCTGATCGAGGCGGCGCGCGCCGCCGTCCCGACAGAGACCCAAGTGATGGTCAAGCGCGAGGACGAACAAGCCTTTGCTGAACTCAACGCCGCCAATCCGATATTTGTCGAAGATGCGGTGCGCCTGTTTACCGAAAGTATGCAAGCGGACGCGCGGATTACAGATTTTCGGGTAATCGCCAGCCACCAAGAAAGCCTGCACAGCCACGACGCGGTATCTGTGCTGACCGAAGGCGAGACATTTGCCAGCGAAAGCCTTGACCCGAAACTGTTCGGGACATTGTTTCATGTGGGGTAATCTTTAGCGTTTCTGTCGTAAAGTTGTGGCCTTTACTTACCTCGGTAGGACAAGCAAAATTTGGAAATGGGCAGCAACAATTGTGTCGGTAGAATTTAGGTTTGGTAGGTAATGATCCCAAATGAAGAGCAATTGACCCGGCAAAAACGTTTGGTGCGTAGTCTTGCGATTCTTGGTCTTCTTCTTGCAGGCGTGATGATTTTGCCAAATGTGGTGATACGGCAAACCGAAACGGTAACGGTCTTATCTAATGATGTTGCGCGATCATGCAGATCTGATCGAAGATTTCTGGGGCCAAGGCGTCATAGATCCAGCGGGCCGTCGGCAGGGTCTTCATGGCTCGACTATTGCGGCCTCGTTGTCTCTGATCACGGCAGTTTTGAACTGCCTGAGACTACTTGGGTTCCTTGGTTCGGCCCTAATAGGGAAGAGTTGTATGACCTGCTAACAGTCGGTTGCCAGTACCGTATTGTAGTTTCAGGTCCGGGAACCGCATTGAAACCCGGTGGCGGGCTATCGCCCCAAAACCGTGTCCTGCGAAGCGCTGTTCCTGTTGGTGAATGTATCTAATCCTATTTCAAAGATGGCCTTCCACACTTATGCGCGAGGATGGTATCGCTCACGCGGTCACTTTCACCGCCCCGCAGTAGCATCCCAAAACCATGTCCCAACTCGTCACATAGCTTGTGCTGACCGCATCTGCGAGCGGGCCTAGGATGTCGAAGCCGCCGTGGGTGAGGTCGACTTTCGTGCCGCCATTGGTGCTTTTGAAACTGACCGACACCACTGTGGCTTCGGCTTCGGTTTTGCCCGGATGCCACGTGAACGACAGATACGCGCCGGGGTCATAGGCGATGATTTCGCCCCAGATGCAGGTTTCGCCATCTTTTTTGGTTTCAATAATCCTGCCGCCTTTGTGCTGTTCAATGTAGATTTGACGCGGGGTTTTGCCGTCGCTGGCCGATACGGAATGGGTCCCGCCGGGCCACCAGCTGTCGATTCCATCGGTGAAAAGGGCAAAGGCTTCATCGGGTTTCAATGGTACGTTGACGATTTTGTGGATTGGATCGTTCATCTATTGTCCTTTTGCTTTTTCATGGGCCGCGCGGGCAAAAGCGCTGAGCGCATCATCCCACAGGCTATCCAGATATTTACGCAATGCGTCGACGCCGTCGGGGGCGATCGCATAAAGCCTGCGGTTCCCCGATGGTGTGACCGTCAATAACCCTGCATCTGATAGCACGCGCAGGTGTTGGCTGACGGCGGGGCGGCTGATGTTCATGCCATTTGCGATGGCGCCGACCGCCATTGGGCCCTCGCGCAGGCGGTCGATAATGACGCGGCGGGTGGGGTCAGCGAGGGCGGTGATTGCATGTTGGTATGTCATGGCTTACCGTAAGTCACGGCTTACGATTCGTCAAACGTTTCGTGCCACCCTTGAAGCCCCTGCCGGGTGTCACTAAGACTCTGTCAGGACTTTTGAATTAGGACAGAGCTGTCCCAGAGTGAGGCACTACATATGCAAGACCCCGTCGAGACCTACATGAACCTTGTCCCAATGGTCGTTGAACAGACCGCCCGGGGTGAACGCGCCTATGATATTTTTTCGCGCCTGCTGAAAGAACGGATCATTTTTGTGAATGGCCCCGTGCATGATGGCATGAGCCAATTGATCGTGGCGCAGCTGCTGCACCTCGAATCAGAAAACCCGAAAAAAGAAATCAGCATGTACATCAACAGCCCTGGTGGCGTTGTGACCTCTGGTCTGTCGATTTATGACACGATGCAATACATCAAACCCAAGGTTAGCACGCTGGTGATCGGGCAGGCGGCGTCGATGGGCTCGCTCTTGCTGACGGCCGGGCATCAGGGCATGCGATTCTCTTTGCCTAACAGCCGTGTGATGGTTCACCAGCCGTCAGGCGGGTATCAGGGCCAAGCAACGGACATCATGATCCACGCGGCTGAAACCCAAAAGCTGAAAACACGTTTGAACGAAATCTACGTCAAACACACCGGAAACACGCTGAAAAAAGTCGAAGCGGCGCTTGAACGCGACAACTTTATGTCGCCCGAAGAGGCGAAAGATTGGGGCTTGATTGATGAAATCGTCGAGAACCGCGAAAAAGCTGAAGATTAAGTACGATGAAAACGTGACCCTTTCCGGGGCATTTTGACATTGTGGACCTTGCCGGGCTGCCCTAAACTTGCGATAGGGCAGCCCGACTTTATGTTTGACGGGCCAATAGGCCAAGGGGTTTGAGATGGCGACTACGACCGGAAACGACAGCAAAAACACGCTTTACTGTAGCTTCTGTGGCAAAAGCCAACATGAGGTGCGCAAGCTGATTGCGGGACCAACCGTGTTTATCTGTGATGAATGCGTTGAATTGTGCATGGACATCATCCGCGAGGAAACAAAAACCGCGGGCCTGAAGGCTGGCGACGGTGTTCCAACCCCAACTGAGATTTGTACGGTTCTTGATGATTATGTCATCGGCCAGATGCATGCCAAGCGCGTGCTGTCGGTGGCGGTGCATAACCACTACAAGCGCCTGAACCATGCCGATAAATCCGATATTGAGCTGGCGAAATCCAACATCATGCTGATCGGCCCAACGGGCTGTGGTAAGACTTTGCTTGCACAGACTTTGGCGCGGATTTTGGACGTGCCGTTTACAATGGCCGACGCTACCACATTGACCGAAGCAGGCTATGTTGGTGAAGACGTTGAAAACATTATCCTAAAGCTGTTGCAAGCGTCTGAATACAACGTTGAGCGCGCACAGCGTGGCATCGTCTATATTGACGAGGTCGATAAAATCACCCGTAAGTCAGACAATCCATCGATCACGCGTGATGTGTCGGGCGAAGGCGTTCAGCAGGCACTGCTGAAGATTATGGAAGGCACCGTTGCCTCTGTACCGCCGCAAGGTGGCCGCAAGCATCCGCAGCAGGAATTCTTGCAGGTCGACACGACCAACATCCTGTTCATCTGTGGCGGTGCATTTGCCGGACTCGACAAGATTATCGCACAGCGCGGCAAAGGCACCAGCATGGGCTTTGGCGCCGATGTGCAAGACGTTGATGTGCGTGGCGTGGGCGAAGTATTCCAAGATCTCGAACCTGAAGATCTGCTAAAGTTTGGTCTGATCCCTGAATTTGTGGGCCGTTTGCCTGTGATTGCAACGTTGACTGATCTTGACGCGGATGCGTTGATTATCATTCTGACACAGCCAAAGAACGCATTGGTTAAGCAATACCAACGCCTGTTCGAACTCGAAGACACAAAGCTGACGTTCACAGATGACGCGCTATCGGCCATCGCTGCACGTGCGATTGAACGCAAAACAGGTGCACGTGGTTTGCGGTCGATCATGGAAGATATCTTGCTTGATACGATGTTTGACCTGCCGGGCATGGATACCGTGACCGAGGTTGTGGTGAATGAAGAGGCTGTCACATCCGATGTGGCCCCACTGATGATCCACGACGAAGGTAAGAAAGCCAAAGAAACGGCTTCGGCAAGCTAAGATGAAGCGGATCAAATCGGGCGGCATTTTCGAAGATAAGGTCGGATATTGCCGCGCGGTTGTGGCCGATGGGTGGGTGCATGTCGCTGGTACCGTGGCGCCGGGTGATGATGTATCTCCCGATATCGTGGATCAGTGCCGTGCGGCGCTTGCTGTGATCGAAGATGCCTTGGCCAACGCAGGGGCAAGTTTCGCAGATGCGGTGCGGGTCAATTATGTGGTGCCCAACCCAGCTGAATTCGAAGCCTGCTGGCCAGTGTTGGCCCAAACATTTGGTGCAAACCCGCCGGCCGCAATGATGATTTCATGCGCGCTTGTCGATCCGAAATACAAGATTGAGATTGAGCTGACCGCATATCGCGCAGCGCTCAAAGCAGACTAGACCTTTCTGCCGATTTGAGGCATGCAGTGGTAACACAATCGGAGACGTGACATGAGCCTGGGTCATAACATCAAACGCATTTTTACCTGGTGGGATGGCCAGTCCTTTGGGACGCAGCTTTGGACCAGCCGCAACGGCACGAAAGTCGGCGAAGATGCACAAGGCAATATTTTTTATCGCAACGCAGACGATAGCCGCCGCTGGGTGATTTATAACGGCGAAAACGAAGCATCGCGCGTCGGTCCCGAATGGCATGGCTGGCTGCACCACACGTGGGATGATGCCCCGACAGAGGTGGCGATTGTGCACAAGCCTTGGGAACAACCGCATCAGGAGAACCTGACGGGGACTGCTGCGGCTTACGCGCCTGCCGGTTCCATCCGCAAGGCGCCCCCCGCTGTTCGCAGCGATTACGAGGCATGGACGCCGGAATAGGGCGGACTGTGTGATGTTGAAGCCTTTTTCATTCGTTTTATTGGCAGCATTTTACGCACCAATCGCTGCGCTTGCGCAGGATGATGGGCTCGATCTATCGGGGCTGTTGCAAGATGACGATGCCGATACGCAAGGGTTTGACTCCGTACAATCCCAAAACAGCGAAGTCGCCGTGACCGCTAGCGCAGGCGTTGTCCGTGTGCTGGACAAGCTAACAGGCGATCATGTCGATCTGACACTGCAGTCTGGTGAAATGGGCGGTCTGGGGTTTTTGCAAGTTACCTTGAATGAATGCCGCTATCCTGTCGATAACCCATCGGGTGATGCCTATATCAGTCTTGTCATTCGCTACCGCAGTGACGCGGAACCCGTTTTCTCAGGCTGGATGATTGCATCATCGCCGGCGCTGAACGCGATGGACCATCAACGCTACGACGTCTGGGCGTTGCGCTGTATCACGTCCTGAGCGGACGGAACGGCATCACCCGACAGGTTGAACGATGCAGGGCGTTTCAAAGCATCAGCAAGCAGCATGTGATAAGTCGCGCGCGTGACTTCAATCGCGCCAAGGCTCGCAAGATGATCCGTGATGAATTGGGTGTCGCAAAGCGTGAACCCACCGATATGCAAACGATCCACCAAGTAGGCCAATGCAACCTTGGACGCATCCGTTGCCTGACTGAACATGCTTTCGCCAAAAAATGCAGCCCCAAGAGCGACGCCATATGCGCCGCCTACAAGACGACGGTCCTCCCAGACTTCGACCGAATGCGCGTCGCCCCGCGCGTGCAGGGTCGCATAAAGGTCGAAAATGGTGCCGTTGATCCATGTTTCATCGCGGTCAGCGCAGCCTTGGACAACCTTGGTAAATGCGGTGTTAAAGCTGATTTTAAAATGCCCGCGGCGTAAGGTCTTTGCGAGGCTGCGTGAAATACGAAACCCATCGAGCGGCAGTACGCCGCGCATCTTTGGGTCGACCCAAAACAGCGCCGGGTCGTCACGGCCTTCGGACATGGGGAACACCCCTTGCGCGTAGGCTGATAGCAGTAATTCTGCGGATAAATCTTGCATAAAGTTGCACCAAGAAAAACGCGGTCCGAAATTTCGGACCGCGTTTCTAGTCTAGCCGTTCAGGTTTTCTTCGAGCCAATGCTCTAGCCAGTGAATGTTGTATTCGCCAGTTTGCACGGCATTCTCGTTCAGCAGCGCGTGGAACAGTGGAATCGTCGTATCGACCCCGTCCACGATTAGCTCGTCCAACGCACGGGCAAGGCGCGCCAATGCCTCGGGGCGATCACGACCATGAACAATTAACTTCCCGATCAAACTGTCGTAATATGGCGGGATACGGTAGCCGTCATAAAGCGCACTATCCATCCGCACACCAAGCCCACCGGGGGCATGGTATTGCGTGATGGTGCCGGGGCAGGGCGCAAAGTTGGGTAGTTTTTCTGCGTTGATCCGCACCTCGATGGAATGCCCACCGATTTGCAAATCATCTTGCGTGAACGACATTGGCATGCCGGATGCCACACGCAGCTGTTCGCGCACCAAATCGACGCCAAAGATGGCTTCTGTGACCGGGTGTTCGACTTGCAAACGCGTGTTCATTTCGATGAAATAGAATTCATCGTTCTCAAACAGGAATTCGATGGTACCCGCGCCGATATAGTTGATTTTTGCAACCGCATCCGCACAGACCTTACCGATACGGTCGCGTAGCTCTTGGGTGATGCAGGGGCCGGGTGCCTCTTCGAGCACCTTTTGGTGACGCCGTTGCAGTGAACAATCGCGTTCGCCAAGATGTACAGCGTTGCCTTTGCCATCACCAAAAACTTGGATTTCGATGTGGCGCGGTGTGGTCAGGTATTTTTCAATGTAGACTTCATCATTGCCAAAGGCGGCTTTGCCTTCGGCACGTGCCGAATGAAACGCTTGTTCCATATCAGCGGCTGTTTGCGCCACTTTCATGCCGCGTCCGCCGCCACCTGCTGTCGCCTTGATGATGACAGGGTAGCCAATTTCAGCACCGATACGCTGCGCGTCTTTCAACGTCGGCACGCCGCCGTCCGACCCGGGGACACAAGGCACGCCAAGGGCTTTCATAGTGTCCTTGGCGGTGATTTTGTCACCCATGGTGCGGATGTGTTCGGCTGTGGGGCCGATGAACGTCAACCCGTGGTCTTCAAGCGCCTGCACAAAGCCTGCGTTTTCCGATAAAAATCCGTACCCGGGGTGAATCGCTTGTGCGCCCGTGATTTCACAGGCGGAAATGATCGCTGGGAACGATAGATAGCTTTGTGCTGATGATGGGGGGCCGATGCAGATGGCCTCATCCGCCATGCGCACATGCATCGCGTCGGAATCGGCTGTGGAATGCACCGCAACAGATTTGACACCCATTTCGCGGCATGCACGTACGACGCGCAGCGCAATTTCACCGCGGTTGGCAATAAGAATTTTGTCGAACATGGGCAGCCCCTATTCGATGATCACAAGAGGGGCGCCAAATTCAACGGCGCCGCCGTCTTCGACCAAGATGCGTTTGATCGTGCCAGACCGTGGCGCGGGAATGTGATTCATTGTTTTCATCGCCTCGATGATGAGCAATGTGTCGCCTTCGTTGACGGTTGCGCCAACAGCCACGAATGGGGTCGCACCGGGTTCGGCGGCCATATAGACCGTGCCCACCATAGGTGATGTGACTGCGCCGGGGTGGCTCGCCGGATCTGATGATGCTTCTGGGGCCGCTGCGGCGGCGGCAGGGGCCATCGGTACTGCTGCGGGAACCGCAGGAGCGGCGACAGCGGCTTGTACAACTGTCTGCGTTTGACGGCTGACGCGCACATTCAAACTATCGTTTTCGCCGTAATCGCGTTTGACCTGCAATTCGGTCAAATCGTTGTCGCGTAATAGCTCTGCAAGAGCCTGAATAAAGCTGACATCGCTGTCGTGAGAGGTTTGTTTGCTCATTATATCCTCGGCCGTTGCCCTGAATTCGCTGGGTTTTGCGACGTAACGTCACAATGCGTAAGAGTTCTTATAGGGCAAGCCAGCCGGAGGGGGAAGCGCAGCAATATGAAAATGCTGCGTTATGCCGTTTTTGGTAGGCCCTCAACTGTCTGTGGGCTGTCGTTGGCGGCAGTCTCCAAAGATGATAATTCGGATGCGGGCTTTGTCGGCGCATCGTCGTCATCGTAAGGGAGCATCGGGACACTGTAAGGGCGTAGAACCCGTTCTGGCGCCTGCATAGAAGAGTCTTTTTCTGAAAAACTGGTACCCGCTAACTTGGCATTCACAATTGGTGCGATAAACGGTTTCTGAGCGAGCGCAGTGGCCGACCGATCAAGCGCCGCTATCGTTGGCACCTTCGTGTCGACAGTCTGCGGGATGGGTGTGACAGGGGCAACTGTCGCGACAGCTTTTGGAGTGGTGAGTGGGGTAATTTCCATAGTGGTGACCTCGCATTTGCCAAAACGGCTTGCGCATAGAATCGCGCTTGGAGATTACCAAAGCCTTAACAAAGGCGCGTCAGATGTTTGAAAACTGGTTCAAACATCTGACGAATTTTCTTAGATTGCGAGGTATTGTGCCCGCAATTCGTCGTTCTCAAGAACTTCTTCGGCAGAGCCGTCAAACACAACGGTACCGGTGTCCAAGATCACCGCGCGGTCCGCGAGCTTCAGGGCAGCAACAGCGTTTTGTTCAACAATCACGGTTGTGATGCCCTGATCACGAATGATGCCCAATGTCTTGGCAATTTCTTGCACGATGACGGGGGCCAGACCCTCGTATGGCTCGTCAAGCAACAACACCTTAATGTCGCGGGCAAGGGCGCGGGCGATTGCCAGCATTTGCTGTTCACCACCAGAAAGCGTCACGCCTTCTTGCTTGCGGCGTTCACCAAGACGCGGGAACAATTCGTAAAGACGTTCCAACGACCAGCCGTGCGGGGGTGCGATTTGCGCAAGTTGCAGGTTTTCTTCCACGGTCAGGCCGGGAATGATGCGACGATCTTCGGGTACGAGCGAAATGCCTGCTGCCGCTGCTTGGTGGCTTTTCATTTCGTGCAGCGGCTGATGGTCAAGCCAGATTTCGCCGTGGGTGAGGGCAGGGTCATCAAGCCGCGCGATGGTGCGCAGCGTTGATGTCTTGCCAGCTCCGTTACGTCCCAGCAGCGCGAGGATTTCACCCTCGTGGATGTTGAAGCTGACGTTTTGTACGATGTAACTTTCACCGTAGTAAGCTTCGATTTCCCAAACGCTGAGGAATGCTGGGTGCGTCGCGGCGTTGTTCGCATGTTTATTGAAAGGTTTGTTCATGGTATTCTCCGGGGTGCCAAGCTTTCGTGAAAGCCTGTGGCCAATTCCGGTGAACGAAATTGGCCGCTGGATGAAGGATTAGACCTGAGCTTCGCCAAGATAGGCTTCGCGCACTTTTGGGTGGCCTTTGATGTTTTCAGGCGTGTCTTCGACAAGGGGGGTGCCCTGCGCCAAAACAGTGATCCGTTCGGCCAAAGAGAACACAACGTTCATATCGTGTTCAATAATGGCCATGGTGATCCCACGTTTCGCCCGGATTTCTTTGAGCAAAGCGATCGTGTTTTCCGTGTCAGCCCGCGCCATCCCGGCTGTTGGCTCATCAAGAAGCAACAGCTTGGGGTCTTGAACCAGACACATTGCCATTTCCAGACGCCGTTTGTCGCCGCGCGACAGGCTAGACGTAACCATGTCGCGTTTTTCTAACATGTTCACGTCTGCCAACATTTCTTCGGCTTGGGCACGAATGCCTTTTTCCGCAAAAATGCTTTCCACCGCGTGCATCCGGAATGCGCCATCTCGTTTGGCAAAGCAGGGGATCATCACGTTTTCAAACACGGTCAGATCGGTGAAGATTTCGGGTGTTTGGAACACCCGGCTTATCCCCATCTGGTTAATCTCGTGTGGCTTGCGCCCCAAGACTGACTGCCCGTCAAACATCACTGACCCACTGTCGGGGATCAGTTTGCCGACCAAGACGTTCAGCAAGGTTGACTTGCCCGCCCCGTTTGGCCCGATGATTGCGTGCACCGTGTTTTCTTCAACGCTTAGGTTCACGTCACCCAGCGCTTGCAGGCCACCAAACCGTTTGTTGATGCCTTTGACTTCAAGGATTCCCATATCCGTTTCTCCTTATTCGGCAGGTTTGCTGGCGCCAGGATTGGCGTCATCGGTTTTCTTGCGCTTCAAGGCAGCGGCGATTTTCTGTCCACCTTGGACAAGCCCACCAGGCAGGAAGATCACAACAAGCATGAACACGATCCCAAGGGTCAGGTGCCAGCCTTTGCCCACGAATGGGTAAATGATGGTGACCACAAAGTTTTCCAGCCCATCTGGCAAGAAACCGAACCATTCGTGCAGCACTTGGCTGTTGATCTTTGAGAAGATGTTTTCAAAGTATTTGATCATACCTGCGCCAAGAACTGGACCAATCAACGTGCCCGCACCGCCAAGGATTGTCATCAAAACAACCTCACCAGACGCGGTCCACTGCATCCGTTCCGCACCAGCCAGCGGATCCATAGAGGCCATCAGACCACCCGCAAGCCCAGCATACATGCCAGAGATCACGAAGGCAGCAAGCGTATAGGGCCGTGAGTTCAGCCCGGTATAGCTCATCCGGGTTTGGTTTGACTTAATCGCGCGCAGCATTAGCCCAAACGGTGACCGGAAGATCCGGATCGCCATGTAGAAAGACAACACGAGGATCAAAGCGGCAAGATAGTAGCCAACGTTGAATGTGAATGCCCAAGCACCGACTGTCATCTCATAGGATGCGCGCATTTCAAGTCCGAACAAGGCTGGGACTGGGATGTTCCCGCTGGCCGTTTGTGCTGCACCCAAGATCCGCGGATCATCAAGCGCCAGTTGCAGACCCGTTTCACCACCGGTGATTGGTGTCAGAACCGAATAGGCCAACGCAAATGACATCTGCGCAAAGGCCAACGTCAGGATCGAGAAGTAAATCCCAGAGCGACGTAGCGAGATATATCCGATGACGAATGAAAACAGGCCCGCGATGATGACGCTAAGGACGATCGCTGGAAGCACGTTCATGCTGAGAAGCTTGAACATCCAGACCGCAGAGTATGAACCCACACCCAAGAAAGCAGCGTGCCCAAATGAGAGGTATCCGGTCAGGCCGAACAGGATGTTAAACCCGATCGCAAAGATACCAAAGATCACAAAGCGTTGCATCAGATCAGGATAGCCCGCGTTAAACTGGGCCATCTCTGACCCCGCAGGGAACGGGTTCAGGATGATGGGTGCAAATAGTGTCAGGCCAATGACAATAAGAAGCAGCCGAAAGTCTTTCTTTTCGAGACCAAGCATTGGCTTATTCCTCCATCACGCCTTTGCGACCCATCAGGCCACGCGGACGTGTTAATAGAATGATAATTGCGACCAGGTAGATGATAACCTGGTTGATTCCTGGCAGGTTGCTGACCGCCCAAGCAGTTGAGGCGAAGCTTTCGAGGATACCCAAAAGGAACCCAGCCGCGACCGCACCGGGGAGCGACCCCATACCGCCCACAACAACAACCACGAAACTCAGCACGAGGAAGTCCATGCCCATGTGGTAGTTTGGTGGGTTAATCGGTACGTACATGACCCCCGCGAGGCCTGCGACGGCCGCCGCAATACCAAACATGATGGTAAACCGCTTATCGATGTCGATGCCCAACAGCCCAACTGTTTCACGGTCAGCCATGCCCGCACGCACAACCATCCCGAAGGTGGTGAACCGCAAGAAGGCAAAGACAGCGCCGATGATCACGAGTGAGAAGAAGAAGTACACGAGGCGCCAGTAAGGATAGATGATCGCGTTCGCGTCAAATCCAAGCAACAACCCGAAGTCATAGCTGCCCTTAAAGGCGCTTGGCGCAGGTGTTGGGATTGGGTTCGCACCGTAGTAATATTTGACGACCTCTTGGATCACGATGGCAAGGCCAAAGGTCACAAGGATCTGGTCCGCATGTGGGCGCTTATAGAAGTGCTTGATCAGCCCGCGTTCCATGATGAAGCCGATACCGATCATCACAGGTGTGGCAAAGAGAAGCGACAGCGGCACAGCCCAGTCAATGATCGCATCGCCTGTGGCGACACCGAACCAATCATGGACGTAGGGAACGTCGACTTGCAGGGGGTTCCCCAAAAAGTCAGTCCGCGTCTCATCCACAACTTTGTGGCTGAGGCTTAAGAATTTACTAAGAGTAACGGCACAAAATGAGCCGAGCATGAAGAGCGCGCCATGCGCGAAGTTTACAACGCCAAGCGTCCCAAAAATAAGCGTAAGCCCGAGCGCAATAAGTGCATAAGCTGACCCTTTATCGAGCCCGTTAAGGATTTGCAGTATGAACTGGTCCATGAGGTGACCTCTGATCGGTTAAATGTTGGCGGGATACCAAAAGACATACCGCTGCCCCTAAGGGCGCAGTTTCCTGTCGATGTGACAGGCCACCACGTGATGTGGTGACCTGAAATTTTTTGGTGGTTTACGCGCCTGGGTTACATGTACCCAATGCGCCGCCTTGGAACTGCGGGTGGTTCGGGTCATATGTGACCTGATCCGCAGGGGTGACTTCAACGATCTCGAGCAAATCGAATTCGTTTTCAGGGTTTTCTTTACCCTTCACGACCAGCACGTCTTTGAAGCACTGGTGGTCGTCGCCACGATAAAGTGTCTTGCCGTTGCCCAAGCCATCGAATTCATAGTCTTCGAGAGCTTCTGCAACCGCACATGGGTTGAACGAGCCAGCCCGTGTAACCGCATCCGCATACAGCAGCGTTTGCACGTAAGTTGTGTGTGCAGCCTGCGATGGTGGGAAGCCGTATTTTGTGCCGAATGACTGAACGAATGCTTTAGAGCCTTCGTCTTGCAGCGACCAGTGCCAGTTGGTTGAACCAAAGATGCCTTTCACGTTAGCACCCGCACCACGCGCCATAAGGCGAGAGTACAGTGGAACAACGATTTCAAAGTTCTGGCCGTTGGCTTGTGCTTCACGCAGACCAAACTGAACAGCGTTGGTCAGTGAGTTCACCATGTTTCCGCCGTAGTGGTTCAGAACCAGAACGTCGGCACCAGAGTTCAGAACTGGCGCGATATAAGATGAGAAGTCAGTCTGTGTCAGCGGTGTTTTCACAGCGTTCACAGTTTCCCAACCGATTGCTTCCGTTGAAGAGCGGATCGCTTCTTCAGTGGTGTAGCCCCAGTTATAGTCAGCTGTCAGGTGGTATGCTTTACGGTCATTGCCGTAGTTCGCAGCCAAAACAGGCGCAAGTGCCGCACCAGTCATATAAGAGTTAAAGAAGTGACGGAAACCGTTGGCCCGCTTATCTTTACCTGTTGTGTCGTTCGAGTGGGTCAGACCCGCCATGAAGATCACACCAGCTTCTTGGCATAGTGCTTGAACAGCAACAGCCACACCAGATGAAGACCCTCCAGTAATCATGATGGCGCCGTCTTTTTCGATCATCGAACGGGCAGATGCACGCGCAGCGTCAGACTTTGTCTGTGTGTCACCAGTGACGTACTTCACTTCGCGGCCCAAGATACCTGTGCCGTCCAGAACTTGTGATGAGAATGTTGGCAGCATGCCGCCGTCACCGCCGCCGTTCAGGTGCTCAACAGCAAGCTCATACGCACGCAGTTCGTCTGCGCCCTCGTCCGCGTATGGGCCTGTTTGTGGCACGTTGAAGCCAAGGACGACTTCGCTGTCGCCTGGCGCGTTTGTAAAGCCAGCATGTGAATCCGCGCGTAGATACGTCGGAAGCGCAAGACCAGCACCGGCAATTGCACCGGTTTTCAGCACGCCGCGACGTGAGAAATTCGATTTTGACATTAGTTTCCTCCCTAAAGGTTTTGTGCCGCTTGATCCACGAGGGACCCTACAGCTTGTACGTGTACGTACACGACCATTGTTGGGGGCAGGGGGTGTTCAATCAACAAACCATTGGGGCGACTTGCTTAATTTGTAAAATTCTGTACAAGCTTTTTTGCGAGGCTGTAAACCCGTTATCCCGCAGGTGCAGAAAGCATTTGAAAGCATTAAGGTAATTTCCCATGCCTACCCAACGACTGACCGGAGCCCGCATCCGCGAAAAGCGGCTTGAACAAGGTTTGCGCCAAGCCGCCGTCGCCGAAGCCGTTGGAATTTCTCCCTCTTATTTGAACCTGATTGAACACAATCGCCGCAGAATCGGCGGTAAGTTGTTAACGGATATCGCCCGTCTTTTGGGCGTCGATGCGTCATTGTTGACAGATGGGGCCGACAGGAACTTGCTGGACCAGATGCGCAGCGCAGCTGCCACATTTGAAACCGAAGCCGAGATCGCACGCACCGATGAGTTTGCGGCTCGCTTTCCTGGGTGGAGCGCTTTGATCGTAGCCCAAGCCCGCCGGATCGCCGCACTTGATGAACATATGGCTGCGCTTACCGATCGCATCGCCCATGATCCTCAGCTTGCCAATTCTCTGCACGAAGTAATTTCGGCGGTGACGTCGATCCGATCATCAGCGTCGATCTTGGTGACCCAAGACGAGCTCGACGCGGATTGGCAGCGCCGATTTCACGAGAACATTCACAAAGATAGCTTGCGGCTTGCGACGAGTAGCGAAGCATTGGTCGCCTATCTCGAGGCGCCAGAAACTGAAGTCGATGTCGCGCAATCGCCCTTTGAACAGGTTGAAAGCGCCTTAGCGCGGATGGGTTTCCATGTTTCTGCTCTCGAGGCTGGGACAGCTGATACCCTTGAGGTCGCCCGTAACATGGGGCTGATTGGCCCTGCGGGGCAGATATTTGTCGATTACGCGGCGCAATATATGGCGGATGCGCGTGCCTTGCCCCTGACCGTTTTTGTTGATGCGTATCATGCACTTGATTACGATCCGGCGCAATTGGCGCGAAAGTTCAATGTTGATTTTGCCGCGGTCCTGCGCCGGTTGGCGAGTCTGCCTGCCGATGCCGGGCATCCTGCAATGGGGCTAGCCATCGCGGATGTGTCCGGCGCGCTGACCTTCCTTAAGCCGGTGCCGGGGTTCAACTATTCACGCCGCAACGGGGCCTGCCCGCTATGGCCGATTTTTGGCGCGCTGAGCCGGCCAAACCAACCCGTCCGTGCCGAAGTATCCTTGCCCGATGCAGCACAAACACGCTTTATGTGCTATGCGATTGCGACGCCCCAAGGCGCGCAGCAGTTTGATGTCACCCCGGTCTTGCAAAGTACGATGTTGGTGGTTTCCGACCCGCCCGAAAGCAAGTCCGACCCAATCGCAGTCGGTGGTTCGTGTCGCATTTGTCCGCGTCCTGATTGTACAAGCCGCCGTGAGCCTGCGATAATTGGTATCAATACAGCAGCAGGGCTTTGACTTCGCCC
This sequence comes from Loktanella sp. D2R18, assembly GCF_003318235.1. Lineage (GTDB taxonomy): Bacteria > Pseudomonadota > Alphaproteobacteria > Rhodobacterales > Rhodobacteraceae > Yoonia. The sequence goes on along the minus strand of NZ_QOCG01000022.1, from coordinate 53,848 downwards.
CATAATCCCCCGATACTCGGTACTAGGGAGGCTGCCTTTTCGGGGGGAGTAAGACAATTGGGGAGTTGATGAGATGGGCAAACGTGTCCTTCTGATCGAGGATGAGCCGAATATTCTTGAGGCGATCAGTTTTATTTTGTCCCGCGATGGCTGGACAGTGCACACCCATGAAGATGGGGAAACGGCAATCCAAAAGGTCATTGGGTTTCCGCCCGATATGATTATTCTTGATGTGATGCTGCCGGGACGCAGCGGGTTTGATATCCTGCGTGAGCTGCGCGAGACTGAAACCACAAAAGACATTCCTGTCATGATGTTGACGGCACGTGGACAAGAAAAGGACCGCGATTTGGCAATGCGCCTTGGTGCCAATCATTTCATGACCAAACCGTTTTCAAACGCAGATGTGCGCGACCATGTGCGTAGTTTGATTGACGCATGAGCAACGGCCTCAAGTCCAAGATATTTCTTGAACAAGCGGGCTACCGTCAACGGCGATTGCGCGATGCGCTGCGGTTTTGGCCGATATTTGGTTGCATTTTGTTGGTCATCCCATTGTTATGGAAGCCTGACGCAACTGATCATGCGCTGGACGCGCGTGCGCTAATCTATGTGTTTGGCGTTTGGGCGCTATTGATTGCAGTGACCGCGATCATGGCACGCGGGCTGCGCGTTGACGATGTACCTGATCCCACCCCGAAACCCTGAGCGCGCAGATGCTAGGGTTTAACACCGTCATCGCAATATCACTGTGCTATGTGGCAATCTTGTTTATGGTTGCCTTCTTAGCCGAACGACGGGCAACGCAGGGCAATGCGACTTGGCTGCATTCGCCGCTGATCTACACGCTTTCGCTCAGTATTTATTGTACGGCGTGGACCTTTTATGGCGCGGTAGGCTATGCAGCGCGGTCCGGTTTGGAATTCGTCACGATCTATCTTGGACCAACGCTGATGATGATCGGCTGGTGGTGGATTTTGCGCAAGCTCGTCCGTATTGGCCGCGCCCAGCGGATCACGTCTATTGCGGACCTTGTGTCGTCGCGCTTTGGCAAATCTACTAGTCTTGGGGTGATCGTTACCGTCATATCTGTTGTCGCAGCAACGCCTTACATTGCACTTCAGTTACAATCGGTGACCCTTGCGTTCGCCGTTTTCGCCCAGACAGGCGGGCAGCTTTGGCAAGATGCTGATCTCAATGCGACAGCGATGTGGGTGGCCGTTGGCCTGTTTATATTCACGGTGATCTTTGGCACGCGTAACCTTGATGCCAACGAACGCCACCATGGGATTGTCATGGCAATCGCGGTCGAAGCGGTGGTGAAGCTTATCGCGCTGTTGGCTGTCGGGGTCTTTGTTGTTTGGGGGGTCGCGGGCGGACCTGCCGAAATGATGACGCGGATTGATAGCTCTGACGTTGTTCTCTGGGATCAAAATGGGGGGCGTTGGGTCAGCCTGCTTTTCTTGTCGGGCGCGGCGCTATTGTGTCTGCCGCGCATGTTCCAGGTCTTGGTGGTTGAAAACGCAGACGAACGTCATCTTGCCATCGCGAGCTGGGCGTTTCCGACCTACCTGATGCTAATGAGCCTGTTTGTCGTCCCAATCGCAGTGGTCGGATTGGATCTTTTGCCTGCAGGCAGCAACCCCGATCTTTTTGTACTGACAGTGCCCCTGCATGAGGGCAAACAAGGGCTTGCAATGCTTTCATTTTTGGGTGGGTTTTCGTCGGCGACCTCGATGGTGATGGTCGCCACAATTGCACTCGCGACAATGGTGTCTAACCACATCGTTGTGCCGATGTGGCTTTCGTTGCGCCCTAACGAACAGGCGGTGATGTCGGGGGATGTCCGTCATGTTATCTTACTCGCGCGGCGGCTGTCGATCGCGGGCGTACTGTTCTTGGGGTTGGTCTATTACCGCGTGTCGGGTGGTGGCACGGCGCTTGCCGCAATCGGTCTGGTTTCCTTCTCGGGGGCAGTACAAATCCTGCCTGCCATGCTGGGCGGCGTATTTTGGCGTGGGGCCAGTCGGTTGGGGGCCGCGGCAGGGCTTTTGACCGGGCTTGCGTTCTGGCTATGGACGCTGTTTTTGCCGAGTTTCGGGGTTGAGGCACTGATCAGTCAAACAGTGATAGAGCAGGGGCCATACGGGCTGTCTTGGTTGCGTCCGCAGGCTATGTTTGGGATCGTGGGGCTCGATCCGCTTGTACATGGGTTGCTCTGGTCGATGCTGTTGAATACGGGAATGTTTATCCTTGTGTCGCTTGTGACATTTCCAACCCCGCTTGAACGCCTGCAAGGCGCGCAATTCGTGAATGTCTTTGAACATTCGGCAGCTGCGCCCGCCTGGACCACCGCTGCCGCCGGTGCCGAAGACCTGCTGATTATGGCGCAGCGTATTATGGGCAGCGAACAGGCGCAGGCGATCTTTGAACGTGAAGCCGCGCGGCAAGGAAAAAACGGATTCCTGCCAGAGGTGACCCCTAATTTCGTGGAGCTGCTCGAGAGAGAGCTTGCGGGGAGCGTCGGCGCTGCGACCTCCCATGCGATGGTAGGCCAACTTATCGGTGGCAGCGGCGTGTCTGTTGAAGACTTGATCGCCGTTGCGGACGAGGCCGCTCAGATTTTGGAGTATTCCAACCGGCTTGAAGCCAAATCATCAGAGCAAGAACAGACCGCCCGCGCGCTGCGCGATGCCAACGACAAATTGACGGCACTTTCCATCCAAAAGGACGCGTTTCTTAGCCAAATCAGCCATGAATTGCGCACCCCTATGACGTCGATCCGGTCATTTTCAGATATTTTGCGTGATGGTGATATCCCACTGTCCGACCAGAAACGATATTCCGGGATTATCCATGATGAGGCGATCCGTTTGACGGGATTGCTCGATGATCTGCTTGATCTTTCGGTGCTTGAGAACGGTCAGGTCATGCTGCACGTGAATACTGGCAATCTGGGCGTGCTCATCGAACGAGCGATCGGCGCGGCAGGTGGGTTGGAAGACACGCTCGAAATTGTCTGCGCACCGGAACTGGCCCAAATTGCTGTCACCACGGATCTTGACCGTTTGGTGCAAGTCTTCATTAACCTGATCGCGAATACGCGTAAATATTGCGATGCAGAACAGCAGCGGCTGAAGATATCTGTGCTGAAGCGGGATGGAATGTATCTTATTGATTTTGTTGATAATGGTTGCGGAATTGCGCCGGAAAATCAACAGCTTATCTTTGAAAAATTTTCCCGGGTTGCAGATGGATCAAAGGCCGGTGGGGCAGGGCTAGGGCTCGCGATTTGTCGCGAAATAATGCGCCGTTTGGGCGGTGATATCGCCTATCTGCCCGGGCAATATGGCACTGCCTTCCGGATCACACTGCCCAAATAAAAACTGCAGCGTGTTAGGGCTACTGTAACCAATGGTTGGTTAATCTGGCACCGGGTATTTTGTGGCAGGCGTATGACTGAAAGCACACATTCATCGATTTTGCGGCGCATGGCGGGGCAAAATGAACAAGCAAAGGGCAACAGCCCCGTCACGTCGTCGCGCGCGGTGCGATTGGCGTTGATAAAGGCTGCGAATGATACCGTCGGATTGGTGCTGACGGTTGGTGGTGTCGCGGATCAAATCTTGCCGCTTGATGAAATGTTGGCTGATTTGGAAGATGGTTTACTGCTCATCGGGTTGACGCGCGACGGCCAGCTGGTTGGCCTGGCAGCACTTGATATGGAATTATGTGCCGCAGTGGTTGAAATGCAAACAATGGGGCGGCTCAGCGCGCAAAAGCCGGAAGACCGCGCGCCAACTGGCACCGATAAAACCATGTGTGACCCTATGTTGGCCGCGCTTCTTGCGGCATTGCCGCAGGCGTTGGCGGGAACATCGTTTGGAGGTTGGGTGGATGACATTCAACTGGATGATCAGATTGATAGCAAACGTTGGGCAGGGTTGAACCTGCGCGATTGTCCCTACCGCGTGGTGCGCATGACCACTGATCTAGGTGTTGCAGAACGCAAGGCGGATATTGTCATCGCGCTGCCCGTCATTACGGTGACCCAAGAACCAGAGCTCGCGCCGCCTGCTTGCGTCAATTGGTCCACGGCGTTTCAGGCCAGTATTAACGCCGCACCAACACGTCTGGACGCGCATTTGCATCGGTTTCAGATACCTATAGGTGCTGCGCAGGCATTGACCGTCGGGCAGGTTGTGCCTTTGCCGGGGTGCACTGTGAACTCCGTGCGCTTGCTCGCACCCGATGGAAAGACGGTTGCGCAAGCCAAGTTGGGCCAAGTCGGGGGGATGCGTGCATTGCGGATCGAAGAGGAAATGACGCCCGAGTTAGCAGAGCTTGACGGGGCACCGATGGCTCCCCCAACAGCTTTAGGCGTGGGGGGGCTGATGGATGCAGCACCGGATGATGTTGCAGAGGAACCGGTGCCGCCCATGTCAGATGATACGCCAGACCTCGATTTGGATTTCCCGATGGCCCCAGCAGAAGGGTTTCCAGCGCTTGAGGAAAATTAGCCAGCGGCGAGCGTGTTCAGCTGCGCGCGCATCCCGGCCAAATCATAGCCCGCGGCAGCGGTAGCCGCGATGATATCATCGGTCGCCATTGTCCCTGCTTGACCCAATGACCAAACGATCGACGACCGGGTGCCAGAGGCGCAATAGGCCAGCGTCGGCCCGTCAGAGGCCGCCATTGCCGCATTTTGGCTGTGCACCATATCCATGTTCAACCCTTGATGGGTGACCGGGTTGACAATAAACGTCAGCCCGGCCGCGAGGGCCGCGGCTTCGATTGCGTTTGCCTGATGGCTCGGCGGCACCTCGGCATCGGGGCGGTTGCAGATGATGGTTGTGAACCCGGCCGCCGCAATGGCCGGGATGTCCGCGACATCAATTTGTGGTGAAACCGCGTAGGTCTGGCTGATCTGTCTAATATCCATGGGGTGCCTTTTAGCTTGCCGTTGCCATTTGGTCCAGACGCGTCCGCACGCGTGGCGCGATCAACATGCCCAACAGCATCGCGACTATGAATGTTAGCCCACCGATCCCACCATAGCTGAGCGATGCAACCGCAGGGCCGGGGCAAAGACCAGCCAGCCCCCAGCCTGCGCCAAACAACGTTGACCCGATCACCAAATTGCGCCCGATCCGTGGGTCTGGTGCCGCAGGAAAACTGTCGGCGAAAACGGGTTTGCGCGTCTTTGTGAGCTGCCATGCGATCGCCATTGGCACAATCGCACCCCCCATCACAAAGGCCAGCGTTGGATCCCAAGCGCCGAAAATATCCAGCCAGCCCTGCACCTTATTTGTGTTCGTCATGCCCGAAATCAGCAATCCAACCCCAAAGGTCGCGCCGACAATAAATGAAACCAAAACCCGCATTAGATAACCCCCAAGACATGTTTAAAGATCACAACGCTGAGCCCGCCCGCGCCGATATAAAACCCGGTCGCAACGATCCCGCGCAGCGATAACCGCGAAATTCCGCAAACTCCGTGGCCAGATGTGCAGCCATTCGCCAGCCGCGTCCCAACGCCGACTAGCAGACCAGCGGCGACAAGCACGGCAAGGTTGCCCGTTACATTGGTTTGTGCGCCGCCCATCAAGAGCGCGACGATGCCCGGCACAATGAACAATCCGGCCACCATGGCTGCGCGTTCTTGCCAATCGCTTTTGCCGCTGCCGTCAACAAGGCCCCCGATGATCCCCGAGGCCCCCATGATCCGCGCGTTAAATAAAAGAAAAATGGCGCCCGCAATCCCAATGATTGCGCCCCCAATCAGCCCATAAATCCAGTCAATATGCATATCGTTTTCCTGTCAGGTTAGCCCCAAACGCACTGAACAGTGATTGACATCGGCTTGATTTTCACACGCCAACAACAAATATGTCTTTACATCAGGGGGTATTCACATTTTCTAGTCCCGGCCAATATATCGGCTTTCTGATGCATTTCAATATTGGAATGTTAAAATTTTTATGGTAGTACTGATTGCATGACCGAAGCGAATGAAATGATTGTAGATCAAATGGACGCAGCTGCAGCAGATGCGGCCGATTTGCTCAAGGCGCTCTCAAACCCGGGGCGTTTGCGTATTCTTTGCGCACTGGTTCCGGGCGAACAAAGTGTCGGCGCGCTCGAAGAACAATTGGGCGCAAGCCAATCCTATGTGTCAGGGCAACTATTGCGTTTGCGCGGTGAAGGGCTTGTTGCTTGTGAACGTGACGGGCGCAGCATGCGCTACCGTCTGGCGGATCCGCGTGTGCGTCCGATTTTAGAACGTGTGTACGAGGTCTTTTGCCCGATCTAGCCGAGCATAACCCCGACCACGACAGCCATCAGCCCAATCATCGAGACAAACATCGCGCCCAAATTGATTGGCAGAATTTTTGAAACGCGGGCGCGCAAGTCGTCGTCGGACAGGTTCGCGCGTTTCGCTTTGGTCACTGCGACGATGCTGTAAACAATCCCAACAAGCCCGACGACCGACAAGACCGCCCCGATCCAAACAACGATTTCCATGACCTGCCTCCTTGTATTTCTGTCCGCCTAACGCGCTCAGCTGCGCCATGCAAGGGTTGCAGCGCTGCGGGGCAGGGGCTAGGACATGAAAAACCTTTCAGGAGAGCAGACATGAACGATCAAGTCACCGAGTCAGTGTCCAATGTCGCAGGCGACGAGCTGCGCCAATTTATCGAGCGTTATGAGCGTCTTGAGGCGGAAAAAAAGGACATCGCCGAAGCCCAAAAAGAAGTCATGGCAGAAGCCAAAGGGCGCGGGTATGACACCAAGGTGTTGCGCAAGATTGTCGCGATCCGCAAACGCGACGCAAATGACATCGCTGAAGAAGAAGCCGTGATGGATATGTATATGGCTGCGATGGGCATGTAGGCTTTAGGTGAATGGCAAAACCAGTGTGACACCCTCCATCGCGGAAATTTCCGCGATATCGGCCTCATAGGTTTCTGTCATCGCCTGAACGAGTGCGGCATCAAGCTCTGGCAGGTCGATTTCGACGTCATCCGCGCCGGGAATTGCATGGGCTTCCCAACAATCCGCGATCATGTTTTGGCGCGCAATTTCTGAGGCACCGGGGTTCGCGTTTAACTGATCGCGTAGCTCATTAAAGCCTTCGCGCTGCATCAGCCCATCGAGCGCATCCAAGCCGCCCAATATCGGTGCGGTGGCTGGGATGCCAGTATACCGCCGGATCAGTTGAGGCCAAAGCAGCGGCGTATCTTCTTCGCACCAGACGGTGATCTGTGCGTTCGGAGCGCCGGCCTGTATGCGCCGCACGACATCAGCCCAGCGGATGTCTGCGGGGTGGGTGATGCCCAGAATGGACGCAAATGTTGTCGCTTTGGGTCGCCGCAGCAGGTCTTGCAAAAAAGTAGCCGGATGCCGGATCGCGAAAAATAGGCTGAGATCATCATCGGGAAAGAGGTTGAGCAGGGCCCGTACCTTTGGCTCAGCCTGCGGATAAAACGCCCCGTGCTCGAAAACCCGGTTGGGCACGCAGATGAAATTGCCGTTGGCCAATAGCAGGCGGCGCGCACGATCGTCTTCGACGATACTATCAAGCAGCACGTCACGAGTGCCGGGCGCAGGTTGTGCGCCATCAAGCCCTTGAATCGTTGTGCGAATAAGGCTGCGGTATTTCCCCGGACCGGGCGCGGCGATACCGTTTTTTACCAATGCATCCGCATTGCGCAGGGTCGATTTCAGCAACCGGTCCTCATCGATGCCATGCGCGCCGATGTGATGTGCAATTTGCATGGGCTCACCCTTTTAGTCTGACTGCCGGTATCATAGGGGGATTTCTGGACAGTTAAACTGCTTTCGGATAGTGCAAATTTATGTCCGATCAAATACGTCAGTTACCTCTCGTCCAGCCCAAGCGCCTACGCGTATCGCCATGGTCTATTGGTGCGGTTTGCATCGCTGTGATGGTGTTGATCCCGATTGTCGCGGTGATTTGGTTCGCCTTGACCCCGACCGAAAATATCTGGCCCCATTTGTTACGCACGACTTTGCCACGCTACCTGACAAACACGGCGGTGCTGATGTTTTCTGTCGGGGCGCTTACGGCGATGATCGGCACTGGGGCGGCGTGGATGGTCGTGATGTATAAATTTCCGGGGCGGCGGGTTTTGCAATGGGCATTGTTGATGCCACTGGCCGTCCCTGCCTATGTCGGGGCCTATGCGTTGGTCGATTTTTTGGAGTACGCAGGCCCCGTTCAGACCACCCTGCGTGAGGTGATGGGTTGGCAAACCGCCCGCGATTATTGGTTCCCCGGTATTCGGACGCGTGGTGCTGCCATCTTGGTGCTCAGCATGGCGCTCTACCCCTATGTCTATCTTTTGGCGCGGGCCGCATTTCGCGAACAATCTGGCGCGGCCTACGAGGTTGCCCAAGCGCTTGGGGCAGGGACCTTTGGGCGGTTCTACCGGGTTGGCTTGCCGCTGGCGCGACCCGCAATTGCGGCCGGGGTTGCTGTCGTGATGATGGAGACGGTGAATGATTTTGGCACAGTTGATTATTTCGCGGTGCAAACGCTGACCACCGGCATTTTTTCGGTCTGGTTGCAGGGGGGGAATCTTGGAGGGGCCGCGCAACTGGCGACCTGCGTTTTGGGGTTGATTATTCTGTTGGTGACGCTGGAAAAACTGAGCCGCCGCAAAAGCAAATTTTTTGGCTCTGCACGTGGGCAACGCCCTGTCACTGCGGTGGCGCTGCACGGTTGGCGGGCTTGGGCGGTGACATTATGCTGTCTTATCCCTGTCATTGGCGGTTTTATCTTGCCTGTTGGCGTTCTGATGACACATGCGTTTGACGCTGGGCAATGGGTCGCTCCGGGTCTGCGCCGTGCCCTGTTCCATACAATTACCGTCGGCGGGATTGCCGCTGTTTTGACCGTATTAGGCGGGGTGTTCATGGTCTACGGCGTGCGCTTGTCGCACAAGCGCTTGCCTGCGCTGCTGATGCCGGTCACAGCGATTGGCTACGCTGCACCTGGGGCCGTCTTGGGGCTTGGGATTCTCGTGCCTTTGGCGAAATTTGATAATGTTGTTGCAGATACTTTTGTGCGCTTTGGGTTCGGCGATCCGGGGCTGATCTTTACCGGCTCCGCGGCCGCGCTTGTGCTGGCCTATGTCGTGCGATTCTTTGCGATTGGGCAGGGCACGGCAGACGCCGCATTGGGCCGCGTATCCCCTAGTTTACCCATGGCCGCGCGCTCGCTTGGGCGGAGCGCAGGCGGAACCTTGAAGGCTGTGCATTTGCCGCTGGTCAAAGCCTCCATCGGATCGGCGCTGCTTTTGGTCTTTGTAGATTGCGTTAAAGAACTACCCGCGACCCTGCTTTTGCGCCCGTTTAGCTATGAAACATTGGCCACCCGCGTGCACGCGAAAGCCTCGCTCGAAAATATTTCCCAAGCCGCTCCTGCCGCGTTGATGATTACTTTGGTCGGGCTGGGAGCCGTTGCATTACTGGCGCGGACAAACCGGTAACAGGGTTGTAAGAATTTTTCTGCAAATGAAGCAAAAACCCCATTGCATTGCCAAGTTTCTCCCTGCTATATGCCGCTCAGTCGATGAGACGACGCAGGAAACTGCACACCAGTGCCCCTATAGCTCAGCTGGTAGAGCAACTGATTTGTAATCAGTAGGTCCGCGGTTCGAGTCCGTGTGGGGGCACCATTTTATCATCCAGATTTATCCAATGACATCCGAATGATCCTTGTTTATAAGGGATTTGTCGAGATCGTTTGTCCAATGCTGCTTTATAACGTCCAGCAGCGTACCCCCAGAAAAGGGGTATTATTGGGGGTACGATAAAAATTGGAAAAACTGCCTACCCCCACCATGCCCTTAAGTGACATCAAGATTCGAAATCTAAAACCACGCGAGAAGGCTTATAAAGTCAGCGACTTTGAAGGGCTGTTTGTGCTTGTGAAGGTCAGCGGATCAAAGTCGTGGCGCTTTAAGTACCGTATCGATGGCAAAGAGCGTTTGTTGGTGATCGGGGACTATCCAGCAGTGACGTTAGCGAAGGCGCGTCAAGCGCGCGATATTGCCAAGGCCCAATTGGCGGACGGTATTGACCCTAGCGAAGCCAAGCAGGAAGAGAAACGTATTAGGCTTGAGGCCAAAGGCCAGACCTTTGAAAAAATCGGTGCCGCATTTCTAGCTAAACAACGCAAAGAGGGGAAGTCAGCGGCCACACTGTCGAAGACAGAGTATCACCTGAAACTCGCGAACAGTGACTTTGTTCAAGTAGGAATAATTAACGGCAAGACCTTTACAGGCATTGCGCAAATAATTTCGGGTTTAATGGCCCGAGAATACTACCGGTTGGAAAAGAAGTTTGGCAGGACAGCAGGTGAGTTGAACTCGTTGCTGATGCTCTCTTCAGAGCTTAGGGTTTCACCCCTGACGAACGACTTGGATCTTGGGTACGACGTCGATCTCTTTTATGGAATTAGAGTCGCCGAAAAATACGATCTGGGAGATGGCTACTTCATTGCTCCATTCGACGAATTTCGCGATTACATTGATCCAAGTTGGTTTAAAGATCGGGCGCCAGATCAAGTGAAGGCGCGTGATCTAGAGTTGTTTTTTGGGATCGCGGCCCCGTTCCGTTGGAAGCCAGAATTCCACCAAGTGAATGCCCGTCTGCGGGACAGACGCCCGAAAGACGTGCCTTTGTTGTTTCACCGTGTCGCAGCAGAGTTCGCCGAGCTCTTGTCAGTCGTGCTGGAATGCCCAATAACGTGGGTGTATGACTTTCCGTGTGTTGTCTCAAAAACAAGCCTTCAACTCTTGGGACAACACTATGGCTCTGGTTCGGCAAGAGCTGGTGAGTTTGTTGGCAATTTCCACGACCCGTTCCGGAAGCAAAGTCCCGCAAGCCCAGATCGTGTTCGACATGCGGTGGAACTGTTCTCAAAAAAAAGCACGACAAACTACGCGACGGTAGCTCCATTGATTCACCGACTTGCTGAGGCCCAAAGGACATTTGGCAGGTTTGCTAAGGAAGATCGCATCCTTGATCTTGCAATCATCTTCGAACGCTACTTTCCAAAAGAGAAGACATACAAGAAGGAGTTGAGCCGCAACGTTTCTAGCCTCTTGGGTGCGAGCAACGAAGAGAATGTTCAGATTGGTGAGGACATCGATAGCTTTTACAGAACCCGCAATGCAATCGTTCACGGAGGTAAGAACAAGGGAGATGCGGAACTGCTGAAGGAAATCGACCAAGCTTTGGAAAACGGCTTCAAGTACGCTCGTGCCTTGCTGCTGCACTCGATTTCCTGAAATCAGCTCAGAGCTGAACACTCACTCCTTCCAGAGTGCCACTTGCGAACAGAAAGTGGCCTAAATGTGCACTTAGGACGGCACGAAAAAGCGACTGGTCCAAATTACTTTTTGGCGCAAAGGTGGGGCCGTTCAGTGCAGCGTCGTTACGCAGATTTCAAAATGGCTGCGGTTTGGGGGCGCGAGACGTCAACGAATGATGGAAACACGGGATGAGTACCCGTCAAAGTCATAAGCCGGTCCGGTTTCTTTGCTAGAGCGCGCAGCGGTTTCAAAGTGTAGCGGCGGCGCGGCTGGCTTGGTCGTAATGGCCGGACAGAGCGCGTAGCATCCGGGCCAGTTCCCGCAGTTCTGCGCCGCTCATTTCCGCAGGCGAGAGGCCGTTCAGCAAGCATTGTCGCCGCACATCCCGGTAGGCCTCGCACAGGGCGACGCCTTCGGGCGAAGTGCGATAAAACACTTCCTTGCCTCTCTTTTCCGAAACCAGCAATCCGGCCTTTAACAATTTGCGCAGAGCGTAATTCACTGTATGGCTGTCTTCGATGTTCAGCAGAAAGCTGATGTCGGAAAGCCGCTTGTCCCTGTCACGATGATTGACGTTATGCAGGATCAGAATTTCGAGAGGGCTCAGGTCGGGCTGGCCTGCAGCGGCCATGCAGCGCGTGACCCATCGCGAAAAGGCGTTGAACCCGACGATCAATCCAAACTCAAGCTCTGACAGTTCCCAGCCGTCGCCTTGGGCGAGATGGCGAGAGGAGACGATTCGGCGGTCAGCGGGGGGGGTGTCAGTCATTTATAGCTCTCTTTATGCTCAATTCGCTGATAATTTCCGCATATAATGTCAATATTTCCCTAGCATTTCAACAGCCGGAGCTGAATTTGGTGAACTATACTTATAAAACGTTGACGAAATGTAAGTGTAGTGCAAGCCTGTTTCCATCCAACAAAGCAGGGAGAGCACAATGCTCATTTCACGAATTCTTGGCGGGGCAGCCGCCGCTCTAACGGGTCTAACGATCAGTGCGCAGGCTGAAACTTGGGATATGCCGACGCCTTACCCAGATGCGACCTTCCACACCGTCAATATCACCGAGTTTGCCGCTGATGTGGCTGCGGCCACGGATGGCGCACTCGAAATCAACGTCCATTCTGCGGCATCACTCTTTAAGCACCCCGAAATCAGCAGGGCTGTGCGCAGCGGTCAGGTGCCCATTGGCGAATTTTTCCTGTCGCTCTTGGCCAATGAAGATCCGGCCTTTGGTGCGGACTCACTGCCTTTCCTCGCCACCAACTACGAAGATGCAGAGCGCCTTTGGGCTGCCCAGAAAGACGTCATTTCCGAGCTTCTGGACGAACAAGGCATGATGGTTCTTTATTCGGTGCCATGGCCGCCGCAGGGACTTTATACCACGGGGGAGATCAATTCAGTCGAAGACCTCGCAGGGCTGAAGTTCCGCACATATAACGCCACCCTTGAAGAGTTCGCCAACCTTGCAGGTGCGGCGCCCACACAGGTCGAAAACCCGGATATTCCGCAGGCCTTCAGCACCGGACGTGTCGAGGCGATGATCACCTCATCCTCGACTGGTGTGAATTCCAAGGCGTGGGACTTCCTGACACATTACACCGACATTCAGGCATGGATTCCCAAGAACGTCGTGGTGGTCAACACCCGTTCTTTCCGCCGTCTGGACGACGCCACACAGACCGCTGTTCTTGAAGCCGCCGCCGCCGCAGAAGCCCGCGGCTGGGAGATGAGCCGTGCGGAAACCGAAGCACAAACAGCGGTTCTGGCTGAAAACGGCATCATCGTTGTGGAGCCATCAGAGGAACTGATGACCGGATTGCGCGAGATTGGTACGCAAATGCTGGAAAACTGGAGCGCTGAAGCAGGCGACGCCGGTGCCGCATTGCTAAGCGCCTACGGCCAATAACCTAACGGGCCGGACGCTCCAGCGCGTCCGGCCTTACCCCCTAACACAGAGGAAGCGATCATGCGGCGAGCCTTGGACAATCTCTATCGAATATCTGGCGGGCTGGCTGCGGCCTTCATTGTCGCCATCGTCGCCGTCGTTTTTGTTCAGGTCTGCCTGAACCTTGCAGACAAGATCGCCGCCGCCATAACGGGAACCGGCCTTGGGCTGACGATCCCGTCCTATGCGGATTTCACAGGTTTCTTTCTGGCGGCCTCTATCTTTCTTGCGCTGGCTTATGCGCTGCGCGAAGGCGGGCACATCCGCGTCACGCTGTTGCTGAACCGCCTGCCGGCCCGCGCTCAGCGTGGCTTCGAAATTGTCGTCGTCGCGGTTGCCCTGACGATGAGCGCCTATGCAAGTTGGTTTGTCTTCCAGCTTGTTTATGAATCTTTTGAATATGGTGACCGGTCCTCTGGTATGGTCTCCGTTCCGCTTTGGTTGCCGCAACTGCCCATCGCGTTTGGGCTTACTATTCTCACCATTGCTCTGCTTGACGAACTTGTCGGCCTTTTGCGCGGTCGTCCCGCGTCTTGGGATGGCAAGGGCGAAAACCTGCTGAGCGAATAGGAGACTGAACCATGTCCGTTGCCGTCCTTTCCGTCATTCTGATTGTCCTTCTTTTTGCCTTCCTTGGGGCCGGCCTTTGGGTTGCTTTTTCGCTGTTGGGTGTCGGAATTGCCGCCATGGCATTGTTCAGCAATGCGCCCTTGGGTCTTGTTATGGCGACGACCATGTGGGGCCATTCGAATTCTTGGGCCTTGGCCGCGCTGCCGCTGTTCATCTGGATGGGTGAAATCCTGTTTCGCTCTCGGCTGAGCGACGATATGTTCACAGGTCTCTCGCCGTGGATGAACCGCCTGCCAGGCCAGCTTTTACACGTTAATGTCTTTGCCTGCGGGATCTTTGCTGCGGTATCCGGATCATCGGCGGCAACGGCGGCCACCATTGGCAAGCTCTCGATCCCCGAACTGTCGCGACGGGGCTATCCTGAAAAGATGGTAATCGGGACGCTGGCCGGATCGGCGACGCTGGGGCTGTTGATCCCGCCATCCATCATCCTGATCGTTTATGGCGTGGCGACCGAGCAATCCATCGCGCGGTTGTTTGTTGCGGGCGTCCTGCCCGGGCTGCTGCTTGTGACCTTGTTCGTGGGCTATGTCGCCATCTGGGCCGTAATGAACCGCGCTTCACTTCCTATGGAAGACATCTCTGTAAACTTTCGCGAAAAGCTGCGCCGCTCCCGTCGGTTGCTGCCGGTGATGATGCTGATCGGCGGAGTGATCGGCTCGATTTATGCCGGTATCGCATCGCCGACGGACGCTGCCGCTGTCGGGGTTGTGCTGGCGCTGATCCTGTCATGGAGTTCCGGCACGCTAAGCCGCGCGAGCTTTGTTGAGGGGTTGATGGGCGCAACTGTGACCTCTTGCATGATCGGTTTCATCCTTGCGGGGGCATCTTTCCTGACCGTTGCTATGGGCTTTACCGGTATCCCGCGTATCCTTGCCGAATGGATTGGTGGGCTTGGTCTGTCGACATATACCCTGTTGGCTGCGCTGACCGTGTTCTTCGTGATCCTTGGCTGTTTTCTTGACGGAATTTCGGTCGTGGTGTTGACGGCCTCGGTCATCATGCCGATGGTGCAACAGGCCGGAATTGATCCGCTGTGGTTTGGCATCTTTCTGGTGATCGTTGTTGAGATGAGCCAGATCACCCCGCCAGTTGGTTTCAACCTCTTTGTGCTACAATCCCTGACCGGGCGCGATATTCTGACGGTCGCCTATGCCGCACTTCCTTTCTTCTTTTTGATGGTCGTCGCGTTGGCTCTAATCGTGATCTTCCCATCCATCGTAACCTACCTGCCGGAGCAGATGTGACTCAATCCTCCCCTGCATTTCCCATGATCCGCACCGGAGGTGTGGACGGTCTTCTTGTCAGCTTTGGTGACAAGCTAAGCGAACCAGCTAATCGTGCGGCATTGGCTTTTCGTGCAGCTGTCGAGGCCGAAGGTTGGGAGGGTGTCGAGGAAACATCATCGACTCTCGTATCCTGTTTCGTTCGCTTTGATCCTTTGCACCTAGCCCACGATGTATTGCGATCCAAGGTCGATACCCTTCTGAAACGCCGCAACTGGTTTGATGCCGCCTTGCCCGAAGGGCGGCGTTTTTGGCGCATTCCGACCGTTTATGGCAGCGATCTGGCCCCGCAATTGGCACAGGCCGCCACGGCAGCGGGAATGAGTGAAGCCGAGGCGGAGACCTCTCTTTCAAACGCGCGCGTGCGTGTGCAAGCGCTCGGATTTTCGCCCGGTCAGCCCTATTTGGGTGAATTGCCCGAAGCCTGGGACATTCCCCGCCAAAGCCAATTGACGGACCGCGTCTCGAAAGGTGCGCTGGTCGTGGCGATCCGACAATTTGTATTGTTTGGCGTTTCTGCGCCAACTGGCTGGCAACATGTTGGTCAGACGGCAATCAACCTTTTCCAACCCGAAGCCGACGAACCAATCCTTTTGCGCCCCGGTGACGAAGTGCAATTCATCGCCACGGATGCCGCGTCATTGAACAACATGCGCAGCGATCCGAACGGCGGCGCGACGTACGAGACACTCAAATGAGCGCACAACTGACGATCTTACGCGCCGGTCCCAGTATGACATTGCAGGACATGGGGCGCCCCGGCCATCTGGCGTTGGGCCTGTCGCGTGGTGGGGCAGCGGACAGGCTGGCGCTGGCCGAGGGCGCGGCGTTGCTTGGTCAGCCTGCCGATACGCTTGCGCTGGAAATGGCCGCGCTGGGTGGGGAATTTCAGGCAAGCCAAGACACCCGCATCGCGCTTACAGGCGCGCCCATGCGCGTCACCATCGACGGCGATGCGGTGGTGTGGAACGCGTCGCATTGCCTGCCTGCTAGCGCGCGATTGTCCATCGGCGCGGCCATGTCGGGGTGCTACGGCTATCTACATGTTGGCGGCGGGTTTGCTTCTGATCCGTTCTTGGGGGCGAGGTCCGCGCATCTCTCTGCCGGAATTGGCGCCTTGCTGCAGGATGGCGAAGTTCTGGCCATTGGCACCGATAAAGGGCGCGAAACAAACAGGGTGATCGACGTCGAAGACCGTTTTCAAGGCGGTGAGGTTCGTCTTACCCCCAGTTTTCAGACCCATCTTTTTGGCAAGACCGAATTGGATCGCCTGCAATTAGAACCGCTGCACCGCGCGGCGCGCGCAAACAGAATGGGTTTGGCGTTGACCCCCCATGGCGGTGGGTATCACATCGAAGGCGGGCGCAACGTCGTGTCAGAAATCGTGCTGCCCGGCGACATTCAGGTCACTGGCGATGGCACGCCCTTTGTACTGATGGTCGAATGCCAAACAACTGGCGGCTACCCTCGGATCGGTACGGTTCTACCCTGCGATCTGCCGCGTGTGGCGCAGGCGCCCGCGGGGGCAGAGTTCCGGTTCCGTTTTGTTGATCTGAACGAGGCCGTAGAGCTGGAACGTGCCGAGGCCAAACGCCGCGCAGAGTTGGGCAAGCACTGCCGCCCGTTGATCCGCGATCCGCGCCTTATGCGCGATCTGCTGTCATACAATCTTATCGGCGGAATGATCGCCGGAAACGAAGATATTTAAGGAAAATAGAATGACACAAACAGTCGATCTGAACGCTGACATGGGCGAAAGTTATGGGGCCTGGGAAATGGGCGACGACGCGGCCCTTCTGGATATCGTGACCTCTGCCAATGTCGCCTGCGGGTTTCATGCGGGCGATTGGGACGTGATGGCCGCAACCATGAAGGTGGCCACGCAAAAGGGCGTTGGCATCGGCGCACATCCAGGCTTTCCTGATCTGCACGGTTTCGGGCGGCAACGAATGAACATTGCCTCTGACTCCCTGCAAAATCTGGTGCGGTATCAACTGGGGGCGGCGCAAGCGATGGCAAAATCCTCAGGCGGCACAATCCGGCACCTGAAGCTACATGGCGCCTTGGCGAACATGTCATCCGAAAACGAGGCGATGGCCAAGGCCTGTTACGAAGCCGCACTCAATATCGCGCCGGATATCACCATCATGGTTCTGGCAGGCACCGCCCAGCAACGCGCCGCTTCTGCTCTGGGCTGCAAGGTTGCCTGCGAAATTTTTGCGGATCGGGCTTATAATGACGACGCAACCCTCGTCGATCGCGCCCTGCCTGGTGCGGTGGTCCATGACCCTGACGAAGCAGGCCGCCGCATGGCCGAAATGGTCCGCGAGGGCGCCATCATCACCGAAAGCGGCAAACGCATTAAAACGCGCATCGATACGATCTGCCTACACGGTGACACCCCGACGGCCGTCCGCATTGCTTCGGAGGTTCGCCGTGCATTGCAAGAGGGTGGCGTCACCCTTGCGCAGTTTGAAGGGCAACCCGTTTAGGCCTGTGGTATCTCTATCGCCGTCGCCCCCAGCTGTGCCAAAGACCTAGCGGTCTCTTGCAGGACTGCTATGATGTCTTTCGCCTTACTTGAGAGAGGTTGGAATTCCAGAGGGGCGACCTTAGAGGTTTAGCCCGGTTAAAGGCAAAGGCTTAGACCTGCCCACAGTTATTCTGCAAAATGCACTTTCCAAACAGCGAAGGTCATCAAAGCCGACATTTGTTGATGCAACAGCTTCGGTCAAAAATGGGCTCAAACCTGCCGTTCATTATATTCATTGGAAAGTCAGCTATCTGTTGCTGCCATATCCATTTGATCTGGTACATCTAAGAAGCGTTATCTCAAAGCGGTTGATATATCCGGTGTGCGGAATGAAGATGAGGCAAGGGAGGTGCTTGCTGATGAACTTAGGCATCGCGGTGTTGACCCCATTATTTATTGTGCCGTAGTCGCACCTGATGCGGATGAACCAGTGGTCACAATGCTGGACGCCAAAGAGGTGTACCGCAAGGAGCGAATGGCTGGGGCGCAGGGGCGCAACCAACAGAATCGCTTGGAGCGCGTTTGCGGACGCATTGAGCGTTCGCTTGGTGGGCAACGTGGTCGGCCATCTATGTGATGGCGTCAGCGAAAAGGTCCTCGTGCGGGCGTCTGAATATTGGCGTAACATTGACGCCGCTATCGGTCAAAAGATCGAAGACGGTGTACGCGAGAAGCTTGGCGGGAAATCCGACGCGCCGGGCATGGCCTCCGCCAAAAGCATCCAGGGGTGATTTGACACGGGGCGACGCGCAAGCCTCGCCCTTCTTCCGTTCTGATCCGGCTGATCAGCCCGCGCTGCCGCCCAGTTATGGCTCGAGCTTAAGCCATGTGGGATCGGGAATACGGTATATGGTTTCAAAGCCTGCGTCAGTTTGTGAAAACCCGCCCATCGCGTATAGCGTGTTGCGATACGCAAACGTATAAGTTGCAAAATCATTGAAGCCGTAGTTCTCGCTTTCATAAATAAATGGATTTTGAGCTTGTAGATCTTCAACGTCGACCTCGATTCGAAACAGGTCCATGGGCGGGTAGGCTGTAATTGAACGGCCACCGTAAAATAGGATCTGATCACGTATATCCATGTAGCGTTGTTCAGACTTTTGAAATCTAAACTCCATGCCCAGTGCATTGACGATCAAGAGGGCGTTGTTGTCGACAAAGTCAAAAGTCGCTTCGCCAATTTGTTTGCACCCACGCGCAACGACAGTCTGACCGGGTCCGTGTCCGGAACCGATTGCCGACCCAATAAATGTACAGACAAATGGATCACTTAATGGTGTCTCTAGCCATTGTCCGCCCACGGCGTCCCATGTTGGAGCGTCGACATCGGGCTGGTCTTCGACGTCTTCACATTCATCTTGATCTGCAAGTAATGTCACCTGACGTGAAGCAAACGGTGCCACGTCGATCTGCTCTAGAAAGTCCGCGTCGTAGGTCGCTGTCAAAAGCATGGTGCGGGCCTGGCAGGTGACGTCCAAGGGCGTCATTGCGTACCCATCCACGTTATGCGGACCTGCGGCGACCAAATTTGTCGGAAGATGGTCCCATTGCACAATCGGTGACGCGGTGGGGGCGCTATTTTCTATGGTGAATTCGTAATTCCCGGTCCCATAGGGTGAAATGCCACTAGGACCATCGATCGTTATAGCAATTTGCGGGATATCAATCCGCACGGTTGTTGTTGGCAGCTCAGGAATGATTTTGAATTCTGGTGGTAAGTTTTCAAAAGCGATCCCAACAGCCCCTTGACCTGTGTTTACGGCTGTAAATTCCCGGTTCTCAATTCCGATATTGACGGCGCGCAGGGCATTGCCAAGCGGGAGGTCTACCGTATTTGCGGCGATCAAGGTTGATGCGTTCAGGTCCAAGCGGCATATCTCTGGCGGCGTTCTAATTTCCGAGGTCTCGCCAAGGTACCTGGTTATGTGGCTGTAAGCGTTGTTAAGGATCTCCCCGTCTCTGACACCTTCTGCGCCGGACAGATAAATATCTAGTTGTGCATTGCGGGTGGTAGCATGGCTTGTTGTGCGAAAGCTCTGATGTGCTGCTTGCACCCGTGATACAAGGGCTGCGCGGTTTCTGGGGGCAGCGACAAGCAATTGTTTAAGGTCGCCCGGTACAGATTTGCCGCCTATGGCTGCCATCGTGAAATCAAAGGCTGATTTCGACATCGACCATCCAGCGCTTAGTGTTGTTAATTCGACTGTTTCGACGCGAAAGATACGGTCTTCTTGCAAACTGTCCGCATAGATCGCGTGTGGGGTCGCTGTTGCGAATAGGTTGGTAAATTTAGATGGATAGGTGCCGCGTATGACGTCATCTAGCAATGTTTGAAATGCCAGATAAGTGTTGAGCGTGTTCGCTGTTGTCGTGGCAGCTTTGGTGCTTCCACTTATCAAACCGACACCGGACGCAATCAAAACGACTTCGACTGATTTCAAAGTCGCCTTTTCTTTGGCGTATATGGTTCCGCCTGTGTCTTGGTTGGCCTGATAAAGTGCCGCTACCATTTGTTGTAATTCATCCTCTGTCTGCGGACATGTGCGCAGACCACTTGCGATAAAGTCTTGAGCGTTATGTAACGCGAAACGATCAATATCAGGACGAAATGCAAGGGTTTGCGCCGAAAAATCTGATGTATTGAAACTAATTTTATCGACAACAGGTGCTTGTTGGGGCGGTGCCAAGACCATATCCAGTGTTTGCACGGCTGCCGTATTGGGCAGGTCCAGAACATATGTCGCAATGGCATCTTGAACACGTTGCGTTTGCGCATCCGCATTCAGATAGTGTTCCGCATTATCAAGGTCTTCGAGATGAAGTGCGTTTTGCTCTTGGCGGGTCATCAACGGGGCAGCTTCTGGCGTAATCACGTCGATCAATCGTTGCGTACGAACAGCCAGTTCTCTGTTGTGCACGATCAGTTCAAGGTAGGCGCTTGGTCGAATTGCGGGGGGCAAAATCCGCAACGGATGCGGTGGGCATTCAAAAACCACATCTTCGTTTTGATCTTTGGCCATTAACAATACATGGGTATCGACACCTGAACTTGCCCATTCAATCAGGGGAATGATCAGCCTTGTGTCTGATGCGGGTTCGGGGTTTTGGAGCCAGAGCAGACGGTCATCTTGGGGAGTTAAAAGAACGGCTTGCCAGACGACAGGTGTGTCCACTTTATCAAATGGCAAATTGAGAGCCGCCGTCTGAAAACTGCTCACTTGTACCGGTAGCCCCACAGCGTCACAGGCCACGTCTGCGGCTTGGTCTGCATGCGCATGTGTCGCGAAAAGGATCGCGGCACTGAATACAAAAATTGTCGTGAATAGGTTCATAAATCGTTCCGCGCTATCGGGCTAGATATGTTTGATCGACCCATCCCACGATGCCGCCGACCTTGATGCTGCACCATGCGCTGTCACACCGGCCCATCATGCGCAGATTGCAGGTTCCAGCAGGCAATTCGGCAATCACGCCGTAATCTGAACCAGGGCCTACACGGACATTGAGGGTCGTGTTGACGCCTTGCAAACACCCCGCCTGCGTTTGTGGTGCCACATTGAAAACAAGCACCCCGTTTCCTGTACCGCTCACATTATCTACCACGCGGCAGCTATCCGTGGCCAAAACCGGGGCGACCCCGCGCAACGTAAAATCAGACCCTTGGATGAAATCTCCGAAGACAAAGTAGTCTATGGTTTCGCAACGCGCGCTGAACATTTGGGCCATGCCGTCAAGATAGCCGTCACCCTGTTGCCCACTAAAAAGCACGGTGCCTGCATTGACCCCAATGTCCTGCAACCCTTGTCGCGGTGTCAGGTATCGGATCGTGACACGCGCACCTTCCACCTCGACCGCCATATCAGATCCGTTGTGGGAATAGGTCAAGGTGTCGGCATGCGCTGTGCCTATCGCGGCGCAAAGCATCCCAAACGTCCATATTCTTACGCGTTGAAACATGTGTGCCCCTTCTTATCGATTGATCACAAGGTATCGCCCCGGCATCCAGCCTTGAACGGTTCCGGTGGTGATATTGCACCAGACACGGGCCAATGTTGCCGCTTGCTGGGCGGGCGTGAATTCTTCGAACATGATATTGTCGATCTCGGGGAGGCAGGCAATCACTTGCAAATCCTGCGCATTCCTCGCCAATGTGCCGACAATGGCCGATGATCGGTCTGCCGCACTGCGTAGATTTAAGCTGCTGTTGGCGGGGATGTCACGCAATCCGTAGGTGTATTTATAGATCCCAAAACCGGGCGTGTCGTATTCGTCTTCGGGTGTGTCCTGCGCCGTTTCCGCGGGGCTCAATGTCACTAGAAAAATGTCGTTACCGATGAACAGTGTGCCCCGCGGCGGATGGCTGCGCGTGTCGATCAGCAAATGCCCCGACCATTGCGCGATACTATTGGCGTCACGGGTTGTCACTTTCAACGATAGCGCTTCGGCGGTCTGACGATCAAAAGTAAACTGTGTTTCATGCGCGACAGGGCTGCCAAAAAGCCCAAATAACGCACCCGTCGCCGAAGGGCCTGTCGGACTATCCGAGAACGAGATATTCCCAAGATCCCGCCCGGTGTCATCCCGTAAAAAATGCATGCCCTGCGGTAATCCGGCGGGCTGCGTTTGTTTGGCTTGGGCAAAAATATCCGCTGAACACATCATGTCTTCGCACACATGTGGGCCACGAAAGGCAATGCCCTGCCAGATGGGGGCAGTGTCTGCGCCGGTGAAAAGCGATGCGATCTCGCGGCGCGGCCCCGTTGACAGAGCCAAACGGTATACCTCGGGCGCGCGCCCAATGCGAAACGAAATTTCTATAGCGTCGTTACCGGGGCCATTGGAAAGAAATTGGCTCTGAAGCACGTGAACTTCAGCCGCACCATATGCATTGCTCGCAAGCCGTAACGCCGGGCAAAACATGTTCTCTAACGTGGCCGCGCAGGGGGCACCTACGTCATATATCTGCAAATCTGCCGTGACCTGTGATTGCCCCGTATAATGGATAATGTCGGCGACTATTTCAAAGCCGCCTAAGGCTTCCAGGGCCTCAAATCGGGCGTACCAATTACTTAATCCGTCGCGTACATCTTGGGCCGCGAGGCTATTGCCGCAGAAGAGGCAGATAATGGCGCATATACGGAACATCATGGCACAGGATTCATCAAACAACCGACATATTTTACACGTAGAAATGTCGCACAGGGGCGATGGTCGGGCGAAGTCAGGAATGCGATTTCATCAGTGCTGAGTGTCGCACCTTCACCGACGACTAAGCGGATGTCGGCATAGTCGCCCGTCACGTCGACGATCAATTCGCTACGCCGCGCACCATAACCTTCGCCACCAACATTCATAACAAAACGACCCGTCGGTAGATAAAACGGGGTGACGTCCCCATTGCTGGCAACTCCCCCGCCGCTTGCAAAATAATTCCGACCCGAGGGGGGTTCGTCATAGAAGTAGGTGGTCTGACGCTCAACACGTTGTCCATTTGTCTGCATGGCTTCGACAAAAACACGGGTCACATCGAAGGAAAAATCGACCTCAGTGATTCCATCGGGCGCGACCGCCACAATTTTCTCTGCGGATGTCGTGCGGTCCAAATTGGCGCGTATCAAATAGACGCCTGCTGGCAGGGCAAAGTCTAAGTCTTGGTAGGCTTCAAATAATGGCGTTTCAGCGATATCTCCGTCATTAATGGCATAGATTTCATAATAGGACCATGCGTCAGATTTCACCGATGAGGCCGGTGGATTCCCTGTATCAAGTGGCAAAGCAGGGTTCAAAAATGTGTTGATCACAAGCCGCGCCGAAAGGGACAAATCAACCAAATGTGTACCCGTGCCCGCTGGCACGTCGAAGGTCACAGAAGCCTCGTATATCCCAATCCGGGTGATTGCTGCAGTATATTGGCCCGGTGGAAGGCTTGCGGTTGCCGAAAGGTCGGATGCCTCTGGATAATTGAGACTGTAGTCATCGCGCGCGACGGGCGTTCCATCCGCGCGTGTGATGGCGATGGTCAATTCTCGTATGCCCAAAATTGGATCATTTGCGGTATCGCGGATAAAGAACTCCACATTGCGTGGTTCAGGCCCGACGGGGGTGAAATCACTGTCGTCCATGGCGATCTCGGGACGATTGAGTGCGCGTGTCAAAGCATCTTGAAGCCCGCCGGCATCTGATGCCGAAAAATAGGCACCTCCGGTTATGTCAGCTAAGCATTGGACCTGTTGACCCTCATCGGCGCTCAGGCCAAAACCCACGACATGTGCGGTGAAATCAATACCCGCAGCCTCAAGTTCGGACGCCAGCGCGCAAGGATCCGCATTGCAGGTTTCAATGCCATCTGTAACCAGCACAACGGTCGCCGCATTTTCCGTGTAACGCATTGTTTCAGCAGCCATCCGGACGGCATCAGACAAGGGTGTTTTACCTTTGGGCTGCAGGTTTGATGCGGCGCTGATGATTTGCGACACCGATTGCGCCGCAGGGATTACAGGCACAAGCAGTTCAATATCGCCGCACGCGCCGCGTTCACGGTGGCCGTAGGCGATCATGCCAATATTCATTTCGGTGGTCGTTTCTTCCAACACTTGCGACAGTGTTTCACGCGCAATTTCAATCTTGGTGCGCCCGTCAATCTGGCCCCACATCGACCCTGACCCATCCAAAACGATCATTAAATCACTTTGTTGGGCGCCATCTTGGGCATATGCTAAATTGCTGCCGATCATCCCTAAAGCGCCTGCAAATAATATAGTCTTCAATTTTGCAACGCGCATCCGTTCAATCCTTATGGTGTAATTTGCGAAACCTATCATGTTCGTATTGGCTTGCCCTCACTCAAATGGATGACCTGACCACAGTTGGCTGCATTGAACCGCAAAGCAAACCACGCCATAATGCACTCAGATTATTGATACATTCGTTTTTCCGATTGATGGCACAATGACAGGTGCTCTTTGCGATTGACTACCTACCTGCGCACACCAAACTGGAGCAAAAACCAGAATGCCATACGTTCGTCATGTGCAAAATACGCAAATGCCAATAATAGAAGACCAGATATTCGCACTTGACGGGGTGGCCTTGGCACGCAGGAAAATCGCGGCGGTAGGGCCTGCGCGTGGCACTGCTTTTTTGATCCACGGAACGGCGCAACATTCGCTTAATCTGGCAGAAACAATGCGTGGGCTGGCCAAACATGGCTGGAACGTCTGCGCAACGGATTTGCGCGGGCATGGGCATTCATCGGGACCGCGCGCACCTTTGGGACATATGGAAATTGGGGCGGGCTGGGAGAAACTCGTGGCGGATCTCATCCTCTCGATGAAGGTCGCATTTGAAGGTGTGCCGTGGGAAGACCGTTTGATCGTTGCGCCCAACATCGGCAGCCCACTTGTGCTGGAAGTGCTGAAAACATGGCCTGACCTAGCCAGCAAAATCGTGATGATAGCTCCGCCGCCAAATCAACCTGTGATCATGAAATTGGCGCGTGGGATTTCACGTGCGAGGGCTCAGTTTAATCCTGAGGATAGCCCTGACGATCTGACCATGCATCAGCTTTACAGCTTTCTTGGGGCGCATTTAAAGGATCGTGATCATTTGATTGATGTCATGTCCTCGGACCGTGCAATTACGGATGCTTTGCTGGCCGATCCCTTGGCTTGGCCGACGCCAACCACTGGGTATTTCTATGAAATGTTTCGTGGCATTGATAACGCGTGGAAACGTGACAAGACGGTGCAATTGGCAAAAGGGACTGCCTTTCTTATCATGTATGGCAGCGACGATCCGATGACGGCTAGCGGCGCCTTTGTTGTGCCGATGAAAAAACACTTTGCAAAAATGGGCGCAACGCAGGTCGATAGCTTGTGCGTCGAAGGCGGCCGCGCAGGCATGGTAATCGACGAAAAGCGTTTGAATATATCTACTTTGATCAGCGATTGGTGTGGGAAAACAAACGAAAGAAATGCGGCGATTTCCGCGGACACGTCACTTGACATGGTAGATGTGAGCTCTGACATCTTACGGCGGCTTGGACATGAGGACCTTGATCGCACTTTCACACCAGAAGAACTTGTCGCATTTTGCTATACGCATATTGAAGACGATGACCGCTGGGTTGAAATGCTGTATCGCTGGACCTACGCAATGGCCGCTGACACCCCCCTAAGTGCTGCGCAATTTGATAGCGTTCTAAAGGTATTGATGCCGCATATGGAACGGTCATATGCGCTGAATAAGAAACTGATGTCGTCCGCAGCCCTTGGAGCGATTTTTCAGAATGTGATTGATCGATTTCAAATCGGGATCGCCGTCGTGTCGGCAAATTTCGAAGTGTCTTATGCCAATGAAAGTTTCTTTGATGCGCTTGTAGAATTGGGCAATCCGCGCCCTGCGCCGGACGATCTCAATGCACTGACACGCATTGCACAGACGTATTGTGATGCATCATTCCGCGCGGCCTGTCGCAAAGGGTCCGGTGAGCAACTTCTTGTTGTTGACGCAGAGGCCGTTGGGTTTCATTTTCGGCCAGCCGCATTGCGGCAAGCTGCTCTTGAACGTGGTGGGCCTGCTGCGGTGCTGATCTTGCGGCCGTCGGGGCATGACATGGATAACAGCAATCGTGCGGAATTGTTGCAACTTGCCTATGGACTAACACGCAAAGAATCGCTGGCCGCCGTGGGTATTCTTGACGGGCTGTCACCCGATGCGATTTCAACGCTGCTTGGCGTGTCGATCCACACCATCCGGACGCACCTTAAGCATATTTACGAGAAAGTGGGGGTAAAGGGGCAAACCGACCTCGTGGCGCGGCTTTTGAAGGGGCCGCTTGGCCTGATCGCGCGGCGTTGACACATTATGTTCAATGTAAGCAACACGCAAACCCTTCTCGTTCTTGGCGTGTTGTTGGTTCCGCTTGTGATCTGCGCTTGGACTCACCTGCAACGGGGTGCATTGTAGACGCTGAACAATTTGCGTTGGATAACTGGCAACACATCACCATTGCACAAACTCCGCAAATCGCGCGACAACGCTATGTGGTCGCGGGGATGTCGCGGGTCGTCATTGCAATGCTCACAGCCTGCTCCATGTCACTGGTCGACACGTTCATCATCCCTTTTACCTACAGGCTTGGCCCCAATCTGAGCAGCGAACACATACATTTCATTTCCGTCGCATTGCTAACAATAACGGCTGCCGTCACGATCTTGATGTGAAGTCTTGTCAATCAGGTCACCACGGCTTTTAATACGCTCTCTGTTTTTCTTCCTGTGGCTTAGGGCAGCTTGTTTCGAGAAGCGCCCACCGCAAGGGCTGCTTTCGTTTCCATGTCCATCGGTCTCTTCAGCGCACTTTGCGTCAATTTTTTCGCACAGGATTTTGTCACTATTGTTGGATTTATGGTGGCCAGCATAAGCTATTATGTGTTTGAGCCTAGCGCGACAGCTATAGGTGAGAGCTGATAGACTAACCATCTAAGGGCGATTTCACTCTATTTCCACTTTCCACAACCTCAGCATACTGCGTGCTGCGCCATTTCTAACCTTTGCAACAGACATGCCCATCATGCTGGTGTTAGACTGAATCCAAAGATAGATCGACAATTGCGGCGCGTTTGCATTTGTAGAGACGCCATATCCACTCAAAAACGGAGTTCCGGCGAGACCGCACTCAAATAGAGTATCTACCTCCCCCGTGTCTGGGAAGTTGCTGTATGCGGGGTTTGTGGGGTCGGGGGCATCAAAATTAGCAGTTTTTTCGTGTTCCCAATCCAATACAAATTCGCGGCGCAGACCTTCGCCTTGGATCACAAGCGTTCCATTGTCGAGCGACAGAGTGACATTCAGCAGCGGAGAGACAAAACCGTCTGGGATGGCAGCACCCGAAACCTCGGCAACACTGGGGCCAATTTGTAAAAGCCAATCTTGTTCAAGAACCGCCTCCAATTGAGCGTTAAATCTTGCATCGCGCATCCCACAAACATTGATGTCTTGTGCAGCCACCGTCTGCCCAATTGCTATGCACGATGTGGCGATGAGTACCTGAAATAAGCGTGTCATCAGCCGTTATCCTTTCTCTCGCATTTCTTCGATCCTCAGGATTTCCGAACGTGCCGCGCTGGTGTCGGCATCAAAGAAAAAGCTTTGGGCTTGATCAAGGTTATTGCCGGGAATCGGGCTCATGCGCATGTTATAGCTATCAAAGGGTGCCTCGATAAAGGCGGCGCGATACTCATCTGTTGTATCACTGCGCACCAGCATCCCATCATAAACGGTAGTGTCCTGATATGATTGAACAAGAGACCCTTCCATGATGACCGGATGACCCTGCGTAGCTGCAATATTACACATCGTCAGCCATGGTTGTGCCTGTTTCACAAAATTGGCGCATTCTTCGGAGTTGGCAGTATCAAACGTCAGCATTCCGCTCAAAGCACCGTCCGGCGTTTGTACAATCTCATAAGTTGCGACAGTCCAAGGACCAACCGCGCTTTGTTCGACGATCATCACAGGGCCAGATGGGACGGTTTCTTCTAATTCAACAAACGGTTCGTCGGCAGTTCGCCCCATCGTCATGATAAATATCAAAGCTATCACTGCGATTATGGCCATTGCTGCAACTGCCAGCCTGGTGGGTTTGTTTTTTTGCATTCATCGTCTCCTATCGTCAGGAAACATACCGCAAAAAGGACTAGTGTACCGTCACTCATTTGGATGAGGTTTGGTAATTAATACGTAGGTGCAAGGGATGGCCGACCAACAACTAAAAACTGAAATCTGTGCTGGGGATGCGTACTTGTTCAGTGTCTGACGTCATCGCTTACCTGTTTCCGTCTTTGCGAACATGGACGCGCCCTATGTCTAAAAACACCCTGAACGCGGCATTGCGCCGTATGGGTTACTCTGGCGACGAAATGACCGCCCATGGTTTCAGAGCATCATTCTCGACGCTGGCCAACGAAAGTGGCTTATGGAACCCCGATGCAATCGAACGCGCGTTGGCCCATGTTGAAAAAAAACGAGGTTCGCCGCGCCTACCCGATTAAATCCGTATACTCGGCTGGGCTGGGACAATGCCCCAGCCCAGCTGGAATTTAGCTTTCGAATTTAGGCTGTGCTTCTAACGTGTCTTGCGAACTGTCGATGTAGACGCGGAAATCGTTGCCATCTTCAGTCCGTAGGATTGTCAGCTCTTCCAGTGTTACCGCAACAGGATGCTCCCCGAGACCAAGAAAACCACCAACGTCGATAATGGCACGGTCTAGGTTTCCGTTATTTGTCAACAGAAGTTCAGAGATTTCGCCGACATCTTCGTCGTTCGGACCGTAAACGCGTGCGCCAGTCAGGTCCTCAGTGGTCAAATCCTGTGTTGCCGCAGCGCTGTAGCCGTCGCGGTTGATTTCCGGGGCAGTCAGCGGAACGCGTTCGCCGACGACGTATGGGGCACCAGAGGTCATGCTATATTCATAGCTGGGCGCGTCTTGGACGCCAGCAGTGTCCGCTTTGATCACAAGGAAATAGTCGTCAGGGTTTTCGTCTTCGGACAGGAAACGAATTTGCGACATGTCAACGGCGACGTCTTTTTCACCCAATCCAAGGAAGCCACCGACACCAACGATTACGGCCTGAACGTCGCCCGACCGCGTCAGAACAATTTCATTAATCTCACCGATATCGTTCCAGTCGACGGCGCCATCCAGAGCGACGGGCGTGTTCGGGTCAATAGCTGCTTCAGATGCATAGACGCGCATGCCAATCATTTCAGAAGCGTGTATGTTTGAGGCGCTATCGAACGTAAGGTCGGCGAATGCGCCTGTGTGCGTTTCGGCAAAAGCAGATGTGCCAAGAACAAGTGCAGCAGCGGTAGTTGTCAGAAAAGTCTTCATAATTTTTCTCCGTTCGTTGTTGCGTTGGATGATCCAACATTACTTACAAAACGACTGGCTGATACGATGGTTCCATGTGTTTTATTATTTATTTTTAATGCATTAGGGTAAATTTGCGCACAGCAGTTATTCGCGGTGGGGATAAAAAGATACAGCGCGCCATGGTTGGCGCGCTGTATAATGGCAATTTTTTTTATGGGCTTACAAAGAGTCGATGAACTCGTCGACTTCGCGTTTGGCCTGTTCTTTTGTCTTGCCGTACTTGTGTTGAATTTTGCCTTCGAGCGCTGTGCGATCGCCCTGCACTTCATCAACTTCATCGTCAGACAATTCGCCCCATTTTGATTGGACGTTGCCTTTCATTTCTTTCCATTTACCTTGGACTTGATCCCAATTCATCTGTCGTTCCTTTCGTTCTTGATTGCGGCGGGTAGGTCGCCACGGGTTACACAAAGACAACGCGCCGTAGCCAAGTTCGTTCCTTGGTTTTTAAATTAATCTAAAATTTCTGGCCGCGAATTGGGCGATGGCTGGACGCCATTGCGGCAGCCCAGCGAAGAGTGCCCGCGGGTATGGATATTACTCCGAAGGCATCTATAGCTCCTTATTCGGCGGGCTGTTTACCACCTTCGAGCACGCTAAGCACTGGTTTCGCGGCGTTGAGCGTCCGTGTCGGAAATGGAATGTCAATTCCGGCCTGATCAAGCGCCTCTTTGACCTTGCGCTTCATGTCGGCTTGATACTGAAAATAGTCATCACCATCACACCAGACGCGCACCAGAAAATCGACGCTGCTGCTGTTAAGGTTGTTAACTTGAATAAACGGCGCGGGATCACTGTGGGACCGTTCATCGGCCATAATTGTATCGCGGATAGTTTTTTCAGCGTCTCCGAGATTTGCACCATATCCGACACCAAACGTCCATTGCGCACGTCGCGTCGGATATTCAGAGTAATTCTTGATTGTACTGCCCCAAACTTCAGAATTTGGCACCACGACTTTAACGTTCCCAAGATCCGCAATCTCGGTGAAATTGAGTGTGATTTCTTTCACTGTGCCAAGGACGCCGTTCACCTCAACAAAGTCGCCGATCTTGATGGGGCGGAAAAGGATTAGCATGATCCCTGCTGCAACATTGGAAAGTGTTCCTTGTAAGGCCAGACCAATGGCCAGCCCGGCGGCACCAATGACAGCGACAACTGACGTCGTCTGCACTCCAAAGGTATTCAGCACGAAAAGAAACGTAAAAGCTAGCACCACATAGCGCGCCATGTTTGCGAGAAAGCTGAACAACGTATCATCTAGACTGGCGTGATTTTCGCCAATCTTGTGGATGCGGCGCCTCACAAAGCCGGCGATGACAAAACCCAAGAAGATGATCAGCGCGGCGGCAAGCGTGTTCCCGACCAATGCGATTAATGTTTCAAGTGTCAGATAGTCAGCGAAGGACTTTCCGCCGTAAATTTCTGTCGTGAAAAGGTTTTTGCTCCACTCAATGAAAGCGTCCATGTTGAGATATCCGTAAGTTTAGGTTCGTTTTGGGGTGGTTGCAGTCAGCACTATGAGGAGGCCGCAGGCCGACTGTCCGTCATGCTTGCCGCTTGGCTTTTCATCTGTGCAAGAACGTCATTGGCCGGCATATCCACCGGGCCTTTGACCAAACAAGGATAACGAAATTGCCGTCCTTGACGTACAATATCGACGCGGCCTTCGAAGGCGGCTTGTGCGGGGTTGTACCAAACTTTTTTAACCTGAACTTCCATTGTTTTGCTCCGCTGTTGTCACTCAAATTCAGCGATCCAACGTTTGGATGTTCAAATAGTTCCCGATTGGGTGGTGATGGCAGCTTTAAGGCTTGAGCGCGTCGCGTTCTGCTTTGATCACGGATTGGTCTTGTGGGCGTGCCGTGTCGTGCAAGTGATCCAGCAAAGAAATCGCGTGTTTGCGGGTAATTGCATCGGGTGTCACGTACTGTCGGCACTGCGGAAACGACGCCGCAAATAGCGCGTAAAATGACAATCGAGGATAGTCGACCCGATCGACGGCCGCGGGTGAAAGCCCGCCATGATAGCCGCAAGCTAGGGTTAGCGCAGCGCTTAGGCGGTTCAAGCAATCCATCGCAGTGTAGGGGTCGTTCACCCCTGGCGAGAGTGCACGCGCAATCATTTCGACCAATTGTTCAGCCAAGAAGGTTGGGTTTTGGTTTTCGGTACGTGTGAACCCGACAGCATAGCAGTCCATAATGCAGTTTTTTTCGTTGCCGGTTAGGTCACCGTCAGACCAAATCTCAAAGACAACAGTTGATTGGGTTAGAAAATCGCCGATCGAGGGCCGCATCCGGATGAACCAATCATTGTCCGTGGCCAAATTAGTGAGCCGTTCAAAATTGCAGGTTTGAATGTAGCCAGAGGTGCTTGCGGTAAGCGTGGTGTTTGCCCGACCATTGGGCCATGCGGTAACAGGTGCGGCCTTTGGTTGCCGATCAATAAGGTCACGCAGTTGCCGATCAAGCGCCAGACCAACTGTGGCGGATATGCGTGATACGTTGATCGTCTCTGGGACATGGTGGATAAAATAGATGAGCGTAAAGACGCAGCACAGCGTTAGCACAAGCGCCATAATAATCGAGTATTGCGGCACATATTGTGCGACGCCGCCATCAATACTGTCTTGGACAGACCGCAAGACAATGACTGTATAGACAAAGGTCGCGATTAAAACACCCAAGCAAAGCTGATTGCCGCGATCACGCATGAAATTCCCGACGAGCCGGGGCCCATAATTGCCTGATGCAAAGGATACAGCCACAAGCGTCATTGAGAAAGTAACACCAGTCACCCCAATAATAGCTTGGGCGATCACCGCCAGCGTCGTGCGCGCGCCCTCGGCTTGGGTATCAATGAATGTCTTAGGCAGTGAAATGGGCAAGGACCCCGCATGCCGATCCACCCAAGCCATGACCGCCGCAAGAAACAGCCCTAAAAAGACCAAAACGGTTGGCAAAAACCAGTAGCTAGCACGAATGTCTTGCAGAATTTTTAGCAGCTGTGCACGTTTTCCCATACCCAAGACCAATCAACTAAGTTGCCGTGGGTCAAGGTATTTGTCGTGCTAGCACAGCCGGGAAGCGCTCTGACAGAGCATCGTCATGGAACCATTAGCGCAGTGGTGTGTTTATTCACCAATGAAACCCTGCAACGGAGGAAAATAAAATGGAATATGCTGGTATTGGTGGTCTATTGGTCCTCGCCCTAAATATCTGGGCGATCATCTCAATCTTGGGTTCAGGCGCGACAACAGGCAGTAAAGTGCTTTGGACGCTTCTCGTGCTGATCTTGCCAGTAATTGGCTTTATTATTTGGTTTGTGGCTGGACCACGGGGCAAGGCGGCGTCGATCTAACGCAAGTAAGACCGCGGTTGCATAGGTTCATATGAACGACCGCAACGAAGGAGGGGGGCATGCAACTATGCTCTCCTTTTTTATGGAACGGTCGCTCCGGGCGCAGAGTTTTGAAAATTTATTGTGGAACCTCGGGGCGCATTGTGCGTTGTCAGTGAAGGAGTTCTTTTATGCCAATTTCGATAAACACGTGGTGCCTGGTCTTATTGTCGGCCTTTTCAGGCATTGCGGTGCTCTATTTTGGACAGGATGTGCTGGTGCCAATTGTGAGCGCGTTTCTGCTCGGCATCGTGATGACGCCATTGTCCGACTTTTGGGACAGGCTGCGCGTTCCCACGGCGCTTGCCTCGCTGTTGTCCGTGGCACTTGCTTTGGCGATATTGTTTGTTCTGATCCTTCTGATCGAACCATATGTTACCCATGTGATTAACCAAGCCCCGCTCATTCGTGACGAAGTACGCGAAACCGTGGACGAAGCGCGCCGCCTTTTGCGTGGGCTTGAAGAAATATCTGCTGATGTTGCCGCCGCAATCGACGCTGACCCTGCCGCGACCGCCGAAGATGCTGCGATGGCGGTCCCTTCCATCACCGATGCGCTGTTTTATGCGCCGCAAGTATTGGCTCAATTGTTAATATTCGCCGGTACACTGTACTTTTTCTTGCTTACACGAAGTTCTGTCTATGGCTGGCTGAACCGCACGTTTACATGGCTACAAGAAGCTGATTTGCGCCGCGCTGCGGGGCAGGTGTCGCGCTATGTGCTCACAATTTCTGCCATCAATTTCACATTTGGTGTCTTGGTATCAATCGTGATGCAAATCATTGGCATGCCATCCCCGGTAATTTGGGGGCTACTTGCGTTTGTCTTGAACTTTATCTTGTATTTGGGCCCCGTCTTTCTTTTTGTGACGTTGTTAATTACTGGGATCGTTGTGTTTGAAGGCGCGGCAAGCTTTTTGCCGGCAGCCATTTATATTGCGATGAACGCGACAGAAGCGCAATTTGTGACCCCAACGCTTGTGGGCAGAAGCCTATCAGTAAACCCACTGCTGGTGTTCTTATCGTTGGTGTTTTGGCTGTGGCTTTGGGGTCCTGTTGGCGGCATCATTGCAATCCCGATGTTGATCTGGACGTTAACGGTCGCGCAGGGTCTTCCGGCTCAGGCCATTTCGGCCGGTACGCCGGGCAGAGCCTGAGCAATCTTCTCTGCTGGGGCCGATAGATACGGCAGGATGAACCCACGACGTTGGTCCGGGGCGCGTTGCGTGTTCGATGTGGCCAAGTCTGACCAAGCTTTGCGTGCGGTTTGCCGATTGAAAAATGCCTCGCTTGCGTCGGCACCGAGCCAATGCGTGAAGCACTTTGTTTTCAGCTGCAGCACCTCTTGCGGGTGCGCGGTCTTTATGCCGGCTTCCGTATCCCAATTCATGCTGCGCCCATTAAGATTGGCCGAGGATACAATACCCATGCGATCGTCAAAGATTGAAACTTTCGCATGAAGATAGACAATTGGTGCGTCAAAATGAACTGCGCGCCCGTCGTCAGCCGACAGCTTGCGCTGCGCGGGTGATCCAAAGAATGCACGGTCGCCAAAGGCCTGACGCACGATATCAATGCATTTCACCTGCAAGTGTTCTCCATAGGCGGCATCCACGCCCCAATCGCTTGAGAAAGCGACATCTTCGGGCGCTGCGGGAAGAATAATAATGAGCGATAGATCGGGGTTTTCTTGCGCCCGTTTTGCAAGGTGTCGGGCGAGTGTTTCATCCCGAAAGAACTGTGTTTCAAAGTAGATCAAATTTTCGGACAGGGCGATCTGGGCTGCGTGTGTGTCAGCGATTTCAGTCACCATACGCCGCGGCGACATATATGGAAATGAAACCCGCCGCTTTGCAGATATGGTACGCAACAGGTGAGTTTTGGGCTTGGTAGCCTTGCCCTCAAAGACATCGTCCATTTCAAGTAAGTGCTGGCGTGCCTCTACCGCGACGGGTCCGTCAGTGAGCACTTGCACGTCGTGCCATGTTTCATCGCTTTCTTGATTATGTGCGGGCGTATCGTAGCGACGTTCATTAAGGTCTAAGCCACCAATAAACAGCCGCTGTCCGTCAAAAACCGCGAGCTTTTGATGGTGACTGACGGGCGCCAGCGGCGGTATCGGGAACAGCCGTGGCGATAGTTTTGCGCCTTTACGTTTGACCAACGGCTTTAGGTTTGGGGTATGTTCGACATTATCGATGTCATTAATGCACTTTGAAATTTCGCTGATCAAGCGCGGCCAAAGCAAGATGCGCGGTAAAATACCGACCCGTGCAGGGTGGGTTGCGATACGCAGTGTTAGATTATCACGGCACCCGTCTTTTTCAGCCGCGTTAAGCAAAACCCAATAGCAGTCCCAAGCGTATTGATGCAGGCTTGCACGGGCGATCGGATCAAAATCTGAAATCGTAAGCGTGATGCGAACACCGCGCTTAAGCGTATGACAAATCAGATCAATCCAAGTCTCGCCGATCTCTTGGGCCGCGGGCAAGCGTAGTTTTGTCCTGGCGTCAAAAATTCGAAACCCAGCGATAATTTCGTTCTGTGCGTCCAAGAACTGCTTCTCAAGCGCAGGATAAGCCTCCTGCGCGGTGAGAAGCACCTCAAAATGCCTGTTGCGATTTTTCACGGTCAAAAGTCTCGTGCTTCGGGTTCAAATTCTTGAACCTGAAAGCGGAGTGTTGTCGTGTAGGAATTGTAGGTTTCTTCGGTGTCCATTTTTGCGCCCAATTGGATTGCAAACGCGCCCATCAATTGGCTACCGAGCCCCGTGCTTTCGCGCGTTTGCCTATCACCCAAAGAATTGGATAAAGTGAGAGTACAGTCATCACCATCTTGCGTCAGGCGCACCTTAATCCACGGTGTACTGCCATCATTCGCCCCGACATATTTAAGCGCATTTGTTGTCGCTTCGGTAGCCAAGAGCGAAAGGGGGACGGCCTGATCTGGATAGAGCAGAACCTGATCAATCGCTGTCTCTAAAGACAGTTTTGTGTCTTCGGCGCGGGCCATTTCGAACGTTTTCTCAACAACCTCGGTGATGAGGCCGCCGACGTTAACCATTCCCGCGTGCTGCGATTGATACAGATCACGGTGGATCGTTGCCAAGCTGAGTACCCGGTCCTGCAGTCGTGCGATCACGGATTTTGTTTCTTCGTGTTCAGCCGCGCGGATTTGCATGTTCATGATAGACGAAATCAATTGCAGATTATTCTTAACGCGGTGGTGGATTTCTTTCACCAAAACACCTTTTTCACGCAGCGCATCTTCGAGTAACGCTTCATCATGCATAACCGTATCGGCCATCCGTAAAAAATTCTCATTCACGGCCTGCAGTTCGGTTGGCATGTTGGCGACGGCACTGCGTTCGCCAAGGTGCCGACTGTCAGCAAAGGCCAACATGTTCTTGCGAATTGTTTTGAGGTGCCGCAAAACAAGCGTGTGCATTGCAAGCAAAGCGACGCCCATACTTGCGAACCACATCAGGATCGGAAATAGCGCGGGCTTTGCAAACTTTGGCGCCTCGCCCTCAAACTCACCTTCTTGCGCCCAGATAGCCATAACAGTTGCCGGGCTGCCAGAGATCGGCACGACGGTGTAGCGGCGATCAATTCCGTTCGTATTCGGTGCGTGAAATCCGATGCTACTGTCTGTTCGCAAGGCGGCCAAGGCGCGGTCCTTTGGCAGTTCCATCGCAGCGCCTTCGCGCGATGTGCGCGCCGTGAGTATTTCGCCGTCATCGTTAAATGTAATCAGTTCAATTAGGCCGGGTTGTTCAAAGCTGTCGGTCGCACCGCGTAGCTCACTGTGGCGGATTGAAACAGATACAAAGCCTGCGAAGCCGCTCTCTAGGTAATATGGTTCGGACACGACAAAAACCGATTCTTGGCTTGCCGGGCCTTTGGAACTGACGATGATCGTGCGCTTTTGGGCGGCCATGTCTTCGTCGAAACCGGGGGCATTGCTAAGATCCAGTGCGCGGTCCAGCGTAGAGCAAGTGATCACGCCAGAAACAGGCAGCAAGCCAACAAAACTGAAATCATCATTGCGCGCAAGAAACGGTGTCAATGTTTCCTGGCATGTTTCCGGATCGGCAAGCACTTTGGGGGCAACAGCGCTTAGGAACTGCGCAGCACCAAAGGCACGTTCGATAACCAATTGCTCGGTGCGTGCCGTATGTTCAGTCAAAGCCAGCAACGCCAGTTCCGCGTCTTCGCGTGCCTTTTCTGCGACTTGGTTCGTCTGAAACACGGCGACCGACCCCAGCGGCAAAAGCGCAAGTGTCATCAAAGCCGCAATCTGCGCGCGAAGGCTTTTGTACCAAGGTCCTTTGATCATGACGGAATACGGGGACTGCCGACTACCGCCATTGTTGCGGCATCGGTCAGTTCAAGCACCGCATCATCTTCGAGGCTCAATAATTCTGTTAGCTTTGCGCGTGCCCGGTTCACGCGACTTTTCATCGTACCCGTTGCAACGCTACACATTTTCGCCGCATCTTCGTAGGAAAAACCTGACCCACCAACAAGGATCAATGCCTCGCGGTGTTCATCGGCAAGCTGATCAAAAGCAACCTTGAAGTCCATCATTTGCAGACGCCCGTCGTGATCGGGTTTTACCGACAGCGTGTCAGAAAACGCATTATCGATATCTGCAACTTCGCGGTTCAATTTGCGGCGGGACGTGTAATAATTGTTGCGCAGGATGGTAAATAACCATGCACGCATGTTGGTGCCCGGCTGAAATTTTTCTATATTTGTCCAGGCCTTCAATACGGTGTCTTGCATCATGTCGTCGGCGGTCGCGCGGTTGCGCGTCAGGCTCAGTGCGAAAGCGCGTAACGCGGGGAGATGCGTTACGATTTCATCCTTTGGATCAGGGTGACTCATTTTTCTTGTTTTAGCCTCTCATCTTGCGCGCGCAGCACGGAGAGCAGATCAATAATCTGATCAGGCATCTGGTCATCTTCAAGATCGGAGAACACCTTTTTGAGGTTTTCATCTATATATTTTTCGATCCGTTGTTTTTTAGGATCGTTTACACTGCTCATCTTGGGTCACCGCCTTGTATCAAAAAAAAATTTGCACCATCTGGGAACCAACTGCCAACCGAAACGTTTGGTTCCAAGAAAAAGTAAAAAAGGGACAAAAAAATGCAAGATAATGGTCAGGAAGCAAGTTTTTCCGATCTGATCGCGGCTGAGATGCCATACCTCCGTCGCTATACGCGTGCCCTGACCGGGTCGCAGTCCCGTGGTGACAAGTACACAATCGCTACGCTCGAGGCTATTTTAAAAGATCGTAGCGATTTTGAAAACGAAGAGTCGGTAAAGGTCAATCTATTCAAGTGCTTTCACGCGATATGGTCAAGTTCTGGTCAGTTGTTTGCTGATCCAGAAGACAGCATTCGCGGTCGCGCGCACGGCTTACTATCAAAACTGACCGTAAATTCACGCGAGGCGTTGCTCTTGCGCACGATTGAGGGGTTCAGCCTCGATAGTGTCGGAAAGATCATGCAAATTAGCACAGATGAAGTTCGTGATTTGATTGGGGCCGCAAATTCTGAACTGGCCGAGAGCGTGACGGGCAAAGTGATGATCATCGAAGATGAGCCCATCATTGCCGCAGATCTAACCGCGATTGTCACGGCGCTTGGTCACGATGTCACTGGCGTTGCCCGCACCCATACAGAGGCATTGGCGCTTGGCGGCGAACATGAGGTTGATTTGATCCTTGCGGATATCCAATTGGCGGATAATTCGTCTGGCATTGATGCCGTGAATGATTTGCTGAAGCAGATGGATGTCCCGGTGATCTTTATCACGGCCTTCCCAGAGCGCTTGTTGACCGGCGATCGTCCTGAACCCGCTTTCTTGATTTCCAAGCCATTCCAAGAAACCCAAGTGCAGTCAGCGGTAAGCCAAGCGATGTTCTTTGCGTCCACGGCGACGCTGAAAGCATAGCGTTTCCTAAGGAGCCAATGCGCGCGGTGATCATGATCGATCAACGCGCGTCAATCGCCATGTCATATCAAAACCAAACTTTGCCAGATGTCATCGACAGGGTCATTGATGCAGCTCAGGAAGATACGGTGAACCTGCGTGATGTCATCAGCTCTGTTGGTGACGATAGTTTTGCGCCGATGCTTTTGCTTGCGGCTATGGCCGTCGCGACCCCGCTCAGCGGTGTGCCACTGTTTTCGGCTGTAATGGGGGCCGTGATTTTCTTGGTGTCAGTGCAGATGATGATGGGACGCACTCACCTTTGGTTGCCAAACTGGGTGCTGAGCCGGCAGATTTCTGGCGCGAAAGTGCAGGGCGCATTTAAGAAAGCACATCCCGTCGCGTGTTGGATTGATCGACGCACAAATAAGCGGGCTCGAGTCATGTTTCACAGGCCGCTTATATACTTGCCGCAATTGTTGTGCGTGCTGTCAGGGCTAATGATGCCGTTGCTAGAATTCGTACCGTTTTCATCGTCGATCATGGGCGTGGGAGTGGTTTTTTTGGCGCTCGCGATGTTGACACGTGATGGTGTGGTATTGGGTTTGGCCTTGGTTCCTTACGCTGCAGTCGTTACCTTGATGGTGCGTACTTTTTGATGCGAAAATGGCCCCGCGTGCGGGGCCATTTTCGCAGTTCATTTTGCAACAAGCGCTTTGAGCATCCATGCCGCTTGTTGGTGGAACGCCGATCTTGCGGTGGCCAGATCCTCTGTCACGGGGTCGTTTTGCTTGCCCGCGAGTTTAATAAGCGCGTGCAAACGGTGCGATATCCGCTCGTGATCTTGGGCGAGCGTTGCACACATTTCGCCCGTTGTTGGTGCTGGCTCACTGTCCGCAATGACCGATAGTTTTTGAATTTCAGTCATGGTCATCGGTGCAAGTTGGCCCATGGCGCGCATACGCTCTGCCAAAACATCAGTCGCAGCGAACATGTCTTCGTACTGCCCTTCGGTAAGGTTGTGGATCGCGTAGAAAAGTGGGCCTTCCACATTCCAGTGATACGCATGGGTCTTGAACGTTAACATATATGTGTCGGCCAATACGCTGGCCAACCCCTTTGCAACAGTTTCAGGTTCGCGCAACCCCGATGATGTCTCATGCGGGGTTGCAACAACTTTCAGTGCGTCTGTCATGATCTTCTCCTGTCTTATTCTTCGTTGTATCTAGCTTCGAACGGCACGCACGATCAGCGTGACGACGAACAAGACCAGGAAAACAAAGAATAGGATTTGGGCAATCCCAGCCGAAGCAGAGGCGATTCCGCCAAATCCAAAAACAGCCGCGATGATTGCGACAACTAAGAACGCGAGTGCGTAAGATAACATTGTTTCACTCCTTTTATTCTGACACGATGGTGTCTTCTGGAGATAAAACGCATGAACCTGCAAACCGTTCCAAACAATCCGATTGGGACGCCGTGAATGGGCAGCGTGTAGCGCGTTACGTGCTGCGCGATGCCTCTTGCACATCAGAACAAAGTGCACCGATAATGGTTTCTTGTGTAAATGGCATTTCAATTGTGATGGCAGGCAGGTCAATATCGGTCGTGTTGCCAAGAATAGCGATCCGGTTGCCGCGCGTCGCCGCGGATTTGATTGGGTCGAGGTAATCACGCAGCAACGCATCTTTGATAATAA
Source organism: Loktanella sp. D2R18 (assembly GCF_003318235.1). GTDB lineage: Bacteria > Pseudomonadota > Alphaproteobacteria > Rhodobacterales > Rhodobacteraceae > Yoonia. The sequence goes on along the minus strand of NZ_QOCG01000022.1, from coordinate 13,131 downwards.
TAACAGTGTTCGGGCCACTTTGCGCGATGGTACTGGCGATGTCTTGGTTATTTGCAGGTGCGTCGATGCGGCTGCTAGGATAATCGGCAGAAAGTAGCCCTGTTAAATCCATAATGACGATAGGGTCAGTTTCAATGATGATGAATGCGTTAAACACTGAGGGTATCCTTAGAAATGTGTCGATACATCTTAGGCAAAATGCTGCATCGCCGAATAAGCATATGACATAGCAGGAGTAAGAAACTTGGCAACTAAATGTGAATATTGCCCATTACGACGGCGTGGCATTTTTGCGTCTATGACCCAAGAAGAAGTTCGCTACATGCAGCGGTTTAAGGTCGGAGAGATCGTCATTGACCCTGGGACACCAATTTTAATTGAAGGGTCTAATAGTCCACAGCTTTTCACGGCATTACACGGGTTGGGGGTGCGGTATAAGATTTTGCCGGACGGAAAGCGGCAAGTCGTGAACCTGATATTTCCAGGCGACTTTATCGGCTTGCAAGCCGCGATGATGGGAGAGATGGGACATTCCGTCGAAGCGACATCAAAAATGACCCTTTGTGTTTTTGATCGCTCTGCGATGTGGTCTTTATTCAAAGATATGCCAGAACGCGCCTATGCGCTCACATGGCATGCTGCTGTTGAAGAACACTTTTTGGGCGATGCACTTGCAACACTGGGGCAGCGCAATGCGGTGCAGGCCGTCGCATGGGCGTTGGCGCGGATATTTCAACGTGGCGAAGCGCTTGGTTTGGTGAAGGATGGGCAGATGAAGCTGCCGTATAAGCAGCAGGATCTTGCAGATGCTTTGGGTCTATCTCTTGTGCACACAAATAAGACGCTCGCCGCGCTGCGTAAACGACAACTTGCTAATTGGACCGATGGCACGCTACGCATCCCAGATATCGTGACGCTTGCAGAGGTTGGCTTGCTCTACGATGCGCATGTGATGAAGCGGCCTATTCTTTGAAAAGCCCCTCAATGTATCGTCAAGATATCATCTTTTCATACAGAAAATCGTATTTAGCGAAGTGGCAGCAACAAAAATCTAAATGAAATTGGAACTCTGATCGCATCTGCTCGTTTACTCTATGTAACCGAAACGGGAGATATAGCGATGAAAACGATCACTGCCTCAGCGGCCATTATTGTTGCTGCGCTTGCTATCGGCTTCGGCATCTACATGGTCGATGTCGAACAAACCCAAGAGGCAAGCCTGCCAGACGTTGATGTCACAATCGAGGGTGGTAATTTGCCTCAATACGAAACTGAGCTCGGTGATGTTGAACTGGGAACCGAGGAGATCACGTTGGACGTACCAACAATTGATATCCAGAGCCCAGAAGAAGATGTCGCAGAAGATCGCTAACAGCAAACCCGAAGCCGAGACGTTGAGATCAATGAGTGATCGCAATGCCCTTCACAAACAGGAGATATAAAAATGACACAGACGCAAGAGACAGAAAAAACTATCAAGAATGGCCTGGAAAAGGCCAAGCATGATACTGCGGCTATGGCTGAACAAGCAAGTGCGCAAATCGAAAAAGGTCTCGAAGCTGCGCAAGAGACGGTCAACCAGGCAGCAGAGCAAACGGCAAAAGAACTGCGCAAAATCAATGAACAAGGTACTGCATTCGTGCGTGAAAACCCGGGGCTTGCCGTAGCGGGTGCATTGGGTGTCGGCGTCTTGTTAGGGATTGCGCTGCGCGGGCGCGACTAGAAGCTACATCCAGATTTTTTAATGGCCGCAGCGGGAAACCGCTGCGGCTTTAATTTTTTGATACATGCCTGAATTGCCATTTATGCGACGCACCCGCAGCACCTTTTGTGGTTTATTATGGAACCATTGCGAGCCCTTTGTGTTGGTTTTCCAACGGAACAACACAAGGAGATGAAACGATGACAACGACATCCGATCTCAACCAAACAGCGCGCGACTACGCAGGTAGTCTTGGGCGTAAAGTGAAATCAGACATTGAAAACGAAACCGTCGCAAGGGCAACAGACGTCAAACATGCTGCGGCGGACAGGGTGCAAAACACGGCAGAAGCGGCGCACGCCGCAGTCGATCAACTGGATGCCCAAACGCCCCAAGCGCAGGCCGTCGCACAGTTTGCCGATCAAGTTGAAGGGCTCGCCACGAAGCTACGGACCACTGACATCGCAACGCTAAGTCGACAAACGGCTGATATTGCGCGGGCGAATCCGCTGTTGTTTATCGGTGGTGCTGCAGTTGCGGGCTTTGCGGTCGCGCGTTTTTTAAAGGCGCGCAACCCTGAGCGCTCTGACGACGTCGCGGAATCCGATCCTTGGGCGGCGCCATATGCAGGTTCACGCGGAAGCGAAGAAGAAATTGTCGGCAATGATAGCTCTGTGCTTGCACAAATCAACGGGGAGCGCGGCCATGCATAAGAATACATTACGCGACACTCCTGTGCTTTTTGTTGATACGATCCGGCAGTTTACATCCCTCGTGCAAGGCGAACTGAAGCTCGCACGCACAGAACTGAAAGCCATTCTCAGCCGTGCTGCCATGGGGTTGGTATTTTTGGCGATTGCCTTCTTGATGGGACTTGTTGCCTTGAATGTGCTGGCATCTGCTGCCGTGGCCTACATCGCTGCAAATGGCATGTCTGTTGCGCTTGCCGCGCTGATCGTTGGCGGTGCCTTGCTACTGATCGCACTGGTGTTTGTGCTTATGGGGAAATCCCGGCTGAACACAGAAGCGCTGTCGCCAAACAAAACGAACGAAAACATCCGCCGTGATGTTCACGCAATAAAGGAGGCAACCAATGCCTAATCTGAACACAATGACCGAACGTGTCGAACAGGACCGCGCAGACCTTGCAGCAACGCTTGACGCGCTCTCGGATGCCGTGGCGCCACAACGCATCGCAGATCAGGTGTCCGATGCGACCGGGCAAATTGGGGGAGACCTCGCACACAAGGCTTGGGAAAGTGTGCGTCAAAACCCGGCAGGCAGTTTGATGACGTTAATCGGTCTCGGCCTCATGGCGTCCGGCCCGCTTAGCCGACCAGCGCCTGAACGCGCAAAGGGTCCAGTAGCTGTTGACCCTGAGGAGGCGTTGATCGGTTTTGATGCCCGCGTCGCACAAGCCGATCATGAAATAAGAAAGGATATGACAGGACAAATGTCGCATCGCCCCAAAGCGTCAAAATTGCGTGCAACCCTTGATAAGGGTCTTGATCACTTGCCACCCAAAGCACGCAAGCGGGTCATTCAAGCCCGCAAGGCAGCATCAGCGGCGCAAGAAGCGGTCGAATTGCAGGCCCGTCGGACGGCGCACAAGACCAAAGGCGCGATGCAAGAGCAACCACTTGCCGTCGGGGCTGTGGCACTTGGGTTTGGGTTGCTGGTCGGGACAATGCTGCCCGGAACACGCCGCGAAGACGATCTACTCGGCGCGCGACGCGATGCATTGATGGATGATGCGCGCAAGGTGCTAGAGGGAGAGCTCAGTAAACTCCAAATCACGGCGAAAAGCGCATCACGGGAGGTGGCGGCAGGCGTATAGTAAAGCGAAGGTCATCAAAGTCGACATTTGTTGATGCAACAGATTCGGTCAAAAATGGGCTCACAGCGGTCTTTTGCGGCTCAAGGCTTCAATGGCCGCATTGCAAATGCAGGGAGCCTGTCTGACGTCAGCGCTTATGGGTCCAAATAGCCGTATTTGATAAGAGAGTGTTCTTGGCTCATCGAAAGCTGGAGGAAACACTACAGCACCAAGCGGCCACACAGTGCATTGGGCTACCGCCCACCAGCGCCCGAAGCCATCATCCCGATGGACCAAAGGCCGATCATGCACTCACTTTCAAATTGGACCACTCAAGTGGGGCTGCTCAAACAACATGCCGCTTGCATAACTGGTGACGTGCTACATACTTAACTCCATCAAGTGAACCAAACTTCCGTGCACTCTTAGGCACTGCGGGTTTCGAACACTGAGATAACTGACACAGGTTTTTGTAGTGTAGAGGCAAAAAGTTATGGTAACTTTCGATTGGCCCGTTTTTAACAGCCGCGGATTTCTTGCTCTTTACAGTTTTGCAGGTAGGGATGTGCTCCCTACAAATGTCGCGGCGCATGCCGATGTTGCAACACTTGGCGCTTATGCAGCGCAAAGCCGCGCACTGTTGCAAGGCGCGCTGCACATTCCTGACGCATGCACGTTGATCGTCCGCTCTAACGACCGTACCTCCGTTGCGTCGCTTCAAGGTTCCTTGATTTGCGAAGGCACTCAATCGCTAAACATCGGTCTTCTACTTCCAAAGTTACGGGCTCTGGATTCTCATGCGGCAGAGCTGAAACCCGAAAATATTCGCGCAGGTACAGCCCAACGCCAAATACTCTTGGCACTTTGCGCACGTATTGCACGCAGCGAAGCAACACGTGTGTTTGTTCTTCGCGCTGGTCAGAATGAAATCGTGCTGCAAGCCCATCGCGGCTACTTTAATATCTTAAACGGCGCCACATCACCGATAGAAATCGCCAAGGCCATCCAAAATGCAGCCGAGGACGGCAAAGAGGCCGCTTATTCACTCGGGGACAATTCAGAACTAGCGGTACGGTACACCTACCCGATTAGTAGTTTGCTTGCCCCAAATAACGACAAATCAACGCATGCGTGGGATATAGATGTAAATGGCGATTTCTTATCTGCGCCGATCACCGCATCGAGTGAAATCATTTCCGGAATGTTACACCTACAAGAGATTGCTTGCGAGCTAAGTTCAAGCGAAGAAATATCTTCAATCGAAGTTCGACGCGCAGATGGAACAATAATTGGGACATTGCGATTCGTTTCGTAATTTGTCTGTCAATACCACTTAAAGCAGAGCTACACTATCACTCACATTTCTGGCACCCTTGCGGTTAACCAGTGTTTGATCTGGGTATTGTAGCCTATACTGAGCGTCTGCCTGACGACTGTTTGCGTTCCTAATCTGTTGGATTACCACATGTCTTTATCTACGGCTGATCATGATCAGCAAAAAAAGCTATTTCCCGCTTCCATGAAGCACGCGCAGGCTGCAAGGATTGCAGTGGAACGCTTGGAGGCAATCGCACAGGATATGCAGCGCCTCGTTGTACCCGATGCATTGGGACGTGCGCTAGAGATACAACAGAACATTCCTGAAATTAAGGCCCGCATTTCAATCGTTGGTCAGGTCAAAGCAGGTAAGACCGCATTGACAAACGCGTTAATCGGACGCCCTGGGTTGCTGCCTTCAGATGTAAACCCTTGGACATCGGTCATCACATCCCTGCATATGAATCCGTCCACCCCCCCAAAAAAAGGTGCCGTATTTCAATTTTTTGATAAAGATGAATGGGCGAACATGACCGCTGCTGGCGGCAGACTTGGAGAGTTCGCAGGACGCACCAATTTCGAACGAGAAGCCGATGAAATGCGCGAACAGGTGCGCGCGCTGCAATCGCACGCCCAAAACCGATTGGGGGTAAACTTCACCTTGCTTCTTGGTAACAAGCATAGTTTTTCTGAATTCGATTCAGCATTGATCAAAAAGTACGTCTGCCTTGGTGACGATGACGATGCGGACGTGGACCCGAGTGGTCGTTTCGCCGATCTGACAAAGTCCGCAGATTTATACTTTGAAGATTCATCGTTCCCCATGCCAGTGATTTTGGCCGATACACCCGGAGTAAATGACCCGTTTCTTGTTCGCGAAGCGGTCACGCTCGATAATCTCGCGAGTTCAAACATCTGCGTCATTGTATTGAGCGCGCATCAGGCGCTTAGCACCGTGGATATTGGATTGATCAACATCATTATGGGGCTGCACCACGAACAAGTCGTCTTGTTTGTAAACCGAATTGATGAGCTAGAAGACCCCAAAGAGCAAACGGTTGAGATAAAAAAATACATTCAGCGCACGCTTAAAGATCGCAACATGTCGCAAGACATTCCGATTGTTTTCGGCAGTGCGAAGTGGGGTGCCGAATTGGGTTTGGCGCCTGATGGTGATGATGGCGACAAGGCTGATCTGTCCGGTATCAGCGAATTAATGCGGGTTTTGGACGAGAAATCTACGAATGATGTAAGTTGGCCAGCAATTGAGGCTTTGCGTGACGAATGCACGGACTTGGTGAACCGGTCCGTCCTTGTCTTAGACAATGCGTTAAGCGAACGAAACGTGGCGGGCATCGGAAATGATGCGGACGCTATTTCATTACGCACCTCAGAAATTTACAATACCATGAATGCGGATTTGGACGCGTTGATAAACGACGTAATCGAAATGGCATCATTTGCAATGTCAGATGCATATCGTTCATTCATAGTCAAAGAATCCCGTGAACTCAGCAGTGCCGTCACAAAGGGCAAAGGCCTTAAAAACTGGGCGCCGCAAACCGAAGGGTTACGCAAAGAGTTATTTCATGGCTATAATGAATTTTCAAATAGGGCTACTGCGAAATTAGGCGAAGTTATCCAAAATGCGGCAAACAGTATATCAGCGCTTTATGCTGACATAGTGGGTAGCAGTGAGAGTCTTTTCCCTGTCGTAGGGCCGGCGTTCGAGCAGCCGAAGACTCCCGTTTTTCTAATGAAAACAATGAGCATAGATCTGAGCGCTGGCTGGCTAGGGCGCCTAACGTCAAAACAACGCAAAGCAACAAGCTATGTTGCACAGTTTGAAAAACTTGCCACGGAAGAAATGTTATCGACTGTCTCGGAGCTAAAACGCGTCTACATTTACGAATTTGCGGTCCAGTCACGGGCCAAGTTGCAGGATTTCATCGACGCCCACATCGCAACAATTCGCAATATCACTATAACGGAGGGTGCCCCCGAATTTGCGCAAACGCGCCAATCTTTTGGGCTTGAGAACGAAGTAAAACAGCGGATCACAGCTCTGAGCGCCTTGAAGGAAGACTTGCAGTCCATTTCGCGCGATACGCAAGGCTTGGCCCTAGGGGAACAACAGAATGACTAATATGGTGTCAGAGAAAGCCAAATCAATCCTGACAGCTTGGTCAAGAAAAACCCCTTGCTTTGCATTAATGGGCGAATACAGCGTCGGAAAGTCATCGCTTCTGAATTTGTTGCTTGGTGTGCAGCTTTTACCCGCACGTGTGACGGCAACACGACTGCCCACGGTTTGGATTACCCATGGTGAAACGCGGAAGGTTGAGGTTCTAGACTACGACGGAACGTTTTCGTCCATCCCTGATCCTGATGCTGATTTGGCAAATTTAAGCGATAACTTAGTCATTAGGTGCACACTGCCCTCTGAAATTTTACGCAACACAGACATCATCGACACGCCAGGAATTTCCGACCCCAACCTCGCAGACGATATTGTTGAACTCATCACTCCTCATGTTGATTTTGTGGTCTGGTGCACATCTGCGAGCCAAGCCTGGCGACAAACTGAAACTGCAGCTTGGAACAGCGTGTCCTACGAACTGCAGGATAACAGCCTGCTTGCTATCACACGTATTGATTTGCTCGGTGCAAAAAAAGATGTGAATCGGGTCGTTACCCGGTGCCAGCGTGACGCCGGAAAGTCGTTTTATGCGATTATTCCCATTTCAACCAAAACTGCAAAGACTGGTACCGATGAAGGTTGGCAAGACAGCGGCGCTGCGGCGCTTGTTAGCGCAATAGAAGCAAGGGTTGCGGCCTCGCTTTCATACCGCGCCGAACGCCGCGAACGTGAAGGAGAGATTGCAGTTGCCGAACCTGTCCCCACGTCGGTCGAAATCGTGCATGTGGCAGGCACGGATACGCAATCAATCGAAGATTGCATCGCGGCAGCAATCGCTGATGTCACAAGCATGACCTCAAATGAAAATATTATTGCCTCATTTGATCAATTAAAAACCACGTTTATCGGCGATGAAGTGGATACTGATTCACACGCGAGCGTCATTCATGAATTGTTGTCGCTGCGCGTGCAAGATGATACCGATTCAACAGCCCTTAACAGGCAAATACACCATGAGCTTAAAGACTTTTCTGAAGGACCTTGGTGCCAACTGGGCAAGCAAAAATGAATCTGAAACGAAATCGGTTTCAGCTGACGAATTGAGCCCCAAGGCAACCTTGGGATCTCATGAAAAAAGTGGGGGCATGCCCCCCGCCATTATAACTAGTAAGGAAGAAAACATGTCTACAGATATCTCAGCGCTCGCATCCATCGGTGGCTTTATCGGGGCGTGCCTCGTTGACAGCGAAACCGGCCTGATGATGGCATCCGAAGGTGGTGGGGCATTGGATCTCGAAGCAGCCGGCGCAGCCAATACAGAGGTTGTTAAGGCAAAACTCTCAGCGATCGAAATGCTGGGCCTCGAAGACAGCATCGACGACATCCTGATCACGTTGGGCAAACAGTTTCACTTGATCCGCCCACTAGAAAAGACGCCAACCGTCTTTCTCTACGTAGCCCTAGATAAGAAAAACGCGAACCTAGGCATGGCACGTGTGCAGGTTAAAAATGTCGAAAAGACCATTTCGCTCTAACGAACGAAGATAACTGCGTACTGCGGCGCTTCGGGCGGCGCAGTACATACCCAGCGATTGCACCGCCACACGCTGAAGCGGCTATACAAAAGCAGGCTTTGCCATCGTATCTTGCTCAAAATAGATTTTAAACTGCCAAAAACTGGCCGTATTCCGCGCGGCAAAAAAAACGGCTTGCTTTTATTCAATCGCGCAACAATGCCGAGAAACCTTTGAGATTAACACCCCTCATTTCTGGCATCACCCAGATAAATATATTTATTTAGAAAGATTATAAAACTGTCAGCGAAACGATTGACTTTGTTAACTTTCAAACACAACCTTGAGGTAGAACACGAGAATCTTTGAACTAAGCCTCCAGCTTGGAAAGCATAGTTTTGTGCCGAGCACGCCCTAATGAATTGATCTGTTCTCGACAAAAAATATAGAGTATAAGCATGTCATTAGCCGATATAAGCAACAACGGTGATCCTCTCCTGACCTTTGGCCTTGCCGAGTCGCCGTATGGTTCTCCAGGCAACCCTATGGTTGATAAGCCACGGCTAGTACCTCGCTTTAATGTACACCGTGATGAGTTGCTCGCTTTGCTATGCCGCTTACGTGAAGCAGTCGCTTTGTTGGCGCACGACCGCGTTGTGAGCCTTATCGATGAACTTGAAAGCTTTGCGATTCATGTGTCGCTAATTGGGCAAGTTAAGGCAGGCAAAACCGCTTTGACGAATGCACTTATCGGTAAGCCAAATATGTTACCGTCTGATGTCAACCCTTGGACTTCAGTCGTCACATCAGTGCATATCAATACTACAAAACCAGCAGGCGCAAACGCGGTTTTCAATTTTTTCACGACGCAGGAATGGCTCAGCATGGTTGAGGCTGGCGGGACGTTGGGAGAAGCGGCAAACCGCGCAGGATTTGCTGCTGAGGCCAATCAAATGCGAAATCAAATTCGCGAAATGCAGCAGCGTACAGAACAGCGACTTGGACGTAATTTCAATCTACTGATGGGCGGTCAGCATACTTTTATGGGCTTCTCTCCCACCATGCTTCAGAAATACGTTTGTTTGGGCGACGAAACGGATGCATCGGCACCGGAAGGGCGCTATGCTGACGTCACAAAAACGGCGGATCTCTATATAGACAGCGACCGCTATAGGGTTCCGACGATCATCCAAGACACACCGGGTGTGAATGACCCCTTCTTGATGCGTGAAACGGTGACGCTCAATAGCCTCGGCAATACTGATATTTGCGTTCTTGTCCTTTCTGCACAGCAATCGTTTAGCACCGTAGATGTGGGGCTTTTACGGGTTGTACGATCACTGAAAAAGCAGCAAATCATCTTTTTCGTGAATAGGATTGACGAGCTGAGTAACCCGAACGAACAAATACCCGAGATTGACGCATATATCCGCGGTATTTTGGCGGATCAAGAGTTACCAACTGACGTCCCAATCATTTTCGGTAGCGCGGTATGGGGTGAAATCGCGTCATTCGGAATGAACGCAACGGGCAACCCTGTGTCAATGGACAAGCTCGACGCGCTTGCCGCTGCACGTAAACAGTATGCTAACGACAAATCAACAGAGCCCCATCCTATTGGGTCGATTGCGTATACTTTGGCAAAAGCACAAGATCTGTCGGGGTTATTCGACCTACGCAATCTGATCGCAGCAAAAAGTCGTATGGACAATGGCTTTCCAAAGCTGGCCAACATTACGCAACGTGCGCGAGAAATCGTATCATCATCGTTAGCCTTTCTTGACCAATCGGATGTTACTGAATTACGGAGGGCAGACGAGGTCGGCATCACGGGTGCAATTGCACGGGTTGAGGCCGTCCACGAAAAGGTACAGCAATCGTGCCAAACCGAGTTGAAAGCCGCTACGCGGGTTCTGCTGTCATCTATTTCAGATACGTACAGCAATTTTTTGGATCACGAGGAAGAAGCGCTTACGGCCGAAACAGGTGCCCCCCTGACAGATTGGAAGCCCAATATTGAGGTGCTACGTCGCAGGTTAATGGCGTCGTATGCGAAATTCTCAGAAACGTTACCAATCAAAATTGGCGAAATTTTGATTGGTGCCGCACAAGAGGTTCAAGGCGCCTACGACGAGGTGTTGAACAATCCGGTTAAGATATTTCATGTGGAACCACTACAATCAAACTGCCCTCCTAAACCGCTTTGCTTAATGAAAACCTTGCCGTTGGATATTTCATCGAGCTGGCTGTCAAATTGGATGCCGAAAAAGGTAAAGCTGACATCACTTCTACGCAAGTTGAACAAGCTAGTTGAAGCGGAAGCAATGCTTGTCCTCGCCGAGATTCAAAGTGATTGTATCGATGACTTTGCAGCTGAGAACACGATGATTGTTGATGGCTTTTTCGAAGACCATATTCGCGGGTTAAAAAATCTGGTGTTGTTACGTGACAAAGGTCAGCACGAACATGCATTAGATGCCTTGGGGATGGAAAATGGAATAAAGGTTAGGCTCGAAACCTTGTCCGAAATATCCGACGGTTTGAACGCCTTGGCTACCCGTATTGACGCCGACCTGCACGAAACCGCAGAGGCGACCTAATATGCCAAAAGGTATCGATGAACCCGAAAACTATTTTGCCGGTTGGCACAGTCAACGCCCCGTATTGGCTGTTATGGGTGAATATAGTGCAGGCAAGTCAACGTTGCTTAACTATCTGCTTGGTACGAACGTGTTTCCCACTCGCATCACAGCTACAAATTATCCGCCGATTTGGCTGACTTATGCCGATACCCCCTATGGGATTGCGATTGGGGCAGATGCCCCCCCACTAACTTTTGATCCAATTGATATCAACGATTACAGCGGCAGTGCATATTTAGCTTTGCGCGTCGCACTCCCGATCCCGTTATTGCGTGATATTGATATCATCGACACGCCCGGGATTTCGGATGTACGTTTAACCAAAAAATCGCTGCACATGTTTGCGCCATTTCTGGATGCAGTCATCTGGTGTTCAAATATAAGCCAAGCGTGGCGCCAGACAGAAGTATCAATGTGGCGGTCATTTCCGAAACCGTTGCACCAGCGCAGCCTGCTCGTTTTGACGCAATGCGACAAGTTGCGTAATCTGCCTGATGTAGAAAAGGTCATGAAACGCGTTACTCATGAAACGAAAACACTATTTGCTCAACGGCTTGCAGTATCGATCGACACTGCTTCAAAGGCAGAGCAAGCAAAAGGCGCAGCTGACCGCGACGATCTTTTGAAAGCAAGCAATATTTCCGCATTGCAGACTGCCCTCACGGTGATCGTTACGGATGCCAAAGCTGCCTGCTTGGCTCGCCCCGATATTGCCACCCCAACGTTGTCACCAACTCATGCCTCACAAGCGACGTCTCACTCTTCCCAAACGCAACTAAAGAAAGGCCCCCTTCACACACCAAAAGAAACGACAAGACATCCAACTTCAAAAAAGGAATCTGACATGGCAAAAGTAGACATCTCGAAACTTGCAGAAATAGGTGGTTTTATCGGTGCATGTTTAGTTGACAGTGAAACAGGGCTGATGATGGCCTCAGACGGCGGTGGCGACCTGGACCTTGAGGCCGCAGGTGCAGCAAACACAGAAGTTGTCAAAGCCAAGCTCTCGGCAATCGAAATGCTCGGCCTCGACGATCACATCGACGATATCTTGATCACTTTGGGTAAGCAATTTCACTTGATCCGCCCATTAGAAAAGACACCAACGGTCTTCCTTTATGTTGCCTTAGACAAAAAGAGCGCAAACTTAGGCATGGCGCGTGTCCAAGTTAAAAACGTCGAAAAGACACTGGCTATCTAAAGCCTAGCCTAAATGCTGCGGCGCATGTTCGAACCGCAGCATTTAGGAGTTTAGTCTGTCTGACGTCAGCGCCTATGGGGCCGAATAGTGTCATTTGAACCGCGCCTTGTTTGCCAGAGGCTCCAACTCATGAGTAGGATGGAGCATCATGAACAAAACAACGAACAAGTATTCCCCAGAGGTGCGCGAACGTGCCGTGCGAATGGTTTTGGACAATCAAGGGCAGCATGACAGCCGATGGTCAGCGATCCTGTCGATTTCTGCGAAGATTGGCTGCGCGCCGCAAACGTTGAACGAATGGGTCAAGAAGGTCGAGGTCGATACTCGCCAACGGAGTGGTGTCACGACCGAGATGACCGAGAAGATGAAGGCTCTCGAACGCGAGAACCGCGAGTTGAAACAGGCTAACGGGATCCTTCGCATAGCGTCTGTGTCAATCGCAGAGTAAAAAGGGGCCAGATCGCGGCTCAAAACCATTCTACCATGTCGCTGAAAACCTGTATGTTATACCCATCCCAAGTGGTGGAAAATCAGATTTTTTACATCGAAAAACTCTTTCCTGACAGCTGGCTCAAAAAGGGGTTTGGACCTGTCGCGGTTTGATGCCGCTCCTTTGATAGCATTTATTGTAGCAAAGGATACTGACTATGGGACTGAAACGGACGGATGAATTCCGCCAAGATGCGGTGCGTATCGCGTTGACCAGTGGGCTAACGCGTAAACAAGTAGCCGACGATCTGGGTGTCGGCATGTCGACGCTGAACAAATGGATTACCGCACACCGAGACACGGATGTGGT